>CAZDDX010000002.1:372722-378294 GCA_964504345.1 uncultured Owenweeksia sp. | reverse complement strand
CCAAAGCGCGGATCCACCAAGTAGTGGTCCGTGATGGCGTACCCGTGGTAGGAGGCGCGCACTTGGTTGTTGGCCAGCCAGGGGTTGATCCAAACGGCCGTAACGCCCAAGGATTGAACGTAGTCCAAATGCTTTTCAATGCCCGCCAAATCGCCGCCGTGGCGGTCGTACGGCTCCTTGCGGTTCAAGCTCATTTCCAATTGGCCTTCCACGCGGTCGTTCTTGGGGTCTCCGTTGGCAAAGCGGTCCGGCGTGATCAAGTACATCTGGTCCGACGCGTCCAGCCCCATGAGCTGGCGTTTGGAAGCATCGCGCGGTTTCAAGGCGTATGTGAAATTCAGGGTGCCCGACGGGGTCTCCACGGAAAAGGGCAGGTTCACCGGTTCCGCGTTGGGGTCCAACCAGAGCACAATCTTCAAGTATCCACCGTTCTTCAAAACCGTGCTGGACAGCATCCGCACGTCCTTGTTTTTGAATTGGGGGACCACAGCACACTTTCCCTGAAGGGCCGGGGATTTCACCAACAGCCGAAGGGTGTCGTTGGCCATGCCTACCCACCAATGGGGCGGATCCACGCGTTCGGGGGCTGTGGGGCCTTTGTCTGCCCAAGCGAATCCCGCCGTGAAGAGAAGCAGAGCGGCGGTACTTAAGGTGTGGTTCAGTGCATTTTTCCAGAACATGGGCGACGTATTATTCATGCAACGAAGTTAGGGTTTTGGGCAAAAAAAAGGGGCCGCATGCGGCCCCCCTTTTTCCCTAACCCAGAGAAAAATATTACTTGGTAACGAATACCTTTTCTACGGATTTAACACCGTTGGCAACGATTTCTACCATGTAGGTGCCCATTTCAACAGCACCGCCGTTGTTGGCATCCAGGTTCCAAACGAAGCTGTGGTTGCCGGCTTCCAAAGAACCAGCGGCCAAAGTCTTCACTTCCTGACCCAACAGGTTCAAAACGCGTACGGATACGTCGCCAGCTTTACGGGTAGAGAAAGCTACTTTCGTGAAGTCAGCAGCAGGGTTTGGAGAAACGGTCAAGTCGTTCAAAGACAACTCGCGGGTGCTCAAGTTCGGTGAAGTACCGTCGCACTGGAAGCAAGCGTCGTAGCAGAACAAAAACGCAGCGTTGGCAGCAGGAACCACCAAGGTGCGGTTGATGTTGCCGGAACCGTCGTCCACGCCGCAGTTGTCGGTTACAATTGTGGTACCGGAGCCACCTTCGTTGGTTCCCCAATCGTTGTTGACAAACTTGTACAATTGCGTTGCACCAACAGCAGAAGCAGGGTAGTTTACGGTTACAGCCCAGATGTTGCTGCCTTCGTCGGTCATGGCAGATGCAGCATTGCTGGGGGACCAATCGGCCATGGCCGTGCCACCATTGGTAGCGCCTTGGGTTTGGAAGTTGCCGCCTACGCGCATACCGTTAGCACCCACGGTGTTGCCGGCAGCCAAGTAATCGGTGATGTCCACTTTGTAAGTCACAGAGACTTGAGCGAAAGCTGCGCTGGCAACCAGAGCAGCAGCAAGAGTAAGGGTTTTTTTCATTTTGTTGTGTGTATTTAGGAAATTGGGTTGAGGGTCTAATTTACGGGTGATTTTGGAATGTTTCTTAGTAACCTTCGTTTTGACGGAGATTGGGATTGGCCAAAACATCTGATGCCGGTAAGGGGTAAAGATCCAAGTGGGAACCGGTGGACGTACCCTCTTTTACACCTCCTTTAAACGGCCAGATGTAGGAGCTTCCTGCAAATTTACCGAAGCGCACCAAGTCTTGACGACGGTGGGCTTCGTAGTGCAGCTCCCGCATGCGTTCGGCCAAAATCAACTCCAAGTTGAGCGATGCCACATGGTTGCTGCTGTTGCCGTACGCGCGGGTGCGCAGATCGTTGAAGTAGCCAAGTGCCGTCCCCTGGTTGGTGCCGGTGCGCACGGCGCATTCGGCGTACATCAGGTAAATATCCGCTAAACGGAACATGGGGAAATCAACGTCCACAAACGTAACCGGTTCAACCCCTGCAGTTCCGTTGCGGTCTACGTTCCGCCACTTGGTCACCACATATCCTTGGTACGGATCGGCAAAATCGTCGATCGTGTCTGATTGACGCGTGTAGGTTGTATCCGTTCCAGAAATATCTCGACCTCGGATGGCAAAGGTGTAGCGCGTATCCAGGCTGTCGCTCAATACATCCGTGAATGATTTGCGGGCGCGCAAACCTTGCCAGGCAGAGGTAGTTCCATAGGCAATTCCATAGATTTGGTTGTGCATGCTGGCGTGTACCAAGAAGGTGGTTCCGCCGTAGTTCCGGGTGCGGTTGCCGTCAAATGGAACAGCAAAGATGAATTCAGGGCTCAAATGATTATCTGCCAAAAACATGTGGCGGTAATTGGGATCCAGTGTGTAACCTTCTTGAATCACCCGCTCGCAGTCTGCAAGGCATTCGTTCCATTTGGGCGTGCCGGTGTATACTTCTGCGTTCAAGTAAACCTTAGCACGCAAGGCATACAAGGCACCTTTGGAGGCGCGGCCGTACATCGTATTGATCTGGTTGGGCATGTCCGCTTCGATGGCGTTCAACTCGTCCACCACGTACGCAAATATTTCCGCACGGGTTTTGCGCTCTGGGTAGTAAACACCGGGGCGGTCGGACTCGTCCACAAATGGAATATTTCCGTATAGATCCATTGCGTGGTAATAGCTCAAGGCGCGCAAGAAGCGTGCTTCCGCCTTCATCTGCTTGATCACCAACTTTTGCTCCGCCGTGAACCCTTTGCTGTCCATCCACTCGTCCGTGGTGTAGCGAATAAACTCGTTGGCCAAGGCGATCTGGTAGAACGTACGGTAGTAGAAACTGTTGACAAAAGAGCTCGTGGGATCCCACGTCATGGTCACCAACTCCGGTACTCCTGGGTCGTTCCAGCCGCAAACCACTTCGTCTGTGGGCAATTCCTGCAGGTTCCACAGCAAACGGATGTACTGGGAGAAGCCTTCGTCAATGCCGGAAATGTCCGGTTGACCCGCGGGACCGTTGTTGCCGGACACCGCTAGACCGCCGTACAGCTTGGCCAAGACGTTGTCGTAGTTTTCAAAGTCGGAGTAAACGGCCTCTGCGTTCATTCCATACTTGGGCGTAAGGTTCAAATCCTTGGCGCACGAACCCACCAGCAACGCGACGCCGGCCAAAAGGGAAAGGTTTTTCGCAATTTTCATCGGTTCGGGAGATTACAGTTGAACATTGAGTTGGATGTTGAACACGCGCGGACGGGGGTATAGGTTGTTGTCAATTCCTCCGGCAATTTCAGGATCCAAGCCGCGGTACTTGGTGAGAACCAAGGCATTCTGCATGGAGATGTTCAGGCTGGACGCAAAGCGGTCCTTGTAAAGCTTACCCAGGTTGTAAGACAAGTACAAGTTGTCCAAACGCAAATACGAGGCGTTTTCCAAATAGTAGCTGGAGAGGTACTGCGGGGTGCGGAATTGGCTCTCCAAAAAGTCCGTTGTGAGGTTCGTCAAATGGGGTTGCGAACCGCCTACGGAGAAGTAGTTGCCGTTTACGGAGCGTACGTTATTGTAGACGTATTGACCCAATTCAGCGCGAACCGTAGCACCACCGCTCCAACGCTTGTGCGTGAAGTTCAAGCTCATGCCAAACAAGGTGCGGGGTTCCGGAGTTCTATTGCGGAAGACCTTCAAGTCCGCGGTGTTGATGACGCCGTCGCCGTTCTGATCTACGTAGGCTTCGATGTCCGAGATTTTACCGTCGCCATCGATGTCTACCGTACCGGAGTAGCTGCCCAAATTCGGAGTGGTGCTCTTTTCGATGGGGCGTCCGTTCGCGTCAAAGCGCTGTTCAAACGCGAAGTACGTGAACATGGGGTTGTTCAAGGCGTGGATCTGGATGGTGTTGCCCACCCCGCCGGAGATACCCCCAACTTGAATGCCCGGGCTAGCGGTGTCGTCCACCAGCGCCAGTTTCAGAATTTTGTTGCGGTTCAATGCTCCGTTGACGCCAATTTCAAACGACGATGTTTCGTTGGAAACCAAGACGAAGTTGACGTTGGCTTCTATACCGCGGTTGGACATTTGGCCCACGTTGGTCAGAACGCGGTTGGAGAAGTTGGTTCCAGCCGGGATGGGCACAATGCCCAACAGGTCGTAGGTGTATTTCTGGTACACGTCTACCGCACCGTTGATGCGGTTTTTCAAGAAACCAAAGTCCAAACCGATGTTCGTGGTGGCAGTTTTTTCCCACTGCAGGTTGTAGTCATACGCATCCGGACGCAGCATCGTCACGAAGTCGTTGCCAAATTGGTACGACGCCGTGCTGGAGCTGGGCATGTAGTTGGGGATGTACGCGTAGTCGTTGAAAATGTCTTGCTGACCCGTGATGCCCCAACCGGCGCGCCACTTCAAGGTAGAGAAGGTGGTGTTGCCAGCCAAGAAGCTTTCTTTCAACAGGTTATGCGCCACCGCCGCAGAAGGGAAGAGGCCCCAACGGCTTTCTTTGGAGAAGCGGGAGGAACCGTCTTGACGCAAAGTGAAGGTAAACAAGTACTTGTCGTAGGCATTTACGTTCCAACGTCCGTAGAAGGACATCAAGGCGTTTTCCGTGAAGAAATCGTTCGCTGCGGGGGCCACCATGGTGTCCGAACCGTCCGCATTCAAAACCGGGAACGTGGGGCTGGTGGTGCTCCAATGCTGGAACGAATAACCGCCGGTCAGATCCGTTTTGATGTTGGCAGAAAGGTTGGTTTTGTAATTGAAGTAGGCTTCAAACAAGCGGTTGGTGCGGGTAGAGGCGTATTGGCCCTTTTCACCGCCCTGGAACCACTGTGCGGCGGCTGTTGCTGGGGTAAAGAAGTTACCGTTGGTGTTGGAGTGTTCACCACCCAAATTCAGGTACAAGTGAAGCTTATCGTCCGCTGTTGCTTTGTAGTCAAAGAGGACGTTGCCCAGCAAGCGCGTGTTGTGTCCAATGTCGGTTCGCTGTTCAATCAAACCCAATGGGTTTTTTGGGGACAGTGCGTTGGGCTCGTTGTTCCGAATCCACTCGAAGTAGCCGCCCAAGGAGGTGTCTCCGCTGTATACCGGACGTGTGGGGTCAAACGTGACCGCCGTTCCGATGGCGCCGGTGTTGGAGTAATTCTGGGTGGAGTTGATCAACTTACCGGCGAAGTTGGCCTTCAACTTGCCCTTGATCAATTCGGGTGAAGCATTCAAACTGGCGCTGTAGCGGGCGAGTTCCGACCGGCGCAAAACACCGGTTTCGTGGTAGCGTCCCAAGCTCAAACGGTAGGGAAGGTTTTTGATACCGCCGGTGAACGCAATGTTCACGTCTTGCACCATGCCCGTTTGGTAGATGACATCCTGCCAATTGGTTCGCGTAGCACTGTCCGTAGGGATGATGGAATCGAAGGTGCTTGCTCCGTTGCGGGCCACTTTGGTCCAGCCTGGGGCAGTAGCCAAACGGGCAATTTGTGCTTTCGTTCCGTAAGTGTTCACGGCATTAGCAAATTCGTCCGCACTCAACACATTGACTTGGTTGCGGTTGTTGCGCACCGAATAAACCACGTT
>CAZDDX010000002.1:0-372622 GCA_964504345.1 uncultured Owenweeksia sp. | reverse complement strand
GCGGGATTTTACGCTCACCAGCGATCCCGTCAAGTCTTTGGTACTGGACTGGCCGTAACCGATGACCACCACATCTTCTAAAACACTGACGTCTTCGGAAAGGATGAAATTGAGGTTCAGGTCCTTGCCTGCAACCACGGTTCCCGTTTTGCTGGCGGCTTTGTACCCCATGCCGCTGGCTACAAGCTTGTAGGTGCCGGCGGGGACACTCAACTGGTAAACGCCGCTAGCATTCGTTACAACAGCGTAAGATTTGCCTTCAACTTTTACACTTACGCCCGGTAAGGTTTCGCCCTTGTTGGACGAAACGGTGCCTCGAATGGTTCCGTTTTGTGCTGCTGCAGATGCAGAGAGTCCCAAGGACAATGCAGCTGCCGCCAGCCAGTGTAGGGGTTTCATCATGCGAAGATTTTTGTGTTGCCGTGAAATTGAGGCACCAAAGTAGGCAATAAGTGTATAAAATACAATATACCCCAGGAGGACCCGTTAACATTTTTTTAACCGACGGAAGCAAACCGCATCCGATGGATCGACCACCGACTCGAGATATCTGAATAAAAAAAACCGCCCCTGGTTTGGGGCGGTTGGATCGAATTTTAAGCAAAACCCACAGAGCGGTGCTTGCCGGAACATGCGCGACGGCGAGCGCACTAGGCGAACCGTCGGGTTGAACGTTTACGCGCAGTGCTCCTCAAATGCTTGCAGCAAATTTTCTGCAATCATTTGGGCCGACCGACCTTCGATGTGGTGGCGTTCAATCATGTGCACCAATTCACCGTCCTTGAACAACGCCATGCACGGCGAGGAAGGAGGGAAAGGCAGCATCAGTTCACGAGCACGGTTCACCGCTTGGGTGTCGTTGCCGGCAAAAGCCGTCATCAGACGGGTAGGCTTGTGGGCTGCTTGTTGTACGGCGAAAACAACACCCGGACGCGCCGTGCCAGCGGCGCAGCCGCAAACCGAATTCACCACAAACAATGTGGTGCCTTCCGCGTTTAACAAGGCAGCGTCCACGGCTTCCGGGGTACGCGCTTCAACAAAACCTGCGTGCACCAATTCTTGGCGCATGGGAGCAATCAAATCTTCGGGGTACATACCTTTGGAGCGTCTAGATTTACAATGGAAACAAAGTTACGCCGTTTGGGTTCACGGGGGGGCAAGTGGGCCTTCTTTTTGCTAACGATTCTCGTTGGGTTTGCGCCCCTCTCCGCCCAGGACCCCAAAGCTTGGGTTACCGCCGCGGAAGCCAGTCAAGTGCGCTACAACGCCTACTCCACCGTTCGGGTTTCGTCGGTTCGACCTACCTACACTCGGGTGATGGAGGTGCGGGCCTGGACCCTGGGCAACACCCACGCGCTGGCGGAAGTTTTGGCACCCGCCCAAGACAAGGGAACGGCCTACCTGCGCGCCAACCAAAAAATGTGGAGCTACTTGCCCAAAGCCAAGCAAGTGGTTCAATTGCCGGCCTCCATGCTCATGCAGGGCTGGATGGGCTCTGACCTTCAACTGGATCAGTTATTGGGGGAGGCCTCGTTTTCCAAAGACTACTCGTTGACGGTGCGCGAAGAAGCCGTCGCCACAAACGGCCGAAAATGCCGTGTAATCGCCGCAGTACCCAAGCCGGGGTTGCCGGTGGTTTGGTCGGAGGTTCGGCTGCACCTGGCCTACGATAAATCCGACGTGGTACGCGTGGAGTATTTGGACCGTCGGGGCAAATTGGCCCAAACCTTGGACGTTTTGGCGTACAAGACGTTCGACGGCGTTCGCATGCCCGCAGACCTTCGTTTTCAACCGGCGGGCAAGAAGCAGCATACCCGCATGGAAATCCTGAAATGGGAGAAGCGGCCCGGATTGGCGCCTTCCTTTTTTACGGTGGATAAATTGAAGGCTCTTCCCGTTCAATGATCGCTTTCCAAAAGCCGCCGCAGGGGGCCGTGCGCTTGGCGCTGCGTTTGGCGTGGCGTAATTTGGGGCGCAACCGCCGCCGCAGTGCTATTTCTTTGGCGGCCGTAGCCTTTGCGTTGTTTTTTGCGGTGGTCATGCGGTCGCTGCAGCTGGGCGTGTACGGCCACATGATCGAGACCTTGGTGGGCAATGTTTTGGGCTACACAGAGGTTGCAGCCGAGGGGTATTGGCCCCTGCAGTCTTTGGACGCGGCCTTGCCGGAAAATCCGGAGTGGCTGGCGGCCGTAGAGGCAGACGATCAGGTGGGCAAGGCCGCGCCGCGCGTTTCTGGGTTTGCTTGGCTCAGTGGCGCCCAGGGTGGGAGTGCCGCCCAATTGGTGGGGATAGACGCGGCGCGCGAAAAGCGCGGCGTGGGCGACGGCCCGCCCGGAAGCATTTGGCTGGGCCCCGGATTGGCGCGGCAGCTGGGCGTCACCGTGGGCGACTCCGTGGTGGGTTTGGGCCAAGGGTACCAAGGCAGCCTGGCCAACGGAGGGTTTGTGGTGGCCGGCGAAGTCACCGTGGGAAATCCGGATTTGGAGAAGCGTTTGGCCGTTATTTCCCTGCCCGACGCCCAACAGTTTTACGGCGCTTACGGGATGTGGACCTCCGTGGTTTTGTCTCCGGACGAACCCACCAACCACCGCGCCGTAGCGGCGCGGCTGCCCCAAGACCATCCGCTGGAAGGAGCCGTTTGGCGCACTTGGGAGGAGCGAATGCCGGAGCTGGACCAAGCCATTCGCGCGGATTCCACCGGCGGGTTGGTGGTGCTTTCCGTGCTGTACGTGGTCATTGGTTTTGGCTTGTTGGGCACCATGCTGATGCTGGCGGAGGAACGCAAACGCGAGTTCAGCATGCAAATCGCACTGGGAGTTTCTCGTCGGCTCCTGGCCGCCACCGTCTTTCTGGAGGCGACCTTTCTGGCGGCATTGGGTGCCTTGATTGGCGGCGGCGCCGGTCGGTTGGCCATGGAAGTGATGCACGTATACCCCCTGCGGTTGCGCGGAGAATTGGCGGAAGCTATTGTACGTCAGGGCTGGGCGCCCATTTTACCCCCCAGCATGGACCCCTCCATTGTGGTGACCCACGCCCTGCTCATTTGGTTGTTGGCCGTTCTGGTGGCTTTGTGGCCGGTGCGCGCTGTGTTTAACGCTCCAACGGTTTTTCGCGGATGACGCCCGGTTTGGTACTCCTGCTGCGCATGGCGTGGCGCAACATCTGGCGCAATCCCGTGCGCAGCTCCGTGGTATTTGTTTCCATGGGATTGGGTGTGTGGGCTGGGCTCTTCCTCATGGGCTGGGCCAGCGGCATCAACGACGCCCGTGTGCAAGACGCCATCGACGACTATTTGGCCCACGGCCACGTTCACGTTGCGGGCTACACCGCAGACGGCACCAACCTGCGCGCCCTCCTACCCAATGCTTCTGCCGCCGTTGCTCAGTTGGAGGCCCGCCCGGACGTGCGCGGGGTGGCTCCGCGCTTGCAAGTGCCCGCCATGGTGCAGGCGGCCCTGGGTTCCAGCGGATTGCTCCTCCAAGGAGTGGATCCCCAGCGAGAAGCCCAGCTCTTCACCGTTCCGCACCGCTTGCCCCACGGCGCTTTTTTGACCGACACCGCACGCGAATTCAACGGCGTGGTGGTGGGCCAGGCCTTGGCCAAACGCTTGGATTTGCGCGTGGGGGACCCCGTCGTTTTTACCTACCAGGACACCGCCGCCACCGTCCACAGCACCTTGTACACCGTGGAAGGTCTCTACGACGGCACCTCCAACCTCACGGAGGAAGCCGTGGCCTACGTTCGCATGGACAAACTCGCAACCGAACTGGGTGTTCCGCATGCAGCGCACGACTTAGCTTTTCGGATCGATCCGTCGGCTGCGCGCCAGAAAGAGTCTTTGGAAGCGGTTTGCGACCAGATTCAAGAAGATTTCCCCGCATTTCAGGTGAAATCTTGGCGCAAAACGGCCCCGGAAATGGGCTACGTAGACGAAATAATGGCCCAAGCGTTGCTCCTGTTTATGGGCATCATGCTTTTGGCCATGGCCTTTGGCATCCTGAATACCATGCTCATGGCTATTTTGGAGCGTCAACGGGAGCTGGGCATGTTGATGGCCGTGGGCCTCACCCGCCAGCGCGTTTTTGCATTGGTGGTGCTGGAAACCGTCTTGCTCACCGGCATCGGGCTACCCTTTGGCCTCCTGTTGGGCCACGCCACCCTGGTGGTCACCAACCGCACCGGAATTTCCTTAGAAGCATTTGCCGACGGCCTTGCTGAATTCGGCATTTCGCCCGTCATCTACCCCCAAGTGGTGACCCACTGGTACTTGCCCGTGGTGGCCTTGGTTTTTGTTCTATCCCTTTTGGCGTCTCTGATGCCTGCACGCAAAGCCGTCTCCCTCAATCCCATCGAAAGCATGCGCGCCCTATGAGCCTCATTACTCTTTCCAACCTCCGCAAAGTATACACCGAAACGGCCTCCGACGTGGTGGCGGTGGATTCCGTTGATTTGACGCTGGAGGCCGGCGAATTCGCCGCACTTGTAGGACCTTCGGGCTGCGGAAAAACCACCCTGCTCAACTTGATTGGGGGGCTGGACCGCCCTACTGCAGGAAGTGTGGTGGTGAGCGGCACCGATTTGAGCACTCTTTCCGACGCGGACTTGGTTCGGTTCCGACTGGAGCACATTGGTTTTGTTTTTCAGGCTTACAACCTCATTCCCGTGTTGACGGCCCTGGAGAATACCGTCTTTATTTTGGAGTTGCAAGGTGTTGCCGCGGCCGAGCGCAACCGACGCGGTATGGAGCTGTTGGACGCCGTAGGATTGGCAGACAAGGCCCACCACCGCCCGGCACAACTGTCTGGAGGTCAACAGCAACGCGTGGCTGTGGCGCGCGCGCTGGCGTCCAAACCCGCTTTTGTTTTGGCGGACGAACCCACCGCAAACCTGGATTCCAAAAGCGCCTCCACGCTGTTGGACATCATGGTAGACCTGAACCGCACGGAGGGCACCTTGTTCTTGTTCTCCACCCACGACCCCCGTGTGGTGGACCGCGCCCGACGCACCTTCCACTTGGAGGACGGTAAGGTGCTTCGGGAGGAGAAAAAGTCTTGAATTATTGCAGAGCGTATGGTGTTGACGTTGGGGCCAAACGTCATCGAATCAAGTGCACCAAACCCGTGCGGTCGGTGACGCGGCCGCGTGCGTCTTGCACGAATACGCGATAGGCATACACGCCGTCCGGAATGTCTACCGGTTCCCAAGGTTCAAAAGGATTCGTTGATTCAAAGACCAAAAGTCCCCAGCGATTGAAAATTTTCAAATTGAAATCCCGGAAGGAACAAGAATCAATACTGGCGAAAAACCCGTCGTTGATTTGATCCTCGTTTGGGGTGAAGGCGTTCGGTACAAACAGCGAGCAGGGAAGACAATCTTCCACGGTCCAATAAACGGTTGTGGTGTCGTTTTGGGTGCTGCTGGTGGCACAGAAAACTTGAGTCCGAACTTGAATCCAATAGTTTCCGGGAGGAAGCGCTGCAATAACCCATTCCAAGTTGTTGCTGGACCGGGTGAAGCTTGAGTCCTGAGCACCGGTCAAAGACCATTGCGCGCTCTGAATGGAGTCCGGACCCACTGCACGGATACGAATAGGCTCGTCGGAACAAAAACCGGAGACATCAATACCCACAGCACAGGTGTTGGAGCAGTCGACCACATGGACGCTGTCCAAAAGCTCAAAAGCTTCACAGCCAAAGGTTCCCCGAACCTGCACGAGGTACTTGCCCGACGGCAGCCCCGGAAAGCCCGCGACGGTATTGGTGGAATTAGAACGCAATTGAAGGGAGCCGGTTGCATTGCGCAGATCCCATTGCAACGCACCGGTAAATGCACCACCGGTCAACGCAAAGCGCAAAGAATCGCCGGCACACGAGTCCAAAATGGAAACCTGGCCGGCAGTTGGAACAACCTCATCTTCGTAAAAGACCTTGGGCGGCAGTCCGTAGGAGGTTCCCACATTGAGCGTGGGAAGCACAAAGCCACAGTTGGGAGCCAACAAATCCGGTTGTGGGATGGACGCCAACGCACCGCCAGCAGCATAAAGGATGCAATCTGGGCCTAATTGAAGGGAGGCCACATTGCTGGTGGCGCTTCCTAAGTAAACACCACTTCCGTTCACCGAGGGCGCCGTCAAGTCAAATTGATAGACTCCTTTGGCAATCGAGCTCACATACAGAAAGCGACCGCTTGGAGAGAATTCCAATCCGTAGACGGATCCGCAGCAAGGGATGCTCAAGGTGTCCTGCGATTGCAACAATCCAGTCGATTGATCAAACCCCAGCAGGTCTACGCCTCCAAAGGGGTTGACGCTTGCCATTCGCGTAAAATCGCTGGAGAATTTAATCCAGCCGGATGGATTTGATGTGCCAGCGCCCGCAATAGAAACAACAGCCGCTCCAATTCCAGCGGACGTAATGGGCCATGCACAGTATACGTTGTCGACTTTTTGGGTTATCAACCAATAACCCCCGGACGTCCTGGGGGCATAGGCGATTTTTTCGTACGTATCGCTCTCAACAAGAACGTTTTTTTGGCCGCTCACCACGTCGCCCAAACCTCCGTTCAGGGTCATGTCTACTAAGTTGAAGCGAAGCCCACTTGGGCCAAACGCTTCGTCGGCCGTAAAAACATAGTATTGATTGGGATTCCAGGGACGCGGAACAATCAGTGCGGCGGTGGTGGACGAGGTCAGCGTTGGCGACCCGCCTAGCAATCCAGAACCGTTGGGCATCACAACGTGATTCCGGTTCCAAATGGATAATCCGTTGGTGTAGAAAAGCAAATCACCCGTTTGACGATCCGACACCGTTGCAGAACCCTCGCTGGTTGCCATTGCGCTGTTGGTCAACGGAACAGGCGAGCCGGTTGAGAATTGCAGGGCAGAATTGTATCCGAAGTACCAATGGTTGTTCTGCCGTTGTGCGTTCAGATGGGTCGGGGCGCAACAGAGGACAACTACCCAAATGGCAGTCAAAGGCCACAGGTACCGATAGGACCCAAAAAGTCGAGAGCCCGCATCCGCCCCAGATCGACCGAATTCTTCCTTTTGTTGCACCGGTTGAGCACCTGATTTAAGCATGATAACACGGACACTCGAAAAAAAGTTCAAAGGATAATTGCCTCCAAATCAGCTGGACGGCTCGGGAAATGGCTAATTTTCCGCCTCGGGAGCATCCAACGCCGCCTTGACGGCCGCAGCCTTTTTGCTGCCCACCACCGCCACCACTTCCTCCAGCGTAGCCCGTTCAATGCCCGCCGCACTTTTGAAGTGGGACAGCAAAAGTTCCACGGTGGCCGGACCCACACCAGGAATCGTTTCCAGCCGTGTGGCAATGGTTCCCTTGCTCCGTCGGTTTCTGTGGTGCGTAATGCCAAACCGATGCGCCTCGTCCCGGGCGCGCTGAAGCACCTTCAGCGTTTCCGACCGCTTGTCCAAATAAAGGGGGTCGCTGTCTCCGGGGTAGTACAGTTCTTCCAAACGTTTGGCAATGCCGATGATGGAAATTTTGCCGCGCAACCCCAGTTCATTCAGGGCCTCTAAGGCGGCAGAGAGCTGCCCCTTTCCTCCGTCCACCAAAATCAACTGCGGCAGCGGCTGCTCTTCCTCCAACAAACGTTTGTAGCGGCGCGTAATGACCTCCGCCATGGTGGCAAAGTCGTTGGGTCCCTCCACCGTTTTCACGTTGAAATGGCGGTAGTCCCGTTTGGACGGTTTGCCGTCTTTGAACACCACGCAGGCGCTCACCGGAAAATCCCCATGAAAATTGGAGTTGTCAAAACACTCAAAATGCCGCGGCTCCACCGGCAACCGAAGGTCCGTCTGCATCTGCTTCATCAACCGGTTTACATGCCGGTCCGGATCTACAATGCTCAAATTCTTCAACTTTTCCAGACGGTAGGCGCGTGCGTTGCGCAAAGACAGTTCAATCAGCCGCACTTTATCGCCTCGCTGGGGAACCGTGACCTTGACCCCGTCGATCTCCAAGTCCAGCGGTTGGGATAGCAGGATTTCCGACGACTCCGAGCCAAAGAGCTCCCGCAATTCGGCCACGCCTACGGCCAAAAGTTCCGCGTCGGACTCGTCCAGTTTCTTTTTGAACTCCAAGGTGTGCCCGCGCACCACCGCGCCTTCGCGCAGCACCAAACCGTTGACGTAGGCAAACTCAGCATCGCTCAATAGCGTGAAGACGTCGGCGTCTCCAACCGTTGGGTTCACCACGGTGGACTTGGCCTGGTATTTTTCCAACAGCAGCAAGCGCTCCTTGGATTCTTGTGCGGCCTCAAACTCCAGCGCGGCGGCCTGCTCCTCCATCTGCTGGTGGAGTATTTTTTTGGCGTTGCGCAGGCGTCCTTTCAGGAGGGAGCGAACGGATTCCAGTGTCCGCGCGTATTCCGTCTCAGACTGATCTCCCACGCACGGCCCCTTGCAGTTCTTGAGGTGGTACTCCAAACAAACTTTGAATTTGCCTTGACGAATGTTGTCTTTCGTCAGGGCCAGATTGCAGGTGCGCAAAGGATACAGCTGTTTGATCAAGTCCAACACCGTGTACATGCCCTTGCTGGACACGTAGGGTCCGTAGTATTCGCCTTCGCGCGGCTTGAACTGAAAGGTGGGGTAAACCCGCGGGAATCGCTCTTTTTTGATGACGATCCACGGGTAGCTCTTGCCGTCCTTCAGGTTGATGTTGTACTTGGGCTGCTCCTTTTTGATCAGGGTATTTTCCAGCAAAAGCGCCTCGTACTCGGTCTCCGTCACCATGAATTCAATCCGACGGACCTGAAGCACCATGTTTTGGAGGCGTTGGTTGTCGTGCTTGCCCCGGAAGTAGGAGTTGACTCGGTTCTTCAGGCTTTTGGCTTTCCCGATGTACAGAATCTTGTCTTCGGCATCGATGTGCTTGTAGATGCCCGGTTTTTCGGGCAGACTGCGCAAGAAAACGCGCAAATGGGCAAAGGGATCCAAACCGTCGGGCACAGCACAAAACTACAGCGTACAAACACAGCACGGGCGGAAAACAAATGGGCCTAAAAACAGCGAGGGCCGCCCACCGGGCGGCCCTCGCTTCAGCGCGCCTCCCGGCGCGTTCAAAAAAGATGGCTTACTTCTGCAGCAACGTCACGTTGCCCTTCCACTGCCGACGGCGACCGGCGTAAGCTGGTGGCGTGTTGTTGGCGGCGTCAAACGCTTCCACGATGTAGAAGTACACACCGGCCGGAAGTGGCTGACCTTGGCGGTCTTCACCCTTCCAAGGGTTGCTGTTGTCGTAGTTGTAGTTCTCGTACACCAAAATTCCGGTGCGGTCAAAAATCTTCACAATGCGGTCCGTTTGGTAGCTCATCAATCCGCGGATGGTGAATCCGTCGTTTTGGCCGTCGCCGTTGGGGGTGAATACGTTGGGCACCGTTAAGGAGTCAATCGGCGGAATCGGCGGTACCGGCTCGCCTACCTGAATCCAGTTGGACCAGGCGGTATCTTCTGCTGAGACTTGGCTCATGTTGCGCACCGTACGAATGCGCACCGCGTATAGACCCGGCCCTAAGTTCGGGTGCACTACGGTTGCGGTGGTGTCCCCGTTTGGCGTACCGTAGTTTTCCCACAACCAAAGATTGGGCCCAATGCTGGTACCCCACTGAATTTGGTACTGTGGGTTGTTCCAACCGTTGTATTCGTTCCAAACCACGGGCACGCTCGAAGCCGTGGTCAAATCGCCACGCAACCACATGCTGTGCACGACGTTGGTGGGAGGCATGGGCTGTTGGTTCAGGATCATCTGCACGTAGTAGCGGTAGGATCGGGCATCTACTTTGGCAGCGTCTACGCTGACGTCCACAAATTCACGTGCCGCAGAGTCGTTCAAGGAAGCAATGGGTTGGTAGGAAGCACCGCCGTCCGCCGAACGGTACACGCGGTACAGGTTGAACAAGTAGGACGGGAAGGTAGCGGGGTCAATGCGCCAGTACAGATGCGGATGTTCGTCCTCATCGATGGAGACGTTCCGAAGCTGCATGTCCAAATTGATGCAGTTGTTCACCTTCAAAATGATGGTGTCGAACTCGTTCATGTCCTTGCCGCACTTGTTCAGCAGGGTGTTTCCGTCGTTGCCCACTTTGGAGTAGAGGAAGTAGTCCCCGTTCAACGAAAGCGGCTTGCTCAATTTGACCAACAAACTGTCCGTTTCTCCGTTGAAATCCGGGTAGCCTACCAAATTTAAAATCGGAATGGGTTGACCGTTGGGAGAGGTCAAACGGAAGTCTGAGCCGTCGGGGGAGACGGAGGTCATTTCCACCGGCAACGTAAAGCGCAGCATTACGGAGGAGTCCAGGCAGTTGTATTGGCGAACTTGACGACCGCGGTTGTCCAAGCTCACTCCGGGGGACGGGAACTTCAACTTTACTCCGGCATTTACGATGGGCAAACAGTTGTTGGCCACGGTAACCTGGATTTCTCGGTTGGAGGACCCCACTTTTTCCCAAAAACCATAGAGCGTATCGTATCGATATTCGTTGACTCGGACGGCGATGACCGAAGTCTCTGCTTGAGTAGCCGTAAAGGTGATGTTCCCCGTTTGAGCATTGAGTGCAAAGGGATTGGCGGCGCTGGTGGTAATGGGAGAGGTATAGCTGTAGCCGGCGGTGTATCCCAGTGCCACACCGGTAGTTCCGCCCAACTGTCGTGCGGGGAGCAATTCGTAGGCAATGGAGTCCCCATCCAACTCAATGGCGTTCTGCAGGTAGTTGGTGTAGCCGCCGATGCAGATGTAGCTCAACGGAATGGACACGAAACTGGGCGAAGAGTTTTTGCCCAGCGTGTTGTTCAATTCGGCTTCAAAGTAAAAACCTTGACCGCCGGAGTTGTTCAAGGACGTAATGTTGAATACGCGGCAGCAGATTTGCCAGTACATGTAGTAGTCGTTGCAGACCTGAGGCAAAACAACGTATCCGTAGTGGACGTTGATCATGGGGTTGTACACGGAGCTGCCCGCTCCTTGCTGGATGCAATCGTAAGCACCTAAGTTAGCAGCACTTATGGCAGCACCCGGACGGGTCACCGTGACGTTGGTGTTGATGTTGCAACTGGCCGAACGGATGGTTACCGTTTGGGTTGCGCCCGGGTCAAAAGCGGTTTGCTCCCAGTAAATGACCAGTTTGATCCGGTACTGGTTGGGTACGCCCGTGGAGTCGCCCACGTATTTGTATTGAATGTCTCCGCCCAAAATGTGGGAGGCGCGCGCGCCAAAGGATGCGGTCAGCACCAGGGCGAGGAGAAGTAGAATGCGTTTCATCGTCGAATCGGTTGGAATCGTTGGGGATTTTTGCAGTTACGAATGTAGCACATAGTCTCGGAAACTGCAGAGGAAATGAGAGAACGACGCCTCCCACCGACGGAGCGTGCCAATGTCACCCGCGCACGGCCAACAGGGCCACGGCGGGCAAGGCACCAAAGAGGAGTCCCCAGGCAATTTCAAGGGGCGTGTGCGCGCGGAGCTGGAGTCTGGCAGCGGCAACTACGCCCAAGAGAAATACGGAAGCGAGCAGGGGCCCCGGAGACCAGCCCCATTCCAAGGAAGCCAGAGCGATGGAGCCGCTGGCTGCGGCCAGTCCGGCCGTGTGGCCGCTGGCTTTGGTCCACAGGAGCGCACCGTACACCAAGAATATAGTGGCGCAACCGGCCAGCAAAGACCAAGTCAGCACCTCCGGAAAACCCCAGCGAACATTCAGTTTGTAGGCCCAGTACATGCCGGCAGCAGCAACGGCCAGCGGCCACTGACGGTCCGTGCGCAGGGGCAATTGAAACGCACTCACCAAGTGCATGCGGAGCAGTACAAAAGCAGTTAGGGCTGGAGCGACAGCGGTGCCCAAAAAAACAGCTCCTAAACTCCACCAAGAAAGCAGACTCCATCCGTTTGGCGCGGTCGCTAAAAATAGGACCGCCAACAGGGTGGGAACCAACATGGGGTGAAAGACCGTGGACAAAAAGCGCGCCCAGCGAGCGGACCGTTGGTTTGGGACGGTGGGTTCCACAGGGATCAGAGGGTTTTGCGCAAACGTGCTACGGGAATCCCTAATTGTTCCCGGTATTTAGCTACGGTGCGCCGGGCAATGGGGTAGCCCTTTTCCTCCAGAAGTTGTGCCAGGGCGTCGTCCGTGAGGGGATTGCGCGTGTCTTCCTCGCCAATGGAGTCCTCCAAAATCTTTTTGATTTCCTTAGTGGACACTTCTTCGCCCTCGGAGTTGAGCATGGACTCTGAGAAGAAGGTTTTGATCAGAAACGTACCAAAAGGCGTCTGCACGTATTTGTTGCTCGCCACACGGCTGACGGTGGAGATGTCCATGCCCACTTGGTCCGCAATGTCCTTGAGGATCATGGGCTTCAAGTGCCGTTCGTCGCCGGTCAGGAAGTACTTTTCTTGGTACTTCATGATGGCAGACATGGTCAGGAGGAGCGTTTGTTGGCGCTGCTTGATGGCGTCGATGAACCACTTGGCGGCGTCGATTTTTTGCTTCACAAAGAGGAGCGCTTCCTTGCTCGCTGCGGAGGCGTTGCCTTTGCTTTCCTTGTAGTGCGACAGCATTTCTTTGTAGTCGCGGGAAATGTTTAATTCGGGCGCGTTGCGGCTGTTCAGCTGCAATTCCAGCTGGCCGTCGTGCACGGTGATGAGGTAGTCCGGCACAATCACCTCGCCGCTGGGAGCTCCGGAGCCGCCCACGGACAGGCCCGGTTTGGGGTTGAGCTTGCCAATTTCAGCCAGCACTTCCTTCAGCTGGCTTTCGTCGGTGTGCAGTAGGTCCAACAACTTGGCGTAGTGGCGTTTGGCGAGTGCTTCGAAGCCGTTTTCCACCACCTGCAAGGCCATACGGGAGAGCGGGGTTGCTGGGCGCTTTCGTTCCAATTGGAGCACCAGGCATTCCTGCAGGTCGCGCGCGCCAATCCCGGGGGGGTCCAACGATTGAATGCGCTCAATCAGGCGCTCCAGATCAGAAGGCTCCACGATCACGCCCAGGGTAAAGGCGAGGTCGTCGCAAATGTCCAGCGTGGCCCGACGCAGGTAACCGTCGTCGTCCAGGGTGCCAATCAAGTACTTGCACAGCGTTTCGTCGTTGGGGGAAAGCACCACCGTGGACAACTGCTCCAGGAGGTAGTCTTGCATGGACTTGGCGCCCACGAGCGGGGTTTCGTAGCTCTCGTCGTCCGCGCTTTGGTTGCTCGTTTGGGTCTTGTAGTCCGGGGTATCGTCGTCGAAGTAATCCGAAAAGTCCAGGGTGTCGCGCTCCTCGTGCAAATCGTCCGACGCGTTGCTGTCGTCGCCGTCGGGAAATTCAGAATCCCATTCGTCCGCGGGCGCTTCGTCTGCGTTGCGGTCCAACTCCCCTTCTTCTAAGGCGGGGTTGATTTCCAGTTCTTCCTGAATGCGCTCCTCCAAAGACTGCGTCTGCAGCTGAATCAGCTTCATGAGCTGAATCTGCTGCGGGCTCAGCTTTTGCTGAAGCTTTTGGGAGAGGTGTTGGTGGAGCACGGGTAGGGCGCGGTAGTGGGAATAAAGGAAATGCGCTTAAAACTCAGCCTTGCCCGGGGTGCGGGGGAAGGGAATGACGTCCCGTATGTTGCCCATGCCGGTGACGAATTGCACCATCCGTTCAAAGCCCATGCCAAAGCCCGAGTGAACGCAGGTTCCGAATTTTCGGGTGTCCAAGTACCAATCCAGGTGGTCCGGCTCGATGCCGACGGCCTTCATTTTTTCCACCAAAACGTCGTGGCGTTCCTCCCGCTGGCTGCCGCCGATGATTTCGCCAATGCCGGGGAAGAGGACGTCCATGGCGCGGACGGTTTTGCCGTCTTCGTTCAAGCGCATGTAAAAGGCCTTGATGTTGGCGGGGTAGTCGTACAGAACGACGGGCGCCTTGAAGTGCTTTTCCACCAAGTATCGCTCGTGTTCGGACTGGAGGTCAATGCCCCAGCCCTCAACGGGGTACTGGAATTGTTTCTTTTGGTTGGGTTTGGAGCGCTGCAGGATTTCTACGGCCTCGGTATAGGTGAGGCGTACAAAGGGGTTTTCCAGCACAAAACGCAGTTTGTCCAACAGGCCCTGTTCGGAGCGTTGTTCTTTGGGTTTTTGTTGCTCTTCTTCGGCCAAGCGTTGGTCCAAAAAGGCCAAATCTTCCGGGCATCGTTCCAAAACGTAGGCGATGATGCTCTTGGTGAAGGCTTCCGCCAGGTCCATGTTGGCATGGAGATCGTAAAAGGCCATTTCCGGCTCAATCATCCAAAATTCCGCCAAGTGACGGGCAGTGTTGGAGTTCTCGGCGCGGAAGGTGGGGCCAAAGGTGTAAATCTTGCCCAGGGCCATGGCTCCCAATTCACCTTCCAACTGTCCGCTGACGGTGAGGTTGGTGGATTTGCCAAAAAAGTCCTTGGTGAAGTCTACCTCACCGGCGTCGTTGGTGGGGGCATTTTGGGCCGGGAGGGTGGTGACGCGGAACAGTTCCCCGGCGCCTTCGGCGTCCGACGCCGTGACGATGGGGGTATTCAGGTAGAAGAATCCCTGTTCGTTAAAGAACCGATGCACCGCAAAGGCGGCGTGGTGGCGAACCCGCATGACCGCGCCAAAAGTGTTGGTGCGCATGCGGAGGTGCGCGATTTCCCGAAGGAATTCCAGGGAGTGCTTTTTGGGTTGCAGCGGGTATTCTTCCGGGTTGGAATCGCCCAGGACCTCCAATTTTGTTACCGCCAGCTCCACGGACTGGCCCTTGCCTTGGGACGCCGTCAGCGTTCCCGTCGCACGGATGCAGGCCGAGGTGGTGATGCGTTTGAGAAACTCGGGTTCAAATGCTTCAAAATCAACCACGCATTGCAGGTTGTCCAAACAGGAACCGTCGTTCAAAGCAATGAAGCGGTTGCTGCGGAAGGTGCGCACCCAGCCGGAAACCGAAAGGGTTTGCTCGGAAGGGGAAAGCTTGAGGATGTCGCGTATGGCCTGCTGTGGCATGATTCGTGATGGGGATGGTTTTGCTCTTGCAAAAGTGCGCAATCTGCGCCAATTATGGAACGATGCAACCAATTATTGCATCCGGCCGCGAGACACGGAAATTTTTTACGAAAATTCAAGAAAACCAGGGAAACATTTTATCATGTAAAACGTTTCCTATGCGTACCTTTGCACCCGATTTCGCAAAACCGCTGCGGCGTATTTGCAAGACAGAGACCGCAACTACCTGAAAATGAACCCAACGGAAGACGCTCCCAAAACAAGCATAGCAGCCAGAGCCATGGCGCTGTTTCAGCGCTTTGGACTTCGTGCGTGCACCATGGACGACGTCAGCCGCGAGCTGGCCATTTCCAAAAAGACGTTGTATAAGTTTTTCACGAACAAGGCGGACTTGGTGGACGGCAGCGTACGCGCTTTTTTGGCGTATCAAATGGCCTCCATGGAAAAAGTGACTGCGCAGTCGGAGAATGCGCTGGATGAGTTGTTCCGCCAACACCAACAGGTCATGGAAATCGTGGCCGGGAATGGACCGTCGATGTTGTTCTCCATGAAAAAGTACTATCCGGAAACGTACGCATGGCTCATGGAACAGCGCAAACAGATGATCCTGGAGCGAACGCGCGCCAACCTGCAGCGCGGAATGGACGAAGGATTGTACCGCACGGACGTGGTTCCCGAATACGCCGTTTGGTACCACTACGCCCAAATGGTTGCGCTGACGGAAATCGACTGGTTTCCCGAGGATTTGCTCAAAGACCGCAACTTCTACCACTACGGTTTGCGCTCCTATTTGCTTTCCATTGTGAACGAACGAGGCACGGCCTATATGATCCAGCACCCACTTGCTTCCTTAAAATAGAATTAATCCCTCATCCCGTGAAAAGAACCTTTCGGACCCTCGCGATTTTGGCACTAACGGCCGGAATGCTGTCCGCACAAGAAATGCGCGTGAGCTTGGCACAGGCCCAAGCATACGCCGCGAAGCACAATGCTTCCGCTCAAGTCAACGACTTGGAGCGCCAGGTGGCCAAGTCCAATATTTGGCAAAACATCGCCATCGGCTTGCCGCAGGTTCAGGTAGCCGGTTCGTACACCGGCAATATTGAGTTGCCGGCCCAGTTCATTGATTTTGGCAATGGGGAGTTGACCAAGCTAACGTTTGGAACCAAGTACGCCAGTGCAGGGAACTTGAGCGCCAGTCAGTTGGTGTTTGACGGGTCCTACTTTGTGGCCCTTTTGGCCACCAAAGTAGTTTCCGAGACCGCCGAATTGGGGTACCAAAAATCGCTTTTGGAGGTGCGCGAGCAGGTGGCGCAAGCCTACCACCTGGCCGTGGTAACGGAACGCAACGTCCAAGCCGTAAGCGCCAACCTGGAACTTACGCGCAAGTTGCTCGTGGAAACCAAGGCGTTGCAGGCAGAAGGTTTTCTGGAGTCCACCGACGTGGATCAACTGTCCTTGGTGGTGAGCAATTTGGAAAATTCTCTGGGTTTCTTGACCAACCAAAAAGAGGTTTCCCTGGCCTTGTTGAAACTGCAGATGGGCGTTCCACAAGCTACCTCTGTGGTGCTCACGGACGCTTTGGAGCAGTTGGTTTTGTTCACGGAGAGTGGCAGTGCCCTTATGGCCCAAGGTTTTGAGCCCAAAAACCACATCGACTACCGCACGATGGCCGTCAACCGCGAAGGCGCCAAGTTGAACATGCAAAACGAATGGATGTCGTTTTTGCCCCGACTGTCCCTTTCCTACGGCGCCAACGTCAACTACGTCAGTCAGTCCGCGAATGTTTGGGATCCAAACGGTACCCAAGCCGCCAATTTCGCTTTCAGCAGCTGGGGATTGAACGCTTCAGTTCCTTTGTTTACTTCCGGCCGACGTGTGGCCCGGGTAAAAATGGCCCAACTGAAACTGCAGGAATTGGATCTCTTGTTGGCCAACACGGAAAGCATGTTGTCCATGCAGTACAAATTGGCCCGCGCGGAGTACAGCTTTGCTTTGAGCAGTTACTTATCCCAGAAGCGCAACGAAACGTTGGCCAAGTCCATCCGCGACCGGGTCTATACCAAATTCAAAGAAGGTGTAGCGTCCAGCCAAGAATACACGCAAGCAGAAAACCAATACCAACAGAGTGTATCTGCGCTGCTGAATGCCGCGAACAACGTCTTGAACAAGCGGGTGGCGCTTGAGAAACTACTGACCACTTTCAACTAATTTTTGACTCAATCGACTTATCACTAGTTTGACCATGAAAAATTCTCTCATTTGGGCCGTTGCACTGGGTGCCGTGGCTTGTTCCCAAGAAAATACCACGGATTTGGCGCAGCTTCAGGGCGAGCGGGATTCTCTAGTGGCCTTGACGCAAACGGCTGCAACGCGCATCCAGGAAATTGACGCCCAACTGGCTGCTTTGGACAGCACCCGCGAATTGACGGCCGTAACGGTTTTGGAGGTTCGTCCGGAAACGTTCATCCATTCGTTTGAAGCTTTGGGCAAGGTTGAGGCTGATCGTTCGGTGAATTTGTTGCCGGAAATGGGCGGCCAAATCAAGCGGGTATTGGTTTCAGAAGGCGAGCGCGTTGTAGCGGGCCAAACCCTCATTGAGTTGGACAATTCCGTGATGCGCAGCAGCTTGGACGAGGTGAAAAAAGGCCTAAGCTTGGCCACCACCTTGTTTGAAAAGCAAGAGCGCCTTTGGAAGCAGGGGATTGGCAGTGAGGTTCAGTACCTGCAAGCCAAAACCAACAAGGAGTCCTTGGAGCAGCGCATTCAGACGGTTCAAAATCAGTTGGCCATGTCTCGCGTGAAGGCGCCTTTTGCCGGCACCGTAGACGAAATGAATGCTAAGGAAGGCGAATTTGCGGCTCCCGGAATGGCACTGGGCCGGCTGATCAGCAGCGGTAAAGCCTCGGTGACCGCGGACATCCCCGAGTCCTACGCCAATGTGGTGGGCAAGGGCCAGAAGGTAGATTTGTTCTTCCCGTCCATCAACAAGACCTTGGAAGCACGCGTGACTCAGGTATCGGATTACATCAATCCCGACAACCGCACCTACAAGGTCTACGTCAATTTACCGGCATCGGCCGAATACAAACCCAACATGTTGGCCAAGGTGCAAGTAAGGGACTACGAGTCAGACCAGGCATTGAGTGTTCCTGCTGCCTTGGTTCAGCAAGACATGTCCGGCAACAACTACGTTTTTGTTTGGAAGTTGGTCAAGGACGGAATCGGATTGGTGGAGAAGCGATCTGTAGAAGTAGGCAAGAACAACGGCGAACGCGTGGAAATCAAGTCTGGATTGACCCTGGGCGAAACCTTAGTAGACAAAGGTGCACGTACGGTACGGGAAGGTCAGTCGGTAAAAGTGATGACGGAAAGCGCCAAGTAAGCCATGGAAAACAAAGAAAAAGACACCCGCCCCGCAGGACAAAACTTGGAACTCGTTCCGGAATTTGGGCTGACCACTTGGGCGGTGAACAACCGCGTCACCGTCAGTGTATTGACTGTGATCATTTTGATTGCAGGGCTTTTGGCGTACCGCAGCATGCCTGCTGAGACCTTTCCGGAAATCAACCAACCGGAGATCTTCGTCACTACCATTTACCCGGGTAACGCGCCCTTGGACATGGAGCGTTTGGTAACGCGTCCCATTGAAAAGGAGGTAAAGTCCATTTCTGGCGTGGATAAGGTAACCAGTACCTCCAGCCAAGGCTTCAGCACCATTCGAGTTAAGTTTGACTTTTCTGTTGCGCCTTCCGATGCTTTGCGCAAGGTTAAGGACAAGGTGGATGCCGCACAAGCGAGCGCGGATTTTCCCCGCGATTTGCCCGCGGCACCCAACGTTTCTGAATTTAAGTTCTCTGAATTGGTCCCCATTCAGAACATCAATTTGTCTGGAAACTACACCCCAACGCAGCTCAACGAGTACGCGGAGTATTTGGAGGAAAAAATTGAAGACCTTCCGGAAATCAGCAAGGTAGATATCCGGGGCATGGATGCTCGGGAGGTTGCGGTTCGCTTGGACATGCAGCAAATGCAGGCCCTGAGCATCAGCTTTGGCGACATCGCGCAAGCCATACAATCCGAAAACATGTCGATCTCCGGAGGCGACATCTTGGTGGACGGTTACCGCAGAAACGTCCGTATTTCGGGCGAAATGAGCAAAGTTTCTGAATTGTCCGAATTGGTGGTGAAGCACGAAAAAGGAAACCTAGTTTACCTAAAAGACATCGCAGAAGTGTCCTTTGGCGAGGTGGAGAAGGAGTCCTATTCCCGCGAATACACTCGACCCGTTGTTACGCTCGATGTTGTCAAACGCGGAGGCGAGAATTTGATTGCGGTGTCGGACAAAATCCGAACCATTCTGGCGGAGGCGCAGGCGGATGTTTTGCCCGACGACGTCAAAATTTCCGTCACAAACGACCAGTCCAATCGCACGCGCAATCAATTGGGAGAATTGGAAAACTCCATTCTGTTTGGCGTTCTTCTGGTAGTTTTGGTCTTGATGTTTTTCTTGGGCTTGCGCAACGCACTCTTCGTGGGTATTGCCATTCCACTCTCCATGCTTTTGAGTTTCTTCGTTCTGGGTGCCATGGGTGTTACCCTGAACACCATGGTGCTCTTTGCCCTGGTATTGGCCCTGGGAATGTTGGTGGACAACGGTATTGTTGTGGTAGAGAACATTTACCGCTACACGGATTTGGGCTACGACCTCATGACGGCCGCCCGCAAGGGAACCGGTGAAATCGCTATACCCATCATTGCCTCCACCGCCACTACGGTTGCTGCCTTTTTGCCTTTGGCCATTTGGCCCGGTTTGATTGGTGAGTTCATGAAGTACTTGCCTATTACGTTGGTCATTGTCCTTTCTTCGTCTCTTTTTGTGGCCTTGGTGGTGAACCCGGCCTTGGCTTCGCGCTACATGAAGGTTAAGGAAGAGGGCATAAACGTTAAAAAGTGGTCCCGACGCGGTTTTTTGTGGGCGGGCATTGGTCTTCCCCTGAATTTGGCGGGCTACGCCGTAGAGGGCACCTTGGCCACGGCGCTGCACACGGTGGGCAACTTGTTGTTCTACAGCGGTGCGCTGACGGCACTTTATGTGTTGTGGCTCCACAATGCCACGGAGCGATTCCGCGAAACCAACCTCCCAAAGTTGGAAAAATTCTACGGCCGCGTGGTGGAGTATGCCTTGCGCGCCAAGAACGTCAACCGCTTTTACTACGGAACCATTGGGTTGTTGGTGTTGAGCGTCCTTTTGTTGGTTGCCTTGCCGCCCAATGTCGTCTTCTTTCCTTCCAACGAGCCCAACCTGGCCAACATCTACATTGAATTGCCCATAGGCACGGACATCGAAGAAACCAATGCCCTTACCCAGCGGGTGGAAGAACGGGTATTGAAAGTGATCGATAAGTATTCGTACACCCAGGACGGCGCGAAGTACAACTACATGGTGGAATCCGTCATTGCCCAGGTGGGTGCCGGAACGGGCGACCCGCGAACGGGCAACACCGCGGAGAAAACCCCGCACAAGGCCAAAATTATTGTGGCGTTCCGCGAGACGGCTTTCCGCGTCGATGAAAATGGAAGCAAGGTGTTGAGCTCGGTGGTATTGGACGACCTCCGGAACAACATGAAGGGATTTCCCGGGACCGTTATTGCGGTAGATAAGGATGCCGCGGGTCCCCCCGTGGGCCCTCCGGTCAACCTGGAATTCTCCGGCGACGACTACACCCAAGTTTTGGCCGCGGCCGAAGGCGCGCGCGCCTACATCCAGAGCCAAGGATTCCAAGGAATCGACGAGTTGAAGTTGGACGTGGAGTCCGGCAAACCGGAGATGCCCATTGAAATCGACCGCACCAAGGCCCGTTCCTTGGGCGTGTCCACCGGGCAAGTGGGCGACGCCATCCGCACGGCCCTGTTTGGCAAGGAAGTGGACCGGTTCAAAGACGGCGAGGACGACTACCCCATCAACATGCGCCTGCAAGACAACTACCGCTACAACACGGATCAGTTGCTGGACCAACGCATTACGTTCCGCGATCAGGCGTCGGGCAAAATCAAGCAGATCCCCATTTCTGCGGTGGCAACGGCGAGTAAGGCAACCACCTTCAGTTCGGTAAAACGCAAGGAAGGAGACCGCGTAATCACCTTGTTCTCAGGGGTTACTGAAGGTGCCAACGCCAACGAATTGGTGGCGCGCATCAAGCAGTCCATGGACACGTACGAGCTTCCGGAAGGTGTGTCCGTCTCCTTTACGGGCGAGCAAGAGGAACAAGCTAAGGAACTGAGCTTTTTGTCCAAGGCCCTTTTGGGTGCGGTGTTCTTGATTTACCTGATCATTGTGGCGCAATTCAACAGCACCAAGGTGCCGCGCATCATCATGACCACCGTGGGCTTGAGCTTGATTGGCGTATTCTTGGGTCTGGTCATCTTCCGCATGGACTTCGTCATCATCATGACCATGATTGGTTTGATCTCGCTGGCCGGCGTGGTGGTGAACAACGCCATCGTTTTGGCGGACTACTACGGCCAATTGGTTTTGCGACGCAAGTCAGAATTGGGCATGCCCGACGAAGCGTTGCTGTCTTTGGAAGAAACGCGTCGTTTGTTGGCAGAGACGGGAGCTACGCGTTTGCGCCCTGTATTGTTGACGGCAATCACCACGGTTTTGGGCTTGATCCCCTTGGCCATTGGCTTGAACATCAACTTCTTCACCCTCTTTTCCCACAACGATCCACAGATTTATGTAGGGGGCGACACCGTGATGTTCTGGGGTCCGTTGAGCTGGACGGTCATCTTTGGCCTCACGTTTGCGACCTTCTTAACGCTCGTTTTGGTTCCGGTGCAGCTGTATCGCGTGGAAGCCAAAAAGGCACGACGCGCCGAGCGCCGTACCTTAGCGGCGTGACGTCTGAAGAAACGTACGAGATGACTTTGAGCGCGCTGCGCGCGCTGCCGGTGGAAGAACTTCCGGCAGCGTGCGCGCGCGTCCGTCGTTTTGCCCTATCCCAAACCCGTGAGAAATCTGGCCATTTGGCCGCGTCGTTGGGCGTTGCAGAACTCACGGTGGCCCTGCACTACGTGCTCAACACCCCCGAGGACGTCTTGCTTTGGGACGTGGGGCACCAGGCGTACCTGCACAAAATCATTACGGACCGCGCCGGCACCTTTGCCACGCAACGAAAGCCGGGCGGCCTGAGCGGCTTCCCCAAACGCGAGGAATCTCCGTTTGATGCCTTCGGCGTGGGGCACTCGTCTACGGCATTGTCCGCCGCATTGGGTTTTTGGCGCGCCGACGCTGCCACCGGTCGCCGCCGTCAACGCGTGGCGGTGGTGGGCGACGGAGCCTTGACCGGCGGAATGTCTTTTGAAGCCTTGAACGACGGCGGCGGCGCAGGAGCTGACGTCTTGCTGATCCTCAACGACAACGGCATGTCCATTGAACCCACCGTCGGCGCGCTCGCGCGGGGCGGGGCGTCGGCCTACCGCCAATTTTTTGAGTCCTTGGGCTGGACGTACTGGGATGCGCGTTTGGCAGCAACTTCTTCCTTTCCGAATTCCGGAATCCCCGTGGACGGCAACGATTGCCCGGCGGTGGTAGCGGCGCTGCGCGCCGCCCTTTCCCAACCCGGTCCCCGGGTGCTCCACGTGCGCACCCATCGGCCAGACCCCGCGGAGTGGGGGTCTTCAGAAAAACCGGCGCCGGCCGCGGCCTTTCAATCCCTTTTTGCCGACGCCCTCTTGGCGGCCGCCACTGCAAACGATCGCGTGGTGGCCCTCACCGCGGCCATGGCGCCCGGCGCAGGCCTGGATCGCTTCCGGGCGATTTATCCGGACCGAACCTTCGACGTGGGCATCGCCGAACAGCATGCGGTCACCACCGCGGCGGCCCTGGCCGCCGCCGGACGCAAGCCGGTGGTGAGTTTGTACAGCACCTTTTTTCAGCGCGCTGTCGATCAATGGATCCACGACGTGGCCCTGCAAAACCTCCCAGTAGTTTTGTGTTTGGACCGCGCCGGTTGGGTGGGCGAGGACGGCCCCACGCACCACGGCGTGTTTGACGTAGCCTTGCTCCGCAGCATTCCCAACACCACCGTGTATGCTCCGCGCAACGGCGCCACCCTGGCGCGCATGCTCCGCCGCGCCCTGGATAGCGGCACCCCCACCGTGTTGCGTTACCCACGCGGATTGGCTCCGCAAGAGGACGGTTTGGTGGAATCCGAGGAAGGCGCCTTGCTTTTGCAAGAAGCGGGTGCAATCTCAGCGCAGGCAACCGTCACCACCAACAACGCTTCAGCCCCCAAAAACATACTTCACTGGGCCGCGGGCACCACCGCTTCCGCGGTGGCCCAGCATTGTCCGCACGACGCCGTTTGGTACGTGGGGCGCATTCAGCCCCTGCCGGTGGCGGCGCTGCGCGCCGCCGCACACGAAAACCCCGGTGCCGAATGGCACGTGTGGGAAGACGCCCAGGCCGTAGGAGGTTTGTGCGAGGGCATTGCGGCTTGGGCGGCACTTCACTTTCCAGGCCTGCGGGTGGTTCCGCACGGCTACGGCCCAGCCTTTTTGCCGCACGGATCCGGTCCGGCACCCTTATTTGGCGATTTACACGGCTGGCAGATTGCGTCGGAGGGCTCTTGATGAATGAACTGCTAGCAGAAAATACCCCAAAACGGCGATCATGAAAATACCCCAAAATGGCGAATTTGGCTATGTGGGAAGGTACGCGCCGTCGCCGTCGGGTTATTTGCACTTTGGGAATGCTTCCACGGCCTTGGTGGCCTGGTTGCGAGCTCGGTCTGAGAACGGTCGGTTTTACTTGCGCGTGGAAGACACGGATCCGCAGCGGTCCAAGCCGGAGTATGCGGCAGCGGCGCAGGAAGATTTGACGTGGTTGGGGTTGGATTGGGACGGTCCCGTCGAATTTCAATCCAAGCGAACGGAAGGGTACCAAGCGGCCTTGGAGCGTTTGAACCAAAAAGGGATGGTGTTTGCCTGCCGATGCACCCGAAAAGATTTACAAGCGGCCGTGGAGGGCGCGGTGCGCGCTCCGCACGGGGCGGAGGACATCGGGCCGCACTATCCAGGAACGTGCGTTTCCTTGGGTTTGTCGCTAAACGGTCCGTACACGGTGCGCGCCCAACCGGACGGATTCCCGGTGCGCCGGGCAGACGGAGCATGGGCCTACACCTTGGCGGTGGTGGTGGACGACGCCGCTCAAGGCATTACGGAGGTGGTGCGCGGAAGCGATTTGGAATCGGCCACACCACAGCAGAAGCAGTTGTTTGCCGCTTTGGATTGTACTCCACCCAAGTATTTGCACGCGCCCTTGTGGATGGGCCCCGACGGTCAGCGCTTGAGCAAGCGGCACGGCGCCGTAAGCCTGCGGGATTGGCGGGCCTCCGGACGCTCGGCGGAGGAATTGGTGGGTCGGTTGGCTTGGGGTTTGGGCCTGTTGGAAGAACCCATTCCGGTGCTTCCGGTGGACTTGATTCAGGACTTTGCGTGGGATCGACTGCGCAAAACGCCCGTACCCGCGTCGGACTATTTACCTTTGGCCCCATGATCAAATCCATGACCGGCTTCGGCCGACACACCGCCACCGCGGGCAACACCACCGCGTCGGCAGAAATTCGTTCCGTAAACAGCAAGCAACTGGACCTGAATTTGCGCTTGCCGTTCTCTTTGCGCGAGTTTGAATTTGCTACCCGCAAGCACTTGAACGAGTGCATCGAACGCGGCAAGGTAGAGGTGCACGTGCAGCTGGAGACCAGCGCGGAGGCGCCAAAAGCGCCCGCTTTGAACATTCCGCTGATCGAGGGCTACTGCACCCAATTGCGCGCCCTTTGTCCCAACGAAACCCCCACGGATGCGGAGCTTTTGGCCATGGCATTGCGCCTGCCGGACGCCACCCGGAGTGTGGCGGAGGACCGCACGGAGGAGGAATGGATAGCGGTTTCTGAAGCGCTGGAAGGGGCTTTGGCGGCTTTCCTGCAGTATCGCTTGGACGAAGGTCGGATGTTGGCGGATGATCTCTTGGCCCAAGTGGACGCCATTGAGCGCGCCCTGCACGAGGTGCCGAGGTACGAGTCGGAACGCATTCAAACCGTGAAGGAGCGCTTGTTGCGCGGCTTGGAGGGCATGGAGTACAACCACGACCGCTACGAGCAGGAACTGGTGCACTACTTGGAGAAGTTGGACATCAACGAGGAGAAGGTGCGGCTGCAAGCGCACTTGAATTACTTCCGCGAAACGCTGGCCGAGGGCCAGGGCCGCAAATTGGGGTTCATTGCTCAAGAAATGGGCCGGGAAATCAATACCTTGGGCTCCAAAGCCAACCACGCTGAATTGCAAAAGTTGGTGGTGGGGATGAAAGAAGATTTGGAAAAAATTAAGGAGCAAGTGCTCAACGTTTACTGATTTAGGGCCCGCATTAACCCCCTACCTTTGTTCTATGGATTCGCACCGTTTCAACACGTTAACCATTCACGGCGGACAGCATCCGGACCCCAGCACGGGAGCCGTTATGCCCCCCATTTACCAAACGTCTACGTACGCACAGTCTGCCCCCGGGGTGCACCAAGGCTACGAGTACAGCCGCACCCAGAACCCTACGCGGCACGCTTTGGAGCGCTCGCTGGCCTCCATTGAGGGCGGTACGCATGCTATGGCCTTCGGCAGCGGCTTGGCGGCCGTGGACGCGGTGCTGAAGTTGCTTCAGCCGGGCGATGAGGTGATCAGCACCTCGGATTTGTACGGAGGCACCTACCGACTGTTCACCAAGGTGTACGAAGGTTTTGGCCTGAAGTTCCACTTTTCCCCCATGCAGGATGCCGACGCCGTTCGTACGATGGTGACGGACCGCACGCGGGTTTTGTGGGTGGAAACCCCGACGAATCCCATGCTCAACACCATCGACATCGAAGCCATGGCCCGTATTGCAGCGGAGTGCGGCGCGTTGTTGGTGGTGGACAACACCTTTGCCACTCCCTATTTTCAGCGTCCGCTGGAACTGGGTGCGCACATTGTATTGCACAGCGCTACCAAGTACTTGGGCGGACACTCGGACGTGGTTTTGGGCGCGTTGGTGGTGAAGGATCCCGCCTTGGCGGAGCGCCTGTATTTCATTCAGAACGCTTCTGGGGCCGTTTGCGGCCCCATGGACAGCTTTTTGGTGCTGCGCGGCATCAAAACCCTCCACGTGCGCATGGATCGCCACCAGTCCAACGCGCAAGCCCTGCTGGGCTTTTTGCAGGACCACCCCGCCGTGGAAAAAGTTTACTACCCGGGTTTTGGCGGCATGATTTCCTTTGTGGTGCGCGGAAACGACCTCGCAACGGCCTCCCGTGTGGCGTCTGCCTTGCGCGTGTTCACCCTGGCGGAAAGCCTGGGCGGTGTGGAATCCTTGGTGGGCCATCCCGCCACGATGACGCACGCCTCCATTCCCAAGGAGCAGCGCGAAGCCGTAGGCGTAACGGACGGTTTGCTGCGTTTGAGCGTGGGCATTGAGGACGTTCGCGACCTCCAAGAAGATCTAAATCAAGCACTTTCCCTACTTTAGCACCATGGCCGATAAATTTGCTGTCATCGGGTTGGGTCAGTTTGGCTCCGCCATCGCCAAGAAACTCGCCGAAAAGGGCGCGGAAATCTTGGCCATCGACTCCGACCCAGACAAGGTGGAGAGCATTCGCGACTTCGTCACCTACGGAGTCACTTTGGACGCCACCTCGCGCCCGGCACTGGAATCCCAGAACATCGCAGACATGGACGCCGTGGTGGTTTCCATTGGGCAGAATTTTGAGTGCACCATGCTCACCGTGGTGCAGCTGCAGTCCTTGGGCGTAAAGCGTTTGATGGCCCGAGCGCAGGGCGAAACCCAGCGCCGCATCCTCACCAAATTGGGTGTTGAAGAAATTCTGTCGCCGGAAGAGGAAGTAGGCAAAAACGTTGCGGAACGACTGCTCACGCCGGGAATGCTCATGGCGGTTCAACTCCCAGACAACTACGAAATTGTGGAAGTAGAGGCGCCCAAAAGCACCGTTGGCCGCAGTTTGGAAGACATTGGCTTGACCAAAAAATACAAACTGAGCCTGGTCACGCTGCTGCGGAAGACCAATGGGGACCACCACATTTTGGGTGTTCCGGAAGACGACACCGTGGTGGAGCCCAACGATTTGATGGTGGTTTTTGGCACCACCAAAGACGTAGAGCGTTTCATCCACATCAACGCTTAACCAACAACGACCATGCGGATTCTCACGGGGATTCAGAGCTCCGGGCGCCAGCATTTGGGCAACCTCTTGGGGGCCATTTTGCCCGCCATTAAATTGGCCAACGAGGGCACCAACGATTCGTTTCTCTTCATTGCAGACTTGCACTCTTTGACCACGGTGAAGGATCCCGCGGTTCGCAAGGAAAATCTGTACGCCACAGCGGCGGCCTGGTTGGCCTGCGGTCTGGACACCAACAAGACCGTGTTTTATGCCCAAAGCCACGTGCCGCAGTGCACGGAGCTGACGTGGTATTTGAACTGCTTCACGCCGTACCCCATGTTGGCGAATGCGCACAGCTTCAAAGACAAGTCGGACAAGCTCTCGGACGTGAACGCCGGACTTTTTGATTACCCGGTGCTCATGGCGGCGGACATCTTGCTGTACGACGCGGACTTGGTGCCGGTGGGCAAGGACCAGCGCCAGCATTTGGAAATTACCCGAGACATTGCGTCGGCCATCAACCGCCACACAGGCAAGGAATTACTGGTGGTGCCGGAAGCGCGGATCGACGAGCAAGTCATGACGATTCCCGGAACGGACGGTCAAAAGATGAGCAAGTCCTACAAGAATGTGGTGGACGTTTTTTTGCCGGAAAAGGAATTGAAGAAGCAGATTATGGGGATTGTAACGGACGCTACTCCGTTGGAGGCGCCGAAGGATCCGGAAAAATGCAACGTGTTCCAGCTGTTTCGCTTGGTGGCCACGCCGGAGCAAACGGCGGATTTGGCCCAGCGGTACCGCGCCGGCGGCTTGGGCTACGGACACGCCAAAACCGAATTATTGGGCGTGTTGTTGGAACGTTTTGCGGACGAGCGCTTGCGTTTTGACGCCCTGATGGCAAATCCAGCTGCCCTGGATGCCGCCCTGGAGGTAGGCGCCCGCAAGGCCGCGGCCGTGGCCGATGCCACGCTACTCCGCGTCCGCCAAGCGCTCGGTTTTTCCTGAGGACTGAAATTCAGACCAGGGGATCTCTGCCCGAAGGGCCGCCACCAATGGCCGAAGTACCTCGTTTTCAAAGGCGTCCAACGCATCGGGCCCAAACGATTCCAGTCCGTTGAAATTCAGCCACATAGGCTCCAATCGCGGTTGGCGCAGCGGCACAATCCCCACCCGAACGGGCTGGGAGTCGCCCGTGGAGCGCGCGTGCATCCAGGCATAGGTCATCAATTGGAGGGGCTTGCTGCCTTTGTCTGGAACGAGCAGGTGGTCCCAATTGGTGAATTTTAAATCTTCGGCCTTCACCGTACCGGTTTTGAGGTCCAAAATGGCTAAACCCTGCGCGGTGCGCTCCAAGCGGTCCGCCTTGCCGCGGAAGTAGACGGGGCCAGCATCGGTGTGCAGGACGGCCGTCAATTCGTCTTCCACCCCCACCAAGCTCCAGTCCTCCCCAGCTTCTTTGCGCTTTTCCAAGCGGTCCGCGTCTGCGTTGGCCAATTCACGCATCAGCGTACTTCCCACGCGGTAAGCCAAAGCGTTTTTGCCCGTGGCCACTTGTCCGCCGGGGTATTCGGCTTGGAGCGCTTCCTGCATCAAAGCTTCCCATTGTTCGTTCGACGGCCGCAACAACTGCGGGTCGTCGTTGCCCAGGAGCGTTTGGTAGAGCAATTCGTGGGCCTTGTGCACGATGTTCCCAAAGAGGGCGTCGTCAATGCGTTCCTTGGGTTCGTCTTCCGGACGCGCGCGGAGCAGGTATTCGCGGTAGAACACCTCAGGGTCGCGCAAAAATTGGGACAACTTACTGGGCGAGAGTGCGGTTTTGGGATTCTCCAACCGACTTTGCAGCGTGACGAGGGCTTCCGGCGAAGGGTTCCAACCCGTGGGTGTCACCAAGCTTTCCGGCGTCAGCGGCACGTAGCGAAGGGCGCTTTCCCAGTGCTTCGTGTAGGGCTTCAATTCCACGCGCAGCTGGTGGAGGTACCGGCTGGGCTCGCCGCCGCCGGTGGCGTCGGAATCCGTGCTGTAGAGCAGGGTGATGCGCTGGGGGTGCTGAAGGAGTCGGTAAAAGTGGTAGGCATTGATGGCCTCGCGTTCGTTGGGAAGAGGCAGGCCCAGGTCCGTTCGCACGCTCCACGGGATCCAGCCCAAGTCCCCCCGGGCGGGAGGAAGCACGCCTTCGTTGGCCCCCACCACCAGCACGGACTCAAAGTCCAGCAGCCGCGTTTCCAGCAGGCCCATGATCTGGAGGCCGGCCAAGGGCTCGCCCAACAAATCAAGCGGTTCCTCGCGGAAAAAGGGTTGGAGCAGGGCGCGAACGGCGCGCCAGTTGGGGTTTAACTGGTGCGCACGGCACCGTTCGGCCAGGGTGCGCAAAACCGACGCCAGGGTGTTGGCGGCCGTTCGCTCCCAGTCCCGCAGGGACGCGCCGCCGCTGCCGGCTTCCAGCCGGTCGGCGGCGCGCTCCAGCCACGGTACCGCTTGGTCTGTTGGGGTGAGCAAGTCCAATCCCGGCAGGGGCCCCACGGCCTCTGGGTGCGCCAATTGTTGTGGGGTCCAGCGCATTTGGTGCGCTTGTGCAGAAGCGCGTTGGAACCGTTGCGCGGCCTGCGGCGCATCCGGCCCCAGCCACACGCGGGCGCCCGGGTGGTCCAAGAAGGCACGTGCAGCACGCAAGGCAATGCTGCCGTCTGCGGCGGTTTCTTGAAGCTCCAGCAAGGCCTCCAGGGAGGCCGTCAGCGGCACGGAAGCCAGCGGCAGGCCCATGGTTACGTTGGCATCTACTTCCGGAAGCGCGTGGAGCATGGGGAGCAGGAGGGATTCATCCGCCAGCACCACCGCGGTCCGTTCCAAGTTGGGATCCTCGGCCAATCGATCGCGCACCCAGGCGCCGGCCGTTTTAGCCAACCCAACGGCGCCCGCGACCCCTTGAACCTCCAGGCGTTTGGGCCGTTCGCGCAAAGCGTTGGTGGGGTTGTGCAAATCCGCCGTTGCGGCCGCCGGCCAGCGGTCCCGAAACCGACGCAAATACAGCCCAGCTTCGTGGTATTCGTCGTTCAAATAGTGGGCATCGGCGTCGAAGCGAACCACGGCTTCGCCGCGTTCCAAAGCCCAACGAAACAGCGCTTCCTCGCAGGGCGTCAGGGCGTTGAATCCCGCAAAAACCCAGTGGTCAATGCCCCATTCAGAGCGCAACCGGTTCCAAGCGTCGGGGTCCGGTCCGCGGTCCGCCGGCGAGGCCGTACGCATGATCAATCCGGTGGTGCCCGTTCCGTCCGCCTTCAGGGCTTCGTGCCATTGGGTGTGCAGCTGCGGCAAGGCCTGAAGCAGGGCCAAGCGGCGGCGCCTTCCGGCGCCCGTAACCTCTTCCGATCGCCCCCATTGCTCCAGGGCCTCCCATTCGGCGGTAGCGCGCCAAACCAGTGCGGGATCGGCCCCTTGTCGGTCGATGTCGTTCAGGTCTTTCAATAGACCGGCTCCCCATTGGGCATAGGACTCAAAAGGCTCGGCGTGCGATTCAAATTGTGCGGCGTACAGCGGATAAAACCGCATCAGGGCGTCCAAACTGTTCACCGGACGCAGTCCGCTCAGGGCAGACAGCAAACCGTCCAAAGGAAGGGTCAGTGGCGCCAGTACGGGCCCGGGCGCGGCGTTGGACAGGTGCGTGCGCAAGAAGCGCTCCGCGCGCCGGCTGGGCAGCACCCAAGCAGTGCGGTGCCATTGGTCGGTAGGCGTTTTCGCGGCCCATTCGCGGGCCACGCGTTCCAAGAAAGGACGGTCTAAATGTGAATTCACGAACGGGGGTTTGGTGGTTTGGGCCAGGGTGTCGGCGGTCTCCCCAAGTTACGTTATTTCCCGGAATCGGGACCGTTGGGGGCGTACAATCCGTGGGCTTGCAGGTAGGCCCAAACGCCCTCCGGAAGCGGAATGGTGGGCACTTCGCCGCGCCGCAAGGCGGCGCGCACCTCCGTGCTGGACAAATCCACCGACGGTCCCGTCAGCACGTGCGCGGGTACCGTTCCGGGCGCTTCAGCATCTCCGCTGCGGGGGTAAACGGCCACCGGCAAGTGGGCCCACAGCCAGTCGGCTTCCTTCCAACGGTTGAGTCCGGCCCAGTTGTCGGCCCCAATGATCAAGACAAAACCGCAATCCGGTTGCGTTTGCAGCAAATGGCGCAGGGTGGAAGCGGTGTACGACGGCCGCGGCAGGGCAAACTCCACGTCGCTCGCCACCAATCCCGGGCGGTTGGCAACGGCCGATTGCACCAAGGCCAAACGGTGGCGCTCGTCGGTCAACGCGTCGGCCGCCTTGAACGGATTCTGCGGACTCACCACCAACCAAACTTCGTCTAAATCCAGCTGTGCGCGGGCGGCCTCCGCCAGCGTCAGGTGCCCCTCGTGAATGGGGTCAAACGTACCGCCCAGCAAACCAATCCGTCGAAGCGGTGCGGCGGGCAAGCGAAGGGGGGAGGAGTTGGAAGGGTTCAAATCGCAGATTCGTCGGAAGGTGCCGAGGTGCGCACAAAAGCGTCCACCACGGCCTTCAATTCGCCTGTGGCGCGGTCCAATTCGTCGTTCACCAGGCGTACGTCAAAATGGGGGGCACGGAGGGCTTCGCGTCCGGCCTTGCCCAATCGAATTTGAATCTTTTCTTCGGTGTCCGTACCTCGTTGGCGCAGGCGCTGTTCCAGAATTTCCAAAGAGGGGGCCTCGATGTACACCGCCAAGGCGTCGGGACCAAACTTCTTTTTCAAGCGAAGGGCGCCCTCCACGTCGATGTCGAAAAACACCACCTTGCCTTCCGCCCACAGGCGCTCCACTTCGCTGCGCAACGTGCCGTACCGTGCGCCGGGGTATACTTCTTCCCACTCCAGGAAGTCTCCAGCGGCCACGGCAGCGTCAAATTCCTCCGTGCTAAAAAAGTAGTAATCCACGCCGTGCTCCTCGCGCCCCCGCGGGGCGCGGCTGGTGGCCGAAACCGAAAACGCAAATTCTGGATGGCCGTCCAGCAAACGGCGCGTCAGGGTGGTCTTTCCGGACCCGGACGGGGCGCTCAACAAGACCAACTTACGCACGGCTGGGCGCTTGAGTGGCAAAAGCCGCTTGACGCTGCAACAGCGCCGCCGCGTACTTGCCCAAAATATCAAATTCCAAATTCACCGGATCTCCAACCTTCAGGGTGTGAAAAACCGTGTGCTCGTAGGTGTAGGGAATGATCGCCACGGAAAACGAGTCCAGCGCCGCATCCACCACCGTGAGTGACGTACCGTTGACGGTCACAGACCCCTTGGGCACCGTGATCCAATCAGCGCCCACCGGATGCTCTACTCGGTAGGCCCAACTGCCGTCCATATCCTCCACCGACGCAATGCGTCCCACGGCATCTACGTGCCCCTGAACAATGTGGCCGTCCAGCCGTCCGTTGGCGAGCATGCAACGTTCCAAATTGACGCGTGTTCCGGCCTTCCACCGCCCCACAGTCGTTTTTTGAAGCGTCTCGTCAATAGCGGTGACGCGGTACCCCGTCGGTTGGCCCGACGGTCCGTGCAAAGCCACCACCGTCAGGCACACGCCGTTGTGCGCCAAGCTTTGGTCCACCCGCAACTCCGGGGCCAGAGTGGATTCCACATCCAAATGAACGTTAGTGCCTTCGCGGTGCACGCCCACCACGGTCCCCAGGGTTTCGATAATGCCGGTAAACATACCGCAAAGGTACACCTGTTGCCGTACCTTTGGAAGGTATGAAAATCCACCTCGACACCCGCATTCCGGCCGGTACTCCCCGGGCCGGTGTACTTGCCTCTGCCGACGCCGCAAACGCGCTCACCACCTCCAAGGCGGCACTGGCCTCGTGGAACGCTTTTTGGGCCCGATCCGGCAAGGGCTGGTGCACGGCTACCGACGACGGTACCGATGCCTACGCCAACCTTTTGCCAGCAGACCCCAACACCCCAGAAGGTTCGGAAAAATACCGCCAGGCAGGCGCTGCGCTGGCCAAGCTGCTTCAGGCGGCGCGCCACACCGGCGTTTCCCTGCCCAACGCCCACCCCGCCTTGTTGGAGGGCCTGCTCTTGGCCAACTACCGCTACACAGACCAGTTTGCCCAAAAGAAGGCCGAGAACACCCCGTCCCTGAACGCCGTCTACCTGGAGGGTTGGAAGGCCAGCGACGTACGGGCTCTGGAAATTCGCATCGAAAGTGTCTTTTTGGCGCGCACCCTGATCAACCACCCCGTCAACGTGCTCAACGCCCAAGGCTTGGCCCAGGCCGCCGCGGACGCCGGCAAGGAATACGGGTTCCACGTGGAGGTGTTCAACAAAAAGAAGATAGAATCCCTGAAGATGGGCGGCCTGTTGGGGGTCAACTGGGGAAGCCTGGACGAGCCCACCTTTACCGTACTGGAATACAAACCCGCCAACGCCGTCAACGCACAGCCCTACGTGCTGGTGGGCAAGGGCGTGGTCTACGACACCGGCGGATTGAGCTTGAAGCCCACCAACTCCATGGACACCATGAAGTCGGACATGAGCGGCGCTGCTGCGGTGTTGGGAGCTATTACCGGCGCTGCGCGCCTGGGCCTCCCCGTGCACGTGGTGGGCCTGATTCCCGCCACAGACAACCGTCCCGGCGGCAACGCTGTCACCCCGGGCGATGTCCTCACCATGAGCGACGGCACCACGGTGGAAGTGCTCAACACGGACGCCGAAGGTCGCCTCATCCTAGCAGACGCCCTTCACTACGCCAAGCGCTACAATCCGCAATTGGTCATTGACTTGGCCACCCTCACCGGGGCCGCCGCTCGTGCCATTGGGCACTACGCCACCGTGGCCATGGGCACCGCCTCCGAGCCAGTTTGGTCCGACCTCCTGGACTCCGGCAACCGCACCTACGAGCGCTTGGTTCGCTTCCCCTTTTGGGACGATTACAACGAGCTGCTCAAGAGTACCGTTGCGGACCTCAAAAACATTGGCGGCGCAGACGCCGGCGCCATCACCGCCGGAAAGTTCCTGGAACACTTCACAGACTACCCTTACGTTCACCTGGACATCGCTGGCCCAGCCTTTGCAGACAAACCCATGGGGTACTGGTCCGCCGGCGGAACCGGCATTGGCGTGCGCCTTTTGTTGGACTTCTTGAGCACCCGCACCGCATGAGCACGAACCTTCCCCGCATTGGATTCACCTGTGGAGACCTCAACGGCATTGGCCTGGAAGTAGTCCTCCGCACCCTTGCAGATCCTACCGTGCACGAACTGTGCCACCCCGTCTTGTTTGCCACCCCCAAGGCCTTTGCTTACCACCGGAAAGCCGCGGACCTGCCGGAAATTCCCTATTCCCTGACCTCCAACCTGGACCAACCCCATCCGGAGAACCGCATTGCTTTGGTGGAACCGTGGACGGATCAAGTGCTTCTGGACCTGGGAAAACCCAACCCGGAATTGGGCCAGTACGCCCTCAAATCTTTAGACGCCGGCATCGACGCCCTGCAAAAAGGCCGGATCGACGCCCTCGTCACGGCCCCCATTGACAAGGAAACCATCCCCATCGAAGGATTTTCCGGACACACCGCCTACCTGGGCGAGCGCTTGGGCGGCAAGCCCTTGATGGTACTGAGCGGCCCTGAGTTGCGCGTGGCCTTGGCCACCGAACACCTGGCCCTGTCCGACGTCTCCGCGGCCATCACCCACGAGCTCCTTACAGCCAAAATCCAGCAGTTTCACCAAGCACTCCAAACCGACTTTGGCGTTCAAAAAGCCAAAATCGCCGTTCTGGCCCTCAACCCCCACGCCGGAGACCGCGGCAAGTTTGGCGCAGAGGATACCGAGGTAGTGGCACCAGCCGTTGCCCAGCTCGCGGAGCAAGGCCTCCAAGTGTACGGACCCTATCCGGCCGACGGGTTCTTCGGCTCCGGCCAGCACTTAGCGTTTGACGGCGTCTTGGCGCTGTACCACGACCAAGGCCTGATTCCCTTCAAAATGATCCACTTCCACGACGGCGTCAACGTCACCTGCGGACTTTCCCACGTGCGCACCTCACCGGACCACGGCGTGGCCTATGCCTTGGCGGGCAAGCAGGAAGCGGACCCCAGCAGCATGCGCAACGCCCTGTTTGAGGCCATTGATTTGGTGCGACGTCGGGCCGGTCATGCAGATGCGACGTCCAACCCCCTGCGCAAGCGAGTAGAAACGCGCAAGGAGCGGGCGTAATCCGAAAAATCAGTTTTACACAAGCAAGCGTTGAAAAAAATTCTTATCTTTGCGGGCTCCAAATCGAGCAGCTTATGAAAAAGCGCGATTACACGCTTGTTTTTTCGGGCCTCAAAGCCGGCACGCACGAGTTGGAATACAGCCTTGATGCTGCGTTCTTTGCACACTACAACCACCCCGAAACCGAAGGGATGACCCAAGCGGAAGCCCGCGTGACCCTGGTAAAGGGATCACTCACGATGGAACTTCGCTTTGCCTTCAGCGGTTTGCTTGCGACGGAAGATGACGACACCGGCGAGCCGTTTGAACTCCCCCTCCACAACGCATTTACCGTTGTGGTCAAATTTGGCGAGGCCTACGACGACCAGGAACCTGAGTTGCTGATCCTACCCCATGGATCGTACGAAGTAGACCTGAGTCAGTACCTCTATGAGTTGGCTGTATTGAGCATTCCGCTGCGCAAGTCCAAAAACGAATTAAACGATTGAGCCATGGCACATCCCAAACGCAGACAGTCCAGCACACGCCGCGATAAGCGCCGCACCCACGACAAAGCCATTATGCCCCAGATTGCCGTATGCGGCGTGACCGGCGAGGCACACTTGTACCACCGCGCCTACTGGCACGAGGGCAGCATGTACTACAAAGGAAAAGTGGTCATCGACAACACTGCTCCGGCACAAGCCGAAGCGTAAAAAATACCGGACGCCCCTGGGGCGGTCCCCAAAAAACCCGGACCTTCCCGTCCGGGTTTGCTTTTTTATGCGCACTTTTGCGGTAACGAAAATCGAATCCAAAAAGCCATAGTTATGGATATCAAAGAGTTACAAAATTTCATCCGTTTTGTTTCCAAGTCGGGCGCTACCGAGGTAAGCCTCGAGACCGACGAATTCAAAATCACCGTGAAAACGGCACCGGGCGCTCAAGACGTTGCGTTCGTTCCTTCTGTACCGATGACGATGCCATCTGCGGCGTACGCTCCCGCACCGACCGCCGCTCCCGCAGCCGCTCCCGCAGCTCCGGCAGGCGAGGACACCAGCAAATACATTACCGTAAAGTCTCCGATGATCGGTACCTTCTACCGTCGTCCCAGCCCAGACAAGGACTTTTTTGTAAACGTGGGCGACGAAATCAAGCCCGGCAAAGCGGTTTGCGTGATTGAGGCCATGAAGCTTTTCAACGAAATCGAAAGCGAAGTGAGCGGTCGCATCGTGAAGATCCTCGTGGACGATTCCTCTCCCGTAGAGTACGATCAGCCTTTGTTCTTGGTAGACCCCGCCTAAGTGTCTGGTATGTTCAAGAAAATCCTCATTGCCAACCGCGGTGAGATCGCCATGCGCATCATTCGCACCTGCCGCGAGATGGGCATCAAGACCGTAGCGGTTTATTCCACTGCCGATCGCGAAAGTTTGCACGTGCGTTTTGCGGACGAAGCCGTTTGCATTGGACCTCCGCCCTCCAAGGACAGCTACCTGAAAATGGCCAACATCATTGCGGCGGCGGAAATCACCAACGCAGACGCCATTCATCCGGGTTACGGATTTTTATCCGAGAACTCTAAGTTTTCCAAGATTTGCGCGGAGCACGGCATCAAGTTCATTGGCGCCACCCCGGAGCAAATTGACAAAATGGGCGACAAGTCCACCGCCAAGGCCACCATGAAGGAGGCAGGCGTACCCTGCGTTCCCGGTTCCGACGGTCTGCTCGAAAGTTTGGAGCACGCCACCCGCACGGCCAAGGAAATTGGCTACCCCGTCATGATGAAGGCCACGGCCGGAGGCGGCGGCAAGGGCATGCGCGCCATTTGGGCAGAGGACGAACTGGCTAAAGCCTGGGATTCCGCTCGCCAAGAGGCCGCCGCAGCGTTTGGCAACGACGGCATGTACATGGAGAAGCTCATTGAAGAGCCGCGCCACATTGAAATTCAAATCGTTGGGGACCAATACGGCAAAGCGTGCCACTTGTCCGAACGCGACTGTTCCATTCAGCGTCGTCACCAAAAATTGGTGGAGGAGACCCCAAGTCCCTTCATGACCACCGAATTGCGCGCCGCCATGGGTGCTGCGGCCGTTAAGGCTGCAGAATACATTGGCTACGAAGGTGCAGGAACCGTCGAATTCTTGGTGGACAAACACCGGAATTTCTACTTCATGGAAATGAATACCCGCATCCAGGTGGAACACCCCATCACGGAGCAGGTGATTGACTACGATTTGATCCGCGAGCAGATCAAAGTGGCCGCCGGTGTAGCCATCAGCGGACGCAACTACGAACCGGAATTGCACGCCATTGAGTGCCGCATCAACGCGGAAGATCCGTACAACAATTTCCGTCCCGCTCCCGGTAAAATCACCGTGTTCCACGCTCCTGGAGGGCACGGCGTTCGCTTGGATACCCACGTGTACGCGGGCTACTCCATTCCGCCGCACTACGACTCCATGATTGCCAAGCTCATCACTACGGCCCGCACCCGCGAGGAGGCCATCGACAAGATGAAGCGCGCACTGGACGAGTTCGTTATTGAGGGCGTCAAAACCACCATTCCGTTCCACCGACAGCTGATGGACAACCCCGACTTTGTGGCCGGCAACTACACCACGAAGTTTATGGAGTCGTTCGAATTGCATTGATGAAACGGGCGTTTGGCATGCTGTACCACCTGTGGTACTATTGGTGCATGCTCGTCAGTATTGTGTTACTCAGCCCTGGGCTGTACTGGACTTCCCGCTCAGCATCGGACTTTCCTCGGTTTTATCCTTGGGCCCGACGCTGGGCGGCGTTCATTTTGAACGGCATGTTCCTCTGGCGCAAGGTGCGTTACGAGGCCCAAATTCCTTGGGATCGGCCCTACATTGTGGTGAGTAACCACACCTCCGAGCTGGACGTCATGTTTTGCTACCGGCTGGTAAAGTCCCCCACCGTTTTCATTGGCAAGGCGGAGCTGGCCAAAATCCCTCTGTTTGGTTTCTTTTACCGACGTACCTCTATTTTGGTGGACCGCACCTCGTTGGCCTCCAAACGCGCCGTGATGGACAAGGCAGCGCGCCGTTTGGCGCGCGGAACCGGTTTGTGCATTTACCCCGAAGGCGGCATCCCCAAGAACCCCAAAACCCTACTGGCCCCGTTCAAAGCGGGTGCCTTCAAGCTGGCGATTGAGAGCGGAACCCCCATTCTTCCCATCACCTTCCCGGACCACCGTCGGCGCTTCCCGGATTTTGGCCAGGGAGGCTCCCCCGGCGTGATCCGCGCTACCGTGCACGCCCCCATTGAGGTGACCGGCCTAAGCGTGGCGGACCAAGAGGCGGTGTCGGACCGTGTGCACGCCCTTATCTTGGCGGAGCTTAACCGCTACCGAGCGGAGGACCGGAAGTCCTGACGCGCAGCCGCACATCCGCTCAATCGGTGTACCTTTGTCCCATGGCACAACTGGATCTAGACAAGCTCGCCCACCTTTCCCGTTTGACGTTGGCTCCCGAGCGCAAGGCTCAATTGGAGCAGGACATGGAAAAGATATTGGGCTTTGTGGCCAAGATCGAACGCATGGAGTTGGAAGGCGTGGAACCCTTGGTCCATCTGTCCGACGAAGTCAACGTATTGCGCCCCGACACAGTGGAGCAGACTGTTTCCCACGCGGAGGCCATGAAGAATGCCCCCGGGGCAGACACAGACTATTTTCGCGTACCGCGTCGTTAAGTGGTTGTGCGTACCCTTCTCCTTTTGTTTTTGACCGTGTTGGTGACTGCATCCGGCACCGCACAAATCCGTCCTGCAGCGCGCGCTCCGCGTTCTGCGGCTTCCCCCGCCGTTGAGGCATCCCCTTCGCGAGCCACCCTGGCACAACGCCGCAAGGAAGTGCGTGAATCCCGCAAGGAATTGCGGGTAAAGCGGCGCGTGCTTCGCTTGGCCAAAGCGCGTTTGAAGCGCGACCGCATGATCAGAAAGGTGCGCCGCATGGAGCGTCGCGCACTGCGTCGCGACCGCAGGGTTCGGCGCTGAGCCCCCCAGATTTAAGCGCTTACGGTTCGGACCTCCGGTTTCGTTGGGCCGCCAGCATTCGTCCGTCCTGCAGCGTGCGTCCCAAGGGATCTGCGGCACCCACGCCACCCAGTTCGTCGTCCAGTTCCAGCACAAAAAGCACCGCGGCGTAGTGGCCGAGGGCCACGGCCGCACTTCCCCGTTCGATTTGGTACAGTGTTTTGCGGCTTATTCCCGCCCGTTCCGCAACGCGAGCGGTGGTGAGGGCGCGCCGCAGTCGCGCCTTGCGCACGTTTTCACCCAAGGTTTCCAACGTGCGTTGGGTGCTGGGTGGAAGGGTTTTGAGCGAGGATGAAATCATTTGGGTACAAAAGTACACAGAATATAATAAAAACGAGTAATATAATTCTCAAAATAGTATCTATGTTGAAGGAGAAATGGCAAAAGAAGCGAATTCAGCCGAATGTTATTTTACCTACCTTCAAAATGCGTTAAACGCGAGAGCTCGTTGCGCATCCAAAGCACATGAAACAACGAGATAGGCATACATTGCAAAGACCGTTTTCCGGGCTTACGGTAGGTATCTTGACTTGCCTGATGGTATTTTGTGGGTGTGCTTCGTGGGCACAAGGACTTTATTATCCTCCGCTGACCGGGAGTGCTTGGAATTCAGTTACCCCAGCTCAGTTGGGGTGGTGCCCGGCGGGGGTGGATTCGGTGGTGACGTACGCGGCACAGCAGGATAGCAAGGCATTGTTGATTCTCCATCAAGGGCGCATGGTGGTGGAGGAGTATTTCGGTACGTTTACTTTGGACAGTCTGTGGTATTGGGCGTCGGCGGGAAAAACCCTCACGGCCGGATTGGTGGGCCAAGCGGTTTCGGCCGGCGAAATTGATCTCAACCTGCCCTCCCGGGCCTATTTGGGCTCCGGTTGGAGCAGTTTATCGTCGGCTCAAGAAACATTAATTCGGGTGGAAGATCATCTGCGCATGACTACGGGCTTGAACGATGGCGTGTTCAATCCGGATTGCACCCTTCCTACTTGCCTGCAGTATTTGGCACCGGCAGGAACGCGTTGGGCCTACCACAATGCACCGTATACCTTGCTGGACGCAGTACTTATTGGAGCAACAGGACAAAACCTAAATGCTTTGGTCCAATCCCGTATTCGCCCGCAAACGGGTATTCAGGGTTTCTTTTATCCATCTGGGGACAACAATGTTTTCTGGAGCAAACCCCGGAGCATGGCGCGCTATGGGTTGTTGATTCAAGGTCACGGTCGTTGGAACGGCACTGTGGTCCTTGATTCCTTGTGGGTTCATAAGATGACTACCCCGTCCCAGAGCTTGAACCCCTCGTACGGTTTGTTGTGGTGGCTCAACGGCCAGAGTGCACACCGCCTGCCTCAATCTCAAATTTTATTTCCCGGTCCACTCACTCCAAATGCACCTGCCGACGCGTTTGCAGCTTTGGGTAAAAACGGTCAAATTCTTTTTGTGGTTCCCAGTTTGGATTTGGTAGTGGTTCGGATGGGCAACAGCCCTACCTCGTTGCCCGTACCGTTTCTTTTGGCCGACGAGTTGTGGAAGCGCATCAACAAGATGCTGTGCCTGACCCAAGACCAAGACACCAGGGACTCAGGTAAGTCGTTGGAAGTGATTTACACCAGCGGCGAATCCTACGTGCCATTGGATGCGGGTCGTAAACTGTGGGGCACGGATGCACTCGGAAGAACGGTATTCACGGTAGAGGCAGATGCAGCAGGACGCGCGCGTTTACCGGAGAATTTACCCTCCGGTTGGTGGGCACTTCGTGCTGACGACGGCAGAACCGCACGCTGGGCTACTTGGTGAAGCGCCTCTTTACCGCGCCTCCTTGCCCCGTGTCCAGCGCATGCGCGCAAGTTGCTCGCCTTCGGCACCGTAAATGCGCTCGGTTCCGTGGCGCAGGCCGTTTTTCCAGTTGATCTCGCGGCGCAAGGAGCCGCTGGGGTAGAACACGCGCTCCATGCCGTTTTTCAGTCCGTCTTTGGTGCGGAAGCGACTGGTATCTGTGGTGACGTATCCCGTAAAGGGCTCGCGTTCCAGCCGGTACCGAACGTAGCGGGGCCGTACCTGTACGTTGAGTTGTTCGAGGCCCACGGTGGTCCCGTAGTAGGTACAACCGGTAGGGACAATAGCCAACAGAGCAACGCCTAAAAAGGCCCGCTTTAGGGTACATAAAAAGCCCACCTTCCGGTGGGCTTTGGGGTTCCGGAACGCATTCATGTTCCGAAGGTACGGCGCTTCGCGCCGCCGGTAGGCCGGCGGCCGAAGGATTAAACCAGACCTTGATCCAACATGGCGTCGGCAACTTTCACGAAGCCGGCCAAGTTGGCGCCTTTTACGTAGTCGATGGAACCGTCTTCGCGGGCACCGAACTTCACGCAAGAGGCGTGGATGTCTTTCATGATTTGGTGCAGACGTCCGTCCACCTCTTCGCGCGTCCAAGACAAACGCAAGGAGTTTTGGGACATTTCCAAGCCGGACGTGGCTACGCCACCGGCGTTGGACGCCTTGCCCGGGCTGAACAGCACGCGCGCAGCAGCAAAAGCTTCAATGGCTTCCGGAGTGGAAGGCATGTTGGCGCCTTCGGCAATGCACTTCACGCCGTTGGCGATCAAGGCCTTGGCGTCGTCGCCGTTCAATTCGTTTTGCGTTGCGCACGGGAAGGCCATGTCACACGCCTCGCCCCAAGGGGTTTTGCCGGCAACAAACTTCGCGTTCGGGTACTTGGCGGTGTATTCGCTGATGCGGCCGCGCTTCACGTTCTTGATGTCCATCACGTGGGCCAATTTGTCGGCGTCGATGCCGTCTTGGTCGATGATGTAACCGGAGGAGTCGGACATGGTCAAAACCTTGGCGCCCAATTCGTTCAGCTTTTCAACGGCGTACTGTGCCACGTTGCCGGAACCGGAAACCACAGCCGTTTTGCCTTTGAAGTCCATTCCTTTGGTGGCCAGCATTTCCTGTGCGAAGTACACGGTGCCGTAGCCGGTTGCTTCCGGACGGATCAAAGAACCGCCCCAGTTGCGACCCTTACCGGTCAAGACGCCGGTGAATTCGTTGCGCAAACGCTTGTACTGGCCAAACATGTAGCCAATTTCGCGACCGCCTACGCCGATGTCTCCAGCGGGAACGTCCGTGTCCGGGCCGATGTGGCGGGCCAATTCCGTCATGAAGGACTGGCAGAAACGCATTACTTCGGCGTCGGACTTGCCTTTGGGATCGAAGTCGGATCCACCCTTACCGCCGCCCATGGGCAACGTGGTCAAGGAGTTTTTGAAGATTTGCTCGAAGCCCAAGAACTTCAATACAGAAAGGTTCACCGTGGGGTGGAAGCGCAAACCGCCTTTGTAGGGGCCGATGGCGCTGTTGAATTCCACGCGGTAGCCGCGGTTCACCATGACCTCGCCGCTGTCCGTAGTCCAGGGCACTCGGAACAAGATGGTGCGCTCGGGCTCCACAATGCGTTCCAAGATCTTGGCAGTCTTGTACTTGGGGTTTTCCTCTATAAAAGGAATAACGGATTCGGCCACTTCGTGAACGGCCTGCAAGAATTCCGGTTCATTTCCGTTGCGCTGGCGCACGGTTTCCATGAACGCGTCAATTTGGGCTTGATATTTCTGAGCCATGGGTTGATATTTAATGCAAAGGTAGTGCGAAATTTGTGCCATGATAGAAGAACCGACTCCCCAAAAAACCCCGTTGTCCGCTTTGGGCGAGTTCGGGCTGATTCAGCGCCTCACGGAATCCATTTCCCCGAAAAACACCACCTCTGTTTTGGGGGTGGGGGACGACGCTGCCGTGCTGGATTTTGGACCCGATTCCGAGGTGGTAGTCACCAAGGACCTCCTGTTGGAGGGGGTGCATTTTGACCTTTCCTACACGCCCCTCAAGCATTTGGGCTACAAAGCAGCGGCCGTCAATCTGTCCGACCTCTGCGCCATGAACGCCACTCCGTCGCAATTGTTGGTGGGCTTGGCCGTCAGCAATCGCTTCCCCGTAGAGGCCTTGGAAGAAATCTACCACGGTTTGTATTTGGCGTGCGATCGCTACGGCGTGGACTTGGTGGGGGGAGACACCACCTCCAGCCAAACCGGCTTGATGCTGTCCGTTACGGCCATCGGACACTTGGATCGGGGCACAGCGGTGCGTCGGTCCGGCGCTTCCGCCACGGATTTGTTGGTGGTGACGGGCGATTTGGGCGCGGCGTATTTGGGTTTGCAGGTGCTGGAGCGGGAGAAAGCCGCATGGCAAGCCAATCCCAACTTGCAGCCGGAACTCCAGGGCCACGAGTACGTTTTGGAGCGCCAATTGAAGCCGGAGCCGCGGGTAGACATGATCAAGCTGCTTCGTGATTTGGATGTGCGCCCAACGTCAATGATCGATGTGTCCGACGGTCTTTCGTCTGAGGTTTTGCATCTGTGCGACGCCTCCGGCTTGGGCTGCAAGCTTTTTGAGGCCAAGATCCCCATGGACCCCACCGTCATCCGCTTGGCGGAAGAGTTTGGCATCAACCCCATCACGGCCGCATTGAACGGCGGCGAGGACTACGAATTACTCTTCACGGTTCCTTTGTTCGACTGGGACAAGATCAAGGGCAATCCCAACCTCACGGCTATTGGCCACTTGACGGAGTCACCCCAACGCTGGTTGGTGCTGAATTCCGGCCAAGAGGTGGAGCTGAAGGCGCAAGGGTTTCAGCATCAGTAGGAGGCGCGCGCACCGCGCGCGGCAAAGACCAAAAAGAGGGGCCCGGCGCGCAAGCGCCGGGCCCCTCTGGTTTAACCAGGATTTCGCGCCTTATTGAAACTTCGAAGCCTGCTCCGCGTAGCGGGCAAACAGCGGGTCGCTTTGCATTTTGGCCGGATCAAAATTACCCCCGTTGTAGGCCGACGACAACCGAACGAGCATTTGGTAGTATTGCAAATCGCCTTCAATGTCCTGGGACACAAACGCGCGCTTGGCACCGCGGTATTGAGCGTAGTAGTTGAGGTTCTCGTCCAAGTTAGCTGCAAAACCGTCTACCAATTTGTTGGCTTTGTCTTTAGCACCGGCGCGGAAGTAGCCCTCAATCATGCTCAGCAAGAAGTAGTCGTAGCCAAAGCGCTCCACCGGCATCTTTTGCATGCCAAAGTCCAGCATTTCAATGGCCTTCTTGTTTTGGCCTTGAATGGCTAACGTAGAGGCTGCACGACCGAATGAGGTACGCAAGTTGAAGCACAAACGACGGTTGGTTTCGTCCAAATAAACGTTGGGATCCTCCATATTGCCATACTGGAATTTGCCCGCCTCGTTTTTGGGGTTCACCATCAGATTGTAGCAGGCTTCGGCGTTCACGTCGCCAAAGTCGTACGATCCTTCCGGAGTGGAGCTCTTCACAGGAACAAAACGGTACGCCAATCCTTCCAAACGGAAGTACGGAGTCAGCCAGAAGAATCCGCTGGCCGTGGATCCCACCGTCGTGCTGAAGTAAATCGGACGGGACCAATCGTTGTTGGCCAAAAGGTCAATCAACATCAAATCGCGTTTCGAGATTACGCTCGACCCCCAGTCCCAATCGATGTATTCAAGAATACGGTCCGCTTGGTCGGCGGGGACCACGTTGTTCTTAAGTACTTGCTCCTTGTTCACAGGAATGCGCCATTTCTTCTGGGGGAAGAAGGAGAACTGCTTGGGGGCCTCCGTGCCTTGGTAGGCCGTGAACTTGGTGGCGGCATCGTCCCGACGTGTCCAATTCAAGAAGTCTTCGATGTACCAACGTCCTTGAACGCCAATGTCTTGGTAGAAGAGCACATCGCGCGTACCCTGAACGTACTGGCTCTTTTCAAAGCGGAAGGGTACAGGCGCTCCTTCGTAGTACTTGCGCTTCATCATGTCGATGTACCAATCCGTGTTGAGCAAGGAGAGGTTCACGATGCGCACGTCCGTTCGGTAGCCCTCTACCTCTTGCACGTACCAAAGCGGGAAGGTATCGTTGTCACCGTTGGTGAAGAGAATGGCGTTTTTTTCGCAAGAGTCCAAGTAGGCCTTCGCAATGTCCCGCGCGGTGTAGCGGTTGGAGCGGTTGTGGTCGTCCCAGTTTTGCTGTGCCATGAGGCCCGGAACCGCTACGAGCATAGCCGCGGTTACCAAGGCGGCTGTGGCTGTGGAACGCAACTTGCCCAGCCACTCCACTAGGGCCACCACACCCAGACCAATCCAAATGGCAAAGACGTAGAAGGAGCCCACAAAGGCGTAGTCCCGCTCGCGCGGTTCAAACGGCTTTTGGTTGGTATAGACTGCAACCGCGATGCCCGTAAAGAGGAACAACGAGGTCAATACCCAAGTGTGATCTTTGTCTTTGGAGAACTGGAAAAAGAGCCCCACCAAGCCCAGAACAAGCGGAAGTGCATAGTAAACGTTTCGGGCCGGGTTGTTTTTGAGGAACGTCGGCTGGTTGTCCTGCGGGCCCAAACGTGCTTCGTCCCAGAACGTAATGCCCGTGATCCAGTTGCCTTTGGTGAATTCGTAGCGATTTTGTTCGTCGTTTTGGCGTCCGGCAAAATTCCACATGAAGTAGCGGAACCACAGTTGACCAAGTTGGTACTTCACGAAGAAGGAAAAGTGCTTCCCAAAGGAAATTGGGGCGTCCTTGTCCGTGATTTTCATCAAACTCATGTAGTTCTGCACGTGGTCGGACTGATCGGACCACATCCGCGGGAAGAAGCCGATGTACCGCTTGTCGTAGTTGGGCACCGACGCCTTGCCGTCGTTGGTCACTTCGTATTTACCGGTTTCCTCGCTGTATGCGTAGGTAGGCTTGCCGTCTTTGTAGGGCTGTTGCGGGTCCAGAGGAGCGTTGAAGCTCTGTCCGTACAAAACAGGCCAGTCGCCGTACTGCTCGCGGTTGTAGTACGCCAGTAAGGAAATGGCGTCTTCCGGATTGTTTTCGTCGATTGGTGTATTGGTGTTGGAACGAATGGCCAAGGTCAAGAAGGTAGAGTACCCAATCATGATGAACACCACCGCCAGAATGCCTTGCGAGATGAGGGGCTTGTTGGTTTTTTTAGCCCACTGCAAGCCGTATACCACGGCGCCTACAAACAGGCCAAACGCCAGCAGGGTACCGGAGTTCTTGGGGAGTCCTACGGTATTGACCGACTGTATTTCCAAGAAGCCAAATACCTTCAGGATGAACGGAATGATGATGGCAAAAACGAAGGCCAGGACCGCCACAGAAACCGTGTTTGCAATCAGGAATCCTTTCCAGGAACGGTCTTTATAGAGCTTGTAGTACACCAACATGACCACCGCTGGAATGACGAGGAAGGCCAAAATGTGCACGCCCACGGTGAGGCCCACGGCATAAGCCACGAGCAACAACCAGCGGTTGGCGTAGGGATCGTGGTCCACCGCTGCTTCCCACTTCAGACCGGCCCAGAAGGCCAAGGCCGTGAAGAACGAGCTCATGGCGTATACTTCGCCTTCAACGGCACTGAACCAAAAGGAGTCGGAAAACGTGTAGGCCAAGGCACCCACTGCACCAGCACCAAAAATAGCGACGGTACGGGCCGGGGTTTGTTCACCCAATCGCGCAATCAAGCGCTTGGCGATGGCTGTGATGGACCAAAAGAGGAACAAAATGGTGAAGCTGGAAGAAAACGCAGACAGCAGGTTCACGTAGTACGCCTGCTGCGTTACGTCACCGGCCAACAAGTTGGCCACAACCGCGCCCATCAACTGGAACAACGGCGCTCCGGGAGGGTGTCCCACCTGCAGTTTGACCGAGGTCGCAATGTATTCGCCGCAGTCCCAGAAACTGGTGGTAGGCTCTACCGTTAGGACGTAGGTGGCGCTGGCAATCACAAACACCAACCAACCGAGTAGGTTGTTGATGCGTTGGTAGGAAGAAGCATTCATTCGCTGGCTGTTTTCACTCTTTAAGCCAACGAAGATAAGGAATTTGACGAGCTATTGGGGTGCTTAAGCTACTGAAACGCCCAGCTTTTTGTGGATCAATGCGTGGAGTTTGCGTTCCAATGCGGGAAGTTCCACCTGCGCCAAGGCATCGTTGGCAAAGGCCAGCATGAGCAGGGCGCGTGCTTCGGTTTCGGGGATTCCGCGGGCACGCAAGTAAAAGAGGGCGTCGGCATCCAGCTGGCCCACGGTGCAGCCGTGGGAACACTTGACGTCGTCGGCAAAAATCTCCAACTGCGGCTTGGTATCAATCTGCGCGCGGTCGTTCAACAACAGGTTGTCGTTTTGCTGAAAGGCGAGGGTCTTTTGCGCTTGCGGACGCACCATGATTTGTCCGTTGAAGACCCCGTGGGAACGGCCGTCGTAGACTCCTTTGTACACCTCGCGGCTGGTGCAATGGGGCACCGCGTGGTCTACAAAAGTGCGGTGGTCAACGTGCTCGTCTCCATTGATGAGGGTTAATCCATGCAAATGCGCCTCCGCATTAGAACCGGCCAGGTGAAAGCGAAGGTCGTTGCGGGTGAGTTTTCCGCCGAAACTAAAGGTATTGACGACGGCCGTGCTGTCCGCCACTTGGTGCACAAAAGTGGCGTCCGTGAGCGTGGCCGTTGAAACGTCGTTTTGCAATTTGGTGTACCGAACGTGAGCGTTGGGCGCCACGCGAATTTCCGTGACGGCGTTGGTCCAGTGGGCTTTACCGTTGAGCGCTTGGTGCCGCTCCACGATTTCCACGCGCGCTCCGGACTCCACCACTACGATGTTGCGCACTTGGGCAAACACCGGCTCGTCCGCCGTGGTGAAGTAGAAGATTTGGATGGGCTTGTCTGCGGCAGTGTTCTTGGGGATGTGCACCAGGGCACCTTCCCGGGCCAGAGCGCGGTTCAGGAGCACCAAGGGCTCGTCCAATTCGTCCAAAGCGGCAAAGTTTTCCGCCAACCACTCGGGGGATTTGCGCCATGAGCTGCCCAGCGTACAGACGTCTATGCCTTGGTGAGTGGTGCTGCTCAACCAAGAAGAATAGACCCCGTTGACGAACACCACGCGGTAGGCGTCCAATTCGTCCAAAAAGTAGGATTCCAGGTCCTTAAACTCCAGAGCGTGTTGGCTCGCAGAGGCAAAAGGTGGCACGGTGGTGTATTCCGTCGCAAGGGTGGTTTTCAGCGAAGTGTACTTCCAGGATTCCCAGTGCTTGGTGGGAAAGCCCAACGCCTCAAATCGATCGATGGCCGCACGTCTTTTGGACGCAACCGCATCGCCGCTTTCCCGGGCCAAGTCTGCCTCGTGTTCCGCGTATAAATTCAGCAACGTATTGTGCATTATTTGCCGGCGTTTTCTTTTTTGATCCAGTCGTACCCGCGCTCCTCCAACTCGAGCGCCAAATCTTTGGTGCCGCTTTTGACGATTTTTCCGTTGAGCAAAACGTGCACGTAGTCCGGAACGATGTAGTCCAACAAACGCTGGTAGTGGGTGATGACCACCACCGCATTGGTTGGGCTCTTCAAAGCGTTAACCCCTTGGGCCACAATGCGCAAGGCGTCAATATCCAGGCCGCTGTCCGTTTCGTCCAAAATGGCCAAACGGGGCTCCAGCATGGCCATTTGGAAGATTTCGTTGCGCTTTTTTTCGCCGCCGGAAAACCCTTCGTTCAACGAACGGCTCAAAAAGCTCTTGTCCATTTCCAACAGCTCCAACTTTTCGCGCATTTTTTTCAGCAGCAAAGCGGCTTCCAACGGCCCTTCGCCGCGCGCAGCGCGGTGGGCATTCAGTGCGGTTTTGATGAAGTTGCTGACGGACACTCCCGGAATTTCCACGGGGTATTGAAAGCTCAAGAAAATCCCCTTGTGGGCGCGTTCCTCCGGCGAGCAATCCAAAATGGATTCGCCGTCCAGCAAAACATCGCCGCCGGTGACTTCGTATTCTTCCCGGCCGGCCACCACGCTGGACAAGGTGCTTTTTCCGGAGCCGTTGGGGCCCATAATGGCGTGAACTTCACCGGGTTTAACCTCCAAGTTAATGCCCTTGAGGATGGACGTTCCGTCGGCCAAACCGGCCTGTAAATTTTGAATGGATAGCATGATTTCTTCTGTTTCGCTCGGGCGGTTTTGCGGATTATCCGACGGATCCTTCCAAACTGATGGCGAGTAATTTTTGGGCCTCCACGGCAAATTCCATGGGGAGTTGGTTCAAAACATCTTTGCAGTAACCGTTGACAATCAGGGCAATGGCCGCTTCTGTGTCCATGCCGCGCTGGTTGCAGTAGAAGATTTGGTCCTCCCCAATTTTGCTGGTGGTGGCCTCGTGTTCTACTTGAGCGGATTTGTTTTGGATCTCGATGTACGGGAAGGTGTGGCTGCCGCATCCGTCGCCCATCAACAATGAGTCGCACTGGGAGAAGTTTCGCGCACCTTCGGCGCGCGGCCCCATTTTCACCAATCCGCGGTAGCTGCCGTTGCTATGCCCCGCGCAGATGCCCTTGCTGATGATGGTGCTCTTGGTGCGCTTGCCCAAGTGAATCATCTTGGTGCCGGTGTCTGCTTGCTGGTAGTTGTTGGTCACCGCCACGCTGTAAAATTCGCCCACGCTGTCGTCTCCTTTCAAAATGCAACTGGGGTACTTCCACGTCACCGCGGAACCGGTTTCCACTTGGGTCCACGAGATTTTGGCGCGCTTCTCGCAAATACCGCGCTTGGTCACAAAATTGAAGACCCCACCCTTGCCTTCGGCATCGCCTGGGTACCAGTTTTGGACCGTTGAGTACTTGATTTCCGCATCGTCCAACGCCACCAATTCCACCACCGCAGCGTGCAGCTGGTTTTCGTCCCGCGAAGGTGCGGTGCAGCCTTCCAAGTAGCTCACGTAACTTCCTTGGTCTGCAATGAGTAAGGTGCGTTCAAACTGACCCGTCCCCGCTTGGTTGATGCGGAAGTACGTGGACAGTTCCATGGGGCAACGAACGCCTTTTGGGATGTAGCAAAAGCTGCCGTCCGTGAAGACGGCGCTGTTCAATGCAGCAAAGAAATTGTCCGTGCGCGGAACCACCGTCCCCAAGTACTTGCGTACCAGTTCTGGGTGCTCGTGTACGGCGTCGGAAATGCTGCAAAAGATGATGCCTTTTTCGGCCAGGGTGGCCTTAAAAGTGGTGGCTACGCTAACCGAATCCACCACAACGTCCATGGCCACGCCAGACAAACGTTTTTGTTCGTCCAAACTGATGCCCAGTTTTTCAAAAGTCTTGAGCAACTCCGGATCCACCTCGTCCAAGCTGTTTACCTGCTTTTTGACCGGTGCGGAATAGTAGGAGATGGCCTGATAGTCGGGTTTAGTGTACCGAACATTGGCCCATTCCGGCTCCTCCATGGACTGCCAAATGCGGAAGGCTTCCAAACGCCATTCCGTCAGCCATTCCGGTTCGTTCTTTTTGGCCGACAGTGCGCGGATCACGCCCTCGTCCAAGCCCGGAGGCAGGTTGTCGGACTCAAAATCCGTAGTGAAACCGTACTTGTACTCGGCGGAGGTGACGCCTTCTAGGATTTCGTCTTGGCTCATACCGCGAAGGATTCTCCGCAGCCGCACGTGCGAGCGGCGTTGGGGTTGTTGAACACAAAGCCCTTGCCGTTGAGGCCGCCGCTGAAATCCAGGGTGGTGCCCAACAAATAGAGCAAACTCTTTTTCTCCACGAGCATCTTGACGCCGTGCTCTTCAAACGTTTGGTCGCCTTCCTCGGGGGCGTCCACAAAACCAAAATCGTAGCTGAGGCCACTGCAGCCACCGCTTTTCACGCGAACGCGAATAAAGGCGTCGCTCCGGCCTTCCTCACTGAGCAGGCGCTGAATTTGACGGGCTGCAGCATCGGATACGTGCACCATGGGGTGGGACTTGGGTTAGGAACTGTTGCAAAAAGGACCCGGTTGTGCACCGAATTCACGGGGATTAACCGCAAAATCCGTACGCTTGTTTAGAACGGGTCTAAATTTTGAACAAAAGTACGTCCCGTTGCTTCTTGCTGCAAGAAAAAAGGAGGGTTGCCCCGCGGGGCAGCCCTCCTCAAAAACCAGCTGTGTACAGCTTACAAATCCCACTTCACGCCCAAGTTGGCGCGCAATCCGTAGTATTCAGCCTGCATGGTGTACTCCTTCGTGTTTTGGAAGTAGCGCAGCGGTTGGTTCGTCAAGTTGTTCACGTCGGCGAAGATGCGAACCTTCTTGGTCAAACTGTAGTAGGCATTGAAATCCAGGAACGACTGCGCCCCGTAGAAGCGGTCTTCCGTAGCGTCTCCGCCGTACTCGTCCACGTAGCTTGCCGCGTGGTTGAAGCTCAAGCGCGCCATAAACTTCTTGGTGTCGTACGCCAAAGACGCGTTTACCATCAAAGGTGCGGTACCCGCCAAAGACGTTACCTCGCCTTCGCGAATGCCGTTGGTGGTGGAGCGCGTTGCGGTAGCGTTGGTGTAGAAGTTAAACGACTTCCAAATCCCGGTGTTGCCCAAGGAGCGCTGGAAAGCAACCTCCAAACCAGAAACGGTAGCGAAGTTGCCGTTTTCTGGACGATCCGTTTGGAACTTTTCGCCGCCAAACGTTTCCTCACCGCGCTCCGTGTAAATGAATTTGTCGATGTACTTGTAGAAACCGCCCACAGAAACCAAGCCAATGTTCTTGAAGTAACTCTCGTAGCTCAAATCGACGTTTGTTGCGCGGGCCGCACTCAGGTTGGGATTGCCAAAAGAGGCTTCGCTGTCGTCAAACGAGAAGGCCGCAAACGGAACCAAATCGTAGTAATTGGGGCGTGCCAGGGCGCTGGTACCGGCCAAGCGAACCACGCTGTTCTTGGACACCTGGTACTTCAGCAAAAGGCTGGGCAACACGTTGTTGTACGTATTGCTGCTGATGGAGTCCTCCTTGTTTCCGTCGTCCAGGTTGAACAGCTTTCCGGAGTAAACGTTTTGGGTTTGCTCCCAACGAAGGCCACCGATTGCGGTCAGTTTCTTCCACGTGCGGGTGTACATGGCGTAGGCACCCAAAATGTTCTCGCGGGCCGTGTATTCCTCTGCGGCGTATTCCTCTGGCACGGGTTTTCCGGTGAATTCAGCGGCGTTTGTGAAATCGTACGCGCCCAAGGTTGCGGGATCGAAGAACCGCTGCGTGCCGTCTTGTGCGAAGAAATCCGTACCGGGCATAAACGTGTTCAAACGCGGGGTGGCCAAGGCGTTGTCTTGCAACGTGGGCTCGTCGTTGTTGAATTCATAGGCCGTAAAATCCAAATCGCGCTCCTTCGTTTTGGTGCGCAAACGGGCACCAAACTTCAGGTTTCCGTTGGCCACGGGCAAGGTGAAATCCAAACGCGCGTTGCGGTCCCGATCGAAGGTGTTTTGGTTTTGCTCCGTCAATTCGTGCAGTTTAAAATCTTCAGACACCGATCCTTTTCCGGTAGCGACAAACACCATGCGCTCGGGATCGTTGTTGGTGATTTCCAGCGGCGCGCCCTTCACGCGGTACTGCATGTAGCGCTCACCAGGACGCAACTCGTTGGCAAACGATTGGTTGGCACTCCAGTCCATTTTCAATTGACCAAAAAGATGCTCGCCGCGCAAGGCGAAGTTGTTCATGTTTTGGTTCTCCAAACGCGCATTTTTGGTGCCTGCCGCGCCGCCCTTGGTCTGCATGCGCACTTCGCCTTCGTAGGTGCCGTCTTCCAACAGCTCAATGTCCTTGTAGCGAATGCGGAAGCGGTTTTCCCAGTCTTTACGGTTGGACACCATGGACGAAAAGAACAATGTGTGGCCCGGGGCCAAACGGTAGTCCGCATTGACGGACAAATTCTGGCGCAAGCGCTGTACGTCGTACACGCGAACCTCGTAGTTGGTCACCAGCGGCTCAGCGCCGGAAAAGTCCCATTCCATTTCGTAGTTGTCGGATCCAAAGACGTTGTCCTTGCGCGACCCACTCACCACCAAGCCCAAACGGTCCTTGGCAAAACGATCGGCGTAGGAGAAACTTCCGTTCAATGTAGTAGCCTGGCGCAGGGCGTTGTACTGCAACCCGCCGTTCACAAAGGCACGACGTCCGCCCACTGCGGCACGGGTAACCAAATTCACAGAACCGCCAATGGCGTCGGCATCCATGTCTGGGGTCAACGTTTTGTTCACCTCCAGCGTTTGAATCATGTCCGCTCCAATCAAGTCCAACTGGATGTTGCGGTTATCGCCCTCTGCGGAAGGAATGCGCTCGCCGTTAATGGTCACGCTGTTCAACTGAGGAGCCAAGCCGCGAACAATGATGTTGCGGGCCTCGCCTTGGTCGTTCTGCATGGTGATGCCGCTCACGCGCTTCAACGCGTCGCCAATGTTATCGTCCGGGAAACGTCCCACTTGGTCCGACGACACCACGTTGGTGGTGTTGACGTTGCTCGCCTGCTTGTTAATGGCCTTGGCCTGACCCTGCAGGTACGAGCCAACGACGTTTGCTTCAGACAGGGTGTTGGCAGTCAACGACGTCTTCAAAACGACGTGCGTTCCGGCTTGAATGGTTTTGGTTACTTTGTCGTAACCGGGGTATTCCAGTACCAAAGAGTGCGCACCGTCGGTAACTTTATTGAAACTGAATCGACCTTGTGCGTCGGTGTACGTTTTCGAGGCACCGTCGAGCAGAACAACCGCACCGGGGAGCGGAATGTTGGTCTCGTCAACGGCAACACCGGTGACGGGCTGTTGCGCCCAGGCAGAGAATGCCGTGGCCGCCAAAAGCACCAAAAAGGAGCATACTTTTTTCATGTGTTCGTTTTTAAGGATGCGGCAAGTATCGGCCCTTTTGGGTTAAGAAATTGTTGCTTTATTGCAATCAAATTGTTTCCTAATAATATGGTAATCAAAGGATAACAGAGAATTATCTTTGCCTGATTCAGGCGGCGATCGCTTCAGCCGGGCACACTGGTGCCTGGGGCCGTCCCCAGGGTTTCGCAGGGCGGGCAGTATGACGCTTGGTTGGTGCAGGGCGCGCTTGTGAGATGCAAGGTTGTGCGCAGGTGAGACGCTTGGGCGCGCACAGGCGCATCCGGCGTGCGCAGATGGCTTTTCGTTTTGGGTCATTGCGGACCGTTGCTGCAGTGGGTATTTTGAAATTTTGTATCTTTGTTAGTCCCTGTTAAACGGGAACTCCAGCACCGTGCATACAAATACCTTCTCCGAAGCCCGCTTGGGCCAGCATCTCTTCCACGCGCTGTGTGCCAGCGATTCCGTGGAGGTTCCCGGGTGGGGAGTGTTTGCCGTACGTCCGTATGGAGCTGATATTCAATTGGTTTCTGGTCTTTTCTTGCCTCCTGCTCGCCGGGTTTCTTTTTCCCCAAACGACTCCGTGGTTGGGGAATCCTTCCTGCGTCAGGTGGCTTCTGTAGAAGGATGTGATTCTTCCGAAGCGGCACGTTTGGTGCACAATGTAGTGCGCGGATGGCGGGTGCGCTTGGACCGCGGCGAACGCATTTTTTTGGATTCCATCGGGGCGTTTTCCCTTCGCAATGGATTTCAGTGGGTGTTTCAACCCGCGTTGGAAGCGAATTTCTTGCCCGAGTCCTACGGTTTGCCCATTTACCGATTGCCGGTGTTGGTTCCAGCCGACGAAGTCCCGGTTCGCGCTTTGCGCGCCACTGTTTCTCCGGCCCGGTCTTCCGCTCCGGAAACAACAATTCCTTCGGAAGCGGCACGCAAAGCCCCTGCTGCGGCGCGGACTACTGCCCCAGTAAATCCCGAGGCGGGAGCAACCCCACCGGTACGCCCCTTAACCGATCGCCGAATTCGTTCCAACCGAGAAAAGTGGTTGGCACCGATTCGTTCTGCCGCGGTTTTCACCGGCATCGTTGGTCTGTTGGTGGTTGGTGGTACGAAGCCGGGATTTCAACAAGATATTCAAAACGTTCTCCACGAAGCGTCGTGGATGCGTCTCCCCAAATTAGCGTGGCCGTCCATGGATTTATTCTCGCAACCCCCGCTCGAAGAGCCTGCGTCGCCTAAGAAAGTGGTTGAAGCACCCGCGGCTGTAACTGCAACAGCAGAATCTGCCCCGGCCGTTGAGACCCCGGCTCCACCGGTTTCGCAACCTCAACCGGATGCACCGGCAGAGACGTCGGTATCCAAAGAGGACAAGTCGAACACTTCCGCAACGAGCGCCGAAAAGGACAAAGCCTCCAGCAAAGGAGTAACGGCAACCAAGGAATCCAAGGACCAGTATTACTTGGTGGTGGGTGCCTTTGGTGACCGTACCAATGCAGAGCGCTTTGTCAACACCTTGCGTGCTCAGGGTCAGAACGCACAAATTGTGCCCTCCTCCTTGGGAACCACTAAAGTGGCTGCAGGTGTTGCGCGTTCGGAAGAAGAGGCTCAGGCCCAGCGAGACGTATTGAAGAAATCCTTCCCGGCAGTTTGGGTTTTCCGCGGCAACCCGCAACCATGAAGGCAAAACGCCCGTCGGAGTCACTCACGGTGATGACCGAAATCGTTCTGCCGAACGACACCAACAACCTGAATAATCTTTTTGGTGGCCAATTGCTGAGCTGGATGGACCGGTGCGCCGCCATTGCCGCCCACCGACATTCTCGTCGGATTGCTGTTACGGCGAGTGTGAACAATGTTTCGTTCAAACAAGCCATTCCTGTCGGGAGTATCGTCACCTTGGAGGCCAAGGTTTCTCGCGCGTTTTCGTCTTCCATGGAGGTCTACGTGGAGGTGACCATGGAAGATCAGCGCGGCCAAGGCAATGCAATTCGTTGCAACGAGGCCATATATACGTTTGTGGCGGTCGATCAATTGGGCAACCCCATTTCGGTTCCGCCGATTGAACCCGAAACGGATTTGGAAAAGCAGCGCTTCGACGGTGCCCTGCGCAGACGTCAGTTGGCGTTGATTTTGGCGGGCAAAATGCAGCCCAATGAAGCTACCGAGCTCAAAAAGTTATTCCTTCCGGAAGGAAACTGAAGCCCGTCGCGGCTCCCCAAGCGGACCACACGGCGGCCAGTAGGTACCCAATAATCCAGATCGAACGAATCCACCCGCGTTGGGTGTAGTCCAGTGCATTAGCGGTCAGTAAGGCAACGGGAACCGAAAGTGCTCCGGGCAACCAAACCCATGCGGACGGCAGCAGCGCAGCCCAAACGAGCATTAGAACAACAGAACCCAAGGAAAACTGGATGGCGTGGCGCTTGACCAATTTTGCTTTGGACATGGCGGCGATGGATTGGCCCAGAATGGGCAAAAACGACACTCCCGCCCAAATCCAACCCACGGGAAGCTCACGCGGATAGGCACTCCAATCAAAAAAAGAGGGCAGGCGGTTGGGCTGCAAAGACTCGGGAAAGTAGGACGCCAGTGGATAGAGCAGCGTCCACGTACCCAGAGCAGGCAGAAGCGTCAAAAAGACACGCCGAAGACTCAGGTGACCGTAGAGGCCCATTCCCAACCAAGCCAGGGGCAAGACTACGGTGGCGTCGGGATGAACCCAGCTGGAAAGTGCGCCGAGCAGGCCCACATTCAATGCTACACTGTCTTTTTGGCCAACGGGTTGGTGCAACGTAAAAACAAATCCGGTGCTCAAAACAACCAAGATGGCTGCCAAAAGATCCACCCAGCTCAATCCCGAACAACTTCGACTCAGCCCAACGGCCACCACCCACCAGGTCCATCCCAAGAGATAAGTGGCCTTGAGGTAGCCGCTGCGGTAGATCAAAAACAAATTAACCAAACCGGCCATAAGCCCTGCGCACAGAGCCAAAAGAACCACTTCCCAGGCCGGATGCGGTTGGGATACCACCAAGCCGGGCAGCAGCACAATGGGCAGGAGCACCATCATGGGGCCGGCGATGGGTTTATTGCTTTTGAAGAAGCCGGTTAACATCTTATCTTTGTGGAAATTTAAAGAATTTCGCCATGCCGTTGCGCACTGTTTTTGAAGCTTTGGGAGATTTTCTCTACTGGACGTTGGAGCTGGTCCCCCTTGCGGGCAATTTGCCCAATATTTTGTTCTCGTTGATCATCACCGGTGGCCTGCTCTACTGGATTGGTGAAATGCGCAAGCACGAGAAGGCCGGCGAAAAGTAAGCCCTCGATAAACGCGTTTCGCGGTCGTTATCCCCGTAAATCGTTTCCGATGTCCCGACGGTAGTACTGTCCGGGATACGAAATTTTAGACAACGCCTCGTAGGTTGCCGCAAGCGCCTCCGAGGCGTTTTTGCCTTGGGAAGATACCGCCAACACACGTCCTCCGTTGGTGACCACGCCGCTTTCGGCGCCTGATTTCTTGGTTCCTGCGTGAAAAACCACCGTGGGGCCGTGGGGATCCAAGTTGTCCAGTCCCGAAATGGGGTCTCCTTTCCCGTAGGCTTCCGGGTAGCCGCCCGCTACTGAAACCACAACGCATTGCGCTCCCGGGCGCACTTCCGCCGTGCGGTTGGTCAACCGATGATTTGCGGCGTCCATCAGAAGGGCAACCAAATCCTCGTTGAGTCGCGGCAAAACAGCCTCGGTTTCGGGATCGCCCATGCGGCAATTGTACTCAATCACTTTGACGGCGTCGGCACACCGAATCAAGCCAAAAAACAGGAATCCGACGTACGGAATCCCTTCTGCGCGCAATCCGTTGACCGTGGGTTCCACAATGCGGTTGCGGACTTCCTCCAATACTTCTGGCGTACAAAACGGTACCGGGGAAACGGCACCCATTCCACCGGTATTCAGGCCGGTATCGCCCTCGCCAATGCGTTTGTAGTCCTTGGCTTCCGGCAGCAAAACGTAGTGTTTGCCGTCGGTCAGCGCAAAAACAGAAAATTCAATGCCGTCCAAGAATTCCTCCACCACCACTTTGGCCGACGCCTCGCCAAATTTGGCTTCCAGAAGCATGGCGCGCAATTCGGTTTGGGCTTCTTCCAGGGAGGATAAAATCAAAACGCCTTTGCCGGCCGCCAATCCGTCCGCTTTCAATACGTAGGGAGGGGCCAAGGTGGCCAAAAAGGCACAACCTGCCTCGACGGTTTCCGGGGTAAACGTTTGGTGGGCCGCGGTGGGAATCCCGTGCCGCCCCATGAAATCTTTGGAAAAATCTTTGGACCCTTCCAGCCGGGCGCCGGAGGCGCCCGGCCCAATGAATGCCAGGTGCCTCAGCCCCGGATGAGCGGCGCAAACGTCGCGCAACCCATGAACCAAGGGATCTTCCGGTCCCACCACCACCAAAGACACGCCCGATTCGGTAACAAAACGTGCCAAAGCCTCGGTGTCCTGCCAATTGACGTCCACGTTTATTCCCTCCAGCGCGGTTCCGGGGTTGCCCGGAGCAATGTAGAGTTGGTTGCAGAGTGGACTTTGGCTCAAAACACGAGCGAACGCATGTTCGCGACCGCCGGAACCGAGCAGGAGGATGTTGATGGCATTCATGGTTGGCTGCAAAGGTAGGCCGATATTTTCATGCCGTCGCGGACCGCAACCGCAGTGCCTCTTGGTTCGTTCCAAACTGCCGGCGTTCCCGTGCATTGCCCATCCACCATTCGGCCCAACCCATCTGCAGTGGCTCGCCAGAGCGCACCTTCGGCCGTGTACCAAAGACCTCCGCGTGCGTCCAATTTTGGGGTGCCCGATGGAGACCAGCCTGCCCGATTCCACCGACGTTCCACCCAACCGTCCGACGCCCGGACCAACCACAATTGATCGTCGGAGCCTTTCACCCAAAGCGATGGTGTACCGTTTAACGCACTCGGTTTCTTTGCCCCGACGGCCCAACCCAGCCAAAGTGTTCGGTCCAATTGCGTGGAGTCTGAGTACGTTACGGACCAGCATCGGATTCCGTTGGCGCGGTAGGACTCAATTTTGTGTTCCATCAGAACCGCCACCTGGTTTGGGTTTAGGACCACCGGAGGGTGCGCAACGGGATTGCCGCGCAACGCAACCGTGCTGCCGGAGGAGTGCACCAAGGTCCCGGAATGGGGAGCGCGGTGACGCCACCAGCAAGCTGGTGCGTCCCCGGGCCCGCCCGGGGACCGGGCGAGTCCGTCGGCGCTGCCGACGAACGCGCCCCGCCACCCCTGCTTCCAAAGGACTTGCCACACCCCTTGTTCCCTAGAGCTATCTGGATTCCAGATCCAAGCCGTGGACGTCCAACCGTTGACGGGGCTTTCGGTTGTGCTTGTTCCGGGGCTTGTTCCCGCAACCGCGGAACGCGCACCCATCCCCATGGATTTGGTGACGACGCAAACGGAATGCCCCGGCCCCGCAAACAAGGCCGGTTCCACCCATTGGGTCTCCCCAGGGAGGGTTGTGTTCGGCCAGGAAAGCTCCTTCCAACGAAGGGTTGGGAGGTGGAGGACCAGGATGCCCTTTTCTCCCAACAGGTAGGCCCAGTCTCCTTGTTGCAGCGACGCCGACCCGGGGTAGGAGCCGTCGGTCCAGATCCGAGGGAGGTAGGCTTTTTGGAGGGGGACGCCGGTGCGTCCGTGGAGCAGCCAAAGGGAATCGCCGGAAGAGGCCACCACGTTTTCGGAGCAGGACCAGGGGCCCACCCCCGCGCCGGCAGCGCCGGCGCGGGGGTGGAAGGTCCACAAGGAAATCCAGGGATCAGGGAGCGGAGGTGCCACCGTTCCCTCGGTGCACGACGTGCAGCCGAACAAGGCGAACAACCCTGCTGCCGCTGTAAAAGTGCCGGACTTCATCACCGAACGGGCAGAGCAAAGAACCCTGCGTTGGATAGTTGTCCGTTGTACAGCAGACGCAGTTTGTCCTTAGTTTCCGTGCAGTTGCGCATCTGCTGGTGGTTTGTTTTGGGGAGTCGGACCGAGAGCACGGCGCCGTTTACATTGCCCGCGGAGTGCGCCAGTACCATGCCGTCGCTCTCGTACTGAAACACGCGGAGCACGTACCGGGGGGTGGCGTGGCAATCTTCAAAACCGCCGCTCGGCTCGCAGTCGTCCGGCGATTCCGTACGGGAACGTTCCACCGCCCCGGTTTGCAGGTTCACGCACGTGCACCACCAGCCGTCTTGCAACCAGTGAATTTCCTGGGCCCCCACGATGGTTTTGTACACCCCGTTGGCGTGGACGTACCAACGTTCGGCCGCTTCCAGTGCCGCGGCGGTTGCTTCTTTTTGCGCGGCGCGCTTGCGGTAATAATTGGCCAAGGGAACCGCCAAGCGCCAGGTATGCGCCGCTTCACGGTAGGCCAGCGCTCGGTCTGCAGCGGCATCGGCCAGCGCGTCAAATCGATCGCGTTCCCGTTGGGCGAAGTTGACCAAACCTTGATCGTCCGTAGCGTTGAAGGGGTCGGTCATTTGCTGTACGCCCAAGGAATCCAAGGAGAAAAAGGACTGCGCCGTTCTCCAGAATACCGGCTCCTCTTCCACGCCGTAAAAGGCGACGATGGGGACTTCACTGCCTTGCATGTGGAGGTTTTGGATGGAAGCGCTCCACGGCAGTAGGTCCAGCGTGATCGGTCGGTAAAAATCCCGCGCGGCAAAGGGCGTGAAGACTTTTCCAAGAGTACCGCAGGCCGACTGAACGGTTTGCTTCAAAAGGGGATCCAGGCCCGGCACCCAGCGCAGCAGGGGCAAGGAGGGGTAGACCACTACCTCCGGATGCCCCAGCACCGCGCAGGCCTCGGTTACGAAGGGACGGGCCAAATCCAAACCGTTGGGACTGGCGTTGTACAATGCAACGGCACCCATGTGCGGCGAACCGAAGGTTGCGATGCCGCCAAACTGGCGTTGAAAGGCCGAACTGTCTCGGTACAAATCGTCCATTTTTCGGGCTACCACACCGCCCAAACTGTGGGCAACCACCAAGTTGTTGGCAGGCAACAAACCCAAAGGTGCGCCCAGTGCCTGATGGGCGGTGGCTACCGCTGCATGCGCGTCCAAGGCCGCGTCCGCCAAGGAACCGTTGTGGTAGTAAGTGGGTGGCGTGCTGTAGGGAACGCGTCGGGCTGGGAAATTGGGAGCGCCGCCGTAGGAAGTACGCGCAGCCACCAGATTCCAGCTGGTTCCGTCGCCGCCGAGGCCGTGCAGGTGGTGGACCAATCGGTCTCCGGTTCCTTGTATTTTGAAACCCGGTTGCGGCGCAAAAAGGGGTGGGACAAAAGCACAGGGTTCCGGGAACCACATCTGAACCGAACCAGGAGCGGTAGCGGCACAAGGTTGGGCTCGTGCGGTATGCACCAAGAGAATGCCTGCAATGGTGAGTATCAGGCCCACCAACACGGCCATTTCGCCGCTGGGAGCTCGTTTTTTGGAAAGAGAAGATTTACGCATGTTTTGTTCGATTTAAAAAGTGAGTATCTGTGAAATTTTAGCGAGCGGCCCGCACCCAGCGCGTGGCGTGGCGTTGTCCTCCTTGTTGAATCCAGACGGTGTAGACTTGGGCACCCGGCAAATCGGTTAAATCCAGCGATCCGCTCCAAGTCCCGCGGTGCGTCCAAACCACTCGACCGGTGGCGTCCGCCACAAATACTTCGGCCTCAACCCCGATTAAGGGTCCCCGCGCAACCAAGCGGCTATTGCCGCCGCCGTCCAGCGCTACCCAAGATTGCCACGGGCATGAAGGGCTCAGCGGACCCTCCGCAGGGGATGATTCGCCGCCACCCCAGCCTGTTTTGGCTAAGGAGTACGGTCCGTTGATGCCGTTGCTCCACCCGCGGGCGGCCAGCCAGTTTCCCACCGCAGCAGCCCCGGTGTCCACGCGCGGCGTCCCCCATTCTGCCCGACGGTATCCGGTCCAGCATACCCCATTGGCGCCCGTCGCCCGTCCGCGTTCCTCCAATTCCGTCAGGAAATAGTCGCCGGTGGGTAGTGCCGCGTACCGCGTGCGTCGGACCGAGTCATTTTGCCCCCAGCGCTCGGTACGCACCCCCGTCCGACGGTTGTACTCCACCGTTGCGCCGTCCCAAACCACCTTGGTGAGCTCCGCGGTATTGGTTTCCACCGCGCGTCCCCAATCCCGCACTTGATTGGCCGTGGGCAGGGGCGAGTGGGGGAGCAGCCAACCGCCCGCACGCGGGACCAGAAGGGTCGCGTGTTCCTGCCACTCCTGTGCGTCGGCAGCCGTCCACACCAGCGCGTGGTTTTGCTGCGGGTCCGCATAATAAAAATCCACGCCGCGACCGTGCCGAACGCGCTGCAGCGGGTGCGGCATCCCTTCTTCGGGGCGGGTAGTACCGGTGAAGTCCACCACCTCAAAAAACTGCGTTCCGTCCCAAACCCGGCTCACGGTTTGCGTCTCCTCCTCCGGAAAAAAATGCCGAATGTCCAGGGGCGTCAGCTGCGCCGTGTCGTCCATCCGGAACAATTCCGCCCAGCGGATCGTTCTTTGTTGAACCACCGCAACGAACGGGCGGGTTCCCGCCGGTACTTGTTGTGCCCACAAGCTGGGCGGCGCACCCCCTCCTCCCAGAAGGAGGCACGCCCAGATCCATTGTTTTGTCATGCACCAAAGGACCCCCGTCCCACCTCCGCTAGCCGTACGCCACACACCTATATGCGTTTAATTCCCGACCTTTGCACTGTGGACCCACGCAACCTACTGCCTACCAGCCTATTGGATGAATTTCCCATCCTGAAGCAAACGATTAACGGACGCCCCTTGGTGTACCTGGACAATGCGGCCACGGTGCAAAAGCCCGTATGCGTTTTGGACGCTATAGACCACTACTACCGAACGGACAACGCCAACGTACACCGCGGCGTGCACACCCTGAGCCAGCGCGCTACGGACTCCTTTGAAGCTGCGCGCGAGCAGCTCCGCATGCACCTCAACGCGGCCCATACCCACGAAATCCTCTGGACGCGCGGCACCACCGAAGGAGTCAATTTGGTAGCCCACGGCTTCCGCACCCTGCTCCAACCGGGCGATGCCCTCGTGGTCAGCACCCTGGAGCACCACAGCAATTTGGTGCCCTGGCAAATGCTGGCCCAAGCCACCGGCGCGGAGCTCCGTTTCATTCCCTTGCTGGACGACGGTTCCTTGGATCAAGACGCCTATGCATCGTTGCTGGACCGTCGGGTTAAATTGGTAGCCTTCAACCACATTTCCAACGCCTTGGGAACGGTCAATCCCGTGCGCGACATGACCGCCCAAGCGCACGCCGCAGGCGCAGCGGTCTTTGTAGACGGAGCACAGGCCGTGCCGCACAGCACCGTGGACGTTCAGGCACTGGACGTTGATTTTTACGCCTTCAGCGGCCACAAAATGTACGGACCCACCGGCATGGGCGTTCTGTACGGAAAGACCGAATGGCTGGAGCGCCTGCCCCCGTATATGGGGGGTGGCGAGATGATCGACCAAGTTCGCTTAGAGGGATCCACCTACGCCGGATTGCCCTTCAAGTTTGAAGCCGGAACCCCGCACATTGCGGGAGCCATCGGTTTGGCCGAGGCCTCCCGCTGGATGCACCGCGTGGGCTTGGAGCAGATTGCGCGCCACGAAGACGAATTGCTGCGGTACGCCACCGCAAAACTTCAATCCGTGGACGGTCTCCGCCTGTACGGAACCGCCGCCCACAAAGCCGCCGTCCTCAGTTTCAATTTGGACGGGGCACACCCCTACGACGTGGGCATGCTTCTGGACCAAATGGGCATCGCCGTCCGCACCGGTCAGCACTGCACCCAGCCGATTATGGACCGCTACGGCATCCCCGGCACCGTCCGCGCTTCGCTGGCCGCCTACACCACGGTGGAGCACCTGGACGCCCTGGTGGACGGCGTGCAAAAGGCGGCACACATGTTGCTGTAATCCTCTGTTGGCCTGAATCGCACCCCTCCAATCTACCCCCTATGTCCCCCATCGAACAAGACATCGTCGACGAATTTGATTTGTTCGACGACTGGATGGCCAAGTACGACCACCTCATCGCTCTGGGCAAAGAACTTCCCCCGATGGATCCCGCCCACAAGTCGGAGGACAACCTCATCCGCGGTTGCCAAAGCAAGGTGTGGCTCTACGCCGAATGCCCCAATGGACTCCTGCACTTTACGGCGGACTCCGACGCCATCATCACCCGGGGCATGGTGGCCTTGCTGTTGCGCGTGGTGCAGAATCGGCCTGCGGAAGAAGTGGCCCATGAACCTTTTGCCTTTTTAAACGCTATAGGATTGACGAGTCACCTCAGCCCAACCCGTGCCAACGGATTGGCGAGCATGGTCAAGCAAATCAAGTTTTACGCCCTCGCCTACGCCGCAAACAAGTGAACCCCACCGCCAAACGTCCGGATATACTGCCCCAAACCATGACGCCAGAAGAAATGCAACACCTGGGCGAACAGGTGGTTGACGTACTCCGCACCATCTACGACCCCGAAATTCCCGTGGACATCTACGAATTGGGATTGGTCTACGACGTCCAAGTGTCCGACGAAGGATCCGTGCACGTTTTGATGACCCTGACCTCCCCAAATTGCCCAGTAGCGGAAACCCTTCCCGTGGAGGTGAAGGAAAAAGTTCAGTCCTTGGACGCCGTGCGCGACGCCGAGGTGGAAATCACGTTTGAACCGCCGTGGACCAAAGACATGATGTCCGAAGAGGCGCGGCTTGAGTTGGGAATGCTGTGAATAATGTAGGTACCGACCCCATCCGCAACCGCGTGGCGGAAAGCCCGCTCGTGACCTTGGATTTGGAGGATTTTTTCCCCGTGCGGCAAGCGGTCTTGGACGTGGCCCAATGGTGCCCGGACGGTATGGTGCGCGAAAAGGAATTCCGTGCCGCCCTTTTGGCTTTTGACTCAGAGAGCATTCGGGACGCCGCCGTGGCCGTGCACAACCCCAGCGGCTGCATCCTGCCCCAATGGGTTCCGGCTTTGGTGGCCATCCGTTTGGCGGAAACTGCACGGTATGTTGCCTGGTGTGCGCCCGTAGCATTGCTGGACACCTACTACGCTCACTGCATGGCCCAGTTGGACGCCGAACCCTTCCGCGGGCGTCCCGTCCTGATCAAGGGCTGCGGAAAACACCCCGTGCCGGAATCTGCTTACGCCGCCGCTGCCGCCGCGTTGCGTCCGGTGGCCAAATCCGTGCTGTACGGCGAAGCCTGCAGCTCCGTTCCGCTGTTCAAGAACACGTCTCCAACCGTTTAAACCCTACCTTCGGTCCCATGAGTGCTCCCTTTGCTGCCGAAACCGCTGCCCCAGCAACCCCCGTAGACTACCGCCTGCTTTCGTTGCAGCGCCGCATGCATGCGGTCCGCAACGAAGTCATTGGCCATCCGCTGTACGCCCAGTTGCGCAGTGTGGAAGACGTGCAAACGTTTATGGAGCACCACGTTTTTGCTGTATGGGACTTCATGAGCTTGCTCAAAACGCTTCAGGCGTCCCTGACCAGCGTGGAAACCGCCTGGGTACCCACCAAACACAAAGCGGCGCGTCGATTGATCAACGAGATTGTTTTGGGTGAAGAGTCGGACGTGGACCCCTTTGGCCAACCCGCCAGCCACTACGAACTGTACCTGGATGCCATGCGCCAAGCCGGCGCCAACACGCGGCCGGTGGTGCACTTCATCCAAACCCTGCAGCGGGGCTTTTCCCTGCGGGACGTTTTGCGCTACAACACCGCCGAGGTACCGGAAGCCCAGCTGGCTTTTTTGCGCGCCACCGAACGCATCATCAAGCGCGGCAAGTTGCACGAAATCATGGCGTCCTTCACGTTTGGACGCGAAGATCTGATTCCGGACATGTTTACGGAATTGGTGCGCGAACTCCACCGCAACCATCCCGGAACCTTCGACGCCTTTATCTACTACTTGGATCGGCACATTGAGCTGGACGGCGACGAGCACGGCCCGGCAGCCTTGCGCATGATGCACGCCGTGTGTGGGGACGACGACGCTAAGTGGGCGGAGGCAGAAGACACGGTGGTGGAAGCATTGGCGGCCCGGCGCGCCCTCTGGGACGCGATTTTGGCGGCCCTTCCTGCGAAGTAAACCAAAGTGCCGGATTTGGTCGTCCTTTATGGAAGGATTTCAGTCCGACAGTTACTCCCCTGCTTTCATAGCTTCGGCTCAGCCAAATACCACCTTTTCAAAACTCGACGGGACAATAGCTTCCCAAACCCCACCGAGGGTTTCGGCGACATCCACTTCCGGAGCGTCTACCCAGGCCGCTTTCGCACGCACAAAGTGAACCGGGAGGCCGTCGCACACCGCGGTAGGAGCAACGTTTAGGGAACCGCCAAATACCCGAAGGCGCACGGAGGAAAACGACGCAAACGAATGGTTCGAGCACTCCTGGTGCAGCGTCCATCCATTAGAGGCGTGTGCTTCGGTGGTCCAAGTTCGGAGTTCGTGGGGCAGGGCGGTGCCGGGTTCCGGCACCCCGTCGCCGGCGTCAAAATACCCCTGCGAGCGGACGGTTGCGCCGTCTGCCGGGGCGTACACGTCCAAAACCAATTCCTCTACGGGAAGTTCGTGAACGTGCTGCTGCACCGGGTAGCGCGGGATGCACGCGCCGGAGCGAACAAACAGCGGAATGCGGTGCAGGGGCGCCGACACCGGATATTCTTCCCGGCCGGCAAACGATTGGAAATCTTCCCACGCATACCAGGTGCCGTGCGGCAGGTAGGCGCGCTGCGCGCGTTGTCCGGGTTCCACCACGGGCGCCACCAGCAGGTGCGAACCCACCAGAAACTCGTTCTCGCGGTGGTGGGTTTGGGGATTGCTGGGGTCTGCAGCCACCAGGGAACTCAGGACAGGCGTGCCGTCTTGGGCTTGCTGCCAAAAGGCGGTGTACCAGTAAGGCAGGAGGGTCATGCGCATTTCTAGCGCATAGCGCACCCGAGCCAAGGTGTCCGCGCCAAAACTCCACGGTTCTTGATCGCCGTGGTGGCCGGAGCTGTGGATGCGGCAGTAGGGATGAAAGGACCCCAACTGCACCCAGCGCACAAAAAGTTCGGCGTCGGGCTGTTCGATGAATCCCCCGATGTCCGAGCCCGTGAAGCCCATTCCGGAGAGGTTGAGGCGCTGCACTTGGCGGTTGGCCACGGCGAGGTGTTCCCAGGAGGCGGTGTTGTCTCCGGTCCAGGTGAGGGCGTAGCGCTGGGTGCCGCAGAAGGCCGCGCGCGTGAGCACAAAAGGACGTGCATTGGGAGCGTGTTGGCGCAGCCCGTCGTGCGTGGCGCGCGCCATCTGCATGCCGTAGGCGTTGTGGATTTTGCGGTGCGAGCAGGGGTTGCCGTCCCCGTCGTGCCGAACCCCTTCCGGCAACGTTTTGCTGGCAACACCCATCACTGCGGGCTCGTTCATGTCGTTCCACAGGCCGTGAACGCCGGATTCTTCCGCGAAGGCGGCCACGCGGGCGGCCCACCAAGCGCGGGCATTGGGGTGGGTGAAATCCGGGAAGCGGCATTCGCCGGGCCACACCTTGCCGGAAGCCAGGGCGCCGTCGGCCGTGCGCAAGAAGACGTTGTGCTCCAGGCCTTCGGAGTACACCGGGTAGTCCCGGTCTATTTTCACCCCGGGGTCCAGGATGGCGACGGTTCGGATGCCGTGCGCCAGAAGTTCGTTGACCGTGGCTCGGGGCTGCGGGAAACGATCCGAATCCCAGGTGAAGACGCGGTACTCGTTCATGTAGTCGATGTCCAAATACAGCGCATCGCACGGGAGGCGGTGGCGGCGGAACGTTGCTGCAAGGTCCACTACTTCGCTGTGGGACGCATAGCCCCATTTGGATTGGTGCAGGCCCAGGGCCCAAAGGGGGGGGAGTGGGGTGCGTCCGGTTAAGCGGGTGTAGCGGCGCACCACGTCCAGAAGGTCCGGACCGGCAATCAAGTACAGGTTGAATTCGTCGGTGGCGGCGGTGAGGTCCACGGCGTCCGGGCGTCCGGCTCCAAAATCAAACCGGGTGGGGGCGGGGGTGTCCACAAACACCCCGTAGGCTTTGCCGTTGTTCAAACCAATGTAAAAGGGCACGGTTTTGTACAAAGGATCCGTATCCGCTTGGTAGCGAAAGGCGTCGGTATTCCAATGAACCAAGCACTGGTCCTTCAGGTTGAGGCGCCCGGCCTTGTCTCCCAGGCCGTAAAACCGCTCGTTTTTGCTGCTGCGCAAGCCCAGGCCGCAGGTAAAACCGCCGTTTTCCGCGTCCGGCTGCGCGTGGAAGCCCCCGTCCGTTTGCACCAGCAATTCGCCGTTTTCCGTGCTCCAAGCCCAAGCCAGGCCGTCCTTTTGGACCACCCACTGCGCACCGGCCGTGCGCAACATTCCTTGCGCTGCGTCCTCCGTCCAATGCACCGAAGCCCGGGCTGCTCCTTCCTCCAATGAAGCCCCCGGGTCCAAGGCGTACGAGTGATCCGGAAGTTCCTGCCCGTCGGGCGAAAAGCGAAGGCGCAGTACGCCTTCGTCCACCGCAGAAACGAGCAGTTGGCAGCCGTTCTCGGTGGCGATGCGGACCGTTCCGTTGGCAACGGAAGCGGTTTGGGCGCGGTTGGGACGCACCGCGGGCTGGTGGCTGGGGGCAGGGTGTACAATCATGGCCCACCAAGGTACGCTAGGTGTCCCTGGAGCTCCAATACCTCCGTTTGCATTTGCACCTTAACTTTGATCCCTATGAAAAGATTCCTCTCCCTCCTACTCGCCCTGGTTCTGGCTTTGCCCATGGCCGTTCGGGCCGACGAAGGCATGTGGCTTCCGCTCTTGATGCAGAAGCTCAACTACCAAGACATGCGCAAGGCCGGACTGAAGTTGTCCGCCAAAGATCTGTACGACGTAAACCACGGCTCCCTGAAGGACGCCATCGTTTCCTTCGGCGGATTTTGCACCGGCGAAGTGATTTCTTCGCAGGGCTTGTTGCTGACCAACCACCACTGCGGCTACGACGCCATCCAAACGCATTCCACGTTGGAACACAACTACTTGGACGACGGCTTTTGGGCCATGAACAAGGAGCAAGAGCTGCCCAACCCCGGTTTGTACGCGGCTTTTTTGGTGCGCATGGAAGACGTTTCCGCACAAATCAATGCCCAGCTGACGGCAGGCATGAGCGAAGACGAGCGCCGCGCTGCCATCGCCAAAGCAGCGTCGGAATTGACCAAAAAAGCAACCGAAGGCACTACCTACAACGCGTCGGTGGAGTCTTTTTACCACGGCAACGAGTTCTACCTGTTTGTCTACAACACCTTCAACGACGTGCGTTTGGTGGGTGCACCGCCCAGCAGCGTAGGCAAGTACGGCGGCGATACCGACAACTGGATGTGGCCGCGCCACACCGGCGACTTCAGCATGTTCCGCGTGTACATGAACGCCGACGGCACCCCGTCCAAGGGCTTTGACCCCGCCAACGTTCCTTTGAAGCCCAAGCACCACCTGCCCGTGAGCTTGCGCGGCGTGGAAGACGGTGACTTCACCATGGTTTTTGGGTACCCTGGCCGCACCAACCGCTACCTCAGCTCGTGGGGCGTGCAGCAGGCCATCGACAAGTACAACCCCACGGTGGTGACCATTCGCGACGCGAAGCTCAAGACCATGAAGAAGTACATGAATGCTGACAAGAAGGTGGAAATCATGTTGTCCGCCAACTACGCGCAGACGGCGAACTACTGGAAGTACTTCATCGGCCAAACCGAGCAGCTGAAAAACAACAAGGTGTTCGACAAGAAGGCCGCTTTGGAAAACCGTTTCCGCACGTGGGTAGCACAAGACCCCGCTCGCCAAGCGAAGTACGGCAACACCTTGCAGTTGTTGGCAGAATCCTACCTGGAGTCCGATCCCACCGTGGTGGGCGATGTGTACGTCAACGAAGCCGGTTTGCGCGGCCCTGCAGCGCCCATGTTGGCCTTAACGGCTTACCGCCGTTTGGCCATGCTGAAGAAAGATGCCTCCGCAGACGATGTAGCTAAATTGGCCGCCTCGTTGAAAGAAGGAGGAGCCGGATTTTTTGCGGAATTCCACGCGGCGTCGGACCAAGAAATGATGGCTATTTTGTGGGAAATGTGGGCGAAAAACGTTCCCGCAGACCAACTCCCTGCCTTCCTGACTAAAGTCAACGCCGAGCACGGTTCGTTTGCGAATTTTGCGGCCAAAGTGTACTCATCGTCTGTGTTTACGGACGCTGCGCGCTACGAGGCCTGGGCGGCCAATCCCACTTTGGCGTCTGTTGAGAGCGATTTGTTGGGCCAGGCCATGAAGCAAATTTGGGACCTCCGTACGGGCGGTGCCAAAGCGCGCAAGGCCACGGCAGACAAGAAGGCATTGGCCTACCGTCAGTGGACCGCGGCCGTACGCGAGATGATGCCGGAGAAGAAGTGGGCGCCAGACGCCAACTCCACCATGCGCATGACGTACGGCAAGGTGGGCAGCTACCAGCCCAAAGACGGCGTGACGTTCAAGCACTACACCACCCTGGAAGGCGTGATGCAGAAAATGGACAACAGCAACCCAGAATTTGAGGTACCCGCCAAACTGAAGGCGCTGTACGACGCTAAGGACTACGGCATCTACGCCAACGCAGCGGGCGAATTGCCCGTGGGCTTCATTTCCAACAACGACATCACGGGCGGCAATTCCGGTTCTCCGGTGATCAACGCCCGCGGCGAGTTGATTGGAACGGCGTTCGACGGTAACTGGGAAGCCATGAGCGGCGATATTTTCTTTGAAACGCAGCTGCAGCGCACCATCTCGTGCGACATCCGCTACGTTTTGTTCATCATCGACAAGTACGCCGGCGCCGGTCACCTGGTACAGGAGATGACGTTGGTGAAGTAAACGAATGTTCGGTTTGCGGCCCCCAGCGGCCGCGCAGCTCCGGTTTTTAGAGGCCGCCTCGCACGAGGCGGCCTCTTTTTTTTGGCAGGCCGGTCACCTCAACGGACCCACGCAATTCTCCAAGGCCGTCCGGCAGGGATTTGGTACCTTTGCACCTCCATTTGAACGCCATGCAAGTATCCCACAAAGCCGCCCATTTGATTGGCAGCGAGATCATCAAACTCGCTGGAGAAATCAACGCACTCAAAGCGCAAGGAAAAGACATCCTCAATTTGACGATTGGCGATTTTGATCCCGCGGTTTTCCCGTTGCCTGAGGCACTGTCCGAAGGCATTCAAGCGGCTTACCGCGCGGGCGAAACCAACTACCCACCTGCGGACGGCATTGCCCCGCTTCGGGCCGCCATTGCCCAGTGGTACGCGGATGCTTTGCAGTTGCCGTGCAACCCCAACACCGAAGTTCTGGTGGCCGGGGGCGGCAGGCCTTTGATCTACGCCATTTACCAAGCGTGGGTGAATCCGGGCGAACACGTGGTGTACCCCGTGCCCAGCTGGAACAACAACCACTACACCTACCTCGTGGGGGGAACCCCCGTGGAACTGGAAGCGCTGCCGGAAAACGGCTTCATGCCCACGCCGGAACAGGTCCTTCCCACCTTGGAAACCGCCAGTTTATTGGCCTTGTGCTCGCCCTTGAACCCCACCGGGACGGTTTTTACGGCCGACGGTTTGGGTGCCTTGTGCGACGCCGTTTTGGAGGAAAACCGACGTCGGGCCAACAGCGGCAGACGCCCGGTTCTCGTGCTGTACGACCAAATGTACTGGACCCTCACCGGCGACGACACCGCGCACGTGCATCCGGTGGGCCTGCGCCCAGAAATGAAGGAGTTTACGGTGTACGTGGACGGCATTTCCAAGAGCTTTGCCGCCACGGGCGTACGCGTGGGTTGGTCCGTGGGGCCTGCTCCCCTGATCGCCAAAATGAAAACCCTCCTGGGCCACTTGGGCGCTTGGGCTCCCAAGCCGGAACAAATAGCGGTGGCGCGTTACTTGGGCACTCCGCAGGCGGATCAGGACGTTCGGGTGATTCAAAAGGCTTCCCTGGAACGCTTGTTGGCGCTCCACGCCGGGTTCCAAGCCTTGAAAGCCGAAGGTCTCCCGGTGGATTCCATTGCCCCGCAAGGAGCCATTTATTTATCCGTTCGGGTGGATTTGCCCAACGCCACCGCTCGTTTACTGAACGACGCCGGCATCGCCCTGGTGCCGTTCGGCGCCTTCGGCGCCTCCGCCACCAGCCCCTGGTTCCGCCTCTCCGTTGGAACCCTTCGCCTCACAGATATAGAACCTTTACTGCACCGACTGCGTTCCCTATTCGCATGAAAAATATCCGAAACTTCTGCATCATTGCCCACATCGACCACGGAAAAAGCACCTTGGCCGATCGCCTGTTGGACGTCACCAAAACGGTGTCTTCCCGCGAGAAAATGGCCCAGTTGCTGGACAACATGGATTTGGAGCGCGAGCGCGGCATCACCATCAAGAGCCACGCCATCCAAATGGACTACGTCCGCGGCAAAGAGCACTTTCGACTGAACTTGATCGACACCCCGGGTCACGTGGACTTTTCTTACGAAGTTTCCCGGAGCATTGCGGCCTGCGAGGGCGCTCTTTTGGTGGTGGACGCTTCCCAAGGCATTCAGGCCCAGACCATCAGCAACCTGTACCTGGCCATTGAGCACGACTTGGAGATCATTCCCGTCCTGAATAAGTTGGACCTCCCCGGCGCCAATCCGGATGAGGTGTCGGACCAAATCATCGACCTCATTGGGTGCAAGCTGGAGGACATTTTGCGCGTCAGTGCCAAAACCGGCGACGGCGTTCAGGTGCTTTTGGACGCCATTGTGGACCGCATTCCCGCGCCCAAAGGCGAGGAGGATGCCCCGCTGCAAGCCCTCATTTTTGACTCCGTCTTCAATTCCTACCGCGGTATTGAAGCCATCTTCCGCGTGAAGAACGGCGTCATCAAAAAAGGCCAAAAAGTCAAGTTCATGGCCACGGACAAGACCTACTTCGCGGACGAGGTGGGCATCCTGAAACTGGACAAATCCCCGCGCGATGAAGTGCGCGCCGGCGACGTGGGCTACCTCATTTCCGGCATTAAGGACGCGCGCGAGGTCAAAGTGGGCGACACCGTCACCGGCACCGATCGGCCCGCCACGGAGGCCATTGAGGGCTTTACGGACGTGAAGCCCATGGTTTTTGCCGGCATTTATCCGGTGGACACCGAAGAATTTGAAGAACTGCGCGCCTCGCTGGAAAAACTCCAGCTGAACGACGCCTCCCTCACCTACGAGGCCGAAACGTCGGCCGCCTTGGGCTTTGGCTTCCGCTGCGGTTTCCTGGGCATGCTCCACATGGAGATCATCCAGGAGCGTTTGGAGCGCGAATTCAACATGACTGTCATCACGACGGTACCCAACGTAAGTTACTACGCCTACATGAAGGCCGATCCGGGCGCGCGCGTGCTGGTGACGAATCCGTCGGACTACCCCGATGTTACTCGTTTGGACCGCATTGAGGAGCCGTACATCAAGGCACAAATCATCACCAAGTCCGAATACGTGGGCGCCATCATGACCCTCTGCATTGACAAGCGGGGCGAGATCAAAGGGCAGTCCTACCTCACCTCAGACCGCGTGGAGCTGACGTTTGACATGCCTTTGGCAGAAATCGTTTTCGACTTCTACGACCGCCTCAAGACCATCTCCAGAGGGTACGCCAGCTTTGACTATACCCCCACGGAATACCGTGCGTCGGACCTCGTGAAAGTGGACATCCTCCTCAACAGCGAGCCGGTAGACGCCCTGTCTGCCTTGATCCACCGCGTCAAATCCCACGACATCGGCCGCCGGCTGTGTGAGAAACTCAAAGAACTCATCCCGCGCCAGCAGTTCGTCATTGCGATACAAGCGGCCATTGGCGCCAAAATCATTGCCCGCGAGACCCTGTCTGCACTGCGCAAAGACGTAACCGCCAAGTGCTACGGCGGCGACATCTCCCGCAAACGCAAACTTTTGGAAAAGCAAAAGGCAGGCAAGAAGCGCATGCGGCAGTTGGGCAATGTTGAAGTTCCCCAGCAAGCCTTCTTGGCCGTTTTGAAGCTGAACGACTAGTCAACCAATACGTATCTCTTTGCACCATGGCTCAAAAATCCCCTCTCGACCGGTTGAAGGATTTGAACGCGCAGGCCCAGTTGGGCGGCGGTCAAGCCCGTATCGACGCCCAGCACGCCAAAGGAAAATTGACCGCGCGCGAGCGCATTGAGCTCTTCTTGGACCCCAATTCCTTCGTGGAAATTGGCCGATTGGTGGAGCACCGCAGCACCCTGTTTGGATTGGACCAACAGAAATTTCTGGGAGACGGTGTGGTGACCGGCTACGGTTTGGTGGACGGTCGCAAAGTGTTTGTTTTTGCGCAAGACTTCACCGTTTTGGGCGGATCGCTGGCGGAGGCCCACGCGCAGAAAATTTGCCGCATCATGGACCTGGCTATGGACAATGGGGTTCCCGTCATTGGCCTCAACGATTCCGGCGGTGCACGCATTCAAGAGGGCGTTGTTTCTCTGGGCGGCTACGCAGATATTTTCTACCGAAATACCCGCGCCAGCGGCGTCATTCCCCAGTTGAGCGCCATCCTGGGCCCGTGTGCCGGAGGAGCTGTTTATTCCCCCGCCCTGACGGACTTCATCGGCATGGTGGAAGGCAGCAGCTACATGTTCGTCACCGGCCCCAACGTCGTGAAAACGGTGACCCACGAGGAGGTGACCTCCGAGGAATTGGGCGGCGCCTTTACCCACGCCAGCAAGAGCGGCGTTACGCATTTTACCTACCCCAACGAACGCGAACTGCTGGACGGTTTCCGCACGTTGCTGTCTTACCTCCCGCAGAACTGCCAGGAACTTCCTCCGCGGTGGGACTACACGCCGTCCGACGAATCCCGCCCCGCCCTGGACACGATCATCCCGGAAAGCGCCAACGCCCCCTACGACATGCGCGCGGTCATCGACGGGTTGGTGGACGACGCCTCCTTCTTTGAAGTGCACCGCGAATTTGCGGAAAATATTGTGGTGGGATTTGCCCGACTGGGCGGTCGTTCCATTGGCATTGTGGCCAACCAGCCGGCCTTCCTCGCGGGCGTCTTGGACATCAAGTCCTCCCAAAAGGCAGCGCGTTTTGTGCGTTTTTGCGACGCCTTCAACATTCCGTTGTTGGTGCTGGAAGACGTCCCCGGCTTCCTGCCCGGAACGGACCAAGAGTGGAACGCCATCATCACCAACGGCGCAAAACTGCTTTACGCCTTTGCGGAAGCCACCGTTCCGCGCATTACCGTCATTACTCGCAAGGCCTACGGCGGCGCGTACGACGTCATGAACTCCAAGCACATTGGGGCGGACCTCAACTTTGCGTGGCCCACGGCAGAGATTGCGGTCATGGGCGCCAAAGGCGCTGCGGAAATCATTTTCAAGAAGGAAATCGAGTCCAGCAGCAACCCGGCCGAAACGTGGGCTCAAAAGGAAGCCGAATACGCCGAAGCATTTGCCAACCCTTACGGGGCAGCCGCTCGTGGTTACGTGGACGAAGTCATCCTCCCCAGCCAAACGCGCATTCGGTTGTTGGAGGCTTTTGCGCTCTTGGAAAACAAGGCCGTCAAGAATCCGCGCAAAAAGCACGGAAACGAGCCGTTGTAATTGAGGGCCCCAAGACCTACGGCATCCCATGAAAAGTGCCGTATTTCGGAATTGGCCTAACTTTAATCGATGAGTATGCGAATTTTCCTCCTAGCATGCGCCTTGGGTGCAACGTTGTCAGCAGCAGGACAGGCCGGCAATCGCGATCTATCATTCCTGGTGGGAAACGGGGCCAACCAAACCGTGCGTAACCTGCATGTGGATGCGTCGGACCGCATTTATGTAACGGGGGAATTTACCACGTTCAACGGCATTCCCGCGCTGCGAACCGTGCGGTTGTTGCCCACCGGAAGTACGGACCCCACCTGGCAGGGCTCGCAAGCCTTGGGTGTGGACGGACCGATCCGCGGCAGTGCACTTCAGCCCAACAAACGCTTGTTGATTGGAGGCTTGTTCGACAACATTCAAGGTGCTGCACGCAAGAACCTCGCTCGATTGGACTCCAACGGTGCCTTGGACCCGTCGTTCCAAGTGGGTACGGGGGCGAACAACGAAATTACCGGCATTTCTGAGTCCAACGGTCGCATCGGCATTACCGGGTATTTGAGTCAGTACAACGGAACGCCCGTCCCAACCTACGCCGTACTCACTTCGAGTGGCGCGTTGGACCCCACATTCACCTACCCGAGCGGAACACCATTGTCCCGATGCATACTGATTCGCGCCAACCACCAAGTGTATTTGGGGGGCAGTTTTTCGTCGTTTGGAGGTGCAGCTGCCGGTCGTTTGGTTCGGCTCCACAGCAACGGCACTCTGGACACCTCCTTCCACACGGCCGTCGGTTTCAACGGCCCGGTAGAGGTTATGTTGGAGCAGCCGGACGGCAAACTCTTGGTAGGCGGAAGTTTTACCACGTACAACGGCCAGCCCGCCGTGCGCATCGCGCGCCTGCTCGCCAACGGCAATTTGGACCCAACGTTTGGCCCTGGAACAGGCGCAAGCAGTACCGTGCGTGCCCTGGCGCTCGACGCCCAAGGTCGGATTGTGGTGGGCGGGCAGTTCACCACGTTCAACGGCGTCAGCCAACCCTTTGTGGTACGGTTGCAGCCCAATGGAACACCGGATCCGGCTTTTGCAATAGGCACCGGGCTGAACGGAAATCCCCACGCCGCCGCACATCAGTCCAACGGAAAAATTGTGTTGGGCGGAGTTTTCACCCAGTACCAAGGCGTTAATGCGGGTCGCATTCTGCGACTGCTCACCAATCCCTGTGTCCCGGCCAGCACTCCCGTGCTGCAAGCAACATTCAATGGCTCCTGCCCTGGAGACACGGCTTTGCTAGCGGCTACAGGTACCCTCAATCAAAGCGCGCAGTGGACTTGGTACACCGGCAGTTGCGGAGGAGCCGTCGTAGGCCAAGGTGCGCAAATCAAAATGGTCCTTACGGGACCCACTACTTTTTGGGTACGCGGCACCGGTACTTGTGCGGGTACGTGTGCTTCGTTGGCGGTGGTCCCACCGGCAGACACCGTGGCACCTGTCCCCAATTTGGCCAACTTGCCCACCGTTACCGGCTTGTGTACTGTTTCGCTCGCAGCACCGCCTTATGCCACGGACGCTTGTGCGGGCATACTGGTGGGAACCACCAACGGTCCCGGAACCATCACCGCACCCGGAACCCACAATGTGGTTTGGACGTTTACGGACCCCAGCGGCAACGTCTCCCAGCAGACCCAGCAATACGTGATCTTTGGCTTGGCTAATGCGGTCTTGGTGGACAGCACCACCGTGCCGGAAGTGACCCTTTCTTCCTCGCACAGCAGTCCGCAGGCTTCGTACCAATGGCTTCGATGCGACAGCGCATACGCTCCGATTCCCGATGCCGTCACCCGATTTTGGATGCCAACCAAAACGGGGGTTTATGCAGTTCGTGTGGAAGAAGCCGGTTGTGTGGACACCTCCGATTGTCTTGCTTTTGTACAACAGGGAATTGGGTTCCCCGAATACCGTACCGCTCCAATATACCTGGTTTCGGTGAACGGTAAGTTGGTGGTGCGAACCGGGTTGGGTGTGCTTCCCGCCGGAACGCTGACCCTATTTGATGCTTGGGGACGTCGGGTGTTTACCGGAGAAGTGTCGTCGGACCGTCCGGAATTGAACCTCCAGCCGCCCTTTGGCGTATACCTGTTTCAGTGGTCTTCCGCAAGTGGTGCGGTGCACGCGCCCCAAAGAATGGTGCACGTCCGCCATTGAGGACGACGCCCCTTAGGCTGGGTTGGGTTGAGCGCCTCGTGCGTCTTTCGTAAAGTACGACGTCAGCAAGATGCCCAACATCACCAAGGGGAAATACGTTTGACCGTTGCCCAAACCGTCCACCGCAGCATGGCTCCAGGTAGCGGAGATCAATTCCAATACAAAGCAGCCGTAGGCCCATTCGCGCAAGGTTTTGGGAACCATCGGAAGCGCCAACGCTAAAACGCCCACAACTTTAAAGGTGGCCAGCATCAAGGCAAAGTACTCCGGGTATTTCAAGTGTGCTATTCCCGCCCGAGCCATCTCGGACGTGCCTGTCAGTGCCGGCATGACTCCTTCGAAAACTATGATGATGCCGGTGGCAATCCAGTAGATGGTTTTTTGATTCTTCATGGTGTAAAGGTAAAGCATCTCCACGCCAGTAGAAATCAGATTTAATGCGCAGATAATCCGTACATTGGTAATACTTGATCAGTTAGTATGGGAGTGAAAAGTATTTTTTTTCGTGGTTTTTGTGCGCTCGTAGCAGTGGTTTTTGGTGCAGATTTACGGGCTCAAAACGTTTCGGTTGTAGGCCAAGTGGTGGACGAACGCACGCGAGAGCCCCTGCAGTCCGTGGTTTATTGGGGCACAACAAAAATGGCGACGGACTTGGATGGGCGATTTCGGTTGCCGTCGGTAGCGGTTCCCGGGCGGATTCGAATTACGTCGTTTGGCTACCAAGAGACCCAAGTAGAAATACGCAGTGAACAGAAGTCCCTGGTGGTGGAGCTGAAACCTGCATCCACACAACTTTCAGCCGCTCAGGTTGTGGGTGCCAAAATCAGCGAAAAGCAAAAACAGGCACCTTTGACCATTGAGGCGTTGGATCTGGTCTCCATGAAAGAGGCGCCTGCCCCCAATTTTTATGAAGCCCTGGGAGCCATGAAGGGGGTGGATCTTACCTCGGCCAGCATTGGTTTTAAGATCATCAATACCCGCGGTTTCAACAGCACCAGCCCGGTTCGCAGCCTTCAGGTCATCGACGGGATAGACAATCAGGCACCCGGTTTGAATTTTTCTTTGGGGAATTTCCTGGGTGCCTCCGAACTGGACGTGCAGCAGGTAGACATTATTTCGGGCGCGGTAGGAGCGTTGTACGGACCGTCGGCCTTCAATGGGGTAATTTCCATCAACACCAAAGACCCCTACCGATTTCAGGGGACTGTATTCCAGATGAAGGCGGGAGAACGACGGTTGGCGGAAGTGGCCTTTCGCCATGCAGAAGGGTTTCAGCGAGCCGATGGAACCCCCAGTTGGGCCTACAAAATCAACTTATTTGCCTTGCGCGCGGACGATTGGGAAGCCACCAATTTGAATGCAACAGACGATTCACCGTCGTCCATAACCAACCCCGGGGGGTACGACGCCGTCAATCGGTACGGCGACGAGATTGCCTACAACGACGGAGGGGATGTAAAGACGTATGCCGGCATTGGCAATTACCACCGCCGTGGAATTGAAGAAGACGCGCTTGTGGATTACAATACGGAAAACATCAAGATTGCATCGGCCCTGCACTACAAAACCAGAACGGGCATAGAGGGCATTTACAGCTTCAATTTTGGCACCGGAACCACCGTTTACCAGGGAGACAACCGGTTCAGTTTAAAGGATATACTTTTTCTTCAAAACAGAGTTGAGCTGCGAAATGAGGATAAATGGTTTGTCCGCGCGTACACCACCCACGAAGATGCCGGGAAAACATACGATGCCTATTTCACGGCCTTGCGCATGCAAGACTCTGTGTTGAATGAGGGATTTTGGGCCAATCAGTATCGTTCCTTTTGGACCATATTCCAGAAGCCAAGCCTGCGTGCCTTGCCGGGTTATCCCGATGAGTCGCTGCCGTTTGAGGAGTTCAGCGCGCAAATGCGCGATTTTGCGGCGGCCAATCCGGATCAGTTTCAGGCCTTCCACGAAAGCAACCGGAATTGGATGAATGCGGCGTACGATCCAGACAGTATGTTGCTACCCGGCTCTGCCGGATTCGCGGCCCTCAAGGAGCACATAATTTCCCGTACGTTCAATGAGGGGGGGAGTCGATTTTGGGACCGTTCGTCTTTAGCGCATGTACACGGACAGCGGAAATGGCAAAGTGATGCATTTGGTGTTTGGACCTTGGGCGGAAGTTATCGGCGGTACGCGCCCAATTCGCGCGGAACCTTGTTCAGCGACACCAACGGACGCAGACTGCGGGTTTCTGAATTTGGGTTGTACGGAGGATGGGAGCGGAGCTGGAACCGATGGACGGTAAATGCTTCCGGCCGATTGGACAAGAACCAAAACTTCCGATGGCTGGCATCGCCGGCGGCATCGGCCGTTTACAAGCCCAACAGCAGCACTGTACTGCGTTTTGGAGTCTCATCAGCCGTTCGGAACCCAACCTTGCAGGACCAGTACTTGTACTACAACGTGGGGCGAGCGCTGTTGCTGGGTAATTTAAACGGTTACGACTCCCTGGTTACCATAGACGAGGTGCAGCAGTTTTTAGGCGCGGGGGTTCAGGAACGTTCATCTTGGGTTTGGGATTACTACAACCGGGAGGCCGTTCGCCCGGAACAAGTCCGCAACGCAGAGGTTGGTTTGCGGACGACTTTGTGGAAGAAGTTGTATGTTGATGCCACCTACTACTACAGTTGGTACACGGACTTCATTGGGTACCACATTGGGTTGAAGATTGAGGACGACCCGGGAGGCTCCGCAGTGGACCGGCTGAAAGGTGTGCAAGCGTACCGAATAGCTTCAAATGCAGAACAAATGGTTACCACCCAGGGCTTCAGTGCAGGAGTCAACTACTATTTTTCCCGCTATACCTTGGCCGGCAACTATACGTGGAATGTCTTGAATTCCGCAGTGGACGATCCCATCATCCCGGCCTACAACACGCCGGAAAATAAATTCAACATTTCCGTATCTGGCCGCGATTTGGATTGGAAAATTGCATCTGGATTTTGCGGCTTTAACGTAACATGCAAGTGGGTCGAGGGTTTTTTGTTTGAAGGTTCCCCGCAATTCACGGGAGCCATTGACAGTTACAGCCTGGTGGACGCGCAAGTTTCTTGGTACAAGCCAACATCAAAATGGACGGTAAAATTTGGGGCTAGCAACCTGCTCAACGCACAGGTTATTCAGGTGTACGGCGGACCAACAGTGGGCCGGTTGGCCTATGCCACGGTAACGTGTGATTTGTCTAAAGTGAAAAAAAAGTTGTAAGTTTCAGATAATTAACAAAATAAGCTATGATTAAAAAGTACTCATTAGCTCTGTTGTGGGCTTTAACAGCTGTAGTTACTGCAGAATCACTTCGGGCGCAGCAGCGCTTCACGGACGAGGTTTTCAGTAATTCGCAAATCACAACACTGAACAATGTGCCCTACGGCTACAATTTCAGTCAGTACGTTCCTGCGAGCATGGGAGGTCCCATGGTGGTGCCGATGTATGCGGACATCTACATGCCCGATACCGCGGCAGACCCCTTGGCTTCTCGTCCGGTAGTGATTCTTTTCCACACGGGATCTTTCTTGCCCAAAGGATTGGCATCCCCTATGGGAGACCGAAAAGATTCGGCAGTAGTTGAAATTGCGAAGCGTTTTGCTCGACGCGGTTTTATTGCCGTGTCTGCAACGTACCGTTTGGGTTGGTTGGCCAACTCTACCAATTTGGACCTGCGACGCGGAACCAATTTGATGGCGGTTTACAATGCCGTTCAAGATGCAAAGGTTTGCGTTCGGGCCATTCGTGCCTCCAAATTGGTGCAGGGTGATCCTTACCGAGTGGATCCAAATGCAATTTCGTTGATTGGTGTTGGTTCCGGTGGATACGTAACACTCGCGTACGCCACCATCAACAATCTTGCAGAAGTTGCCTCGCCGGCCAAATTCAAGTACACCACCGCAGGCACGGGCATCTTTGGCAATGCGGTTACGGCCGGCATGCCCTATGTGGACACGGCCAGAGTTGGCGATTGGAACGGCTACGGCGGAAAGGCAACCATCATTGGCGCGCACCCGGTAACCGGTTTGCCGTTGGTTGATCAGACGAAGCCAGGACGAAACATTGAATTGTACAAAGGGATTCCATCCAACGTCAACTTTGTTGCGAACTTGGGAGGAGCCTTGGGTGATTCTGCATGGATGGCTCAGGGAGATGCAGCCGTAATCAGCTTGCACAGTCGGTTCGACTTTTTTGCGCCCTACTACCGCGGCATGGTAAACGTGCCCATCGCAGGTAGTTTCTTTCCCGTGGTGGATGTTGCCGGAAGCCACACGGCAGTGAAGATGGCCAACACGTTTGGAAACAACAACGTATTCAATGCGGGATCCATGATGGACCCCCTGTCGGTGAAGGCACGGAACAATCCCTACAACGTGGGCAACCAAGAGAATCTGTACACCTTCAATATGATGCCGCCCAATGCGGCCATGCCGTTTAAAATTAATGCCAATCCTTGGGATTGGTGGGACCCATCCGATCCCTTGTCTGCGAACGAAACAAATCCAAACGTGAAGGCGCAGTCCAAACTCTACATTGATACCGTGATGGGCTTCATCCTTCCCCGCATGGCCAAAGCGTTGAACGCAGTGGGCTACAACGTTGGAATTCAGGAACAGGCAACGGCGTCGTTCCAAATCGTCCCCAATCCCGCGAACAACTTTGCACGTTTGCGTCTGGACGGTATGCACGCGCACAAAGTTCAGGTATTGGATGCTCTGGGCAGACTGATCCTGGACCAAACGGTGGGCATTGACGATGAGTTGGTGCTGAACACTTCAGCTTGGAAGTCTGGAATTTACTGGGTCCGCGTTCAAACGAATCTGGGCGTGCAGACCAAGCAACTGATGAAATCGTAGCGTTAAAACCGGTACGATTAGGTACTCAAGCGCCCCGCTCAGCGGGGCGCTTTTTTTTGTTGTTAACCGGTGCCAACGTTTAAAAATGTAAAATAAGTTTTACAATATGTAAAATAATATATACATTTGACTCGTTGAACAAGAAACTACACTTATGAAAAACGACGGTTTGTTGCCGGCAGCTTGGAAAGTCCCTGCCGCAGTTTTGTTTGCACTCAGCGTACTGTCTGCGGCCTTTTGGCTGGCGGTGGGCGCCCCGGAGGGCGGAATCAAGTGGTTGTCCTGGCGCATTCCGGCCCTGTGGTCGGACGAATTTTTGAGCAGTACGGCCGCGGGTCCGCAGTGGGTGGTGAACAACCTGACGGACGAGTTGCTGCTGGTGGTGGTTACCTTGAGCGGGTTGGTGCTGGGATTTTCCCGCGAACGCGTGGAAGATGAGCTCATCCGCCAACTTCGGTGGAAGGCACTGGCGCACGCCACCTGGATCAACGCCTTGCTCTTTTTGGCGGCCACCCTTACGGTGTACGGCGCCACCTACCTGTACGTGATGTACGCACAACTGGTGGCCTTCTTGGTGTTGTTCAACGTCCTGCTCGCATGGTCTTTGCGAACGCATTACGCATCCGGCCGTGAAGAATAAAATCAAGGTCTTCCGGGCCGATAAAAATTGGTCCCAGCAGGAATTGGCGGACGCCGTGGGCGTCAGCCGTCAAACCATCAACGCCATCGAGCAGGGGAAGTACGCCCCCAGCTTGCCGCTCGCCCTGGCCTTAGCCAAGACGTTTCAAACGCCAGTGGAGCAATTGTTTTCGATGGAGTGATCGCGCTGAATCAGTTCTTCCGATTCTTTTCCTCCCGACTCTTCTTCAACCACTGGGTGGTGTAGTGGTACGCCACGCCGCCCAAAGCCGAGGTGCCGGCGTATACGGCGATTTCCGTGCCCGTTAGCGTTTTGCCGCGAAACCAAGGGATGAACCAAGCATTCACAACGAACAACAGCAGGCCAAAGCTGAGCATTTCGGAAAGGCGATCGCGGAAAGTCATGCCTAAATCTAATTACTTTTTTGCGTTTGGCAAATTCAAGGCCTTCGCAATCTCTGCCCACGAAACCAACTTGAAGTTTTGGGGCCGCGCTACTTTGCCGTCTGTGTTGGCTCCGTCTTGCGCCACAAACAGGCCGTCGGGGAAACCGGGAAAAGCGTGCGCAGAAACTTCAATGCCGTCGGTCTCGAAGGTGCCGTCTACCGCGCCATCCTCAACGGTAAAGCTGCCTACGTAGGCGTGCGGCGCACTTCGGTCAAAGAGGGCGTACGAACGATTGCCTTGGCTGCTGGCCACCAAGTACCCGGTGGAGTCGTTGGGGGCAAACAGGGCCAGTCCTTCCACGTCGTAGGCAATCGCGGGGTTGTCTGCGGTGGATTCCGCCAGCAGTTTTGGCTCCAACGACCCCTCCGGACGTGCGTCAAACGAATAAATACCTTCGTCCTCCACGCCCACAAACAGAACGCCTGACGCATCGTCCGCCACCATGCCCTCCACTTGGCTGCCCAATTTCAAGTTCCGCACCCATTTTGCGTCCACGGAATCGCCGGCTGCAAAAAGCTCCCACTGCTCAATGGCCCCGGTTTTGCTGTTCACAAAGGCATAGAAGCGATCGTCCAATCGGGCCATGCAAAAGCCGTAGACGTCCTCCAGCTTGCTTTTTACCGCGGTCTTGCGCACCCGTTGTACACCGGCCTCGTTCACCGTCCAAAACACCAGGCCCACCGCATCTCGGTGGCTTCCGCCCACCAAGGCAACCGGCAGGCCGTTCAGAACAAAACCGTCGCGCAGATCAATGTTGTTGATGCGCCCAATGGGATCCGTAGCCACCCGGCTTCCGTCCAAACGAAAAACCTCCAGACCTCTTTTTTTATCCGACCCCAACACCTTGCTTTCGGCGGGATTTGCGGCATTGAACCACACCGCCGGATCGTCCGCAGCGTCGGCATCCGTCTGGGCATCCACCGGCACCGTTTCCACCGATGCCGTTACCGACGCCGGTTGAAAGGCATCGCTTTGGGTGGATTGGCAAGAGGCCAACAGAAGCAGTAGGCCGCCCATAGAGGCCAACCCCAGGGTTGCTCGTGAAACTTTTGCTGTGTTGTTCATGGGGTGCACCGTATTAGCAAAGAAGCGGTTAGAATGAACCACCAAGTTCACCAGACGCCGCTTTCCGCACAAGCGCATCCCGTTACGGTTGTGTGAAGTTTTGCATAAACTTCGTTCGCCCAGACGCGAGCATTTCTGAAGGGAGCACAACTACCCCAATCGCCCTCCTCAGAAAAACTCATTGAACTCAAAACCGTGCTGCAGCCGCTCCTTGCCCAGTTGCTGCTGTTCGGCCAAAGCCCAAAGCATGTATTCTTTGAGGAAGAGCAGGTCGCGCGGCTCAAAACCGGGCTGGTGCTGCGCAATTAAGGCGTCCAAGGAAGTCACCTTGTTCAAGGTAGATGCGTATTCGGCTTGATCGCATTCGTCGTAGAGCAACACGCCTCCCTGCTCGTAAATGGCGGCTACTGCCGGTGCGTACGGACTGCTTTCGGATTTTTTGGTGAGCTTCTCAATCTTGGGGAACAGGGTGGGCCACAGCGTCTTGATGGCCGCGCCCAGAAGCTGTTCCGCTACAAAGGCAGCGCCCTCTTGTTCGCCCTCGTACACCAACTCCACCTTGCCGGTGATGGCCGGGATCACGCCCATGAAATCAGACAAGCGTACGGTGGTGTGATCTTCTTTGTTCAGGAGTGCGCGGCGCTCGGCCGTGCTGACCAAACTTTCCAGCATGGAGATGCTCATGCGAGCGCTCACCCCGCTCTTGTGGTCAACGTACTCGCTTTCCCGCGCCTCAAAAATGATTTGCTCCAACAAGTTGTACGCCAAATCTGGAACGTAAACGCGGTTGGCTTGGGCTTGGTTCACCTTGGCTTCTTGGGCGGAAATTTTGCGCGCCACGGCAACACTTTTGGGGTAGTGCGTCAGGATTTGCGATCCAATCCGGTCCTTCAGCGGCGTAACAATGCTTCCTCTGTTGGTGTAATCCTCCGGGTTGGCGGTGAACACAAATTGAATGTCCAGCGGCAGTCGGATGCTAAACCCACGAATTTGCACGTCTCCCTCTTGGAGAATGTTGAACAGCGCCACCTGGTTTCGGGCCTGGAGGTCGGGGATCTCGTTCAGTACAAAAATGCACCGGTTGGCGCGCGGAATCATCCCAAAATGGATGACCCGGTCGTCCGCATAGGACAGTTTGAGGTTGGCCGCCTTGATGGGGTCGATGTCCCCAATGAGGTCTGCAACGGTGACGTCGGGCGTCGCCAACTTCTCCGAATAACGCTGCGAGCGGTGCAGCCACGCAATGGGGGTGGCGTCTCCAAGTTCGGCAATCAAATCAATCGCATAACGAGAAATCGGCGCCAACGGGTCGTCGTTGACTTCGGACCCCGCTACAATGGGAACGTATTCATCCAGCAATTCTACCATCAGGCGCGCCAAACGGGTTTTGGCTTGCCCCCGAAGCCCCAAGAGGTTGATGTTGTGCCGGGACAACACGGCGCGCTCCAGCTCCGGCAACACCGTGTCCTCAAACCCGTGAACGCCCTCAAACACGGTGGTTCCAGCAGCCAAGTGCTTGATCAGGTTGGCGCGGAGCTCGTCCTTTATGGACGTGCTTTGGTAACCGCTGGCTTTCAGTTCTCCTAACGTAGTGATCATGCTATTTGCGTCTTTTCTGTCGGTTGTTTTCGTAGTCCTTGAAAATCATTTCGCCCAAGCCTTTGAGTCCGGTGTAAAAGGCCTTCCCTTGGTTGGCTTCGGTAAACGTGTCCACAAATTGCTGCAGGTAGGGGTCCCGGGCAATCATGAAGGTGGTGATGGGGATGCCCAGTTTGCGCGCCTGGGCTGCTTGCGTGTAGCAGCGCTCGGTGACGTAGGGGTCCAACCCGTTGCTGTTCCTATAGTACGTGCCGTCACGCTCCTTCACGCAGCTCGGCTTGCCGTCCGTGATCATGAAAATTTGCTTGTTGCTGTTTCGCCTTTTTCGCAACAGGTCCATAGCCAACTGCAATCCGGCCACCGTGTTGGTGTGAAAAGGGCCCACCTTGAGGTACGGAATTTCCTGGATCGATATCCGCCAGGCGTCGTTTCCGAAGACCAGGATGTCCAGGCTGTCCTTGGGGTAGCGCGTGGTGATGAGCTCCGCCAAGGCCATGGCCACCTTCTTGGCCGGCGTGATGCGGTCCTCGCCGTACAAAATCATGGAGTGGCTGATGTCAATCATAAGCACCGTGCTCATTTGGGCGTTGAACTTACTGTCCTCCACCACGAGGTCCTCCTCGCTCAGCTGAAAATCGCCTACCCCGTGGTTGATTTGTGCCTTTTTGATGCTTTCCGTCAGGGAAATTTTATCCAAGCCGTCGCCAAACACGTACGGACGCGTTTCCCCCGTGGGTTCGTCGCCGTCGCCCGAGCTTTTGGTTTTGTGGTTTCCGGCCCCGCTTTTGTTCAGATCGCCAAAGATGCGCTTCAGTGCCGTTTGTCGGATTTGTTGTTCCGTTTTGGCGGTAAGGCCCATGCCCGGAATGCCGTCTTCGTCCACCACCGGGCGGATGTAGCCCCGCTCCTGCAATTCAGCAACGAAGTCGTCCACGGTGTAGTTCTCGTCCGTCAGCTCGTATTCTTTGTCCAATTCTCGGAGCCAAGCAATGGCCTCGTCAAAATCGCCCGAAACGTGCACAATTAACTCCTTGAAAATATCGAAGAGCTTGTCAAAGGGCGAGATGCTCTTTGGCTCAAACTGTTTGAAGAAGAATCCTTTGTCGCTCATGGTTCGGTACTACCTCAGGTAACTTGCAAACCCCTGTTTTTGTTCCCCAACGAAGGGGGTGACTGCGGTAAATAAACGCGGCGATGTGCGGAAAAAGAAACCGACGTCGGTACCGTCCGGAATTCAAGGTCAAGGTAGCCAACAAAGCCCGGAACGACCCCTTCCGTTTGGCCGCGTGAACGCAATGGCGTATCTTGAAGAAAACCAGCAAACGATGGACAACTTCACCAGCTTACTTCAATTAACCCTTGGGCTTTCGGTTGCCTTTGTTTGGACCTTTCGCTTCGGCAACGTGGTCAAAGAATTTTCACTTTTTGGCCTAAGCGACTTAACGCGCAGCCTGGTGGGGGTCTCTAAAATTGCTCTGGCCACCTTGATCGTTGCCGGAATCTGGTATCCAGATCTGGTGCAAGTCCCGGCGGTACTGATGGGGCTGTTCATGGTAGCCGCTCAGTACTTTCACTTCAGCGTTAAGAATCCGTTGGTGAAACACGTCCCCTCCTTACTTCTTTTGGCACTGTGCGTCGTTCTGGCTTTGAGCGCTACCTAGGGGGTGAGTGCCTCCTGGACCACCTTGGGCATTCTCGTTTCGAGTCTGTCGTTTTACGCCTATGCCGCGTCTTATTTCCGATCTCCCCACATGAAAAGCGAATTCAAGCGTTTCAATCTGGAGAAAATTGGTCTCCTGACCGTTGTGCTGCAAATCTTAGGGGCAACCGGCCTTCTGGTTGGTCTCTACTTTAAACCCATTCTCAGCCTTGCCTCCCTGGGCCTCAGCCTGCTCATGCTGAGCGGACTTATCGTTCGAATAAGCGTGAAGGACGGATTGCTCGTTTCGCTTCCCGCCCTGTTCTTTATGCTCTTAAACCTCTACCTGTTTGTGGATTCGATGGGTTGGGGACAGCCCGATTGACCCCCCCGTCAAAAAGCCTCAGTTACCGAGAAATAAAAGCTGCTTGATCCGCGGCCCACGCCGTAGTCCAAACGAATGTTCAGACGCTCTGACTCGTTCATCGCATAACGCAAACCGCCCCCGACGCTATACTTAAGGTTGTTCCACTGCACCTGAGCAGGCTGGCGGAACACCTCTCCCAATCCCGCAAAGGCCACGGCCCTAAAGCGCCGGTACAGGGGCATGCGCAGCTCTACTTGGCTGCCCACAAAATGATGGTCACGGTACCGGTTTGCCGCGTAGCCGCGCAGCATTTCTTCGCCTCCAGCCTTGGCCATGTCCAGGAATGGTACTTCACCAAAATTGAGGTTGATCCGCGAATTGGTAGCCAAAATCCACCCGGGCCGCAGTTCGGTGTAAGAATTATACAGACCGTTGAGCGCGGTAAAATTGAAGGTTCCGCCCCAGGCGTTGTTGAAAAAGTAGGATGAAAACTCAAAAAACTGACCCTTGTAGGCGTTGACCACGTTGTCCCGACTGTCCTTTGTAACCACGATTCCCAACGCAGAACCCACGCCCCCCTGGTAGCCCGGCACGGTTCCGTCCACCAGATTAAGGTCGTCGTAGTACTCAAAATTGTACTCCCGCCGCAGGTGGTAGTCCAATCCGGCAAAGAGATGACGCCCATACCGCTTCATAAAGAGCGCTTTAAAACTCATGAGGTCGTAGTAGTAGCGCTCCATATCTTCGTCGCTGCTGCTGTTGCCAATCCCATAAAATCGATCCGGAAAGTTTCGGTAGCGCGTTTCACCGCGCAGCAAATAGTCTTCGTTGTTGGTAAAGACGGACCAAATGGCCCAAAGGTCGAGCTGTTTGTTTTGGGTGTAGTCGGCCAGGCCCTGCACATAAGACAAGCGCGGTCTCGGCAGGCTGTCGCGACTGCTCTGGGTTCTAAAGTAGTAGACACCAGCGGCTCCCAAGGCAAAACGCGTGTCTGGAGTATAGTAAAAGAGCGGAATCAAGGTGGTGCCCCGGTCTTTGCTCGTGTCGGCCACCGCTTCTGCCGCCGTGCTTTGAAACGAAGCCAGAAGCAGCAAAAAAAAGATCAAACCCCGCTTAGGCATTACTTTGCTCCATCTTGGACCTTCCTTGGGTGTCCGACGTCCGTATGTTCCTTGCCCGTAAAGCCTGGTTCGCTGCTCATCACGCAGCAATTTATGGAATTATACCGGGCGTGTGCCGAGCCCTAATAAAAAACCCTAACAAATTGATAAACAGAATGTTAGGGTTAATTAGAGTTGCCCCACTAGTTAAAACTTAACGCTCAGCAAAAAAGTTTATTCTCTGCTGACTTGGAAAGTCTGGTGAATTTCATCTCCGATGCTAATAGTGTAGACCCCTGATGATAAATTTCCCAAATCAATACTAGTGTCCTCTCGTTGAATTTTACCCGTTAACATTTCTCTTCCCGTATTGTCGATAATTGAATAAATCGAGCCAACATACTCACTATTTACTTCCACATAAAGAACACTAGATGCTGGATTAGGATAAATTTTATGTATCAGTTTTGTGCTATTTTCATAAATATCTGTTGTGGTAAAAGAATGTACTCTAACATGGCCTGCCTCATTTGCTCCTCCGCTATTAAATATTGCCCCAGTGGCAATGGTATTGACGTCGGGCATGCTTACCGAATATCCTGAATGGTCAAAATATCCTTCGCCAACAATACTAACTCCTTTTTGTACCCACATTGAATTGTACCAATTGTAAACTCGAACACGTCCTTTATAATAATCATGAGAAGTCGCCCCAATCGCAACGGTATTAGCGTCCGGCATGCTTACCGAACAACCTAACCCATCAGGTAATATTGAACCTTCAATGTCAACACCTTTCTGAACCCACGTTGCTCCGCTCCAAGAATAAACTCTCACAAGTCCTGAACACTTCAAATTATGGCCGGGAGCACCAATTGCAATGGTATTGGCATCGGGCATGCTAACCGCCCAACCCGAACCTTCAGACTGTGTTTGACCATCAATATCAACACCTTTTTGTACCCATGCTGTACCGCTCCAATAATAGACTCTAACATGGCCGCTGAAAAGGCTGTCATAATTTTCTGGAGCACCAATTGCAATGGTATTGGCATCGGGCATGCTTACGGAGAATCCTGAATGGTCACCTTTACGTTCCCCATCAATATCTACTCCCTTTTGTAGCCATGCTGAACCGTTCCATGAATAAACACGAACATGGCCACGGCCGTCATCATTATCTGGAGCACCAATTGCAACGGTATTGGCATCGGGCATGCTTACGGAGAATCCTGAATGGTCATTTTCATGTTCCCCATCAATATCTACTCCCTTTTGTAGCCATGCTGAACCGTTCCATGAATAAACACGAACATGGCCACCGTCGTAACTGCTTCCACCATTATAGGGAGCCCCAATTGCAACGGTATTGGCATCGGGCATGCTAACCGACCAACCTGAAAATCCAGTTCCCTCTCCCTCAATATCTACGCCCTTTTGTACCCACACGGTGCCATTCCAAATGAAAACTCGAACATGACCAACGGCGTTATCATTCCAAATCCCGCCGATGGCAACAGTGTTTGCGTCGGGCATACTTACCGCCCAACCTGACTGGTCTCCTACCGCTTCACCATCAATGTCTGCCCCTTTTTGAACCTGAGCATTTAAGGTTAAGATTGGAAGTATCATCGATGAAATAATAAAAATGGGCTTTACCACTATTCCAATATTTTTCATTGTTTCTTGTGCCTAGGTTCGGTCAAATTGTAATGTTTCCCATTTCCAAACCGGGAATTATGTATTACTAAGATAATGTTTTAAGTATCCGGATTCGTTATTAAGAATTATTCAATTTGTATTGGACATTTTGATTTGCATTTTGTGGTTCCTTGATGGGATCAGTTGTTGTCATATTCATATGGGTCAGCCAAGGAAACCCTCAAGTTCGGAGAAGTCCGACCGATTCAAAACACCAACAGCACAAGGGGAATAAAGAGTCCATTCTCCCACCTGAGTTCAACAGTACTGCCGAAAATCGTGCTGAAAAGTTGCAACATTAGTTGCAACAAAAAACCCTAACAAACTGATAAACAGAATGTTAGGGTTAATTAGAGTTGCCCCACTAGGACTCGAACCTAGACGTACAGAACCAAAATCTGCTGTCCTGCCAATTAGACGATGGGGCAATCTTCCCGATTCGGGGTTGCAAATATACAGATTATCGTGGAATTTGAAAATTTCACGAATGCACGAGCAACTGAATACCCGTCGACTCTTTAGAGCGGCAGCGGGTTACCCCATAAGTCCTTGCGCCCAGGCCAGGAACGCCGGTCCAAAGACCAGCAAACCAACGCCCACAGCAGCTAATGTTGCCAACAGCACACCGCCGGCAGCGATGTCCTTCGCCTTGGCAATTCCTCCGTTGGGACGGGGGTGCACCACGTCGGCCAGCGTCTCCAGCGCGGAATTCAGGTATTCAGCCGCCAGTACGCCGCCAATGGCCAAGACCACCAAAGCGGTTTCTGCCGCGGGAATGTTCAGCCACCACGCTGCTGCCAGCGCCAGGAGCGCCGCTGCAAAGTGAATGGCGATGTGCACTTCCCGGGCAAAACCCAGGGCTACACCGCGCAAGGCGAAGCTGAGCGCGGGCCAAAGTCCGGCTTTCTTCTTCTTGGGCTGCGCACCAATGGGGCGGTTGTCCGTACCCCGGCGGTTGTTCTGGTTGCGGTCGTTGTTGTTCCGACCGTTGTTGCGGTCGTTGTTGCGGTTGTTGTTGCGTCCGTCGGCGTTACGCGCGTTGTTGTTGCGGTTGTCGTTCCCGCGTCCGTCGCGCCCCTCAGGTCGCGCACCGTCGCGTTGGCGCGAAAAATCATTCAACCCACGAGGTCCGCGGCGCTCCGCATCGCTCCCGTCTTCGCCGGCAATATCTTCCCATTCCGGGGTGCCGTCGCCTACGGGACGCTTCTTCTTTTTGCGTTTTTTGCGCTTGGGACGTGCTTCTTCCGACCCAGAGCCGTCTCCTTCAGCTGGGGTGTCGGTGGATTCTGCGGCAGGCGACGTGCGCTCCGCGCGCTCTTCAGAGCTTGCCTGAGAATCCGCGCTGTTTTCTTCCGCAGCAACGGGCTTTTTAGGACCCCGGCCGGACGGCCGCTTGGGGCGATCTTCGCTTGCAACAGTTTGATCTTGTGCATCTTGAACTTCTCCATCGCTGGTTTTCGCGGGGCTGGAGGCACGTCCGCGACCGCGGGACGGTTTTTGTTCGGAACTGCTTTCGGCAGTTGGGGTGCGCTCGGCGCTACCCTCGTTTCCGGGTACTAATTCTTCGTTTTCGGGCATTCTTAAGCGTTTGAAGCGCCCGTTCGTTCGGGGCTTTCTACTACCTTGCAAGGTACCAATCTTCAACCAATCCCCTGTTATAATCCGAATGAAATCTTTGTTACAGAACGATTTACCTGCTTCGGTGGTTGTTTTCCTGGTGGCCTTGCCCCTGTGTTTGGGCATTGCGCTGGGGTCCGGAGCTCCCCCCATGGCCGGCGTCATTGCCGGCGTAGTTGGCGGGGTTGTGGTGGGTGCGCTGAGCGGCTCGCCCATCAGCGTTTCCGGCCCTGCTGCGGGCCTGACGTCCATCGTATTGACGGCGATTTCCGACCTCGGATCGTTTCCGCTCTTTCTTACCGCGGTCGTATTGGCGGGACTTTTTCAACTGCTCTTTGGCTTGGCCAAACTGGGAACCGTCGGGCACTACGTTCCCAACACCGTGATCAAAGGAATGATGGCGGCCATTGGGATCATCTTGATCATGAAGCAAATCCCGCACTTGGTGGGCTACGACGTGGACTTCATGGGGGACGAAAATTTTGCGCAACCCACCCACGAGAACACCTTTACCGGTTTGTACCACGCACTCTGGCGCATTACGCCTGCCGCCGCGGCAGTCGGTGCCCTTTCGCTGACTCTCTTGGTTCTGGGGGATAAAATAGGATGGGCTAAAACGTCCGTGGGTCGAATTTTCCCGGCGGCCCTCGTCGCCGTACTCGCCGGCATCGGACTTTCCTTCCTTTTGGAGGGGTTGGGTCCGGATTGGGTGCTGACTGCGGTGCACCGCGTGGAGCTAGGGGACGGCTTCAACAGCTGGATTACCCCGGACTGGAGCGGCATTCAGAATAAATTGGTTTGGACCGTGGCCATCACCATTGCCTTGGTGGCCAGTTTGGAGTCCTTGCTGTCCATCGAAGCAGCGGACAAGTTGGATCCGCTCAAACGGGTAACGCCCACCAACCGCGAGTTGATGGCCCAAGGTGCCGGCAACGCCCTGTCCGGGCTCATTGGGGGACTTCCGGTGACCTCGGTGGTGGTTCGTTCGAGCGTGAACGCCCAGAGCGGGGCCCAATCCAAGGCCAGCACCATCCTCCACGGAGTGGTCTTGGCTCTGGCCGTTTTGCTCGCCAGTGACCTCCTCAACGCCATCCCAAAAGCCAGTTTGGCAGCCATTTTGATCTTCACCGGGTACAAATTGGCGCACCCAAACATTCTTCGCTCCGCCGTCGTGCGCGGCCGAGGGCAGTGGATTCCGTTCCTCCTCACCGTGCTCGCCATTTTACTATCCGACCTGCTGGTAGGAATTGCGGTAGGCCTGGTGGTGTCCGTCTTTTTCATTGCGTACAATGCCTTCCACGCCACCTACACCGAAGTCCGGGAGGACAATCGGGTTCTTTTCCGCCTCCGACGCAACGTTTCCTTCCTCAACAAGGGAGGCATCAAACGCGCTCTGGAAGCCATTCCCCGAGGTTCCGAATTGCTGATTGACTTGTCTCATGCAGACTACATGGACCCCGACGTAGAAGAAGTTATCCTGGACTACTGCGCCCATGCGCACCTGCGGAATGTTCGCGTTGTGTGCAAGAAAAACCCAATGCAATCCAAAGAATTTGATCGCTACAGCGATTTTCAGAACCCAAATCCAACCGCATGAACCCCATCGACCAACTCCTCATGGCCAACAAGGCCTGGGCCAAAGAGCGCATAGAAGATGATCCCCAATTCTTCAAGCGTTTAGAGACTATTCAAACACCGAAGTTTCTCTGGATCGGTTGCTCGGACAGCCGGGTTCCGGCCAATGAAATCACCGGCACGGAGCCTGGGGAAATTTTCGTGCACCGCAACGTTGCCAACATGGTGGTGCACACGGATTTGAATCTGCTCACCGTGTTGGAATATGCCGTTCACCATTTGAAAGTGGAACACATCATTGTCTGCGGACACTACGGCTGCGGAGGTGTAAAGGCCTCGTTGACCAACAAGTCCTTCGGCATCATCAACAAATGGCTGCGCAACATCAAGGACGTGCACCGGTTCCACGCGGATGAAGTGGAGGCCATAGCAGACGAGGACGCACGGGTGGACCGCATGGTGGAGTTGAACGTCCAGGAACAAGTCATGAATTTGGCCAAGACCAGCATCGTTCAAAAGGCGTGGAAAGAACGCCAAGGACCTCATCTTCACGGCTGGGTCTACGGTTTGTCCGACGGCCTCATCAAAACCGTTTGCGACTTGCCGGCCGGCACCCGAATTGATCCGTTGTACGAATTCCACGAGTAATTGAGGAAAATCCGTATATTTGCAGCGTATTAAGCGGCGGAGGAGGGGACATCAGTCCCCTCTTTTGTTCTAATACATTTTGATTTATGCTCACAATCAACGACTTACGACCAATTGTTGCGGATGCTTTGGCTTCCCAAAACGCCTTTCTGGTGGATTTACATCTTTCCACGGATGGGCGTATTCAGGTCTACACAGATTTGGAAGTTGGGCACATTTCCATCCAATCGTTGAAAATGATCAACCGCGCGGTGGAATCTGCACTGGGCGACGATTCAGAACAGTACAGCATTGAAGTATCCTCTCCCGGAATGTTCAGTCCGTTCAAGGTGGAATCCCAGTACCGCAAGGCCATTGGGCGCACCGTGAAAGTGACCGCACAGGGTGGGCGAGTGGAGCAAGGAACCCTGGCGGAATACGACGGGGAGCAGTTGGTTTTGACGCGTGAAGTTCGCGTGCCCAAGACCATCGGCAAAGGAAAAATGGACGCGGTGGAGCGCATTGCTCTGCCTCTTTCGGAAGTAGTAGAAACGGTTTTAGAATTCAAGTTTTAAGCAAACTCGGGACCATGGAACACCTGGCCATTATTGAATCCTTCGGCGAGTTCAAGGAAGAAAAGAACATCGATCGCGTAACCTTGATGTCGTTCATCGAGGACGCTTTCCGTACCCAGCTCAAAAAGAAGTATGGAGCGGACGACAACTTCGACGTGATTGTCAATCCGGACAAAGGCGATTTGGAAATCTGGCGCAACCGCATCATCGTTGAAGACGATGCCGTTGAAGATGAAAACACGCAGATCGCCTTGAGCGCTGCGTTGAAAATTGAGCCCGACTTTGAAGTGGGCGAGGAGGTTTCGGAAGAAATCAAACTCGAGCAACTGGGTCGTCGCTTTGTTTTGGCGTTCCGTCAAACCCTCATGCTGCGCGTTCAAGAGCACGATTCTGAGGAGTTGTACAAGCGCTACAAAGGCATGGAAGGTGAGATTATTTCCGGAGAAGTGCACCACGTGCGCCACCGCGAAATCATCATCTACGACGACAACCAAAACGAGTTGATCCTTCCCAAGAACGAGATGATCCCGGAGAAAGACTTTTTCCGCAAGGGAGACACCGTTCGCGCCGTGGTTAAAAAGGTGGAAATCAAAGGCACCAAGCCGTTCATTTTGTTGAGCCGTACGGACGAATTGTTCTTGGCGAAATTGTTTGAAACGGAAATCCCCGAAGTGTTTGACGGCATCATCACCGTCCGCAAGGTGGTCCGCATCCCCGGTGAGAAAGCAAAAGTTGCCGTGGAATCCTACGACGACCGCATCGATCCAGTAGGTGCCTGCGTGGGCATGAAAGGATCCCGCATTCACGGCATCGTCCGCGAACTGCGCAGCGAGAACATCGACGTGATCAACTTCACCACCAACCAGCAGTTGTTCATTCAGCGTGCCCTGGCTCCCGCCAAAATCACCAACATGGTGGTGCACGAGGACACCAACCGTGTGGAGGTGTACCTCAAGCCAGACCAAGTGAGCTTGGCCATTGGCCGCAGCGGCTTCAACATCAAGTTGGCCAGCCGTTTGACGGGTTACGAAATCGACGTGTACCGCGACGATGTAGCCCAAGAAGAAGACGTTGCCCTAACAGATTTCACCGACGAAATCGAGGAGTGGGTAATCGAGGCGTTGCAGTCCGTGGGCTGCGATACGGCTCGCGACGTCCTCAACATGAGCGTGGAAGATTTGGTGAACCGTACCGACTTGGAAGAGGAAACGATTCAGGAAGTACGCGCCATCTTACAAGCCGAATTTGAAGATTAATTTCCCAGCATGAGCAGCATTCGCATCAGTAAAGTCCTCAGCGAGTTAAACATCGGCCTGGATACGGCCGTGGATTTCCTGTTGTCTAAAGGCCACGAGGTCGAGAAGAACCGGAATACCAAGATCTCCGATGAGCAGTATGCACTGCTCCTTGGAAACTTCGCGTCGGACAAGAGCCACAAAGACCAGGCCGAGTCCATCATCTCGCAGAAGCGGGAGGAGAAGGCCAGTCAGTTGGCTGAGAAACAGGCTGCTGCCGCTCCGGCGGTGCCCAAAGCACCTGTCGAAACAGCGCCAGCGGCGGAGCCCGCAACCGCGGCTCCTGCTGCCGCAGCTCCTGCTGCTCCAGCACCAGTAGCCCCGGCGGCTCCTGCCTCCGAACCGATTGCTCCCGCGGCACCTGTGGCGGCGGTTGCTCCGGCAACAGCACCCGCAGCAGATGTTTCTGCTGCCCCCTTGGAGGAAGCCCCCAAGTCGGTTGAAGTCGCCGCTGTTCCTGCGGAGCCGAAGGACGACGTGATCCGCGGACGCGCGTCACTGGCCGGCCCCAAGATTGCTGGAAAAATTGATTTAACCCCGAAGCCAAAAGCACCAAAACAGGCTCCCGCTCCTGAAGTGCCAGCGGCTGCGGCACCATCAGCACCCGCGGTGGTGGAAGGAACTCCAGCAGTAACTCCCACTTCGGATGCAGTTGCAGCAGCGGAGGCGTCTGCTCCAGAAGAGGCATCAGCTGAGGCAGCGGGATCTGTACACCATACTACGCAGTACCAAAAATTGGACGGTCCCAAATTGACCGGACAAACCATTGATTTAAGTCAGTTCAACCGTCCCAAGGCCACCAAGCCGGGAGCCGGTGGTGAAAAAGGCAAGCGCGCCCGCATCAAGACTGGGGCTGCGGGCGGACCCGGCATCGCCGGAACCGGACGCACCACCACCGGTGCTGCCTCGGTAGGCGGACAGCAAGGTCAGCGCCAAGGACCCGGACGTCGGGACAAACAACCCGCAGCGCCCAAGCCGGCGATGACGGACGAGCAAATCCAAAAGCAGATTCGCGAGACGCTGGAAAAACTCACCGGTGGCCGCAAATCCAAGGGCTCCAAAATCCGTCGCGACAAGCGTGCGGACCGCAGGGACCAGGTGATGAACGAACTGCAGCTGCGTTCGGCAGAAGACAAAGTATTGAAGGTAACGGAATTCGTTACCGTGATGGAGGTTGCCAACATGATGAGCGTCCCCGTGACGGCCATCATTTCGGCCTGTCTGTCGTTGGGCATCATGGTCACCATGAACCAGCGCCTGGATAAGGAGACCTTGACCATTGTTGCCGACGAGTTTGGTTTCTCGGTGAACTTTTTGGACGAAGAAGTCAACGAATCCCTGTCTGAAGACACGGATGCCGAGGAGGATTTGTCGCCACGCGCACCAATTGTAACGGTGATGGGTCACGTTGACCACGGTAAAACCTCGCTTTTGGACTACATCCGCAAGGCCAACGTCATTGCCGGTGAAGCGGGTGGAATCACCCAGCATATTGGCGCGTACAGTGTACAATTGCCAAGCGGTCAGCACATAACGTTCTTGGATACGCCGGGTCACGAGGCCTTTACCGCCATGCGTGCCCGCGGTGCCCAGGTAACGGACATCGCCATCATTGTGGTAGCTGCGGACGACGCCGTCATGCCCCAAACGAAGGAAGCCATCAGCCACGCCCAAGCGGCCGGTGTTCCCATCGTATTCGCCATCAACAAAGTAGATCGCCCTGCAGCGAATCCTGAGAAAATCAAGGAGCAGTTGGCCGGCATGAACTTGCTGGTGGAAGACTGGGGCGGTAAAATCCAATCCATGGACGTTGCCGCCAAAACCGGCCTGAACGTTAAGGAATTGCTGGATAAAGTATTGCTGGAGGCAGAATTGCTGGACCTCAAGGCCAATCCCAAGCGTATGGCCAAGGGTACGGTGATCGAAGCGTCCTTGGACAAAGGACGTGGTTACGTGACCACGCTGTTGGTGCAAAACGGAACCCTCCGCGTAGGCGACTACATGCTGGTGGGTCAGTTTTCCGGCAAGGTTCGCGCCATGATGGACGAACGCGGCCAAAAGGTGGACGAAGCGGGACCTTCGGCTCCTGTTTCCATCCTGGGCTTGGACGGCGCCCCGCAAGCGGGTGACACGTTCAACGTCATGGACGATGAGCGCGAAGCCAAGCAAATTGCGCAGCGTCGCCAGCAGTTGAGTCGCGAACAAAGCGTGCGCTCCCAGAAGAGCCTCACCTTGGAAGAGATCGGCCGTCGTTTGGCGGTGGGCGATTTCCAGGAGTTGAACATCATTTTGAAAGGCGACGTGGACGGATCCATTGAGGCCTTGTCCGATTCGCTTCAGCGCCTCTCCACGCCAGAGATTCAGGTCAACATCATCCACAAAGCGGTGGGTCAGGTGACGGAGTCCGACGTTTTGTTGGCCAGCGCCTCCAAAGCCATCATCGTGGGCTTCCAGGTTCGTCCGTCTGCCACCGCGCGCAAACTGGCCGAGAAGGAAGAAATCGAAATCCGTCTGTACTCCATCATTTACGACGCCATCAACGACATCCGCGACGCGATGTCCGGCATGTTGTCGCCGGAGGTTAAGGAAGAGATTGCGTGCACTGTTGAAGTGCGTGAAACGTTCAAAATCAGCAAGGTGGGCACCATTGCCGGCTGCATGGTTATGGACGGAACGATCAACCGAAACACCCGCGTGCGCATCATCCGCGACGGCGTGGTCATCTACACCGGTGAATTGGGTTCGCTCAAGCGCTTCAAGGACGACGTTCGCGAAGTCTCCAAAGGTTTTGATTGCGGTCTGAACATCAAGAACTTCAACGACATCAAGGTGGGCGACGTCATCGAAGGTTTCAAGGAAGTAGAAGTTCAACGTACGCTGGATTAATTCCCAGTACGGCGTTCATTAAGCTCAGGCCCGCGGCATTTCCCGCGGGCCTTTTTTATTCCCTCCAAATACGCCAACCATCCAACATGCGTTATCCATGCGTCAGTTGATTGGCGGACCAACGCCTTCCCCGTACCTTCGTTTCTAAATAGCGCCCCATGAATCCCAAATACCGACTGCTTTTATCCGCCGCAGCGAGTACCGTACTCTTGCTTGGTTCCTTTTTGCACGTCACTGCATGGATCCAGCTGCCTTCGGTGGCGTGGGTACTGGGCGCGGCTGTCTTGGCCGTGGTGCTGCTTTTGGTTCACCACTTTTCCAACCAAATGGACGCAGGCCTCTGGGGCCGACGATTTGAGCGCTTGGCACTTTGGGGCGTTTTGGCTTCCTGGATGCCCTTGGCTTTCCGCCAATCCGCACTTTACTACCTGCCCTTTCGGTACCGATGGACGCTGTTGCCGCAAGACGAATGGCCGGACTCCATCCAATGGGCCCTCTTTTGGGCCGAGCATTCCATGGCTCAGCATTTGTTGGGAGCTGCTCTGACAATGGCCTTACTTTTCCTGTTACTTCCTGCATCCCGACGCTGGGGTGCGGCGATGACTCTTCTTGCCGCACTCCCGGCGGGTCTTACAGCTTGGTTTTTCGACGCAGGACCTTCCTGGTTGTGGGCTCTTCCTATGTTTCCGGTTCTGGTTTGGTCTTTTGACGCGCGAAGTACCCAAGATCGACCGAATTGGCCCAATTGGGTTTGGATTTTGCTTCCTCTTTGGACGTTTTTCGCCGCACGGCCTTTCTTTCAAGAGCCCAATGCGGAGGTATCGGGTCGCTTTGGGGTGGTGGACTTCTACAATCCCGGTCACGGCCGCCCAGAAACGCTTGTTTGGGACGTTGACAGCAAACTTCTCCTTCAATATCCCAATGGATCCACGCGCATGGCAGACGTTCAATGGTCAGCGAGCAATCCAAACGAGTTTGTAGCTACTTGGCAATTGCCGGCGCAGGAGCAAGGACAAACCCTTCGCGGAACGTGGCAATTGGATTCGCTGGACCAGGCCTACGAACTGCGCGGATCGTGGAATGGGCTACCGTTTGCTTTGCGCGCCGTTCGGGAGTACTAAAAGATCCTTGGTGCAGACAGTGGGCTACAGCCAACGAAGCAGCGCGGAAACCAGTTTCTTTTTCCAGTTGGTGTAGGGTGGCCCTAAAAACAGGGTAGGATTCACGCCCCACCGACGTCGAACCACGGGGCGCGCGTTGGTAAACTCGCGGAAACCCCAAATGCCGTGGCTTTTTCCAATGCCGGAATGGTTCACGCCGCCAAAGGGGAGGTCGTGGTGCATGTAGTGGATGATGAAATCGTTCACCACCGTGGCACCCGCGCGGGTTTCGTTCACGGTGCGCTCCTGAAAGGCTTTGTTTTCGGAAAGTACGTACGTGACCAAGGGACGTTCCTTGGCGTTGACGTAGGCAATAGCTTCTTCCAGTTTGTCGTAGGGAATGAGCGGCAACAAGGGGCCAAAGATTTCCTCGCAGGAAATGCGGCACGACGCCTCCGGATCCAAATACAAAGTGGGCGGAAAGAAACGCTTGGAAACGTCTGCCGGCTCCGGCTGCCAAACCTGAGCACAAGCACCAACAGCATCTTCGTGCCAGGCCTGCAATCGAGCCCAGTGGCGTTCGTTGATGATGCGGGTGTAGTCCGGGTTGTCCACGAGTCGGTCGCCGTAGAGGTCCTTCAATGCGTGCGCAAAAGCATGCACCAGATCGCCCATTCGCTCGCGGGGAACCAGCACGTAGTCCGGAGCGATGCAGATTTGCCCGGCGTTCATGCTTTTGGCCCAGGCCAACAACTTGGCGGCCCGCTCTACGGGGAAGGAAGGGTCCAGAAAAACCGGGGATTTTCCCCCCAACTCCAGGGTTACAGACGTCAAGTGCTTGCTGGCGGCGGCCATGACGGTTTTGCCAATCGACGGTCCTCCGGTGAAGAAAATGTGGTTCCAAGGGTGCTCCAACAGCGATTTTGCGGTTTCGGCATCGCCTTGTACTGTGCGCACCCAACCCTCGGGGAATGCCTCTTGTACCACTTTTGCCAGCAACTCTGCCGTGGCGGGTGCCACCTCGCTGGGCTTGAGCACCACCGAATTGCCCGCCGCAACCGCGTAGACCACCGGGCTCAAACTCAAATTGACGGGGAAATTCCAAGGTGCCATAACCAGCACCGCCCCTTTGGATTCGTGCCGAATTTCCGCTTTCGCGGGCCACAAGGTCAACGGGCTGGGCACGCGCTCGGTGCGCATCCATCCGGCCAATTTGCCGGAAACGTAGTCCACCAAACTGGTGACCGCGTACAATTCGCTCAAATCGGTTTCGACTTCCGGCCGGCCCAAGTCTGTTCGCAGGGCGCGGTGAAAATCTTCTCGGTGGGCCAGTACGGTATTCTTCAGCCGGGCCAAGGCTGCCCGACGCTGTGCTAGAGTGGTTGCGCCCGCTTGCGGCGCAAAAGCCACCGCTGCGCGGAATAAATCAGCGGTTGGGTTCATCGGATTCAATGACGCCATCGCGCAAACGCACAATGCGTTTGGCGTGGCGCGCAATGTCTTCTTCGTGGGTCACCACCACCAGGGTGTTTCCGCGGGAGTGGATTTCGTCAAACAGCCGCATAATTTCTACGGATGTGGCGGTGTCCAAGTTCCCCGTAGGCTCGTCTGCCAGCACCATGGATGGGGTGTTGACCAATGCCCGGGCTATGGCCACGCGTTGGCGCTGTCCGCCGGAAAGTTGATTGGGTTGGTGGTCCATTCGGTCTGCCAAGCCCACCATGCCCAGCACCTCCGTGGCGCGCGCCAGTCGGTCCGCCTTGGACCACCCCGCATACACCAAAGGAAGTGCAACATTTTGCAAGGCCGTTTGCCGAGGCAATAGGTTAAAGGTTTGAAAGACAAACCCAATTTTCTTGTTGCGTACCTCCGCCAGGGCGTCGTCGTCCATGCGGCTGACGTCTTCACCGGCCAAATGGTAGGATCCGGAAGTGGGCGTATCCAGGCAGCCCAACAGGTTCATCAAAGTAGATTTTCCACTGCCGGATGGGCCCATAAGTGCCACATATTCACCAGGTTGAACATCTAAATCGATGCCTTTTAGTACGCGAACCCACTGGTTGCCCATGGGAAAGTCGCGGCGAATACCGCGGAGGGAGAGAACGGGTTCCGACATGTCTTTATTCCTGCAAGAATAGGGCCAAGTTACGTGCTTTTGCCTTAAACGTGTGGCGTTTTTTCCGACAGTTCCAACCACCGAAATTCTGCCTCTTCAATCTGCTCCGTCAGTCGGTGCGATTCTTCGGTCAAGGCAGCGAAGTCCAGCGCCGCGCCCGCAGGGGGCTGCGCGAAGAGGAGGGCAATTTCGGCCCGACGCGCCTCCCAAACGGGCAGGCTGCGATCCAATTCTTCCCATTCGCGCTCTTCTTTGTACGAACGCTTGGCAGACGGACGCAAACCGGGAGCGGATGGGGTGCTCGACGTCGCGGTAGGGGAGCTGCTGGTAGAAAGGTTGAGGGAGGAGGCGGCTCGCTGCGCAGCAGCGGCGGCCGAGTCGGCCGCGGCCCGCGCCTTCGCCGCGGCCCGCGCCGCCTCCCTCCATTCGCCCGTGGTTCCGTTGAAATCCTTGATGACGCCGTCCCCCTCAAAAACGAGCAAGTGGTTCGTCAGCTTGTCCAAAAATGCCCGGTCGTGGGATACAATCAAGAGGCAACCGTCGAATCCCTCCAAGAAATCCTCCAACGCCTGCAGCGTTTGCACGTCCAAATCGTTCGTGGGCTCGTCAAAAATCAGCACGTTGGGGTTGGCCATCAGCACCGTCATCAAGTACAAACGCCGACGTTCTCCGCCGCTCAGCTTGTCCACAAACGTGTACTGCTGGTCTCCCTCAAAATTGAATCGGTCCAACAACTGGCTGGCAGTTAGTGTTTTACCTTTTGCCAAAGGAATCACTTCCGCAATGTCCTTCACGATGTCAATCACGCGTTTTTCCGGATCGAACGGCGGATTTTCTTGGCGGTAATGGCCCAGTCGAACCGTTTCGCCCACCACCACCTTGCCGCCGTCCACTTCGGCCTCGCCCGTGATCAGCTTCAAAAACGTGGATTTTCCTACGCCGTTGCGGCCCACCAGCCCCAGCCGATCGCCGCGCTTGAACGTGTAGGTGAACTGATCCACGATTAACTTTTCACCGTAGGCCTTGCGCACTTTGTGCCACTCAATGATCTTGCTTCCCAGGCGTTCGCCCTTGATTTCCAGCTGCACGGCCCCCTGCTGCACGCGATTCTTGGCGGCTTGCTGGACATTGTCAAACGCGTTGATGCGGGCCTTGCTCTTACCGGTTCGCGCCTGAGGCGTTTGCCGCATCCACTCCAGTTCCCGACGGTACAAATTTTTGGCGCGTTCGCTGGCCGTTCTTTGGGCCCCCAAACGCTCTTCTTTTTTCTCCAAATAATAGGAATAGTTGCCGTCGTACCGGTACAGCGTTTGGTCCTCCAATTCCAGAATACGGTCGCACACGGTTTCCAAAAAGTACCGATCGTGGGTTACCATCAGCAAGGCAAAGGGGGCGTCGCGCAAGGTGCCTTCCAGGGTTTCGATCAAATCCAGGTCCAGGTGGTTGGTGGGCTCGTCCAGCAATACAACATCGGGCTGTTGGATCAGAAGTCGGGCCAAGGCCAAGCGCTTTCGCTGACCGCCGGACAACTTTTCAATGGGCAAATCCGCCAAAGGCAACTCCATTTGCGTCAGCACCGCTCGAACCTGTGCCTCAGCGTCCCAGGCGTTCAGCCGCTCCATTTCCGCCAACGCATGCGTCAATGCATCGGGCTCGTGCGGCCGCCAGGACGCATGTTCGTAGGCCAAAACGGCGCGCAGGGTTTCGAGGGGGCTGTCCAGCAGCCAGTCCAAGGCAGAAACCCCGGCCGGAAACTGCGGATCTTGGTCCACGTAACCCAGCCGCAAACCTTTGCGGTAGACCACCTGACCGCGGTCCGGAGTTTCCTCCCCCACCAAAATGCGCAGCAAACTGGTTTTTCCCGTGCCGTTTCGGGCAATCAAGGCTACTTTTTCTCCCGCCTGAAGGCCAAAGTTTAAATCTTCAAATAAGGTGCGCTCTCCCAGGGACTTAGACAGTCCCTCTACCGATAGTACGTTCATAATGCCACGTTGGTGCCCAAATAGAACATCCGTCCAAAGATAGGGCCCCACACGGCGGTAGCATCGAAATAAGGACTCGTGGCGGCGGAATGCGCGTCAAATATTGGATTCTTTTGGCGCACGTTGCCGGCATTTTCCACGCCCAGGTACACATCTGCGAAGCGGAACTCCTTCCGAACTTGGCCGTTGACCACGGCGAAGTCCGGACTGAAATTAACCGTGGGTCCACCCGGTTCTTGAATCCCAAGCACCGGCAGGGGCTTGCGGCCAAAGGCTTGGAGCGTGGCATCCCAGTGCCACTTCGTGCGGGTTTTGTAGCCCACGTTGATCATTCCGCGGTGTTTGCTCACGAACGGAACGGCTTGCCGCACGGGGGGGTCTTCTGGAACCGCCGAATTCGGCACGTACAGGGACCACACGTCTTGGTACCGGTACGCCAAACGAACGTCGATCCGTTTGGTCAAACTGTAGTCCAGCGTGGCGCTCACGCTGCTGGAGGCCGAAGCCGGCCCCCAAACGTCGTTGGACGCCATACCGTACACCAGGCGCATCTGCGGTTTCCACATATCGTACACCGCAACGCGATCGAATTGCGTTTGGTGCAATTCCAGCGCAAAAGTGCCGCTGCGGTAGTTCAGTCGGAAGTTCCAAACATAACTCAGTCCTAAATTCCGAGCAGACTCATCGAATGCAGACAACGGTTGCCCTCCGGAGGCATTGACTCGGTTGCTTGCTAGATACCCCAGTTGTTCCAAATAAGGAAGTGCCATGCGCCAGCCCCGGCCGGCCGCCAAGCGTACCACGTGCCGATCTGCAGGGCTCCAACGCAAGTGCAAGCGCGGGGACCATTGGTTTCCGTACAACGAGTGGGCATCCACCCGAATGCCCGCTACGGCCGTAAAGGATTCCACCGGCATCCACGTCCCCTCCAAGAAGGCACCGGGAGCAAATACGCGCAGTTGTTCTTCCGGGATGTCCGTGCCTTGGTCAAACAGATCCGCGTACCACGACGTTCCGCCCGTGAACGACAACCCTTCCACCGGCTCCACCTGGTAGAGCAACTGCACCAAGGCGGATTGCTGCCCCGTGTTCCAAATCAGTCCTTCGCCCGGCAATCCAAAGCGAGCACGTTGGCGCGTGGTGTTGAGGTTCACAATGCTGCCAAAGCTGCGTTCCATTCCTCGCTGGGCCACCCAGCCCGTTTTGGCCGTAAAAGCCAATCTACTGTGCCGGATGCCGCTGCGCCACAAAGGGGTGCCGGGAGCCGCACCGTGTCCCACGTCGCCGCCGCGGACAGAATCAACCAAGCCGTGTACGCTGTACTGCCCCTCCCAGCCGCCGGCTCCTTCCCATTTGGCACGGAACAGGGCATTGCCCTGGGCACCCAGAGGATTGTCCATGAAGCCGTCGTGGTTCATGTCCAAGGCCAGCGGGCGCGCCGAACCGTGGGACAGCAGCCCCAGGCTCCAGCGCGGACTCAGCCGGCGCGCCCAAACGGCGTTGACTTCGGTGCGCGCCGCGTTGTTGACGTACGCGTTGAGGCGCAAATCACCCCGACCCTCTTGGGCAAAGCCTTTGGCGCCGTCCGCCAAAACCTCCGGCTTGAGCAATTCCACATTGATCTGCCCGGTGGTACTTTCGTGTCCGTTGACCACGCTCCCAATGCCCTTGGTGAGCTGGATGGATTCAATCCACGTGCCCGGCACAAAGGAGAGTCCTTGATTGGCCAACAACCCCCGCACCAACGGAACCATTTCCGTCTGAATTTGCGCGTACTTACCGGCCAAACCAAAAAGTTCAATTTGGCGCGTCCCGGTAACGGCGTCCGTAAAGGAGGCGTCCACGCTGGCGTTCGTCTCAAAACTCTCGGACAGATTGCAGCACGCGGCCTTGCGCAGTTCCGCTTGGCCGATTACAGACTTCAAGCCCGGATCCTTGTAATCAATGGCGGTAGCGGCCCGACGTTCGATGACTTGGGCTTCGCCCAATTCCCCTTTACGACGAACTGAATCTTGTTGGGCGTTTGCCCCCAGCGGAAGTACAACCAATGCCAACAACAGCCCCAAAGAGGCCCAAACACGCGCCCGCATCAGTGCTGGTCCCGAACGGTTTTGGAGCGGTACTTGCAGCAGCCGTGTACTTTGGCGTAGGCGGCGTCCGTGGCTTTCGCTTTTTTGGTGTCGTGCCCCACGGCGGCTACGGACTCGTGCAGGGCCAATTCAGTGGTCTTTTTGGGGTTGTAGACCACCACCACCTCGTGGGTTTTATCGTTCCAGTCGGCCGCCCAAACTCCTTTGGTGTTGAGCAACGCGGTCTCAATGCGCTCTTCGCACATGCCGCAGACGCCGTCCACCCAAAAGCGAACTTCAACTTTTTGGGCCCATGCGGAAGACGACGCGGCCAAAACCAACAAGAGGGTAGTGAATAGTTTAGAAAGGCGAAGCATAAGCAGGGTTTGTTAGGTACGACTCGTCGGTCAGGGTTTCCAGGAATGCAATCAAATCGGAAATATCTTGTTGGGTCAGGCCCAGTCCGTGTATGAAACCTATCATGGACGGATCCAAGTTCGGCGAGTTCACAACTACGTCGGTGTTGTAGTGCTCAATGACTTGGCGCAGGGTTTGGAATCGACCGTCGTGCATGTACGGAAAGGTCACCGCAACGTTGCGGAGCGACGGCACCTTGAACTTGCCGTCGTCGGTGGCTTTCCCCGTGACCTTGCCGAGACCTCGGTCCGTAAACACCGAATCCAAGCCGTTGTTGCTCAGGGTGAAGTTGGAAAACAAACTGCCGCCGTGGCAGTGGAAGCAATCCGCGCCGCGCACGGGGTTGTTGGGGTTGGATTCGCCGTTGAACAGCTGCAATCCGCGTTGTTCGGCGGCGGTAAAGGTTTCCGTTCCCCGCATGACGCGGTCAAACTTGCTGTTGCCGGAAACAAAGGTCAGCATAAACTGCTCCAGGGCCAGCCCAATCCCTTCCGCAGAGGCTTTCTTGGTTCCAAATGCTGCCCGAAAAGCTTCTTGGTACCGCGGCTGCCGGCTCAGTTTGGCCACTACGCGCGGGAGCGTTTCGTGCATCTCAATGGGGTCCTCAATGGGCATGAGGGCCTGCTGGTTCAGGCGCTTAACACGGCCGTCCCAGAAAAACTCAGACTGCCAGAGCAGGTTGGAGATGGGCATGGAGTTGCGGGTTCCCTCAATGCCGTCGATGCCGGTGGAGTATTTCTTGCCGAAGTCCGTAAACCCGTATTCCGCGTTGTGGCAACTGGAGCAGCTTTGGGTGGAGTCTCGGGAGAGAATGGGGTCGTAGAACAGCATTCGGCCCAGGGCAATGCCTTCCACCGTCAGGGGATTGTCTGCGGGCGGCGCGGCCTGGGGAAATCCCATGGGAATTTCCAGCGTGTAGGGCGTCGAATTTTTAGCCGGACCGATTTCTTTCTCGCAAGCGGAGATTCCCGCCACGAGTGCGGTTACCGATGCAAGGACGATCCAGCGGCGGTTCATTTGTTTTGCAAATGCTTTGCCGTAAAGACGTCGCCCATGTTGGCAATGAGCGCCTCTACGATGCCGTTGTCGAAGGTGGAATGGCTAAAGTCCCCCTTTTCCTCAATGGAGAAAGTCGCTGGATTGCGGAAAATTTCCGCCAGGTTGTAGTCCAAATGCAGCATTTTGTCCCGCTTGGTCAGGTCCATCGGAAAGGACACGGTCACGGAGCGTTTATTGTGGTCCAATGCCATGTGGTACAGGAAGACGGACTCGGGGTGGCCCGGGTGTTTGTAGGTCCCTTCCAAAGCGGTGAAGATGTAGCCGCCGGTCCAGTCCCAATGCAATTTGTTCACGTTGGGGTTGAGCGGATGGCTGGGTCCGTACTGGCTGGGGTCGCCGTGGTTTACCATGGAATCCAAACCGATGTTGAACCGGATGCCGGTGTATTGGCCCACCGGAATGGAGTCCAACTCAATATGTCCGGCACCGCCTTTTGCGTTGACGAAGGCGTACGAGCCCTTGATCCCGACGTCTCCGTTGGGGCCGCCCAAGAGGGTAAAGTCGCTGAGTAGGTAGTCTAAGCGTTTGAAAACCAGTGTTTCGCCTGCCTGGTTAACGTGCTGACTGACGTCAAATACTACAGGCGTATTGTCGAAGGTGGTTTCTACGTGCAGCGCCAACGAGATTTTTTCCGGATTGTTGGGCTCGCAGCTGCTGAGCAATCCGGTGAACACGAGGCCCGCTAGGGCCAAAACGTTTGCATTTTTCACGGCCGTATATTTGCTATAAATATAGCAACAACCACGCCAAGTATGGACCGAAAAACGAGTGAGCGCATTCGATTGGCCGCGTTGGCGGTAGTCTTTTTGGTGGGAGTGGTTTGGGGCTACTATTTGCTCCGCCCCAAACAGCAACTGCCGGTTTTGTCGCCCTCGGATTTGAACCCGGCCGTGGTGGCGGATTCGCTGGAGGGTCAGGGCATGAACCACACCGTTGGCGCGTGGAAATTGACGGATCAATCAGGCACCGTGCGAACGCACCAAGACGTAGCCAACCGCATTGTGGTAGCGAACTTTTTCTTCACATCGTGCCAAAGCATTTGCGTGGACATGGCCCAAAACATGCGCCTGATTCAGTCTGCCTACGCGGATGATCCGCGGGTTCAGTTGCTGAGCCACTCCGTTACGCCGGAAGCCGATTCCGTGCCGGTTTTGGCGAAATACGCGGAAGCCAACGGCGTGGACCCCAAGCGGTGGTGGCTGTTGACGGGCCCCTATTCGGAGATCAATCGGCTCGCGCGAACCAAGTACTTCGCGGTAATGGAAGAAGGGCAAACGTGGGACGAACACAGTTTCATCCACACCGAGAATCTGGCTCTGATTGACGGCAAGGGCCGCATCCGCGGCTACTACGACGGCACCAATCCGGACCAAGCCCGACTCCTCATCAAGCATGTGGGTTGGTTGCTGGACGAGTTGGAGGACGCCGAATAACCCTAACTTCGGCGCACAGAAACCGCTATGCCCCACAACCCCAATCCTACCCAGCCCGCATCCCCGCTTCGCGTGGGAATGCACCAAATGGACTTGGTTTGGAACGATCCGGCGGCCAATTTGGCCGCGATGGAGCGTGCTTGGCGCACAGCGCCACCCGCAGACCTCCACGTGTTTCCGGAAATGGCCACCACCGGTTTCTTGACCGGCGCGGAGGAATTGGCGCGCGTGGATTCCGACGCCTCTGGAGCGCCCTACCTTCCGCTTTTTCAGGCTTGGGCGCGGGAATCCGGTGCGGTTTTTTTGACTTCGTTGGTGGTTCGGTTGAATCCGGTGGACTTCCGTTTTGCCAACCGTTTGTTCGCTGTTTTTCCCGACGGCACCGTGCACAGCGCGGACAAGATGCACCTCTTTGGCCTTGCCGGCGAAGACCGCCACTTTGTGGCCGGCAACCAACCGCTGCGTTTGGAGTGGAAGGGGTGGCGTTTGGCGGCTGCGGTTTGCTACGACTTGCGCTTTCCGGAGTCGTACCGGAATTCTTGGCCCGCCCAAGCGGATCGGGCGGACTACGATTTGCTGTGTTTTGTGGCCAATTGGCCCGACCGCCGCATTGCCCATTGGGAGGCCCTGCTGCCGGCACGCGCTATAGAGAATCAGGGTTATGTGTTGGGGTTGAACCGAGTAGGGGCAGACCACCAAGGGGTGGCGCACAGCGGTGCCAGTGGAGTTTGGAACCCTATGGGAGAGAGCGTCGCGGAGGTACCCCGGAACGAGGCGATTAGCGTCGTCGTCGAAGTGCGTCCGGAACCCCTGCACGAGATCCGTCGGAAGCTGCCTTTTTTGCAGGACGTTCGGGACTTGACGCTGCCTCGGTGAGGTCCCAAACGGTTTCCGTTTCCCAATTGGCTTTTGCTTCTACGGTTGGACCGTCCCAACCCCGTTCCGGTTGTTGACCCAGCCAAAAGTCCCCGGGCGAATAGGCTCCGTCTTGGTTCCGGTCCAAGTAGACGCGCAGCGAGCTTCGGCCGGGCACGATGTTGCTGAAGACCGTATCCAAAGGAGCAGACAGGCGGCGCGTCCAGCGCACCACGCCGGCGGCATCCGTCCATTCCACCACGGGGTGGTTGGCCAAGGTGATTGGGCTTGGGGTCAATTTCAGTCGAACTGTTCCGTACTTTTCCGGGTCCAGGCCGTTGGGCCACGGCGCAACGCTGTCCGTCGCCGCGAGCGGTACGGCCCACAACGTGCTTGTTTGTGAGGAATCCAGGGTGGAACGCGGGGCAATGGGGTTGACTTCCCAAGCCCAACGCGGTTTTTCGCCTTGGTTGACCTTGGAATTGCCGTCGGCATCTTCGAAGGCCAGCAGGCGAAATGGCCCGGCGGGCAAATAATTTAACGCAAACCGACCGTCGTCGTCCGTGCGTGAGGTGTAGCGGGGCAGGCCCAGGTAAGCGGCGGAATCCGGGGCGTCGGCGGGCCAAAGCCCGACGGCCCAATCGGCCAACGGCTTCCCGGAGCGGGCGTCGCGCAGGTAACCGGCCCAGTACAAGGAGTCCAATTGATTTCCAGTGGCGAAAACCAGGGCGGTGGCGGGCAACAGGTTGCCTTCGGTGATGTCTTTGAAGCAACCTCCCAGTGCCAAGGAATAGGTGGCGTCGGGCAAAAGTGGACCGCCGTCCCAACGGATCCGCGCGGATTTGCCTTGAAGGGTTACGCGTACCGTGCCGGGCAAGGGAGGGGAGGAGATGGGCCTGCCGCCGTTGCTCCCCAAGGCCACGAACTCATCGAACTGGATGCGAATTTCTTGGGGGCTGACCCGAACTTGGGTGTGGGCAGGTTCCGATTGGGTAATTTGGGGTGGGGTCTCGTCTTTGGGACCGCCGGTTGGAGCGGCCGGCAAGGCACAGCCGTGCAGGGCTAGGAACCCAGCAGCTGCGGCGGCCGCGGTGGTCAGGAAAGAGGAGCGAATGCGCACAAGTTCAAAGGTACTCGAAAAGTCCTGCATCGAATCCCCAAGTAAAGTTGTTGCGATCCAGCGCTAAGGTGCCCAGGCAGCACAGAATCCTTCCACACCGCTGGGCCGTATCCGGGTCAAAGCCACCGCGCAGGCGTGCAGGGTTGCTCCTGTGGTCAAGGTATCGTCCACCAAAACCCAGTGCTCGCCCGATGCTCGGTTTTGGGCGCCGTCCGCCAAAGAAAAGGCAACTTGTGCTTCCTGAAGACGGGTGGAGCGATCCAATTCCGTAAGTGATTGGTGCTGAACGCGTCGAACCAACACCGATTGGTCTACCGGCAGGTGCCAAACGGATGCCAATCCGGCAGCAAAACGTTCGGCTTGGTTGTACCCCCGACGTTTTAATTTATTTGGGGTGATGGGCACGGGGACGAGCCGGGCATTTGCCGGAGGAGGGGCAAACCGACGCGCTGCTGCTTGGCCCAAGGCAAAGGCCAGCTCGGGTCTGTTGCGGTACTTCAAGTGGTGGAGCAGCGTTCGGGTGGGGCCCGCCCGGAAGTCCAAGGCCGCCCGCAGGGGGGTGAGTAGCGCAGACGGCGGCCCGGCAGCCAACGGCCTCCACGGGAGTGCATCGTCGCACCGGGTGCACCACGGGGCGTTTGGAGGCAACGGGAGGAAGCTGCACGCAGGGCACGAGGCAGGAACAACAGCGGTTCCCATCCCCTGAATAAGGGAGTGGGCGCGGGCGCGGAGCGCGGGCAAGTTGGGAGACAAGAGCGGTTTCACGGGACAGAAACGATTGATTTAGGGGAGAATAGGGATGCAGCGCACCAAGAAATGCGGTACATTTGCGGCAAAATAGTCGATTATGAGCGGAAAAACGTCTAACACGGCAAAAGCCATCATTGGCATTTTGCTTTTGGTTGTAGCGGTACTGGCCTACCAACTGTACAACACCAAGACCGAAGTCCAGGTGATTACCTCGGACAAAGAGTTGTTGATCAGTCAATTGGAAGATGCCAAGGCCGATTTGATGGCGCAAACCACCCAGAACGACTCCCTGAATTCGTACATCTTGGACGAGACGGCTCGTTTGAACGATTTGATCGCCAAAGCCAAAAGCACCAACGCCACCAACACACGCGCCATGGCGGAATTGCGCACCCAAGTTGCCACTTTGCGCAAAACAGTAGACCGTTTACGCGGGCAGGTGGACAGCGTCAACCGCGCTTATGGAGTTCTGAACACCGAGAAAGTCAATTTAGAAGGCGAATTCTCCAAGGAACGTACCAAGAACGAGGAGTTGACCCAGACCAACGATCGGTTGTCCAAGGACCGCGCCGAAGGCGCTCGCTTGAAGTTGTCGGGCATCGAAGGCATGGGCATGGTGGTGAAGAAATCCGGCGATGAAAAGGAATCCACGGCCGCCGGCAAAGTGAATCGATTCAAAGTTTGCTTTACGGTGGGCGCGAATGCGTTGGCCAAAAAGGGCAACCACACCGTTTATTTCCGCGTGAACACTCCGGAAAATCGCGTATTGGCCGGTTCGGGTGACAACTCCTTTACCGTGGACGGCAAGGAGCAGTTGTTCTCCAGCAAGTCTGAGTTGAGTTTCAACGGCGATGCTACCCAGGCGTGCGCTTCGATGGACGTAAAATCAACATTGGCCAAAGGCGCCTACACTTTGGAGCTCTTCTCGGAGGGCCGCAAGTTGGGTGAGGCCAAGGTGGTTCTGAACTGAGGAAGGCCCGGTGCGGGTCGCAACCCTGAATTTAAACGGCATCCGCGCCGCCAAACGGAAGGGGTTGGCGGCGTGGATGTCTGCTTTACAGGCAGATGTAATCGCTTTTCAGGAGGTTCGTGCGCTGCCTGAGCAGGTGCCCGCGGAGTTATTGGAAAACGGCCATTGGCAGTTTTTTCCGGCCGAGCGCAAGGGCTACAGCGGCACAGCACTGTGGTCGAAATTGCCCGCGGATGAGGTTTTGCCGGGCATGGGTGTGGATCGGTGGGACGCCGAGGGGCGGGTTTTGGAGGCCCGATGGGGAACAACTCGGGTGGTATCTGCCTACTTTCCCAGCGGATCTTCTTCAGTGGAGCGCCAAGGAGCTAAGTTGGACTTTTTGACCGATTTTGCCACCGTATCGGAAAAACGCGGCTGGTTGGAACAGCCTACCGCCGTTTTGGGCGATTTCAACGTGTGCCACGGCCCGTTGGACATCCACAATCCCGCACGAATGTGGGGCATTCCGGGCTTCAACGCGGAGGAATCGGCCTGGATGGACCAATGGGCGGCTGCCGGTTGGGTGGACGGTTTTCGCGCACTGCATCCACAAGCGGCACACGCCTTCACGTGGTGGTCTGCCTACGGCGGGGCTCGCGAGCGCAATGCCGGTTGGCGCATAGACTACGCGTGGCTGGCTCCCTCTTTGGCCCAAAAGTTGCAAGATTGCAGGCACCTTCCACTGGCGCTCCTCTCCGATCACTGCCCCGTGCGGGCGGAGTGGTCCGGCCAATGATCTACCCGCAACGTTTGTTTATCTTTGATCCATGAATTACTTCCGACTGTTTTCAAGCGCCTTGATCGCCCTTGCCGCAACGGCGTGTGTTGCACCCGCGGTGCATACTGAATTGCAAACCCGCGCAGAGGTTTTGCAAACCGAAAACGACGCGTTGCGCACGCAGTCCGACGCACTTCAAATACGCCTGACGGAAACCCAATCCAATCTGCGCACCGCGCAGCAATTGGCCACAACCCTTCAAGAAGACACCGCTCGTTTGGCCTCCGATGTTCGCAAAACGCGTCGTTCGCTGACCGATTTGGAAGCTAATTTTGACTACCTCACCAAGAACAAAGACCGGCTGAGTTCAGCGAATTTGAACGAAACAAAGGCCATGTTGGTCCGCATGGAACGCCTGCAGTCTGAGTTGGAGCAAAAGGAAGAAGCCCTCAAGGCCGAACAAGCGCGCTTGGAGGAAGTAGCTGTTGCCCTGCAGGCCCGCGAGCGACGGGTGTTGGAATTGGAGTCTGAGATTGCGCGCAAGGATTCCTTGGTGCTCTACGTTCAGAAGAGCGTGGCAGACGCCCTCCTGGGTTTCCAAGGCCAAGGTCTTACGGTGTCTCTGAAAAACGGAAAAGTGTACGTGTCTATGGACAACTCCCTGTTGTTCAACAGCGGAAGTTGGACCGTACAAGACAAAGGGCGCCTGGCCTTGGAGCGATTGGCCAAGGTGCTTGCGTCCAACAAGGACGTTCGGATAGAGGTGGAAGGCCACACAGACAACGATGCCTACCGCGGTGCCGGACAAGTTTTGGACAACTGGGATTTGTCCGTGATGCGGGCTACCGCCGTGACCAAGATTTTGACGGGAAAGGGAGTGGATGCGGCGCGCGTCAGCGCTGCAGGACGTGGAGAGTTCCAACCGCTGGTGCCCAACGACACCCCGGAAAACAAAGCCAAGAACCGACGCACGGAAATCATCATCAGCCCGCGTTTGGACGCCTTGGCCAACTTGGTGCAGCCGTCGGTACCCAAAAAGTAAGGCAGGATCTACCCAAAAAGGGCGCTCACCAGGTGCTCCATTTTTTGAACGGGAACCACCAGCAAACCGGGGAAGGCATTGGGCTTGAGTCCGGGCTGGGCTGCCGTAAATAGGGTGTCAAAGCCCAGTTTTTGTGCTTCTGCGGCGCGCTGATCCAGTCGCTGCACCGAACGAATTTCGCCCGCCAATCCCACTTCGCCCGCAAAGCAAACGCCTTTGGGTAGGGCTTGGTCCGTGTCGGAACTGAGGATGGCCGCAACTACGGCCAAGTCCAAAGCGGGGTCGTCCACGCGGAGCCCGCCCGTAATGTTGAGGAATACGTCCTTGGACCCCAGGCGAAAACCACATCGTTTTTCCAACACCGCCAGCAGCATGTTGAGCCGACGGGCGTCGAAACCGGTGGAAGATCGTTGCGGCGTGCCGTAAACTGCCGTGCTGACCAAGGCCTGAACCTCCAACAACAAGGGGCGCGCACCTTCCATCATGACGCCAACGGCCGTCCCGCTCAATTCTTCGGATCGTTGGGAAAGCAGGAAACCCGACGGATTCAACACGGGCACCAATCCGGCGGCGTCCATCTGGTACAAGCCAATTTCTGCCGTGGAACCGAATCGGTTTTTGTGGGCGCGCAAGAGTCTGTACAGATGGTTTTGGTCGCCTTCAAATTGCAAAACAACGTCAACCATGTGCTCCAAAACTTTGGGACCGGCCAAGGTTCCTTCTTTGGTGATGTGCCCAATGAGTAAAACCGGCACGTTGTGGCTTTTGGCGTAGCGCAAAAACTCCGCGGCGCTCTCCCGGATTTGGGAAACGCTGCCGGGTGCGGCCTCCAAGGCCGGACTGTGCAAAGTTTGTATGGAGTCAATGACCAATACTTCCGGACGCATTTTTTCAGCGTGCTCCAAGATGGAGGAGGTAGAAGTTTCCGTCAGGATGGAGCAACCGTCGCCTTCAAAGCCAATCCGGTCTGCCCGCATGCGAATTTGCTGGGCGCTTTCTTCTCCAGAGACGTATAGAACGCGTTGCGGCAAGCGCAAGGCGAGTTGGAGCATCAGGGTAGATTTGCCGATTCCGGGTTCGCCTCCCAACAGCACCAAAGAGCCGGGAACCAATCCACCGCCCAGCACGCGGTCCAACTCACCGTCTCCAGTAGCGGTACGGGTTTCCAAGCCCAAGGTGACCTCAGAAAGCGGCCGGGGAACGCTTCGTTTGCCGGAGTCCGGATCCACAAAGCGCGGGGTACGGGAGTCTGCGGTCTCGGTAACTTCTTCCACCAAGGTGTTCCAAGCACGGCAACTCTTGCATTGTCCCTGCCATTGGGCGTGGGCTGTGCCGCACGCCTGACACATCCAGGCCTTTTTAACCTTGGCCACGATCGCTGGATTTTTTGCGCAGGAAGGCGAGGCCCGCAAAACCGACGGTGCCGGACAACAGCATCATCGCGGTTTGGGACGAGTGAACCACCGTCGCGAAAATTAGGCCGTCGGCCATGGGCACTCCGGTGACCCACAAAGCCGAGGTGACAAATACGTGGTACGTTCCAAAGCCCCCCGGTGCCGGTACGATGTAGCTGAATGTGGCGGACATCATTACAAAAAGGGCGTGTGCTACGGTGATGTTGGACGTTGCGGGCAACGCAAAGAACATGATGTAAACCATCAAAAAATAGCAGGCCCAAATGCCCACAGTGTGTCCCCAAAATCCGGCGGGGTTGTCCAGGCGGGCGACGGAACGGAGCCCGGCGAGCAGTCCTTGCACAAAATCAAATACTTTGCTTTTGATTGGAATCCAGCCCCACCGACGCACGGCCCAAAAGGCCGCAGCGCCAAACGCAACAAGTACCAACAGCAGCCATCCCCACGTTGGAAACCCTGAGGAAGCCGCCTCGCCCGTTTCTGTCGCAACGGATGCGTTGTCCGCATTCACTCGGCCAAATTCGGTCACGGCGTTGGGCAAGGCCTGCAGCTCGGTCCAATTCAATCCCAATACCAAGGCCACTAAGGCTAGAGCCATGATGAGGTCGATGATGCGCTCCATGACTACCGTCCCCAAGGCCTTATCCACCGGCACGGAGCCGGACTGCTGTATGGCGGTGCATCGCGCAACTTCTCCTCCGCGCGGCACCACCAAGTTGACCAAGTAGGACAAGGCAACCGAGTGCACTGCTGCGGGGGCGCTGACCGGATGTTCGATGGAGCGCAGCACAATGCGCCAACGGTAGGCGCGAAACACAACGGCTAAGTAGCCCAAGGCAATGCTCATCGCCACCAAATAGGGATTGGCTTTGCGCATGCCGTCCCAAAGTTCCCGAGGATCCATGCCTTGGAAGGCAAAGGCCAAAAGCCCGGCGGTCAGTCCCAGTAGGACCAGTGTTTTGATGATTTGCTTGGCCATAGGGATCCTGCTCAACGCTGGGATGCGGGTTATTTCAAGAGGTTCGTATGCTCGTCCGGGAAAACCAAGATGGGCGTGTGCGATGCAGCCTCTGTTGCATCTACATGGCAGTAAGCCAAGATGATGACCAGGTCACCGGCTTGCACTTTGCGGGCCGCGGGCCCGTTCAAGGTAATGGTTCCGCTGCCGGCAGGACCGGGGATGGCGTAGGTGTCCAATCGCTCGCCGTTGTTGATGTTGACGATGCTGACTTTCTCACCTTCAACAAGCTGAGCAGCAGCCATCAAGGTACGGTCTATGGTGATGGAACCGATGTAATTGAGGTCCGCCCCCGTGACGCGCACGCGGTGGATTTTGGATTTGAGCAATTCCAGCAACATGGCGGCAAAGGTAGGTTATTCCACCGGAAGGTTGTCGATGAGGCGGACGTTTCCGGCGCGCACCACGGCAAAATAATGGGCCGGGGTTTCCGCGCTCAAAACTTGGTGATCCGGCAGCAATTCCAAAGTGCGGGGATGGGCCAAGTCCAGGTATTCCACTTCCAATTCTGGGGATAGGTGGATGTGGTTTTCAAACTGCAAACGGGCGGCGGCTGGCGTTGCGCCGGCGCGCAACGCCGCTGCGGCAAGCCGCAGCCCCGCATAAATGCGGGGCGCCGCCGCCCGTTGTTCCGTTGTCAACAACAAATTCCGGCTGCTCATCGCAAGACCGTCTGTCTCTCTGACTGTAGCGCAAGCCACTATTTGGGGCAATCCTCCGCGGAGGGCCACCAACTGCCGTATCACGGCTACCTGTTGAAAGTCTTTGGCGCCAAAATAAGCACGATCCGGTTTCACGTGGTTAAACAAGGCGTCCACCACCGTCGCAACGCCCTGAAAATGACCCGGGCGCGCCGCGCCCTCCATGCGCATATCCAGGCCCATTAGGTCGTAGTATGCCGCCTGCATGCCGTTGGGGTACAACTCTTCCGCTACTGGAAAGTACACCGCGTCCGCACCCGAAGCTTCCAATGCGGCGCAATCTGCGTCTGTGGTGCGCGGATAAGAAGCTAGATCGTTGGGATTGTTGAATTGGGTGGGATTCACGAAAATGCTCACCACCACGCGGGAGTTTTCTGCTTGAGCGGCACGCACTAAGGCCAGGTGCCCATCGTGGAGCGCCCCCATAGTGGGTACAAAGCCCACGGAGACCGAATCGCCTTGTTTCCAGCGCGCAAGCATGTTCCGCAGCGCGGCTTGAGATGATACAATCTCCATAAAAAGTGCGTTTTGCGCCGTAAAATTGCGTATTTTTGCGGACTGTACCGCAACTTATGGAGCCAAAGCGCATTTTGTACGTCGCCCAATCGATGCATCCGTACTTGTCGGAGACCATCTTGGCAGAACACGCCTTGGCGTTTCCCAAGCGAATGAACGAACTTGGAAATGAAGTTCGAGTGTTCATGCCCCGTTATGGAAACATCAACGAACGCCGCCACCAACTGCACGAAGTCATCCGGCTGAGTGGCATGAACGTGGTTATCAACGACATGGACCAGCCCTTGATCATCAAGGTGGCCTCCATTCCCCAAGCACGCCTTCAAGTTTATTTCATCGACAACGACGAATACTTCAAGCGCAAGGGCGATGTAGTGGATACTGCGGGTGCATTGTATGAAGACAGCGACGAGCGGGCCCTCTTTTTTTCCAAGAGCGTCATTGAGACCATCAAAAAACTGGGTTGGAAGCCGGACGTGGTCCACGTAATGGGTTGGATGTGTTCACCCATGCCTCTGTACATCAAGCAATTCAACGCAACAGACGCTCATTTTGCGGACGTAAAAGTTGTAGTTTCCTTGTACGACACGGATGCATTTGCGGGTCAATTGGGTCCCAAACTTCCCTCTGGCATGCAGTTTGACGGAGCCAAAGGAATGGAAGCCTTTGAACAACCCACCTACGAGAACCTGCAGTGCGGAGCTGTTCGCTTTGCAGACGCCGTGTTGACCATGACTGATTCTCCCTCCGAGCATGCCGTGAAATCCGCCCATGATTTCGGGATTCCCGTGTCCGACGGACGTCCTTTTGCCGCAGATCCTTCCGGACTGAAAGCCTTCTACGAATCTCTTTTTGCCTGATTCCGTGGTGCGTAAAGCATTGGTTTCGCTAGCGCTGTGCGGCGCATTTCTCCTTTCTGTTTCCTGCGAAAAAGACCTGGGGACCGTCGGTTTGGACCTGATTGGCGCAGGTGAGTTCAAGACGGGCGCCTTGAAGTTCGTGCCCGTCGTTACCAGCACCGAAACCTACGACACCTTACTGACCTCCAACACCGGAATTTTGCCGGTAGGAGGGTTTGCCGACGCCGTATTTGGCCGCGTAGACGCTTACGGCGTTACCCAAGTTGCCTTGGGCCGCATCAACCCTCGTTTTGGAGAAAACCCACGGGCGGATTCGGTCTTTTTGTTTTTACCGGTCACCGAACGTTATGGAGATACGGTAGCCCCCATCCGCATTGTGGTTCAACCGCTATTGGACGCCTTGGTGGCGGACAGTGCCTACACGGCTAAGGACCAGTTTGCTGCGGGAGATCCGGTGGCGGACACCACTTTCAATCCCTATTTTGGCCGCACCCGGAAGTTCAAGGAAATTGCCGCAACCAAAGGTGTGTTGCGCCTGGCCTTGGATCCCCAATGGTTTACGGAGGAGTTTTTGCTGTTGGACACGGCTGCGCTGGTCTCCACAACAGAATTTGTCAAGACGTTCAAGGGGTTTCGTTTGAAATCCACAGCGGCGGCCCAGTCCCTGCTCTCCTTGACGCCCGTCGGTACGGATTCTAAGTTGGTGGTTTACTTTTCCAACGACACCACCACCACCAAATCCGTTCGGTACGATTTGGCCTTGGGGGACAAAATCAAGTATGCCTTCCACGCGGAACATCACTTTGAGCAAGCGGCTTTTGATTTGTCCGCACAAGACACCACTTTTGGTAGTTTTCGCACCTTCACCCAAAGTTTGGGTGGCGCCGTAACGGCCATCCGCCTCAAGGGTCTGGCACCGCTCCGGGATTCGAATTTCTTGGTCAACTACGCAGAGCTTGAACTACCCGTTGACGCCGTTGCCAGTTTGGGATTGAACAAGCCCAAAGCACTGACTTTATTGGTGGCCCGCGGGGAGAAAAACTTTTTGATCAACGACTACCAAGGCGGCAGCCCGGGTGGCGGATTGCAATCTTTGCGGGATACCGTGCGCGTGGTGGGGGTTTTGGACCAGCAGGTGTATCGGTTCAACATCACGCGGCACGTACAGCGCGTGCTGAACGGGAAGGATCCCAAAATGGACCGACTGATCTTGCTCCCCGCCAATCCCAGCGGCAACGCCCAACGAGTGGTGCTCAACGGCAACTTGCACCCGTCGGAGCCGGCGCGATTGAATTTGTACCTAACGAGATCAAACTAGGGGCACAACACGAAGCAAAGGTTGTAGGATGTTTGCGACCTTTGCGGACCAAACCTTTTGAATTATGTGTGGAATTGTAGGATACATCGGCGCCCGTGAGGCCTACCCGATCATCATCAACGGCTTGAAAAGGCTGGAGTACCGCGGGTACGACTCCGCAGGTGTTTGCTTGTCCAACGATACCCTGCGCGTATTTCGTAAAAAAGGTAAGGTTTCCGATCTGGTGGACTTGGTCGGCAATCAAGATACGCATGCCACGGCTGGCATGGGCCACACCCGATGGGCCACCCACGGAGAACCGTCGGACCGCAATTCCCACCCACATTCCAGCGAAGACGGGGACTTGGTTCTGGTGCACAACGGCATCATTGAGAACTACGCCGCACTGAAGTCCCTGCTCCAAGCCAAGGGCTACACTTTTTCGTCCGATACGGATACCGAGGTGTTGGTGAATTTCATCCACTACGTTCAGCAGCTGGAAGACATCAAATTGGAAGAAGCCGTGCGCCGCGCCTTGCGTGAGGTAGTGGGTGCGTACGCCATTGTGGTCATGTCCCGCAAAGAAGGCAATAAGTTGGTGGTGGCCAAAATGGGCAGTCCACTGGTCATTGGCCTGGGTCAGGAAGAATATTTTGTTGCGTCCGACGCCTCCCCGTTCCTGGAATTCACCAAACGCGCCATCTATTTGGAGGACGGAGAGATGGCGGTGATCCACCGCACCAAAGGGGTTCGAGTGAGTTCCATTGCCACGTCGCAAACGGTAGACGCGCACATCCACCAATTGAAAATGGATTTGGAGAGTATTGAGAAGGGCGGCTACGACCACTTCATGCTCAAGGAAATCTACGAACAGCCCAAGGCCATTCAAGACACCTTCCGCGGCCGACTTCTCCCGGAAGAGGGCATCATCCGTATGGAAGGTTTGGACCAAATCCGCGAACAACTGATGGCCGCAGACCGCATTTTAGTGGTTGCTTGCGGCACGTCTTGGCACAGCGGATTGGTGGGCGAGTACCTGATTGAAGATTTGGCTCGTGTTCCCGTGGAAGTGGAATATGCCTCTGAGTTTCGCTACCGAAATCCGGTATTGACGGCCAAAGACGTGGTCATTGCCGTATCGCAATCGGGCGAAACCGCGGATACCCTGGCCGCCATCAAGTTGGCCAAGGACGCCGGCGCCACCATCTTTGGCATTTGCAACGTAGTGGGCAGCTCCATTGCGCGCGAAACGCACGCCGGTGCTTATACCCACGCAGGTCCTGAGATCGGCGTGGCTTCCACAAAAGCATTCACGGCACAGGTAACGGTTTTTACGTTAATCGCCCTGTGGCTGGGACGTGCAAAGGGCACTTTGGCGGAAAAGCGCTATTTGGATTTGTGCCATGAATTGGCTGGAATTCCAGACAAAATTTCGTCCATGCTTCAAAGTGATGCCCAAACGGTAGCCATTGCACACAAGATCAAGGACAGCACCAACGCCCTTTACTTGGGCCGTGGCTACAACTTCCCCGTGGCCTTGGAAGGCGCCTTGAAACTGAAGGAGATCAGCTACATACATGCGGAAGGGTATCCTGCGGCAGAAATGAAGCACGGCCCCATTGCCTTAATTGACGACCAGATGCCGGTAATCGTCATTGCCCCCAAGAGCGGTCACTACGACAAGATCGTTTCCAACGTTCAGGAAGTCTTGGCGCGTAAGGGCCAAATCATTGCCATAGTAGACGAGGACGACACGGAAATTCGGTCGATGGCCAAAGACACCATAGGAATCCAGCCTTCCTCAGAGTGTTTGTCTCCGCTTTTGACGACCATCCCTTTGCAGTTGTTGAGCTACCACGTAGCGGTGCTGCGCGGTTGCAATGTAGACCAACCGCGAAACTTGGCTAAATCGGTGACGGTGGAGTAACGGGTTCCTGTTCTTTGTTTGCGGAAATTAAGTGTACCTTGTCGCAAATAAATGTACAGAAGCATGTTCAATCGGTTCAACACCTCTTTTTTTCTGGCACTTTTCATTGGGTTAGCTGCAAGCTCCGCCTTTGCGCAGAACGGATCTTCCAAGAGCACGGGATTGCCCAAAACCTTTGTACTCGGTTATGCTTTCATAGACGACAACGGCTCTGGATCCCCCACCGGTGTTGAACTCCCCGGAATTACACTGGTTCCCAACACGGTTGGAATTAATTTCCCTTTGGCTCCAGTCGGCAATAAAGGCGCGTTGGCAGGTGTGAACGTCACCTTGTCCGGCGGTAGTTTGAGAGGCGGGACCGGACGTATTGTTGCGGCAGATTTCACCGGAGAATACTCCACCACAACTTTTGAATTTTTGGGAAGCGTGTGCAGCGCAACGTTTCGGGCTGGTTTGGGCGTCAGTACGCGAAATTATCTGGCCAATTCCTCCAGCAATTTAGCGGTAGTGGGTGGTGGCCTAAACGTATGGTTGGCTCCGGAGCGAATGGCCTTGAATTTTCAAGGGATTGGCCGCTACGATTTGGGCGATCAAGACCATTTTGGCCAAGTTTCAATCGGGGTTTTGTACCGATTGTAATGTTTAAACCAAATTACTGGTTGTACTGATTCATCGCTGTCGCGGCGCCGGCCAAGACAAAGGTTTCGAGAAATTTGATGGAACGCTCGATCCCTAGTTTAACGGGCTCGTGCTGGTCTGCGTTCCAGGGTCCCAAAACGTAATCTATTTGGTGCCCTTTGGTGAAGTCTGCCCCAATGCCAAAGCGGAGGCGGGGGTAATCCTGCCGTCCTAGGACTTCTTGAATGCTTTTGAGGCCGTTATGGCCACCGTCGGACCCGCGCAATTTGAGCCGGGTGGTGCCGCAGGGGAGGGCCAATTCGTCGACCACCACCACCACGCTTTCCAACGGAATTTTCTCAGTCTCCATCCAGTACCGAACAGCCTTGCCGCTCAAATTCATGAAGGTATTGGGCTTAATCAAGACGATGGTTCTCCCTTTGAGGGTGATTTGGGCACGGTCGCCGTAGCGGTCCGGGCTAAAACGAGTAGTGGACGCCTGAGCCCAGGCATCCACTACGTCGAATCCAATATTGTGGCGTGTTCCTGCGTATTCTTGGCCGGGATTCCCCAACCCCACCACGAGGAATTTGCGAACGCCGTTCATGCCGATTAGGCCTCAGCCTCCTCGGTCTCTTCTTCCATTGCGCCAGCCACCACGTTACGTGAGGTTTTGATGGTGGCAATTACGCCGGAATCTTGGGACAAAATCTCGAAGGACTTGCCTTCTTTGATTTGGTTCACGCGCAAAGACTCACCCACTTTCAGAGCGGTGATGTCGTGCTCAATGGTGCCGGGGATGTCGGTAACGATTCCCTTTACCTTCACTTTGCGCATAACGATCTTCAACTTACCGCCCAAGCGAACGCCTACGGAATTACCGGTCAATTTAACCGGTACTTCAACCGTAACGGGCTTACCGTCGACTACTTGGATGAAGTCGATGTGGCTTAGGGTGTCTTTCAACACGTCAAACTGCATGTCTTGAATTACGGCCTCGTATTTTTTGCCGTTGAGCTCAATAACCGCCATGTTCACCTCCGGTACGTTCACCAGGCTGCGGAAGCCCAATAGAGGAGCGGAGAAATGAACGGGGGCTTCGCCGCCGTATATAACGCACGGAACTTGACCTTCTGCGCGAAGGGCTTTGGCAAACTTGGTTCCGAGCTCGGTGCGGAGGGTGCCTTGGATGTGAACGGAGTTCATGGAAAGGGAATTAACGGTGTTTTACATCAAAAAGTGCCCACTGATGGACTCGTGGGCGTGAACGGCGCGCATCACAGAAGCAAACAACGGCGCCACGCTGATTACTCGAATTTTTGAAGAGGGACGACGCAACGGAATGGTATCTGTAATCACCAATTCCGCCATGGCCGAATTTTCAATTTTTTCAATGGCGTCGCCAGAAAGAACCCCGTGCGTACAGTAGGCGCGTACACTCAATGCACCCTTTTCCATTAACATATCTGCGGCCTTCACCAAAGTGCCCCCGGTGTCGATCATGTCGTCCACCAAAATCACGTGGCGATCTTTCACATCGCCAATGACGGTCATTTTGTCGATGATGTTCGCTTTTTTGCGTTGCTTGTAGCAAATCACCACCTCCGCGCCCAACTTACCGCCGTAGGCATTGGCCCGCTTGGAGCCGCCCATGTCTGGAGAGGCGATGGTCAAGTTTTCCAATCCCAAAGCCTCCATATCTGGAAGGAATAAAGAAGAGGAGTAGAGGTGATCCACGGGGACTTCAAAAAATCCTTGGATTTGATCGGCGTGCAGGTCCATGGTCATGATGCGCGTAGCGCCTGCCGTTTCCAGCATTTTCGCAACCAACTTGGAGGTAATGGGAACGCGCGGCTTGTCTTTTCGGTCTTGACGAGCGTAACCAAAGTAGGGAAGTACGGCCGTAATGTGCTTGGCGGAGGCGCGCTTGGCAGCGTCGCACAACTGCAACAACTCAAATAGGTTGTCGCTCGGCGGATTGGTGGATTGGATCAAGAAAACCCGTCCACCGCGCACTGTTTCTTCAAAAGAAGGAAGGAACTCACCATCGGCAAACTGTGTAATCTCCACCTTGCCCAAAGGCTGACCGTACGCATCGGCGATGCGTTGGGACAACTCTTGCGTGAGGCGACCAGAAAACAGCTTGGCGACAGGTTCCATCATTTTTGTTTCGTTCGGGGGTGCAAATGTATGAAATTTTTGTTTTACTTTTGCCTCGTAACACACCAGCCCAGGTGGCGGAATTGGTAGACGCGCACGACTCAAACTCGTGTACCTCTGGTGTGCGGGTTCGATTCCCGCCCTGGGCACAAAACCTCCTCATGACGAAGCAAGAGCGTTATGACCGGACATACCTCCGGATGGCTCGAGAGTGGGCCTCGCTCTCGCACTGCGCGCGAAGGCAAGTAGGCGCGCTCATAGTTCGAGGCAGAACCATCATTTCCGACGGATTTAACGGTACGCCAACTGGGTTTGAGAATCCGTGCGAGGAAGAGTTGGGAGATACGAAGTGGTACGTCCTCCACGCAGAGGCCAATGCTATTTTAAAAGTAGCCTCCTCTACACAAAGTTGTTCCGGAGCCACCCTGTACCTGACCATGAGTCCCTGCCGCGATTGCAGCAAGCTGATCCACCAGTCCGGAATTGTGCGGGTGGTGTATGCAGATAACTACAAAGACACTACGGGTTTGGATTTTTTGGCCAAGGCCGGAGTGCAGTTGGATTACCTTCCGTTTGAAGACGCGCAAGCTACCGATTTGGGTTGAGCCATGCCCCCAAAACAAAAAACTTTTTCTAAGACAGCCCAATGGGCCTTGGTAGCGGGCGCTTGCTTGCTCGTGGGTTTGGGGGCTGGTATTTGGCTGGGCAGTCGGGGAATGTCTTGGGAAACCGGTCCGGAAGCTCGGGCGGCGCGTAAGTTTCAAGAATTTTTGGGCATTGTTGCGGACGAGTACGTACACCCAGTTGCCGTTGATTCTTTATTAGAAGTCACCTTCAACGACGTTCTGGGCCGACTGGACCCCCACTCGGTTTATTTGCCGGAGTCCGATGCCCTGCGCTTGGAGGAAGAGTTGGCAGGCGCTTACGACGGCATTGGCATGGAGTATCGGTGGATTCGGGATACGGTAGCGGTGGTTTCGGTGCGGGGTCCGGCGCGTAAGAAAGGGCTGCGGCCGGGTGATCGGCTGATTGCCGTCGACGGGGTTTCCGTTGTAGGATGGTCGTCGGACAGCTTGGTAGGTGTATTGAAGGGGCCGGCAGGATCTTCCGTTCAGGTTTCTGTGTGGTCACCGCGCGCCAAATCGGTCCGTCAAGTGACGGTTCAACGAGCCTCCATTGCGGTGCCCAGTGTTCGTGCGGCCCGACTGGACTCCGGCCGCGTGGGCTACTTGCGCATTGAACGATTTGGCGAGCACACACCGGAAGAAGTTCGGAGTTTCCTGCGCCAAGCCAAACGCGAGCGTCTTTCCGGGGTGGTGGTGGACTTGCGCGGCAACGGCGGCGGATTTTTGGCCGCGGGCGTGGCGGCGGCGGATGAGTTTTTATCTGCGGGAAAAACCGTGGTGTGGACCGTGGGTCGAACCGGGCCGCCCGAACGCACGGTAGCGACGGCAGGGGGGACTTTTGAAAAAGGAGCGGTCGTGGTTTTGGTGGACGGAGAGACGGCTTCCTCCGCGGAAATTTTTGCGGCCGCGCTGCAGGACCACCGTCGGGCTCTATTGGTGGGAAAAAACACCTTTGGCAAGGGCATGGTTCAAGACGAGCGTGTGTTGCGCGACGGATCTCGCCTGCGCTTGACAACGGCCGTTTACCTCACACCCAAAAAGAAGAACATCCAACGCTTGGGCAAAGGTGGCTCCAGCAATGGAACGGGCGGACTGCAGCCAAACGTTGAATTGTCGTCGGATACCTTGTACGGACCGCATTGGTTGGGGTCCATACGGCAATTGGAGGTCTTTGACCGACTGACCTTTTCTTGGGCAGAACAAGACCGAGGACGCACCCAGGAAGTATGGGTGACCGACGAACGTTTGTGGGAGTTCCTGGCCGAGGCGGGCTTGGAGGAGGCGGTGGCCTCCATGACGGAACAAGACGTGGAGTGGATCCGGTTTGCCTTGACGTTGGAGCAAATCCGCTTCCAGCGCGGTGCTCAAGCGTCCTTGGAGCTGCAATTGACGCGCGACTACGCCGTGGACGCAGCTTTGGCCCAGTTGAAGCGCACGCGCCCCTAAAGCAGATTGTTTGGCGCACGAGCGCATAAAAAAAGCCGCCCAAGGGCGGCTCTCTTTGCGTTGTGCAGTGCTGGATTATTCAGCAGTAGCTTCAGCGTCAGCAGCAGCGTCAACAGTAGTGTCAGCGGCAGCAGCAGCAGTGTCAACGGTAGCTTCAACAACCGTGTCTACAGCAGTTTCGTCGGTGGTCGTTTCTTCGGCGCCATTGCAAGCAACCAAAGCTACCAGAGCGAAAGCGCTCATGAAGAAGGCAACTTTTTTCATTTTTTGTTTTGTTTTTTTGGGTGAGTTAAGCTCGAAATCCGGGACAAAGGTAGGAATTTTCAATACTTCAACAAGGGTCGTGAAAAAAAAATTACAATTGTTTTAAAAGTACCTCCATGCTGGTCATTTCCCTGATTTTCGCAGGGATAGCATCAAAGGGCAATCGTTCTTGTTGCATGGTATCGCGGTAACGCAGTGTGGCTGCGCCGTCTGTAAGGCTTTCGTGGTCCACGGTAATGCAGATGGGCGTGCCCAAAGCGTCTTGTCTGCGGTAGCGTCTTCCAATGGCGTCCTTTTCATCGTAGGCCACTTGGAATTCGAATTTAAGCGAGTGCAACAGTTGGTGAGCCAATTCCGGCAAACCGTCTTTTTTGACCAACGGGAGGACGGCTGCTTTGGTTGGCGCTAAAGCGGCAGGGAGGTGCAAGACCGTGCGCACAGAACCGTCGGCCAGGATCTCTTCGTCGTAGGCGGTAGATAGAACCGCAAGGAATAGACGGTCCAAACCTACAGACGTCTCTACCACGTACGGGATGTACGAGGAGTTGGACTCCGGATCAAAGACCTGCAGTTTTTTGCCGGAAAACGCTTCGTGGTTGCGCAAATCAAAATCGGTCCGGCTGTGAATGCCTTCCAATTCTTTGAAGCCAAAGGGGAATTCGAACTCAATGTCCGCCGCCGCGTTGGCGTAGTGCGCCAGCTTGTCGTGGTCGTGAAAGCGGTACTTGCTCGCGGAGAAGCCCAGGTTGCGGTGCCACGCCATGCGTTTTACTTTCCAGGCCTCGTACCATTCCATCTCGGTGCCCGGCGCCACAAAAAACTGCATTTCCATTTGTTCGAACTCGCGCATCCGGAAAATGAATTGCCGGGCGACGATTTCGTTGCGGAAGGCCTTACCAATTTGAGCAATGCCAAATGGAATTTTGGTGCGTCCGGTTTTGTGGACGTTTAGAAAATTGACAAAGATCCCTTGGGCGGTTTCCGGGCGGAGGTAGAGGTCCGTGGAGCCTTCCGCCACACTGCCCATTTTGGTGCCGAACATCAAGTTGAACTGGCGCACCTCGGTCCAGTTTTTGGTGCCGCTGACGGGGCACACAATGCCTTCGTCCAAAATGACCTGGCGAACAGCTTCTAAATCGCCGGCCTCTAGGGCTTGAACAAAACGCGCCATGACGTCGTCTGCCTTGGTGAGGTACTCCACCACGCGCGGGTTGGTTTGGCGGTACAAGGCCTCGTCAAACGTTTCCCCAAACCGTTGGGCGGCCTTGGTCACTTCCTTTTCCGCTTTTTGGCGAATTTTCTCCACGTACTCTTCCACCAAGACGTCGGCCCGGTAACGCTTCTTGCTGTCCTTGTTGTCGATCAAAGGATCGTTGAAGGCGTCCACGTGCCCGGAGGCCTTCCAGGTGGTGGGGTGCATGAAAATAGCGGAGTCTATGCCCACAATGTTCTCGTGCAGCTGCACCATGGAGCGCCACCAGTATTCTTTGAGGTTGTTTTTCAACAAAGAACCGTTTTGGCCGTAGTCGTAAACGGCGGCCAAACCGTCGTAAATCTCAGAGCTTTGGAAGACAAAGCCGTATTCTTTGGCGTGGGCTACGACCGCTTTGAAGCGGTCTTCGGGGGTAAGGCTCATGCGAGTAGAGTTGACCAGTTGGAGGTGAAGAGACGGACCGCAATGGCGAGCAGCACAATGCCGAACACTTTGCGCAGAATGTTGATTCCGTTTTTGCCTATGACGTCCGCTATGCGCTTTGAATTTTTTAATACAAAATACACGAGAATAGCGTTTAAGAGAATGGCAATCAAGATGTTGATGGCGGCATACTGGCTCTTGATGGAGACCAAGGTGGTGAGGGTGCCTGCGCCCGCCACAAGGGGAAAAGCAATGGGCACAATGCTCGCAGATTCCGGTTCGGCGTCTCGGTAGATGCGAATGCCCAATATCATTTCCATGGCCAAGAAAAACAGGACAAAGGATCCGGCCACGGCAAAGGAGTGGATGTCCACGCCAAACAGGTGCAGGAAGGCGTCGCCAAAGAACAAAAACAACACCATGATGACCACAGAAGCCACCGTCGCTTTTTCGGATTGAATGTGGCCCACCCGCTCGCGGAGGGAGACAATCAAGGGAATGCTCCCCACGATGTCAATCACCGCAAACAAGACCATGGTGGCCGAAAGTATTTCCGAGAATGAGAATCCCATAACGCCCCGCAAAGGTACTTCATCTCCTACCTTTGCACCTATGGTAGAAGTGGGAAAAACCATTGTGGCCGAGTCGGTATTCAGCAACGCATTTGTCTGTGATTTAACTGCCTGCAAAGGGGCGTGCTGTATTGAAGGCGACAGCGGCGCGCCGTTGTCCGACGACGAGTGCTCTGTGTTGGAATCCATTCAAGCGGCGGTGGATCCGTACCTCAACGACGAAGGGCGCGCGGCTTTGGCGCGCGAGGGCGCTTGGGTGACGGATGTGGACGGCGAAAAAGTCACTCCTTTGGTGTCTCCCGGGGGCGCGTGTGCCTATGTTGTTTTTGACGACCGCGGTACGGCTTTGTGCGCCATTGAACAGGCGCACCGGGACGGCGCCGTTTCGTTTAAGAAACCGTTGTCGTGCCATTTATACCCCATTCGGGTGACCCGATACCGGTCTTTTGATGCGTTGAATTACCACCGCTGGAGCGTCTGCGCTCCGGCGTGCCAACTTGGTGAATCTCTGAAAGTTCCAATCTATAAATTCCTGAAAGAGCCGCTTATTCGGGCCTACGGGGAAGCATGGTACGCGGAGCTGTCCGAAGTGGGTGAGTTTATCAACAATTCGCCGGACGCGGTGTGAATTAGTTTTTCGCAAAATAGCTCGCGAGGGACTTGCGCAATTCAAATACCAACGTCCGCGCGGCTTTGCCGATGCGGGCTTCCGGAGGGGGTGTTGAAAACTACACCCGAATGTTAAAATCTACCGCTTGCGGGACCCCGATTGATTCGCAAAATTTGTAGAGCAGAAGACCGACTGCAGGCTTGCCTGTCCCCCTGTCAAAACCTAAAGTACTGATTTTCAAAAAGTTACCAAATATGCATACGCCCCACAACGACGAACCCATTCTGCGCGAGAACCGCAACCGGTTTGTGCTTTTCCCCATTGAACACCATGATATTTGGAACATCTACAAGAAGTCAGAAGCGAGCTTTTGGACGGCGGAAGAAATTGACATGAGTCAGGACTTGGTGGATTGGGAAACCAAACTCACCGCGGAAGAGCAGTACTTCATCAAACACATTTTGGCCTTTTTTGCCGCATCGGACGGAATCGTCAACGAAAACCTGGCGGAGAATTTCGTGAACGAGGTGCAGTACACCGAAGCCAAGTTCTTTTACGGGTTCCAAATCATGATGGAGAACATCCACAGCGAAACGTATTCGTTGTTGATCGACACCTACATCAAGGACCCCGCCGAGCGCGATAAATTGTTCCACGCCATCGACACCTTCGACGCCATCAAGAAGAAGGCAGACTGGGCTTTGCGTTGGATTGAGTCTCCTTCTTTCGCCGAGCGTTTGATTGCATTTGCGGCCGTAGAAGGCATCTTCTTCAGCGGCGCTTTCTGCTCCATTTTCTGGCTCAAGAAGCGCGGCCTCATGCCCGGATTGACCTTCTCCAACGAGCTGATTTCCCGCGACGAAGGAATGCACTGCGACTTTGCCGTGCACCTGCATAACAACCACTTGGTCAACAAAGTCCCCAAGGAGCGCATCCAGCAAATCATTGTAGAGGCCTTGGCCATTGAGCGCGAGTTCATCACGGAATCCCTTCCGGTGGACCTGATCGGCATGAACAGTCGGCTCATGGTGAGCTACTTGGAATTTGTGGCCGACCGCCTCTTGACCGAGCTGAAGTGCGAGAAAATGTTCCATTCCGAGAATCCGTTTGACTTCATGGAAATGATCTCCTTGGAAGGCAAAACCAATTTCTTTGAAAAGCGCGTGGCCGAGTACCGCAAAGCCGGCGTTGGCACCAAAGAAGAAGCCGCTGCGGACGCAGCCTTCAATTTAGACGCAGATTTCTAATAGCCTGCGCTCCCATCACCATATCACCCCACCGATCACATAGTACGCCACATGATGCACGTAGTTAAACGCGACGGCCACCGCGAAGAGGTCAAGTTCGATAAAATCACCGCGCGGATTCAAAAACTCTGCTACGGACTGAGTCCGTTGGTGGATCCCGTAGCTGTTGCCATGCGCGTCATTGAGGGTCTTTACGACGGTGTGACCACTTCCGAGTTGGACAATCTGGCCGCGGAGGTGTCTGCCTCCATGACGGTTCGCCACCCGGACTACGCACAACTTGCTGCGCGCGTGGCGGTGAGCAACCTGCACAAGAACACCACCAAGTCGTTCAGCGAGACCATGCGCTCCCTCTACACGTACGTCAACTCCAAGACCGGCAAGGCCGCGCCGATGATCGCAGACGACGTCATGGAGATCATAGAGCAGCACGCCGAGCGCCTGGATTCAGCGGCTATTTACGACCGAGACTTCAACTACGATTACTTTGGCTTCAAAACCCTGGAGCGCAGCTACTTGCTCCGGATAGACGGAAAGGTAGCTGAGCGTCCTCAGCACATGCTCATGCGCGTTTCTGTGGGCATCCACAAAGACGATATTGAGGCGGCGGTGGAGACCTACAACATGATGTCCAAGGGTCTGTTTACCCACGCCACGCCCACGCTTTTCAACGCTGGAACGCCCAAACCCCAGATGTCCAGCTGCTTTTTGCTGCAGATGAAGGACGACTCCATCGACGGCATCTACGACACGTTGAAGCAGACCGCACGCATTTCGCAGTCCGCAGGCGGAATTGGTTTGAGCATCCACAACATCCGCGCTACCGGATCCTACATTCGGGGCACCAACGGCACCTCCAACGGCATTGTTCCCTTGTTGCGCGTCTTCAACGACACTGCTCGCTACGTGGACCAAGGGGGCGGCAAGCGCAAAGGTTCGTTTGCCATCTACTTAGAACCGTGGCACGCGGACGTGTTTGACTTTTTGGACCTCAAAAAGAACACGGGTAAGGAAGAATTGCGCGCCCGTGATTTGTTCTACGCCTTGTGGATTCCAGACTTGTTCATGAAGCGCGTGGAGGAAGATAGCACCTGGACCCTCATGTGCCCCAACGAATGCCCCGGCTTGTACGATACGTACGGTGCTGATTTTGAGGCGCTCTACCACAAGTACGAGTCCGAAGGAAAGGGCCGCAAGACCATTAAGGCGCGCGAACTGTGGCAGAAAGTTTTGGAAGCCCAAATCGAGACCGGTACCCCGTACATGCTGTATAAGGATGCATGTAACGCAAAGAGCAACCAAAAGAACCTAGGCGTCATTCGTTCGTCCAACCTGTGCACGGAGATTTTGGAGTACACCGCTCCGGACGAAGTGGCCGTATGCAACCTGGCCTCCATTGCGCTGCCGCGCTTCATTGAGGACGGTCAGTTCAACCACCAGATGCTGTACGACGTGACCTACAAAGTCACCAAGAACCTGAACAAAGTCATTGACCGAAACTACTATCCGGTAGCAGAAGCCCGCAATTCCAACATGCGCCACCGTCCGGTGGGCTTGGGCGTTCAGGGCTTGGCCGATGCGTTCATTGCACTGCGCTACCCCTTCACCTCCAACGAGGCGCGTCAGCTGAACAAAGACATTTTTGAAACCATTTACTTTGCTGCGCTGAAGTCCAGTTGCGATTTGGCCAAAGTAGACGGTAAATACGAGTCCTACGAGGGTTCACCCATCAGCAAAGGCGAATTCCAATTCAACCTGTGGGGCGTTAGCGAAGATGCGTTGAGCGGACGTTGGGACTGGAAAGCGTTGCGTCAAGAAATTGCAGCACACGGCGTGCGCAACTCCTTGTTGGTAGCGCCCATGCCTACCGCTTCCACCAGCCAGATCTTGGGCAACAACGAGTGCTTTGAACCGTACACTACCAACATTTACACGCGTCGGGTTCTCTCTGGAGAATTCATTGTGGTCAACAAGCACTTGCTGCTGGACTTGGTGAAATTGGGCCTTTGGAACGACGAAATGAAGAACGCCATCATGGCGAGCAACGGTTCGGTACAAGGCATCGACGCCATCCCTGACAACATCAAGGAGCTGTATAAAACGGTTTGGGAAATGTCCATGCGGGACATCATTGATATGGCGGCCGATCGCGGTCTGTTCATCGATCAATCACAGTCTTTGAACTTGTTTGTGGAAGCGCCCAACATGGGCAAACTGACCTCCATGCACTTCCACGCTTGGAAGAAAGGCTTGAAGACCGGTATGTACTACCTGCGCACCAAGGCTGCTTCGTCAGCTATTAAGTTCACCGTAACTAAGAAGGCTGAGGAGGCACCTCATGTTCAAGAAGTTGCAGCTGGATTTTCGCCGGCAGCAGCGCCGGTGGAAGCAGCCGTTTCCGCGGTATCCGCCGCACCGGTAGCGCATGCCGTTGGTGAAGCAGTAGCTGCTACTGCGCCGGTTGCCTTTGCTGTTCCTGCTGCAGCTGTTGCTGCCGCAGCACCCGTTTCCGTGACCAACGAATTGCCGGAAATGCAGTTTACACCGGTTGCATCCGCGGCAACGGAGTATTCTGCTCAAGATGCCATTACGTGCAGTTTGGACGATCCAGACGGTTGTTTGGCCTGCGGCTCTTAATGCGTTAGCTAAGAATCAAAAAGGCCGGCACGCGAGTGCCGGCCTTTTTTTATGCAAGTCAATGCCGCAGCACACCGCACGAAGGGCGGTGCGGCCTTAAGGTGCGTTACTTTTTGCGCGCTACCACAAAATCCGCCAGCAAGCGCAAGGCCTCTTTGGCGTCGCTGTCCGGGAAGTGGTTGAGGTGTTCCACGGCTTCCTCCTTGTACCGGTGCATCGTGGTTTCGGCATAGGCTACGCCGCCCAAAGCCACTACTCGGTCCATCAGGGCCTGAACACGGTCCGGTCGGTCTGCGTCTTTTTTCACGGTGCGGATCATGGATTTGCGTTCCGCGGGGTCGGCCTGCTGTAGGGCGTAGATGAGCGGGAGGGTCATCTTGTGTTCCTTGATGTCGATTCCGTGGGGTTTGCCGGTTTGGTCGTATTGGCGGTAATCCAAGAGGTCGTCCCGAATTTGGAAGGCCATGCCCAGCGCCAAGCCAAAGCGACGAACGGCTTCAACGGCAGCTGCGTCGGCCCCGGTGGAAGCAGCTCCCACACCGCAGCAGGAGGCCATCAAGGAGGCGGTTTTTTTCTCAATGATTTCGTAGTAAACGGACTCCACAATGTCCAGCCGTCGGGCCTTCTCCAGCTGCAGCAGTTCGCCTTCGCTCATGGCCTTGACGGACGTGCTGACGTGGTACAGCAGGTCGTGATCTTGGTGCTCCACAGCCAGCAGCAGAACGCGCGAGAGGAGGTAGTCCCCTACGAGGACGGCGCCTTTGTTTTTCCAGAGGGCGTTGATGGAGAAAAAGCCGCGGCGCATTGGGGAGTCGTCCACCACATCATCGTGGATTAGCGTGGCGGTGTGCATCAATTCCACCAGGGCGGCGCCGCGGTACGTGCGCTCCGTGATGGGCAATCCGGTGAGTCGAGCCGTCAAAAAAACCAAGGCCGGGCGCAGTTGCTTCCCTTTACGCTTCACCAAGTACCGCAAGATGAGGTCCAGCAGCGGAATGGGGCTCCGCAGCGTGGATTTGAAATGAGAATCAAACGCCTGGAGATCGGCTTGGATGGGGTCTGTATAGTGTTTCATGGGAATGCCAAGCCGGGATTAAGCCATGTTTCTGGCCTTGCACAGGCGGTTGTAGGCATCGTTGATTTTGCGAAACTGAGCCTCCGCCTCCTTGGAAACCTCCTTGCCCATGCTGGCCAGGGCGTCCGGATGGTACTGTTTGGCGAGCCGACGGTACGCTTTTTTAACTTCTTCGTTGCTGGCCGAAGCACTGAGTCCCAGCACCTGGTACGGATCTTCCTGCGCAGCACGCTGGTAGCTGCCGCGGCTGCCGCCTTCCGCAACTCCGTGCAGCGCAGCAACCCGCAGAAAATCCACGCGCGGAACGCTCAAAAGGCGTGCAATGTGGGAGATTTGTTGAATTTCGCGTGCGTCGGCCAATCCGTCCACCACGGCCAGCTCAAACAAAAAGTGCAGGAGTTGCAACCGTCCGCTCAGCGGCATATTTTGCCGAATTTGGGTAGCGACGGTTTCCAATTCCACCTCCGTGCCCACGATTTTCTTGAAAAGACGGAAGGACTCGTTGGCCTCCTCTTTGCCAAAAAGGCGCACAAAACTCTGCCGAACGTAGTCCAACTCGCGTTGGTCTACTTGGCCGTCGGATTTGATGACGGAAGCGGCCAAAACCAACAGGCTGGCGCGAAAATCAGTTTCGGTAGTGATGCGTGGACCTCCGCCGGCAGCGCGGCGCGTGCGCACGTCCGGAGCATCTGGGGACAGCAAATCACTGACGGCTTTGCCCAAAGCGGCGCCAAAAAGAGCTCCAATGGGTCCACTCAGGGCCCATCCCACGCCTCCTCCCAACCAGGTTAACCAACGCATATTGAGCCCCGAAGGTACAACACGCGTTCCGGCAGGAAGCGGACCGTTTTAAATTTTGGACGACATCACGATGGCAAACACCACAATGGCGGCGATGACCAGCAAGATGAATCCGATTTGGAGGTTGTTGCGCATGGGTTTGGGCTCGTTTTCCCCCCGGGCAATCCGATCCCTTTGCGCAATGCGCTCCCGCATACGGCGGACGTAGTCGGACGGACGTCGGTCTCTGTCTTGGGGCATTTCGTAAAAGGCAGTCACGGGGGGGTTGGTTTGTAACTACCACTAAGCTAGCAAGTTTTGCGAGATATGCAAGCAAAATGGGTAATTTTTTTTCGCACTTTTTGCAACCGTCGGAAAGCCACGCCACGGCCGGATTTTGTACCTTTCGGGCATGGCGCGCATCCCCCGTGAAACCGTTGACCGCATCTTGGACACCGTCCGGATTGAGGAAGTCATTGGGGAATTCGTGAACCTGAAGAAGAGCGGGTCCAGTCTGAAAGGGCTGAGCCCCTTCACGCAAGAGAAAACGCCAAGCTTTTACGTTTCTCCTTCCAAGCAAATTTTCAAGTGTTTTTCCTCTGGCAAAGGGGGCAGCGCCGTGACGTTCCTGATGGAACAAGAGCAGTTCACCTACCCGGAAGCCCTGCGTTGGTTGGCCAAGAAGTACAACATTGAGGTTCAGGAGGAAGAGGTTACCACGGAGCAGCAGCAGCAGAACACGGAGCGCGAAAGCCTCCAACGGGTGAATGAATTTGCGGCCGGTCAATTTGCGGAATGGTTGTGGGAACACCCCAAGGGGCAGGCCGTGGGCCTGGCCTATTTCCGCGAGCGCGGCTTTACGGATGCCACCCTCAAAACGTTCCAGTTGGGCTTCAGTTTGGAGGACCGCGACGCCCTCTACCAATCCGCGGTTTCCAAGGGCTACCAACCGGAGTTTTTGGAAAAAACCGGGTTGTGCTTGCAGCGCGAGAACGGCACGTGGGCAGACCGTTTCTTCGGCCGGGTAATGTTCCCTATTTTGTCCCAGAGCGGACGCGTCCTGGGCTTTGGCGGCCGGATTCTGCGTTCGGACGCGAAGGCAGCCAAATACGTCAACAGTCCGGAGTCGGAACTCTACAGCAAGTCCAAAACGCTGTACGGCCTGTACCAAGCACGCCAGAGCATTGTTCGGGAGAACAAGTGTTTGCTGGTGGAGGGCTACACGGACGTGCTGCGCCTTCACCAGTCCGGCATCACCCACGCTGTGTCCAGTTCCGGAACGGCCCTCACCGTAGACCAAATTCGTTTGATCCGACGGTACACGGACCAGGTTACGGTGTTGTACGACGGCGACGCCGCCGGCATTCGCGCGTCCTTCCGCGGTATTGACTTGCTGCTGGAGCAGGGTCTGAAGGTGCGGGTTTTGCTGTTTCCGGACGGCGAAGATCCCGATTCGTTTGCGCGCTCCCTCGCACCCGAAGCGTTACGCACCTACCTGCAAGCGCACGAGACGGATTTCATCCGCTTCAAGGCGGAAGTTTTGGCCAAGGATGCGGCGGAGGACCCCATCAAACGCGCGTTGTTGGCCAAAGACTTGATTTCCAGCGTAGCGCGCGTGCAGGACTTGCTTTTGCGGGACGTTTATTTGCGCGAGTGTGCGTCTGTTTTGGGCATGGACGAGCGGGTCTTGAACCAAGAACTGAACCTGGCCCTGACGCGGTTGGCCAACGAATCCCAGCGCTCTGCCGCGGCAGACCAGCAGCGCGCCGGGCTGACCGTGGTGCGCCCCAACGACCCCGCGCCGGCCGGTCCCGGCCAAGATCCGTACGCCGATCCCAATTGGCAACCGCCCCTGGACGGAGCCACGGCCCTGCAAATCGGTGCTCCGGGTCAACCGCTCGCGGTGGAGTCTGACCTCATGCGTACGTTGCTCAACCACAGTGGAGATCCGGTAGCTTGGACGGACGACGAAGGTCAAACCCAGAGCAGTCCGGTGGCCGCCCTCATTTTGGAAGATCTGAACAACGATCAGTTGTCCTTTGAACACCCGGTGTACCAACGAATGTTTGTGGCGTTTTCTGAGGCGTGGAGTGCCGGAAACGTGCTCTCAGGGGCGCATTTTGTGCGGAGCGAGGATCCGGAAGTGGTTCGGGCCGCAACGGATCTGATGACGGAGCCGCACACGCTGGCCAACTGGAAACTGCGCGACGTCTTTGTTCCGGAGAAGGAAGTTTATTTGGCTTCTTTTGTGCACCAAGCCGTCCTTCGGTTCAAAACCGTCCATTTGGAACGTTTGATGCAAAAAGCTACAGATGTTTTGGAGCACACCGTCGTTCCTGAGGAACGCGATCATTTGGTGCGCCAAATCATGACCTACAGCGCGCTGCGCAATCGAATCAATACGGAGTTGAACCGGGTGGTTTAACGCTCGTTATTCCTTCAGCAAGGCATCCAAGGTTCCACGTGCTACGGCGTGGTAGCCCGGACGTGCTTCCCGGTAGATGGAACGCGCCAGCTCCGCTTGACCGTTTTTCAGCAAGGCCTCGTACGTAGGCGTTAGGAATTTGCGACGACCCACCCGTACCAGGAAGGAACGCGTGGCGGCGGCCAACTCCGGCGTTTGCAATCGCGCTTTGGCGGCCGTTTGTAGCCACTGAGCGGCCAACTCGGCGTTGGTGGTTTCGGTCAGGTGCAGCTTGGCGTCCAGGGCACGCAATCGTTCTGCGGGAGCACCTTCAATGGATTGCAGCAACCGCAAACGCTCGTGCGTGCTCCATTCCGCCCAGGCCGCCGTTAGGGTGGCGTTGGTGCCGTTGGCCTTGAATTCCATGGCCAAAGCATCCACGCGATCAAAGCGCGCGGCAGTCGGTTCGGGGCAATTTTTGGGGAGGCCGGTGCCGTGGATCCATTCGTCGAGGTTGATTTGCGCGGCCTCTTCGTCCGTCAAAAGCTCCGTGGTAATGCGCTTTTCAAACTGTTCCGTGGTGACCGTGCCAAAACCATTTTGTTCAAAATAACCGTTGAGGAACGCGTCCCAGCGGGGTCGGCCGACGGTTTTTTCAATCAGCAACAGGAAGTGAAAGCCTTTTTCGTAGGCAATCGCCGTTACGCCATCGTCGGGATTGCGTCCGGTCAAATCAATCGCCAACTTGGTGTCGTTGGGAGCCGTTTTCATGAATTCGTCTACCGTTTCCAGCAACTCGCGGTGAGATAGTGTGGCCAGCATGTCCGCGTACTCTTTGCCGTACACCGCCTCCATGATTCGGTTCTCAAAGTAGACCGTAAAGCCCTCATTCAGCCAGAAGTCGTTCCAGGTGGCATTGGTCACCAGGTTGCCGCTCCAGCTGTGGGCCAATTCGTGGGCCACCAAGGACACCAGGCTGCGGTCGCCCGCCACAATGGTGGGGGTAGCAAAGGTCAAGCGCGGGTTCTCCATGCCGCCAAAGGGGAAGGAGGCAGGCAAAACCAGGAGGTCGTAGCGTCCCCAGGCGTAGGGGCCGTAGAGGGATTCCGCCGCTTGAACCATTTTCTCGACGTCCACAAATTCGGAGGCACAGGCCTCCAAGAACGACGGCTCTGCGTACACGCCGGTGCGTTCGGAAAGGGGAGCAAAGGCCAAATCGCCCACAGCCAAGGCCATCAAGTAGCTGGGAATGGCCTGCGGCATCCGGAACGAATAAGTACCATTCGCGGTTTTGCTTTGCGGATTTTCTGCACTCATGACGGCCATGAGGTGTGGAGGCACCTGTACGTTGGCGTTGTAGGTGAAGCGAATGCCCGGACCGTCTTGGCACGGTATCCAGGATCTGGCCAAAATAGCTTGGCTCTGGGTGAACAAGAAGGGGTGGGTTTTGCCGTTGGTTTGTTCGGCACTGAGCCACTGCAAGGCGCCGGCTTCCGGGTGCGTTTCGTAGCCCACTTCCACCAGAAGCGTGTCTTCCGAGCGGTGTTTGGGAAGCGCAATGTGCAGCGGAGTGCCCAAAATAGGGTCTGGGGTTCCCAGCGTGAAAGGAGCCGGTTTGCCGTTCACCACCACTTCCCCAATGGACAATCGCTCCGTGTCTAAAATGAGGGTGTCTGCGTCGGCTTCCGCGGTAATTTTCCAGGCGGCACGGCCCAGCAATTGGTGCGCATCCAGGTCTACGTTGAGAAACAAGTCCAAATGGTGCACCCGGGCTTGATCCGGTTGCGCAAAGGTGTGTACGTCTTTTTTTAGGGCCATTTTGGAGGCGTTGGGAGCGCAGGCGGCAGCCAAAAGCAGGGCTGCACCGGCGGTGAGGGAAGCAATTCGAGCCATGGCCCAAAGTAATTGCATTTTTCGGTAGCTTCGCAACTTATGCAGTTTAAAGCGTCTTTTTCTTCAGGAGACCGGCCCCTGGTGCCGTGGCACGTGCGGTTGATTGTGCGCACGCTGGCGGTGTTTTTTACCGCCTATTTGGTTCCCGGCGTGGACGTAGACGGATTCACTACCGCCATTTGGGTGGCCGTGGTTTTGGGGTTGCTCAACGCCACCGTGAAACCGCTACTCATCCTGTTGACCCTGCCACTAACAATAGTATCCATGGGCATTTTCTTGCTCGTCATCAACGGAATCGTAGTGGTATTGGCGGATCGTTGGATCGACGGCTTTGCGCTTCGTGATTTTACGGCCGCCGTGGTCATGAGCGTGGTGGTTTCCGTTTTAAGTGCGGTCATGGAGCGCTTACAGCGTCCCAAGCATAGTTCCTCCATCGACGTATAAGCGATTGGCGGGTTTGGAGATTCGGATCCATAAATGGTACCCGCCGTCAATCTCAAGCTTTTAGGCGGCTTAAGTCGTTTGATTTGGTTTCCGTTCCGACGATTCAAGGTCTTCGCCACTGCCGGCAATTCCGCCCGCTAGGATGTACTTCATCACGTCGGTTCCCCCGCTGCGCACGGGTTTAAGTACCGACGGATCCACCACGTAGAGCTGTCCGGAGATGGCAAAGCTGTGCGGCACGTAAACGGCCACCAAATGGGAGGCGTCGCCGCTGATCAGGTCCGTCAGGTCTTCGTCCGTCACAAAACCGATGCGGTATACGGGGGTGGCGGGGTTCAAATGCAGTAATACGGGATTCTTGAAGCCCTTTTTTTGGCCGGTAAAACTCTTCATGATGTCCTTGATGGAGGAGTAGATCAATTTGATCAACGGGAGTCGTTCCAAGGTGTCGTCCACCAAGCCCACCAACGGCAAGCGCAAGAGGTACTGCCCCAAAAATCCCACGGCCGTGATGGCCACTACAGACAACAGCAAACCCAGGCCCGGGTAGGGGGTGGGCACCAAGCCGTCCAGAAAGCCGAAGGCCGTGTAGAGCACGTAAACGGTTCCGGCAATGGGCGCGAGGTACAACAGTCCTTGCAGGAACAGGCGCAATAGGGTTTTCATTGAAACAGAGGGGGTTTGGAATGGGAAAGGTACGAATTCTTCGCCCTGGGAGCGGTTGGTTGGGCCGCGCAGCGGGTCCTAAATAGCCCTCCGCGGCAAGGGCGTCAAACCCAACTCCGCCACACGCCGTTTGGGCATGCCGGCGAGTACGAGGTTGTAGGATTGCAGCACCCAGTCCTGCAGCAAATGGACGGATTCGGACCCGTCCAGCAGCACGCCGCTCCAATGGCTGTTGTTGAAGTGGCTGGCGTGAACAAGGCAGGGGTGCTGGGCGCGAAGTTCTTCCAGTTGGTCTTGGGGAAATTTCAGGACCATTTGCGGAGCGTCGTCTGATCGGTCCAGGGGCACCACGCAGAACATTTTTTCGCCGGCAACCTTCAGGACCAACGTGTGCTCGTCAAACGGAAACGAGGCGGTTGCCTGAGGCAGGGTTTCCCCCCACGTCCAAAGATCTGCAGGCGTCAAAGCTCAGCGGGGTTGTGCGGATCCTTGGTGGAGGTGATTCGGCAGTGCGTTACGGCGGCGTCTTCAGCACTGTACGCCGCAAAACGTTTGGACCGACGGACCTGCGCCAAGGCTTGAAGGTCGCCCGGCTCCCAAGTGTGTTCCACAGGCCGGATGCCCAGGCGCTCATACATCCGGAGGTAATCGGATTGACGCATGCGGTTCATGGGCTGGATGCCGTTGTCGATCCAACGCCAAGCGCGGTCCGAGAACTGCAGAAAATGGTACGGGGTAATGGAACGGTCAAAATGAGCAAAGTGGTCCGAGAGGTCCACAAAATGCGTCTGAACGCCCCCGGGGCGCAAAACCCGCTCAAATTCAGAAAGAATTCCCTCCAAAATAGATTCCGGAATGTGTTCAAAGGTGTTGTTGGAGTGGATCAGGTCCACCGAGTCCGCGGGCAGGTCCAACCGACGGGCGTCACCAATCAAGTAGTGGATGCCCAAGTCCTCCAAACTTTGGTGCAGCGGTTGCCGATTCAGTTGGCTGTGTACCGATGCAAAACGGTTACGAACGGCAGGATCCAGGCCGTCCTCATTCAAAAAATGTTCCAAGGTTCTGGACAATTGCTCTTTGGTGCACAACCACACAATGTCCACCGAATACACGCGTTCCACCCCGGCCGCAATCAAACTCAAGGGCACCACCGGGTACCAGCCGGTGCCGATTTCCAGGGCGGTTTTGGGAACGGACCCGCTGGGGGTGTGCCACCGTTGGTAGGCCTCCAGGTGCTCCAATGCGTGCCGACGCTTTCGCGCAAACAAATCGGGCGTCAACCAATACCCCCGAGTGACGTGTTTCTGAAACCACTTGTTCCAAACGTGGGCGCCCGGAAGCAAAGACAGCACCTTCTGAACCAAGGCCTTAGCAATCCACTTTTTCATAAAATTTTGGATAGAAGGGGTTCGTTCTCGGTGCTTTTTGCCCGCATCGTTTGTTCCGACGGATCCCAAAAATGGCGATCAAAGTTCACCACGGCGTCGTTTTCCACCCGGATGCCCTCCGCTTCCAACTGCTGCTGCATCGCAGAAAGACCGCCAAAATGAAATTTACCGGTCAAGAGACCGTTCCGGTTCACCACCCGATGCGCCGGGATGCTGGAGTCCGAGTGGCACGCATTGAGCGCGTAGCCCACTGTTCGCGCCGCACCGTCCGCCCCCAAGGCGCGCGCCAGCGCGCCGTAGTTCGTCACGCGGCCTACCGGTATGCAGCGCACCAGCGCGTACACCCGTTCGTAGAAATCCGGCGGCAGTTTACTCACGGTTGGGAATTCAACGGCTGGGAATTCAAGCGGAAACGTGCGTATGTGATGGTCTTGCCCTTGCCGGCAAACAGTTGCTCGTAGTAGGTTTTGATTTCCAGAAGCAAGTGGTTGGGGAAATTGGGCTTCAACTGCTTGTCCAAATCGTAGTAGGCTTCCTCCACCGGATGCCCCATTGCCTCGCACAACCCCACGGTGTATCCGTGCAAAAACTCGGAATCCGTCTTCAGGTGCACCACCCCGTTGGGCTTGAGAAATTGAGCGTACCGCTTCAAAAATGCGGCCCCGGTCAACCGGTGCTTGGCTCTGCCGTGTTTGATTTGCGGATCCGGGAACGTAATCCAGATCTCGTCCACCTCGCCCGGGGCAAAGCAGCGGTCCAGCAGTTCCACGCGGGTGCGTAAAAATCCGGCGTTGGTCAGGTTTTCCTGCGCTATAAACCGAGCGCCCTGCGCCAGTCGGTTTCCCTTGATGTCGATGCCAAGGTAATTGACTTCCGGGGTCCGACGCGCCAAAGCCACGGTGTATTCCCCGCGGCCGCAACCGATTTCCAATACCAAAGGGGCGTCGTTTTTGAAGAACTCCGATTTCCACTTTCCTTTGAGGTCCAGTCCGGCCAAAACTTCTTCCCGTTGGGGTTGCACCACAAACGGATAAGTTTCCAGCTCGGCGAATTTTTTCAGCTTGCCCTTGCCCATGGTGCGAAGGTACGGAACGGCGTTTAGGAACCCATGGCGTGCAACCGCAGTCCAACGCCCTTGCCCTGCAGGGACACGTTCCCTTGGTATTCGTTGCGCTCCAGGTGGAAGGCAACGTCAAACAGAAGGTCTGGATTTTGCGCCGCTTCCAGAAAGTGCCCCCAACCGAATCCAATCCAATCCAAACGTGCGCCGGATGTTGGATCTTCCAACACCGCCTTCAAATGCTTGCCGTCCGCGCCCACGGGCCGCGCGTACCGCAGCCGAATCCCGCGCACGCCCCAAACCACCGCTGCGTTTTCCACGCCAAAAGGCGCCATTCGGGAGAGCATCAATTCCGTTCGGGGGGTCAATTCGTGCAGTTGAACCTCGGCGTCCAACTGCAGGCGAGGCCGACGTTGGTCCGGCCGCACTTGTTGTTCGCAATACGCCGCAAATGCCGCCCGAAAGGCGCCTAAATCCTCCGGTTTAAGCGTCATGCCCGCGGCGGCCCGATGCCCGCCAAATTGAATCAAGTGCGGGCTGCACGCCAGCAATGCCGCGTACAAATCAAATCCTTCCACGCTGCGAGCGCTGCCGGCCAAAACCTCCCCGGACTGAGTCAAAACCACCGTCGGTTTGTACACGGCTTCCACCACGCGCTGGGCCACAATGCCCACCACGCCTTTGTGCCAGTGGGGGGCAAACAGCACCACGCCGGCCTCGGCGTCAAACGCTTCCACTTGTTCCAGCGCCTCCAGCAAAATGCTTTGGTCCGTGGACTTTCGGTCTTCGTTGTGGGCCTCCACCAGGCTCGCTACTTCTTCCATCAGCACCTCCGTGGGCGCCGTGAGTAAATCCACGGCCAAGTGTCCGTGGGCCATGCGGCCGGCGGCGTTGATGCGCGGGGCGATCCCAAATCCGACGTCTTCCAACGTGAGCACGGACTTGCGTCTGTTGCGCAAAAGGGTGGTCCACGCGGGGCGCGGGGCGTGGTTCATGCGGTGCAGGCCCATTTGCACGAGCCGACGGTTCAACCCCACCACGGGAACCAGATCCGCACCAATACTGACGGCCACCAAGTCTACCCAATGCCACAGTTCTTTGCGAACGTCGGCCATTCCCAAACCTTCCAATCGTTGGGCCAGGGCCAAACAGAGCAGAAACCCCACGCCGCAGGCGCTGAATTCTTTGAAGGGGTGATGGTCGTCCGCGCGTTTGGCGTTCAGAACGGCAACGGCCTCCGGCAGGGTGGCGTCTGGGGTATGGTGGTCGCACACCACCACTCGGAGACCCAAGGAATTGGCCAAGGCAATTTCCTTGTGGGACTTGATGCCGCAGTCCAGCGCCACCAGCCACGAGCCGCCGCCGCAGGCGGCGGCCTCAACCCCAACGGTGCCCAAACCGTAGCCTTCCTTGGTTCGGTCCGGAATGTAGGTGCGTACCTGCCAACCGTGCGTGCGCAAAAAATGCGACACGAGTGCCACGGAGGTGGTGCCGTCCACGTCGTAGTCTCCGTAAACGGTAACGAGTTCACCGCCTTCGCGCGCGCTCAGTAAACCGGCAACCGCGGCCTCCATGTCCGCTAAAGCCCAAGGTTGCAAATCTTCCTCCAAGGCTTCGGTATCCAAATTCAAGGGAGGATACGCCGCGCGCACCGCGGCCAAACTTCGCAATCCGCGGTACCAAAAAACCTGTGCCAATGCTATTTCTCCGCCCAATTCATGGGCCAAATGGGCCCAAGGTGCCGCTTCCAATGCAGCCTCCAGCGAAGCGTCGCTCCCGGGCCACAACCACACGCGCTCCACGGCCGGCCGGCTCATTGTTCCAAGGATGTGCGCGCTGCGTCGCCCCAAAGGGGTGCCTGCTGGCGCACTTCAATTTGTTTTTGAACGGAGTACTTGTGCACCACCTGGAACAGCTCGTCGATCAAAGACGGATGAACCCCCAATGCTGCGGCTTCTTCGCCGCGTGCCTTGAAAATGTGCTGAAAACGGTCCAATTGGAACACCGTCATGCCGTGCTTGGCCTTCAAATGGCCGATGGCGCCTACCAAATCCATGCGCGCCTGAAGCAGGTGCACCAATTCGCTGTCCAATCCGTCCAAGGTGGAGCGCAATTCGGAAAGCACCCGAAGGGCTTCGGCGTCTTCCGGCGTTCCGCGGCGCACGTCCAATCCCTCCAAAAGGGCATTCAGGGCGTCCGGGGTCAATTGCTGCGCCGCATCGCTCAATGCCTTGTCTGGGTTGGGGTGGGTTTCCACCATCAAGCCGTCCAGTTGCAGGTCCATAGCGGTTCGCGCCACTTGTTCCACCAGGGACCGCTTGCCCGCAATGTGGCTTGGGTCGCAGACGATGGGGACGTCCGGCACCCGGGAGCGCAAGGCAAAACTCAACTCCCACTTGGGTTCGTTTCGGAACGGTTCCGGTCGGTCGGCGTAAAATCCACGGTGCACGGCCGCCACGGATCCAATGCCTACGGCGTCCAAGCGTTCCAATGCGCCAATCCACAACCCCAAATCCGAATGAATGGGGTTTTTGACCCATACCGGAATGTTCACGCCGCGCAAAGCCTCGGCAATTTCTTGTACGTAAAAAGGATTTACGGTGGTGCGGGCGCCAATCCAAACGGCGTCCAATCCGGCCTTCAAACAGGCCTCCACGTGCTGGGCGTTGGCCACTTCCGTCATGACCGGCAAGCCGGACGCTTCGCGAGCCGCCACCAGCCACGGCAAGGCGCTGCTGCCGATTCCTTCAAAAGATCCCGGACGCGTTCGCGGCTTCCAAACCCCGGCTCGGAAGGCAACCACGCGGCCGAAGGCCGCCAAGGCAAGGGCCGTTTCCACCACTTGGTTTTCGCTCTCCGCGCTGCACGGACCGGCCACCACCAAAGGTTGGCCGGGTTTGGATTTCCAGGGCAATGCTTTCATGAACCAAAGGTACGTCGCCCCGAAGGTTGGCGAGCGCCTCAACCCGTGAGAAACCTGTTCCCATCCTCCAACCTGACAAAAGTCAAATTTTCCTCAAATTGAATGGCGTACCTTTGTAAAATGGTGGAAAATTTCCAACAGCCCGGACGCCATCTGGCCAACAAATACAACCGCGAAACCCTGCAGGCGCGGTTGGATGCGGAGACTTTTGCCCGACGCACCGTCAGCTTTTACCGCTATGTTTATTTGCAAGATCCTGCCGAGATTCGCGACCGATTGTACGCCCAATGGGACGCGCTGCAGTGCTTGGGACGCATCTACGTGGCCCACGAAGGCATCAACGCCCAAATGAACGTGCCGGTGCACCACTGGGACCGATTCGTGGAAGAACTAAACGCGTGGCCTGAGTTTGCGGGCGTACCCCTCAAAATTGCTGTGGAGGACGACGGCAAAAGCTTCCTCAAACTGCAAGTGAAAGCCCGTCCCCACATCTTGGCCGACGGTCTTCCCTTGGGCACCTACGACGTTACGGACGTTGGGCGCCACGTCACGGCGGCCGAGTGGAACGAGCTCATGGAGCATCCCAACGCAGTGGTGGTGGACATCCGCAACCACTACGAAAGCGAGATCGGACGGTTTGAAGGCGCCCTGACCCCCAAGGCAGAGACCTTTCGCGAGGAGCTTCCGGAGGTGTTGGACCTGCTCCAAGGCCAAGAAGAAGCCCCGGTTTTGCTCTACTGCACCGGCGGCATTCGCTGCGAAAAGACCTCCAGCTTCCTCAAGCACCACGGTTTCAAAAACGTCAACCAACTGCACGGCGGCATCATTGATTACGCCCGACAGATCCAGGAACAAGGCCTGCCCAATAAATTCCACGGCAAAAACTTTGTGTTCGATGACCGCCTGGGCGAGTCCATTTCCGGCGAAGTCATTTCCCAGTGCCACCAGTGCGGCGCGCCGTCGGACCGCCACACCAACTGCAAAAACACCGCCTGCAACCTGCTGTTCCTCCAGTGCCCGGCTTGTGCCGACGCCCACGAGGGCACCTGTTCGCCCGATTGCCAATCCATACTCCACCTGCCGGAAGAGCAACGCGAAGAAGCCCAGCGAGCCTTGGCTCGGGCCAACGCCGGAAAAGCCAAGCGCTTTCACCGCTCGCGTCCTGCAGCGATTTAAATCCGAACGCCATGCCCATTTACCACGCACTAGGAAACATCCCGCCCAAACGGCACACCGTCTCTGAAAAACCCAACGGCGGCATCTACTACGAGCAACTGTTCGGTACCGAAGGGTTCCACGGCATGAGCTCCTTGCTGTACCACGTGCACCGTCCCACCCGAGTGGCAGCCTTGGGCGAGCCCGTCAACGTAGCGCCTCAACTGGCCGTGGAGAAATCCATCCAAAGCCGCATGCTCCGCGGTTGGGACGTCGCCCCCGCCCACGACTACCTGGAGGCCCGCGTGCCCTTGCTCTTCAACAACGACCTCATCATTGCCGCGGCTGCCCCGCGCCAGTCCCTGCGCTCCTACTTCTACAAAAACGCCGACTCGGACGAGGTCATCTTCGTCCACAAAGGCACCGGCACCCTGCGCACCTTCCTGGGCAACCTCACCTTTTCCTACGGCGATTACTTGGTGGTGCCGCGCGGCATGATTTACCAGATCGACTTCGACACGGAGGACAACCGCTTGATGATCACCGAGAGCCACAGCCCCGTGGTGACCCCCAAGCGCTACCGCAACGAGTTTGGTCAACTTCTGGAGCACAGCCCCTTCTGCGAGCGGGACATCCGCAAGCCCCAAAATTTGGAGACCCACGACGAAGTGGGCGAGTTTGTGATTAAAATCAAAAAACAGGGCGTCCTCCACACCGCCGTGTACGAAACCCATCCGTTTGACGTGGTGGGTTGGGACGGCTACAACTACCCGTACGCCTTCTCCGCGCACGACTTTGAACCCATCACCGGCCGCATTCACCAGCCGCCGCCCGTGCACCAAACGTTTGAAGGGCACAATTTCGTCATCTGCACCTTCGCCCCGCGTCTGTACGACTACCACCCCAAGGCCATCCCCGCGCCCTACAACCACTCCAACATCGATTCCGACGAAGTATTGTACTACGTCGACGGTGATTTCATGAGCCGGAACCACGTGGAAAAGGGATTTTTCAGCCTGCACCCCGGCGGCATTCCGCACGGTCCGCACCCCGGCGCCTACGAACGCTCCATCGGGCAAAAAGAGACCCTGGAATTGGCCGTCATGATCGATACCTTTAAACCCCTCTGGCTGACGCCTCAGGCGCTGCACCTCCAAGACCCCGAATACTACCTTTCCTGGAAAGAATAAACCCCAAGCTGCCACTCCTTATGGAAGATTTTCTACCCCTGAACGGCACGGACCACGTTGAATTCATCGTGGGCAATGCCAAGCAAGTTGCACACTACTACAAAACCGCCTTCGGCTTCCAAGACCTGGCCTACGCCGGACTGGAAACCGGTGTTCAAGACCGCACTTCCTACGTGCTGCGTCAAGACAAAATCACCCTGGTGATCACGGCTCCCATGACCCCCGAATCACCGCTCCACGATCACCTGCGTCAGCACGGCGACGGCGTCAAGAACATTGCTCTCTGGGTGGATGACGCCCGCAAGAGCTGGGAAGAAACCACAAAACGCGGCGCCGAAAGCGCCTTTGAACCTTACGAAATCTCCGACGAGCACGGTACCGCGGTTCTCAGCGGCATCAAGACCTACGGAGACACTGTGCACGTGTTTGTAGAGCGCAACAACTACCGCGGCGCCTTCCTGCCCGGCTATCAGCCTTTGAACCGCGAGCACCAGCCCGCGCCCGTAGGCCTGAAGTTCATCGACCACATGGTGGGCAACGTGAACTGGGGCGAAATGAACCAGTGGGCCGATTTTTATTCCCGCGTCATGGGCTTCACCCAGCTCATCTCCTTCGACGACAAGGACATCTCCACGGACTACACTGCCCTCATGTCCAAGGTCATGAGCAACGGCAACGGCCGCGTGAAATTCCCCATCAACGAGCCCGCGGAAGGCAAGAAGAAATCCCAAATTGAGGAGTACATCAACTTCTACCGCGGTTCCGGCGTACAGCACATTGCCGTAGCCACGGACAACATTGTGGAAACCGTCACCGCCCTCAAGAAGCGCGGCGTGGAATTCCTCTACGTCCCTACCACCTACTACAAGGATATTCTGGAACGCGTCGGCCCCATCGAAGAAGACCTGGAGCCGCTGCAGCGCCTGGGCATTCTGATCGACCGGGATGAGGACGGCTACTTGCTTCAGCTGTTCACCAAGCCGATTATGGACCGCCCCACGGTGTTCTTTGAAATCATCCAGCGCCGCGGTGCCAAGAGTTTTGGCAAAGGAAATTTCAAGGCCTTGTTTGAGGCCATTGAGCACGAGCAAAGCCTCCGCGGCACGCTCTAATCTGCACACGTTTCTCTGACCCTTGAAACGACGGGGTCGCTTCCTTGGGGAGGCGGCCCCTTTTTTTTCGGGCTGACGGGAACAAGAGACCGCCGGCGCAGAGACACAACGCCAAGAAAGGGCACAAAAAAAGGGCCGCCCCAGCGGGGCGGCCCTTCACCGTGCCAAGCACGTTTGAATTACTTCTTCACCAAGGTAACGTCTTGGTTCAGCGTCACGGGACCCAAGTCTGGATCTACTTCCGTCAACGTGCCTTTCAACACCAACGTGGTCTTGTCCCAAGACTGGATTCCAAAACGGGTTTTCATGCCGTCGGCGTCCGTCCAAATCAAGGAATCCAAACCGGTATTGCCTGCTTCCTTGGCCATCCAAGTGCCGGACAAGGTATCGCTAATCGCGCTGGTTTCGTCGATGAACGGAACGGCCAATATACGGATGGTCATGTTCAAAAAGCCAGACAACGGATTGGTCATGCCCTCTTCGCCCAAAGGCATGTTGACAACCGTGGTGGTGGCATCAATGCTTTGGTCCGTGATGGTCAGGTTGATGCCGCTCACGGTAGCACTTTGGTCGTAGTTGGTTACGCTGTAGGAACCGGCCAGTTGCTCTTCCAAAGTTGGCTTGGAGCAGGAGGTCAAGGTTGCGCCCAACCCCACCAGGGCGATCGCAACAGTCATCATGTTTTTCTTCATAGTATCAAAGTTCGCAAAAATTGAGCCAGTTCACGCGGTCGTTTGCAGAATTAACCAAGATAAGCAGACTCTTTACGATAAAATGCAACTCGGAAGGTGGCGCGGTAGTGCCCGAACAAAAAAAGCCCCGCTGCAGGCGGGGCTTGTAAAGTTTAATGGGATGAGATTATTCCTTGCGAATAAAACCAAACTCAATCTGCGCGTCTACCCCTTGGCCTTGGAATTCAACGGTCTGGCGCGTGCGCAAACGTACCATGCTCTCGTCCAAAAGTAAAATCGCGTAGCGCGTGGTGGAGCCGTCCGCAGCTGTTACGATGACGGAGTCCAAGACCGTTGCCTCGCCTTCTTTCACCACCCAGCTGCCGGAGCCGCTGTCGGCAAACGGAAAATCAATCACCTGAGTGATGGCGTTGACGGACATCGTGGCATTGAAGTTGTAGTTGATGACGCTGGGAGTATTCTTGGTTGCGTTGACCAAGGTGAATACCGATGCGGGATCGATGGACTTGTCGTCCGCAACCACGGGCAACGTCTGTCCGCCAACCGTAATTGCGCCGGTGGCGTAAAGGTCATTGACTTGCCAACTGCCTTCCAGTTTGTCCGCAATAGTGGGTTTTTTGCAGCTGGTCAGTGCGCCCAGCACTGCTACAGCCAAGAAGATTTTACGTACCATGGGACTAAGATAGCGGTTTGGCCGTCAACTCCAACACCGTGATTTCCGGCCAGATGCCTACGCGGCCGGGGAAGGCCAAGTAGCCAAAGCCGCGGTTGACGTACAAGGCCTTGCCGCTGGCGTTGTCTCGGTAGAGGCCGGCCCATTTGGGGTACTTCCACTTCACGGGGCTCCACTGAATCCACCCCGGTATTTCAATGCCAAACTGCATCCCGTGGGTGTGTCCGCTGAGGGTGAGGCCTATGTTGGCGGGGTGCTTTTTCACCACAGCGTCAAAGTGGGAGGGGTCGTGGCTCAACAAAATTTTGGGTTGCTGCGGGTCCAGACCTTCCAACGCGCGTTCCAAGTTTCCGTACTGCGGAAAAGGAGGCAGGCCCCAGTTTTCCACGCCCACCAAATCCAGTTGTCCGGTGCCGCGCTTGAGGACCAGTGCCTCGTTCAACAGCAGCCGCCAGCCCAATTCGGCGTGGGTGGATTTCAGTCGGTCCAAATTAGCGCGCTTCGCCTCCTCAGAGGACCATTGCCAGTAATCCCCGTAGTCGTGGTTGCCCAAGATGGAGTAGACGCCGTCCGGTGTTTTTTCTGCGATGACGCGAAAGGCGTCCATCCAGGGCTCCATTTCGTCGGCGGTGTTGTTGACCAAATCGCCGGTGAATACCACGGCATCGGCACGAGCGGCCAGCAGTTCGTCGATTCCCGCTTGCACTTCGTCCGGATCGGTGAAGGAGCCGCTGTGGACGTCCGATATTTGGGCAATGCGGTATCCTTCAAAGGCGGCGTCCAAGCCCGGCAGGTACATTTTTTGCACCACCGTTCGGTACGCCCACCGGCCGCGCATCACCCCGTGCAAAATACCCGCGAAGGGAACGGCGGCCAGGCTCCACGCTACGGTGTGCAAGAATTTTCTGCGCTCGGCGACCGTTCCCGTAGCCAGCGAGGCCGGGTAGCGCACCAAATCTTCCAACAAGCCAAAGAAGAGCGGAATGAACTTGGGAACGTACAGCAAAACAGTGATGAGCATGAAGCCGTGCACGCCCTTTTTCATGCCGTTGGTGTCGTTGGTGGCGGTAAACGAAAAGAAACCCCACAGGAGGTAGGCGTATACCAGGCCGTGTACGATCCACCAGGCGCGGCGGGACCATCGGCCCAGGTCCAAGGCTTTAAAACTGGGGTATACGTAGAGATCAATCAGGATGTACAAGACCAGTGGAAACAAGAGGAAGAGGGGTGAGCGCATGGGGGCTTAACGTAAATAGGAGGGAATGGTTTTTGCAGTGCGTACCTTGCTGCGCAAATTTCGGCCCACTTTTGGCAACAAACGCATTATTTTTCAAGCTGCAAGACGCCTATTCCGCCAAGAAGTATTGGAAGGGGCTTATTTTGCTGGGGGCTGTGGCCATTTCGGCATTGACCTTGGGCTACACGGAACGTTTTGCAACGCAACTGCGTGCGGACGAGGAGTCCCGCGTCGGGTTGTGGGCCGACGCTACCGCTGCAGTAGTGGATCCGGAATTTTCCGGCGACTTGCAGTTTGTGAACCGCGTTTTGGAAGGAAATACCAGCATCCCGGTGATGCTGGTGGACGACCAAGGGCGCATCATGGCCTACCGCAACCTGACCGAGCGACAGTCCCAAACCGTGGAAGACCTGGAGCGAACCTTGGAGGCCATGAAGCGTTTTGCCCAACCCATTGCGGCGGAGATTGCTCCGGGTCAGTATCAGTATGTATACCGCCTGGAGAGCGTGGTGCTGCACCGATTGCGCATTTATCCCCGGGTGCTTTTGGGCATCATGTTTTTGTTTGTGGTGCTGGCGTATTGGGCTTTTTCCCGGGCGCGCAGGGCAGAACAAGACCGGGTATGGACCGGCATGGCGCGGGAAACCGCTCACCAATTGGGCACGCCAATTTCGGCGTTGTTGGGTTGGCTCACCTTGTTGAAGGAAGAAAATACGGCTCCTGCCACCGTGGCGGAGATGGAGCGGGACGTGGAGCGCTTGCAGGTGATTGCGGATCGGTTTTCCAAGATGGGTTCCACTGGTACCATGGAACCGCTTTGCGTGCAGCAGTGGTTGACGGAGGTTTTGGGGTACTGGTCCAAGCGTTTGCCCACGGCCGTGGACGTACATTGGGTGCCCGACGGTTCCGCCTATTGGGTGCGTGCGTCGCCGGTACTGCTGGGTTGGGTTGTGGAGAATTTGGTCCGCAACGCCACCGACGCCATGGACGGTAAGGGATTGCTCACGTTCACGGTGCGTCGGCAGGGAAAAGAAATTCATTTGGACGTAACGGACACGGGCAAAGGAATGACGCCGGCCGTGGCGCAGAGCGTTTTCCGGCCCGGATTCACCACCAAAGCCCGCGGTTGGGGCTTGGGCCTGTCCTTGTCTCAGCGCATTGCACACGAACAACACGGAGGGCGGTTGGTGGTCCTGCGCACCGCGCCGGGAATCGGCACTACCTTCAGGCTCACCTTGCTTGAAGTTCCGGCCCCATGAACTTGCATCATACGCCGGACCCCCAGGAGCAGGTTCCGTCGCTCTACCTCCACATTCCCTTTTGTCGACGCGCCTGTACCTACTGTAATTTCCACTTTTCTACGCAGTTGGACGGGAGGGACGCGGTGGTGGACGCCATGGTGCAGGAGTTGCAGTGGACCGCCTCGGTGGTTCCGCACAAGCGCGTTGCTACCGTCTACGCCGGAGGCGGCACCCCGTCCGTGCTGACGGAGGCCCAATGGCTCCGTTTGATGGACGCCGTACGAAACCATTTTGAGTGGCCGGAATCCGCAGAAGTTACGCTGGAGGTAAATCCAGAGGACGCCACGGTGGAGAACATTCGCCTGTGGCGCACCCTGGGATTCAACCGTTTTTCCCTGGGCATCCAGTCTTTTGACGACCGCGATTTGCAGGCCATGAACCGGCTCCACACGGGAGCGGAGGCCCGTGACGCGGTGCTTCGGGCTCAGGATGCTGGGTTCACCAACCTCAGTGTTGATTTGATCTACGGCTTGCCTTTTGGCTCCTGGGAACACACCTGGGAAGAGGCCTTGGCCTTGGGAGTGCCTCATTTGAGTGCATATGCGCTGACGGTGGAGCCCAAAACAGCGTTGGCGCATGCCGTTCGTAACCGGAGTTTGGTGTTGCCGTCGGACGAGACTGTTGCGCAGCAAGCATCTCTATTGCGCCGCCGCGCCCGCGAAGCGGGCTGGGCGGCGTACGAGGTGTCCAACCTGGCGCGGCCCGGATGGGAAGCCGTGCACAACCGGCGCTACTGGACCGGTGCGCCGTATTGGGGCATTGGCCCCGGCGCCCACGCCTTTGACGGCTACCGCACGCGCCGCGCCAACGTGACCAATAACGCGGTGTACCAGCGCTACTGGTCTGGGTCGGCGGACCGTCGTCCCCAAAACTGGGCCGAGCCGCATGACGCAGAGCGTACGGCTTGGGAGGTGGAAGTGCTCTCGGATGCTGAACGCTGGAACGAATGGACTATGACCTCCCTGCGCACCGCAGAAGGGTTGCTTTGGTCCCAAATTCCTGCCGTTTTGGCGCGAGAAGTAGAACGATGGAAGGCCCACGCCGCGCCGGTTTTGCGGAAGGCTGAAAACCAAGGTTGGGTGCATCGGCTGGCCAATAACACCGGATTTGTGCCCACGGACGATGGCTGGCTGTGGTCGGACCAACTCGCACAAGACTTATTTTTGGTATAACAATCATGCCCAACACGCCACAAACCTTTGTATTGGATTGGAACGGACGTTCCGCCGAGGTTCGTCTGGACCGCGCTACGGACTGCAGCCTGCGCTTTACGGATGCCCCCTGGGGTGGGCGGGCTTGGTACGTGGGCCCGGTGGTGCGCACCCCCGTGCGCTGGGACGAATGGGTGGGATCGGTGGAATTGGGCGGCAGCGTCAATTTTACGGACCTGACCCTCAACCCCCACGGCCAAGGAACCCATACCGAATGTTTGGGGCACGTAACCCGCGGACGCGTGGACCTGTCGGTGGCGGAACAACCCGGTTGGGTGCTGATGCTCTTGGCCACCGTGGAACCGGAACGCCAACCGAACGGAGACCAAACGGTGGAGGCACCAGCTTTGCGGGCTGCCTTGGAGGCGGCCGGCGGCGAGCACTGGGCCAGTCAAAAGCCGGCGGTGGCCCTGCGCACGGGTGCGGCAGACCGCGAAGCACGCTTGCAGCGGCAGCATTCCCGCGCCAATTCCCCCTATTGGACTCCGGAAGCCATGGAGGCCTTGGTGCATGCGGGGGTAGATTGGTTGCTGGTGGAGGAACCCAGCGTGGACCGCGAAGAGGACGGTGGAGCCCTGGCCGCACACCGCGTCTTTTGGGGCTTGGAGCCGGGCGAAACCGAGGTGGATCGCGCCCAGCGGCCCCAGGCGCTGCTCACAGAACTCGCTTTTTTTCCGGGGCACTGCCCGGACGGTTGGTACGCCCTGAATCTGCAATTGGCTCCCTTGGCCAACGACGCGGTGCCCTCCCGGCCGGTCATTTTCCCCCTGGAGTGGCGATGAGGCAGGGGAAGATCCTGGCATGCCGCGAAAAATTCACCCCAAAGAAATAGCGTAACTTTGTTGCCCATGTGGGACCGCATAGCTGAATTTTTGTTCCGAAATCGCCGCCTGGTGGTGGGTTTTTGGGTTGTTTACGTACTGATCATGGCGGCGATGACCACCCAATCCCGGGTGTCGTTCAAGTTCTTGCGCATGCTTCCGGAAAATGATTCCGTGAACTTGGCCTACGAAGCGTTTAAGTCCGATTTCTCATCCGCTGGAAATGCGGTGGTTTTGGGGGTAAAAGACGTAGATTTTTTCCGACCGGGTCTGCTCAACGAGTGGCGCGCTTTGGCGTTGCGCTTGGAAAAGCGCCCAGAGGTTAAGGCGGTTTTGGCCGTACACAACGCGGTGGATTTGTCTTTGCCGGACTCCGCCACCGCCATGACGGCACAGGCCTTGATGCCGGAAGAAGTGACTTCTCCGGGTGAGGCCTTTGCGGTGAAACGTCGGCTCAAGGAACTGCCCTTCTACAAAGGCATGCTGATTTCAGAGGACAGTTACACGCAGTTGATGTCAGTTTCGCTGAAAGACGAGGTTTTGTACGATCGCGCGATTTTGAATGCCTTGGACGCCATCAAGGCAGAAGTTGACCTCTTTGAGGCCAACACGGGGGAGGACGTGAACATCTCCGGATTGCCTTATTTGCGCATGGCCAATGCCCGCATTATTCAGAAAGAAATCATTTTGTTTCTGGGGTTGACGGGCGCCTTCACGCTGTTGATCATGTTGGCCTTTTTGCGGAGCATTCGTGCGGCCATGATTGCACTTACGGTGGTGTTGGCCAGCGTGTTGAGTTCGTTTGGAACCATGGCCGCATTTGGCTTTGAAATCACGCTTCTGCTGAGCATGGTGGCGCCGTTGATGATTGTGATTGTGGTGCCCAATTGCATTTTCCTCATCAACAAATTCCACGCGGAATACCGCGAGACCCAAGATGTTGCGGAGGCCCTGCACAACGTCATCAAAAAGATTGGCATTGTTACCTTCATGACCAACGCCACCACGGCCATGGGCTTTGCCACGTTTATAGCAACCTCAAGCGCGAGTTTGGTGGAGTTTGGGACGGTGGCGGCCATCAACATATTGGTGGCGTTTTTGCTCTCCTTGAGCGTCATTCCCATTCTGTACAGTTGGATGTCACCGCCCAAGGAGAAGCACTACGCTCACTTGGAGCAGGGTTGGATTCAAGGGTTGGTGAGCATCATTTTGGATTTGGTGGAGAACCGTCGGAAAGAAGTGTATGTTGTTACGGCCACCTTGGTTGTGCTGGGGATTTACGGCATTACCAAAATCGACACCAACGGAAATTTGACGGCAGATTTTAAACGCGAAGACCCCGTCATGCAGCAGCTCAGTTTTTTGGAGCGCGAATTCAACGGTGTAGTGCCCTTGGAGATCATTGTGGACACACGCGAACCCAACGGGGCAGAAAAGGGGGCGGTTTTAAAGCGCGCTTCGGAACTTCAAGCTACCCTGGACTCCTTTCCGGAGTTCAGTCGGTCCATCAGTGCTGTAGATTTCTTGGCCTTTGGGCGGCAGGCCTTTTACGGCGGAGGTCCTGATTTTTACGCATTGCCCAACAGCCAGGAACGCACCATGATGTCTGCCTACTTGCCGGAGGGAACCACCACCATGGGGTCCGATTTACTGCGTTCCTTGATGGACACCACCCACCAGAAATTGCGCATCACGGTGCAGGCCCAAGACATCGCCACCGAAGATATGAAGGATGTGTTGAGCCGCGTCCGGGCCAAGACGGCGGAGTTTTTCCCGTCGGACCGCTATACGGTTACGGTGACCGGCGCAGCCGTGTTGCTGCTGGAAACAACTAAATACCTGGTTTCCAATGTTTTGCAGAGCTTGGTATTTGCGATAGCCGTAACGTCCATCCTGATGGCCTTTTTGTTCAAAACGCCGCGCATGGTGGTGATCTCGTTGATCCCCAATTTGTTGCCTTTAATCATGACGGCGGGTATTATGGGCTACTTCCACATCCCGTTGAAGCCGTCCACCTTGCTGGTTTTCTCCATTGCCTTTGGAATCTCCGTGGACGATACGCTGCATTATTTGGCCCGATACCGCCAGGAACTCAAGAATTCGGGCGGACGCATTGCGGAAGCGGCACTCACTGCCATCCGAGAAACCGGCGTCAGCATGTTCTACACCTCGGTGGTGCTCTTCACTGGCTTTGCCGTCTTTTTGGCGTCCGACTTTGGTGGCACCCAAGCCCTGGGCTTGCTCATATCCTTGACCCTGCTCTTCGCCATGATCAGTAATTTGGTGCTCTTGCCGGCTTTGCTCATGACCCTTGACGCGTTTATTGGTCCCAAGGAATTTGAAGGAGTGTTCCCCATGACGGAAGACGACTTGCCGGCCGAAGAAGGTCCGAAAATTTTGAACTGATGAAAGGTATCATTCTGGCCGGCGGCTCCGGCACCCGGCTCCACCCCCTGACGCTGAGCGTGAGCAAGCAGCTCATGCCGGTTTACGACAAGCCCATGATTTACTACCCGCTGTCTACTCTTCTGGAGGCGGGCATTCGGGAAATCCTGATCATCACCACCCCGCACGACGCCCCTTTGTTTCGCCAACTCTTGGGCGACGGTTCCCGCTTGGGCTGTCGGTTTGAATACGCGGTGCAGCACGAACCCAACGGCTTGGCGCAGGCCTTTGTGCTGGGCGCAGATTTCATTGGAACGGACTCCGTGGCCCTGGTGCTGGGAGACAACATCTTCTACGGCTCCGCCATGGGCGCCCTGCTGGAAAGCAGCGTCAACCCGCAGGGCGGCGTGGTCTTTGCCTACCGCGTGTCGGACCCCGAGCGCTACGGCGTAGTGGAATTTGACGCCGCCGGTAAGGCGCTGAGCATCGAAGAAAAACCGGAACACCCCAAGAGCCACTTTGCCGTCCCCGGCCTGTACTTCTACGACAACCGCGTAGTAGAAATTGCCCGCAACCTGAAACCCAGCGCCCGCGGCGAATACGAGATCACGGACGTCAACCGCGTCTACCTGGCACAGGGGGAGCTCCAAGTGGCCATTCTGGACCGCGGAACCGCCTGGTTGGACACCGGCACCTTCGACAGCCTCATGCAGGCCGGCCAATACGTGCAGGTGCTGGAAGCCCGTCAGGGCCTCAAGGTGGGCTGCATTGAAGAAGTGGCCTGGCGCAAAGGATTCATCACCAACGAGCAGCTGGCGGCCCTGGCCCAACCCTTGCTGAAAAGCGGATACGGGGCCTACCTGAACCGTTTGCTCGGTTAAGGGTTTAACCACCATGCAGCAACTGAACGACCTGACCCGCTTGTACGCGGATTATTTGGCCCAAGAGCTGAGTGGGCCCGCGCTCAACGGTCCGGCGGACGGACTCTACGCCCCCCAACGCTACCTGCTGAATTTGGGCGGCAAACGCTTGCGTCCGGTGTTGGTACTGCTGGGCGCTCAAGCCTGCGGCGGAGATCCGCGCGCCGCCCTCCCCGGGGCCCACGCCATTGAGTTGTTCCACAACTTTTCCCTGATCCACGACGACATCATGGATGCGGCGCCCCTGCGCCGCGGCCAACCCACGGTCCACACCCAATGGGACACCAATACGGCCATCCTCTCCGGAGACGCCATGCTGGTTTTGGCCTACCAATCCCTCGCGAAATTGCCGACGTCGGTGGTTCCTCAAGCGCTCCAAATTTTCAACCGAACCGCGTTGGAGGTGTGCGAAGGGCAGCAGTGGGACATGGAGTTTGAGACGCAAACGGGCATCAGCGAGGCGGATTACCTCCGGATGATTCAATACAAAACGAGTGTGCTGCTGGGTTGTGCTCTCCAGTTGGGGGCCCTGGTGGCGGGGGCTGGTGCCGAGCGCAGCGAGGCGCTGTACCGCTTTGGGTTGTCCTTGGGAACCTCTTTTCAGATCCACGACGACCTCCTGGACGCCTTTGGTGAGCCCGGTGCCGTGGGCAAGCAAGTGGGCGGAGACCTGCTGGCGCACAAGAAAACGATGCTCTTTTTGCGGCTGCTTGCGGCCGCGCCGGAGGCAGCACAGCCTTGGCTCCAACCGGGCGTTGATCCGGATGCTAAAGTACAGGCATTGTGTGCGTTGCTGGAACAAAGCGGGGTGCGCGCGTCGGTAGAAGCCGAGCGAGCCAAACACTTTGCGGATGCGCTCGTGGCCTTGGACGAAGCAGGGCTGGAAGATTCTGCGCTGCGCGCCTTTGCGCAGGCCCTCTGGGACCGCAAATTTTAACCGCATCGACGCCGCTGTGGCGTACCTTTGCGGGGTAATTTCAGGCCTTTCATGGACCGTTTTTCCTTCCTGGGCAGTGCCCACATTGAGTTTATCGACGACCTCTACCGGCAGTACGTGGCCCAGCCCGACGCCGTGGAACCCAGTTGGCGTGCGTTTTTTCAAGGCTACGACTTCTCCCGCTCCGACTACGGAGACCTGTTGGACGAGGTGTATGCCGAGGTAAACCGCCCCGCCGCTTCAGCTACCGGGTCTGCGCCTGGATCTTCCGCCGCAGCGGGCATTCTGCCGGACACCGTGCGCACGGAGTTCAAGGTTCTGAACCTGATCAACGGCTACCGTACCCGCGGTCACCTGTTTACCGCCACCAACCCCGTCCGCGCGCGCCGTACCTACCAGCCCACCTTGGCGTTGGAAAACTTCGGGCTGACGCAGCAGGACTTGGACATCGTTTTTGCCGCTGCTACGGAAGTAGGCTTGCCCGGCCCCGCTCCCTTGCGTGAAATCATCGTGCACCTGGAAGCCATTTACTGCCGCTCCATTGGGGTGGAATACATGTACATTCGCCAGCCGGAAGTGCTGGACTGGATCAAAGGATTCATCCACCAGAACGACAACTCCCCGGCGTTGGGATTGGCGGAAAAGCGCCAAATTCTGCACAAGCTGAACCAAGCGGTCTCGTTTGAGGGCTTCCTGAATACCAAATTTGTGGGCCAAAAGCGCTTCTCCATTGAGGGCGGCGAGGCCTTGATTCCCGGATTGGACTTCTTGCTTCAGCGCGCGGCCGAACGCGGCGTGCAGGAAGTGGTGCTGGGTATGGCGCATCGGGGCCGACTCAACGTGCTCACCAACGTCTTTGGAAAGCCGCACAAGCAGGTATTTTCCGAATTTGAGGGCAAGGAATTTGAGGCCGACGGCTACGACGGTTTTGACGGTGACGTGAAATACCACCTGGGCCACACCGCCACGCAAACCCTGTTCAATGGCCTGCCCATCAAGTTAAACTTAGCGCCCAACCCGTCCCACTTGGAGGCGGTAGATCCGGTGGTGGAGGGCATTGCTCGCGCCAAGGGAAACACGGACTACGGCATGGACCGCAGCAAGGTGTTGCCCATCCTCATTCACGGCGACGCCGCGGTGGCCGGTCAGGGCATTGTGTACGAGGTCTTGCAAATGGAACGCCTGGACGGCTACGCCACCGGCGGCACCATACACCTGGTCATCAACAACCAAGTGGGTTTCACCACCAACTACCTGGACGCCCGCTCGTCCACCTACTGCACGGACGTGGCCAAGACCGTTTTGGCTCCCGTTTTGCACGTCAACGGGGACGACGTGGAAGCCTGCGTGCACGCCATGCGTTTTGCGGTGGAATACCGCCAGAAGTACGGCCGCGACGTTTTCATTGACCTGCTGTGCTACCGCAAGTACGGCCACAACGAAGGCGATGAGCCCCGTTTCACGCAGCCATTGCTCTACAAGGAAATCTCCAAACACCCCAACCCGCGCGAGATCTACAACCAAAAATTGGTGGCGCAGGGCGAGGTGGAGGCCACTTTGGTGAAGGAAATGGAAACCGAATTCCGCGCCATGCTGGAAGGAGATTTTACCGAAGCCAAGGCCATTCAGAAAAACGTCATCACGCCGTTCATGCTGGACGAGTGGGCACCCTATCCGCCCGCACGCCACGGCGATTCCTTCCTTCCGGTGGACACCACCCTGCCCGCGGCGGATCTGGCCTTGGTGGCCGGTGCCCTGACCCAACTCCCCGACGGCAAGAAGTTCTTCAACAAAGCGGCGCGTTTGGTGGAGGACCGTCGGCGCATGTTCTTTGACGCGGACTCCATAGACTGGGGTTTGGCGGAAATGCTGGCCTACGGCACCCTGGTGCGCGACGGTTTCAACGTCCGCATCTCCGGGGAGGACGTCGAGCGCGGTACCTTCTCCCACCGCCATGCCATCATCAAGGTGGAGGATTCCGAGGAGGAAGTGTGCTTAGTGGACGCAGTTCCCGGCAAAAAAGGCCGCTTTGCCATCTACAATTCGCACCTCAGCGAGTACGCGGTGCTGGGTTTTGACTACGGCTACGCCTTGGCCAGCCCGGAAACCCTCACCATTTGGGAGGCCCAATTCGGCGACTTCGCCAACGGTGCGCAGATCATCATCGATCAGTTCCTTTCCGCCGCAGAAGACAAGTGGCGCCAGCAAAACGGCTTGGTGCTGTTCCTGCCGCACGGCTACGAAGGACAAGGTGCGGAGCACTCGTCGGCCCGGCTGGAGCGTTTCTTGCAGCTGTGCGCCGAGGAAAACATGATCGTGTGCAACCCCACCACTCCAGCGAACCACTACCACCTGCTGCGCAGGCAAGTGAAGCGGACCTTCCGCAAACCGCTGGTGGTGATGACGCCCAAGAGTTTGTTGCGCCACCCCAAGGCCGTTTCTACCCGTTTTGAGTTGTCCGACGGCACGTTCCAACCCGTTTTGGGGGACCGTACGGTGCGCACGGAAGAGGTGACCAAGGTGGTTTTCTGCTCCGGCAAGTTGTACTACGAACTGGCAGAAGAGCGCGAAAAGCACGGCCACACCAACACGGCGTTGGTGCGTTTGGAGCAGATTTATCCGCTGGACCGCGCCGCTGTTGAGGCCGAAATCAGCCGCTACCCCAAAGCTACCCAATGGATTTGGGCGCAGGAAGAGCCCGCCAACATGGGCGCCTGGACCTTTGTTTTGGAGCACTTCCCCATTCGCTTGGAGCGCATTTCGCCTGCGGCCAGTGCCGCTCCGGCGTCCGGCTCCCACCAGGCGGCGCACAAACTGCAGCACGCCCTCATTCACTCTGTTTTTGCCCATTGAACCCCCCATCTGAATTGCCATGATTCTGGAAATGAAAGTCCCCTCTCCCGGAGAGTCCATCAGCGAAGTTGAAATCGCGAACTGGCTGGTACAAACCGGCGACTACGTGGAGAAAGATCAGGAAATCGCCGAAGTTGATTCGGACAAGGCCACTTTGGCTTTGCCGGCAGAAGCCAGCGGGGTGATTGAGTTGTTGGTGGAACCCGGTACTACGGTAGCCGTGGGTCAGGTGGTGGCTAAGATCGACACCTCTGCCGCCGCACCTGCGGGCGGCGCCAAACCGGCCGCTGCAGCACCGGCTGCTGGCCCCGCTTCTGCACCCGCAGCTGCACCTGCCGCAGCGCCCAACCCCATGCCCGTTTCCTACGCCACCGGAACCCCTTCGCCCGCGGCCGCTAAAGTTTTGGCGGAAAAAGGCATGGACCCCGCCGCCGTGGTGGGCACCGGCCGCGATGGCCGCATCACCAAACAGGACGCTGTGGACGCCAAAGTTTCCATGGGCACGCCCGGCGCCGGCACCGCGGTACGCGGTGAAAAACGCCAGCGCATGAGCGCCCTGCGCCGCAAATTGGCCCAGCGCCTGGTGACCGTCAAGAATGAAACTGCCATGCTCACCACCTTCAACGAGGTGGACATGCAGCCCATTTTTGACCTCCGTAAAAAATACAAAGAAGCCTTCCAAGCCAAGCACGGCGTGGGATTGGGCTTCATGAGCTTCTTCACTTTGGCCACTGTTCGGGCCCTGCAGCAGTTCCCGGCCGTAGCCTCCATGATCGACGGCGAAGACACCGTGACCTTTGACACCATGGACATCTCCGTGGCCGTCAGCGGCCCCAAAGGCCTGATGGTTCCGGTGGTGCGCAATGCGGATCAATTGGGATTTGCCGGCGTGGAACAGGCCATCAAAGATCTCGCCACCAAGGTGCGCGACGGGAAAATCACCGTGGACGAAATGACCGGCGGGGTGTTCACCATCACCAACGGCGGCGTTTTTGGCTCCATGCTGTCTACCCCCATCATCAACCCGCCGCAGAGCGCCATCTTGGGCATGCACAACATTGTGGAGCGTCCGGTGGTGAAAGACGGCCAGATTGTGATCCGCCCCATCATGTACGTGGCCATGAGCTACGACCACCGCATCATCGACGGCCGAGAGTCTGTGGGCACCTTGGTTTCTATCAAAGAGGCCTTGGAGAACCCCGTGGAACACCTCATGGGCGGCGATCCGGAAAAGGCCCTGGGCCTGCGTTGAGCGCGGCCTGCCGGTCATGATCGACACCCACACCCATTTGGACAACCCGCAGTTTGCTGCGGATTGGCTGGAAATGCGTTCCCGTGCAGAAGCGGCGGGCGTCACCCAGTGCTTGATTCCCAACGTGGACGACGAAACGTTGCCCGCCATGGAGGAGCTGGAGCGCGCGCATCCGGACTTTTTGCGCCTCATGGTGGGCTTGCATCCCTGCCACGTGGGCGCGGATTTTTCGGATGTTTTGGACCGCTACGAAGCGCGTCTGGCGGCAGACCCAGACCGTTGGGTGGCCGTGGGCGAAATTGGCCTGGACCTCTATTGGGACAAAACCACCTTGGATTGGCAGGTAGCGGCGTTGGAGCGTCAGTTGGACTGGGCCGTGCGCTGGAACAAGCCCGTGAGCATCCACGTGCGCGAGGCCTGGGGCCCGTTGTTGGACGTACTCCGGCCGCGCAAGAACCAAGTGCGCGGCGTGCTCCACTGCTTCACCGGAAGCATGGAAATCGCCCGGGAAGTAATCGACGCCGGCTGGCACCTGGGCATTGGCGGCGTGGTCACCTACAAAAACGCTAAGGTCATCGACGTCCTGCGTGAAGTGGGGCTGGATCGGGTAGTTTTGGAAACCGACGCCCCATATTTGGCGCCCGTCCCGGTGCGCGGTCAGCGCAACGAACCCGCCCATTTGTCCTTCGTACGGGACTTTCTGGCCGCCCAATTGGGGTGCACCGCACGGGAAATCGACGACGTCACCACCGCCAACGCCCAAAAGGTCTTTAACTTAGTCTCGCCCCACGGAGGAACCGTCGGGCAGGTCTGATCCCTGAAGCAGTGCCCATGCGTTTGCACCTCATCTACACCGGCGGTACCATTGGCATGGTGCACAACGAGCGGGGAGACCTGGTGCCCTACGACTTTGCCGACCTCCTGGATCGCGTGCCGGAATTGGGTGCCTTGGGCGCCACCTTCTGCACCTCCGTGCTGGAACCCTTGGTGGACTCGTCGGACTTTCATCCAAACGACTGGACGCGCCTGGCGGAGCTCATTTGGGCCGAAGCCCCCCACGCCGACGCCTTTGTGGTGCTCCACGGAACGGACACGATGGCCTACACCGCTTCCGCACTCAGCTTCGCACTGTTGGGCCTCAATCTACCGGTGGTGCTCACGGGTTCGCAGCTCCCCATGGGCGTTCCCCGGTCCGACGCCCGCGAAAACCTCATCACGGCGGTAGAGGTGGCCCGCGCCCGAGACGCGCACGGCAAGCCGGTATTGCGGGAGGTAGCAGTTTATTTTGAGTACACGTTGTACCGCGGCAACCGCGTTTACAAGCAGAGTTCGGAGGATTTCAATGCCTTCGACAGTCCCAATTTTCCGGCCTTGGCGTCCGCCGGTGTGAAACTCGTGTTTGCACCGTCGGTGGAAGAAGGGGCGGCGCGGCAGGCCGCGGCCGCACAGCGCCGCGCCGAAGGCGCGGCGCTCCACACCCGGTTTGACACGGCTGTGGGTTGGCTTCCCTTTTACCCGGGCATCGATGAGGCCTTTGTGCAAGCCGTTTTGAATTCCGGACGCAAGGCGGTGTTGTTGCAAACGTTTGGCGCCGGCAACGTTCCCAGCCAACCGTGGCTGGCCGCCGCCCTTCGTGCGGCCGGAGACCGTGGCATTCATCTGATTCAAGTTTCGCACTGCCGCAAAGGTGGGGTGGGCTCCTCCGAATACGCCGCCGGACGCATCCTCCACGAAGCCGGCGTGCTCAGCGCCGGAGACTCCACCCCGGAAGCCGCTCTTGCGAAGGCCATGTGGCTGTTGGCGCAGGATTTGCCGGCCGACGTCTTCCAAAACGAGTTCGCCCGCAATGTGGCGGGCGAACGGAGCGAAGGACACTAAATTCTTTCGGAAAAGAGCCTTTGGGCCGACGCGTTCTACGCCGACCGGGCGCGCTTTTTGCGGGTCTGCTGTTCCTCTGGCGATTCCGCGGGTGCCGATTTTCCGCCAGACAAATCCGTTCCCAAGATCAACCGAACCAATTCGGAGGCATTCGCGTCGACTTTTTCGTCGTCCTCTTCCACCGTCCGGGAAACGTGGGCGTGCGTGTACAAACTCCACACGTTGTTGTGGTACTCCAGAGCCGTGCAGTTTTCCACCCAATCCCCGGAATTCATGTAAATAATCGATCCGGTTTTGGTGGTGATGGTGCGCATTTGCGGTTGGTGGATGTGGCCGCATACCACGCGCTGGTAATCCCGGGCCAAGGCCCACTCGGCGGCAGCCAGCTCAAAATCGGCTACAAAAGCCACCGCTTTTTTCACGCCGTCCTTTACTTTTTTGGAGAGGGAGAACTTTTCTCGCCCCATGCGTTCTAGGGCCAAATTGATCCATCGGTTCAACCAAATGAGGGCGTCGTAGCTCCAGCCGCCCAGTTTGGCGAGCCACTTGGCGTTTTGGATGGAAGCGTCAAAAACGTCCCCGTGGAAGAACCAAACGCGTTCGCCGCCCAATTCCGCCGAATAAGCGTTGCGCAGCTTGAGCAGCCCCAAATCCATATCGGCGAACCGACGCAGCATTTCGTCGTGGTTTCCGGTGATGTACACCACCTCCGTGCCCTGTTGTGCCAGCGTGATGATGCGTTTCAGCACTTTCAAGTGGCTTTTGGGGAAGTAACGCTTCCGGAAATTCCACATGTCGATGATGTCCCCGTTTAGGATCAACACCCGCGGCTTAATCCCCTTCAGGTACGACAGCAGTTCTTTGGCGTGGCACCCAAACGTGCCCAAGTGCAGGTCGCTGAGCACTACAAGGTCCAGCAGTCGTTTGTTCTTCACGGTGGGACAGGGGGAGGTTTGGTGGTGTAAGGCTGACGGGAGTTTCGACGGTTTGACGCAGTAGATCTATTCCTTGTCTTTGCACAAAAAAGCCCCTCGGCCTGCGGCGCGCGGGGATTTGTAATTCGCCCTAAAGTTGGTATTCCACCTTCACCCCTGCGTGAACAAATTATTACGGAAATGTTAAAACACCCCACCGGGTGTACCCGCACCGTCGTCACCCGCACCGTCGTCACCCGCACCTTCCAGCGCGGCAATCCACGCTTCCACGCGCTGCACGTCTTTGGCATACGAATGTTGGTACAGCCAGTCCGACAGTTTTAATCCCAACGGGATGGCAGCCAAACTCACCCCCACCAGCACAAACACCAGGGGCCACTTGTCTTCAAAGTACACAAATTCCGGATCTCCAGAGCCGATGACCCCACCCATCAGGAAGCCGGTGGCGGCGGCCAAGGGCAGAGCTCCGCCGGTCATCCAGCGCTGCAGGGCCCACCAAGATTGGAGGTCATCACGCAGGTGGTGGAGGTAGGGGAGCACCGGGGCATCCGGCCGAAGGTTGTGAAATTTGGCAATCAACGGCAAGCTCATCCCCGCAAGGAGCAAATTGAAGAGCATCATGGCCACCAGTCCAATGCGGATCCAGCGCTGTTCAAAATCCAAAAAGAGGTAGCCGTAGAATCCGGTGATTCCAACGGCATAAATCAATCCGCCGTACAAATTGAAGAGGGCTTGGCGCACGACGGTAGTTCCCGTTTTTTTGGACGGCCGGGGTTTGTGGTCTTTAACGTCCACGGTGACGGACGAGGCCGGAGTGTGTGCGTTCCGACGCCACGCCGCACGCAGTTGGTCGTCGGTCCATTCCGACGCCGCCGGGGGGTCGTTGGGGGTCAACCGTGGGGACTGATCAGCCATTGTTGCAGTTTTTTCTTGATCCGATGCAGCCGCACGCCTACGGTGCCGGCTTCCAGGCCAAACATTTGGCCAATTTCTTCGTAGTCAAAGCCCTCCAGGTGCAGGCCGATGAGGGTTTGTTCCACCACGGGTAGGTGGGCCAGCGCAGCGCTGAGGCGCTGCGCGGCGTCTCGCGAGCTTTCGTCCTGACCGGATGCCGCCTCCGCGGCCGCGCCCGCTCCGGCGTCCTCCCAAGACTGCGTCACCGGCCGACGTTGCGCGCTGCGGTGCATTTGCAGCAGCGTGTTCAACACCACCCGGTACAGCCATGTGGACGGTTTGGAATCCCCTCGGAAGCTGGGGTAGGCCCGGCGCACCTGCAGGTAGATTTCCTGGTACGCGTCGTCGGACTCCCACCGATTGCTCGTGTGCATGCCAATGAGGTGAAACACCAACGATCGGTGTTCTTCCAGCAACGCCAATGCGGGGTCCGGGGCAGACACGGCTAATTGAGAAAAATACAGGGGGAACGGAAAATACCGGGGAGACCTCAGGAATTGTTCCAGCCGTCTTGAAAGCCCCGAACGGCGTCCGAGGGTCCGTCGGTCCAAGCCAACCACATGCCCACCACCACCAACAAGGCCACCAAGTGGACCATCAGCCACGCGCGCTGCCATGTGGGGCGTTCCTTCCACGGTTGTTGGTCGTCGAACGGATCAAAGGCCAGCGCAATGCCCCAGTTCGCAAGCGCCTCACCGGCCTGTTGGCGCACCAAGTAGTAGAATCCAAGGACCACGAAGGCCCCGTACAGAAAGCGTCGAAATTTTTGATTCATGGGCATTGGATGCCGCAAGGTCTAAAAAATTACAGAACCGACGCCGCAGCCACCAAATCCCGCACCAACTCGCGTTGAATGGCCTGCTGCCTGTCTGTGGCGTACCATTTGTGCAGCACTTCCGAGTAGGTGTGTGCGCGGTCTGGGTCTGACTTGATTTCCTTCACCAGATCCGACGCCTCTTCCGGGCGGGGCCCAAAGGTGCCGTACACCCGGCCTGCGGCGTCCATGCCCACCACTTTGGGAATTCCGCGTGCACCGTTCGTTAGAAACGCGTCCATCACCTCCAAGTTTTGGTCCCGAAACACGGCCCGAACTTCCACTTTGCCCCCCGCGGCTTGCTCCACCGCTTCCACTACCGGCAGAATCTGCGCCCCATCGCCGCACCAGTGTTCCGTGATCACCAGCCACTTCAGTCCGCCGTGCATCGTTTCAACAGCAGCCCGGGTGGCGTCGGTCAACTGCACGGTTTTCCGAATGCGCTTGACGCGCTGTTGGTTGATGGCAATGTAGGGATCCATGCCGGTAGGGTTTTCTGGAATGGGGGTGGCCAGGAGGTCTTCCAGAAAGCTGGACAGAGGCAGCGCGACGTCCCAAGTGGACAAAAGAAAGGCCGGAGTCAGGGATTTTTCCATCCCCGCTCCGGCCCAAATACCGCGCCAAAGGCGCTTACGGTTGCAAACTCCCGGCGTTATTCAGCCGAGGTGGCAGACGCCCACCAGGCGGCTCCGCCCAAGGCCAAATCCTTCAACAGCATGGGCATGGCCATTTGCGCGCCGTCGCCGCCCGCCATCAGGGTGGGCAAGTGCAGCATCACGGCAAACAAGACCAGCATCAGACCCAGCAATTGCAGTGCCAATTTGGCATATTTGCCGGCCAACACGGCGGCACCTGCCAGCACCAGCGCAATGCCGGTGAGGTAGACCCACGCCACGCCCGCGGGCAAGTACGACGGCACCATTCCCGCCATTTGATCTGCGGCACCGAAGTGCATCAAGCCGAATACCACCATGGGCAATGCATAAAGCCATTTGCCCACAGAAGGGAGTTGATTCATCATAACGTGATGATTTTTAGGGGTTAATGTCTTCAAAAGATACAAATTATTCAAAAAACCAACCGCTCCTGAATTCCTTTCTTTTCCTTACCTTTGCAATCCCAAAAGCGGTTTTGTGGGGTTTTCCAAGCCCTCTCCGGCCTTCCAGCCGAACAAAACCGCCACCTAGGAGAGGTGTCCGAGTGGTTGAAGGAGCACGCCTGGAAAGTGTGTATACGGGGAACTGTATCGCGGGTTCGAATCCCGCTCTCTCCGCCAAAGCAAAGCCCAACACGTAGTGTTGGGCTTTTTCATTGGGACCCACCCGAACGGGTTCGAGGTGGGGAGCAAAGAAAAAGCCCAGCCGCGCGGAGCGCGGGGCTTTGCTTTGAAGCCCCCCCGGCACGGGATCTTTTGAGCGGAGCGATAAATCCCACTCAGTTCGCTGAGTGCAGTTCGAAACGACACGAAAAGTGTTTAAGTTGTTGATATTTAACTCTTAGTTCTTTATTTTCCGAAAATGTTTGCGTTTGTATGTCGATGAGTTTTCCTACTGCTAACTCTATTTGATAAACGCAAAAGGGGTCACACTTAGCAATGGTTGATTGATGTCAAGTGAAATGACCTTGGTAACATCTAGCTAACATTCCCGTAATCTTGAGGATATGTAGCGGGACGTAATTTGCAAGTTGAACAAATTAAGTATTGCCATGTACCGCATCCTCCTCATTGTTTCGGTTTTTGTTTTGAATTTCGCAGCCTTTGCCCAGTCCGGCAAGGTGGTTGGGACCGTCGTGGACGGTTCTACCGGAGAAACAATACCCGGTTCTCGAATCCTGGTTGAGGGAACGAATCTTGCTACGCTAACCAATTTCGATGGCCAATTTGCTTTGGGTGCGCCCGCTGGAACCTACACCATTTTGGTTTATTCATTTGGATTTTCGGACAAGTCCATCTCAGGAGTCGTCATCAAACCCGGTGGTGAAACTACGCTCAATGTGACCATGGAGTTTTCAAAGGGAGAGGCCTTGGAAACAGTTACCATCACCGCTTCAGCAACACGAGAGAATGTTAATGCGCTTCTGGTCCAGCAAAAATCTCTTTCATCGGTATCGGATGGAATTTCGTCCGAGTCCATCCGTCGGACACCGGATCGCAATACCGGAGACGTGCTGAAACGCGTTTCAGGCGCCTCCATTCAAGACAACAAATTCGCGATTGTCCGGGGCTTGAACGATCGATACAACGCCGCATACCTCAATGGCGCGCCCCTTCCTTCAACGGAATCCGACCGAAAGGCATTTGCTTTTGACGTATTCCCCGCCGCTCTTTTGGACAACCTGGTGATTGTAAAAACGGCTTCGGCAGAACTTCCCGGGGAATTCGCGGGTGGCGTCATTCAAGTGAACACCAAAAGCTTTCCGGGCAAAGCCTTTCATGAGTTCAGTTTTTCAACAAGCTACAACGCCATCACTACTTTTAAAGATCGTTTGGATTACCAAGGTAGCTCAACAGACTGGTTGGGCGTGGACAACGGTGCTCGCGCATTGCCAACGAATATGCCAACCTCCAATCAAATGTTCCAACTTTCCTCTTCAGAACGAGTACAAGTTGCGAGCAAATTCAAGAACGATTGGGCGCTTCAAAACAAGACTTTTTTACCTGCACTTTCCTTTCAGTACAGCGGCGGAAGCAGCAAAGATATCGGCACCAAACGCCTGGGGGCAATCTATTCTTTGACCTACAACCAGAGTAACCAATACAACACAACGCGCCGGCAGTCTTGGCAAAACGCAGTGGGTTCAAACGAGGAATCACTCATGGAAAGTGATTTGCTCGACGACAATTACGTTGTGAACACTTTAGCGGGTGCCCTCGCAAACATCTCCTACAGCGCTGGTCCTAACACAACCATTGGATGGAAAAATTTGTACTCCATTACCTCACAAGACCGGGTACTCATGCGCAATGGCACACGCCAACCTATTGACGCACCCAATCAAGTCCTTCGCCAAAGTGCTCGTTGGTTTACAAACAACCAGATTCTGAGCAGCCAACTAAACGGATCCCACTACTTTGAATCGTTCAAAGGGAAACTTCAGTGGTTGGCCTCGTACAGCGGCATTTCTCGCAGTGTGCCCAACTTGCGAAACACCCTTTACTACGGAGATACCGATATGCCAGACACTTCGTGGAGGGCCGGCATTACTTCTACCTCCGTTGGTCCAGATTATTCCGGCAGTCGTTTCTACGGATTAAATCTTGAAGGCATTACGAGTGGGCAAGCCACTTTTGAATTACCTCTTGACTTGGTGGACCTTGGAATTCGGAATAACTTGAAAGTTGGGATTGGTGGACAGTATCGGGACCGAACCTACACCGCTCGTCAATTTGGGTATGTCTTGGCCAATTTCATGACGTTTGACCAAAATTTATTGAATGCCCCAATTGAGGAGATCTTTGGAGCACAAAACATGAACGCATCTACTGGCTTCTCCATGCGCGAGGGAACGAAATCCTCCGATTCCTATTTAGCCAATGCCACCACATCTTTTGGATTCGTTCAGTTTGATTCTCGAATCTTGGAAAAAACCCGTTTGAACTGGGGATTGCGTGCGGAGAATTTTGAACAAAACATGTATTCAAAAACCGACAACAACGACACAGTACAGGTTGAAAGCACGCTGCTTGATATCCTTCCTTCGGTTAACTTTATTTACAGCATCAACAATGCTCAAAATCTGCGACTTTCCTATTCGCGAACCCTCAACCGCCCCGAATTCCGCGAATTAGCTCCGTTCGCGTTTTACGACTTCCAAACGCGCTACGTCGTTACCGGAAATCCTTCGTTGGTGCGCTCTACGATTGACAATTTCGACGCTCGTTACGAATGGTATCCTGGGAAGGGTCAAGTGTTTTCAGTAACTGCTTTTTACAAGAATTTCATCAACCCTATTGAACAAGCAACTCGTGAGGATGTAGTAACAGAGTACACCTTCGTAAACGTGCCGAAGGCGGTAGACTTTGGACTTGAATTCGAAGGGCGCTTGCTCTTGAGCACCTTGTTTGGAAAGCCAGACCAGAAGGTCTTGAATAAGATGACCGTGTTTGCGAACTATTCCCTCATTCGCTCACAGGTAACGCTTAACATGCCTACGGCTGTCGATTCCATTCGGCCACTGCAAGGACAGTCGCCGTATGTAGTCAATGCCGGTATTCAGTACCAAAATGATGAGTCCGGCACCACGATCAGCGCCGCATTCAATCAGGTAGGCGATCGAATTTTCATCGTTGGATCAAGCCAAGAGCCCAGCATTTGGGAAAAAGGGCGCGCCGTACTCGACCTCTCTTTGAACCAAGAAGTCAATGAAAAGCTAAGCATCAAGCTGACCGCTCGCGATCTACTTGCGCCAGACTTGATTTTCTTCAACGACATCGACAACAACCAAAAGTGGTCTGACGGAGATGATCAAATGTGGCGCAGTAATTTTGGCCCCACCATTGCACTCGGACTTACCTACCGACTTTAAGTGCTTAACATTCTATTCTCATTCGCATAACCCAACCATAACAATACGTTAAGACACAGATATTCTACACCGAGTAGATTTGAACAAAATTTTCAAACCACTCATGAAAAAACTTTTACCTTTCCTTTTTGCGGCTCTAGCGACATCGTCGTTTGCCCAAGTAAATTGGAAGTTTGAGCCCACAAATTACCGTGGTGCCTTTGCTCCAGCTCCAACACCGATGTGGACCAACGGATGGACCAACTGGGATCCGCAAACCACGGTATACGGCACCCCTACGGTAACGGTTGCAGCCAACATCACGGCGAATACCACGTGGACTTCTGCCAACGTGTACTTGCTTTCGGGCCCTATCTACGTTACCAACAACGCAACGTTGACGATTCAGCCTGGAACCGTAATCCGCGGTAACGTTTCCGTTGCAGGGTCTGCACTGATCATTACCAAGGGCGCAAAAATTATTGCTGCCGGTACAGAGTCTCAACCCATTGTCTTCACTTCAAGCGCCGCTCCAGGCAGCCGTCAAATCGGTGACTGGGGTGGTATTGTGGTGCTTGGAAAGGCTACCAACAACCTTCCTGCGAATGCAACGGCTGGAACGCCCGCCGGCATTGGCAACATTGAAGGTCTGCCCGTTACGGCCAACTCCGAATACGGTGGTGGCGCAACACCAGACGACAACGACAACAGCGGTGTCCTCAAGTACATTCGCCTTGAGTTTGGAGGCTATGCCTACCAAATCGATAAGGAAATCAATGGATTCACCTTCGGCTCAGTAGGAGCTGCTACAGTAATTGACTACCTCCAAGCTTCATTCGTGAACGACGACGCGTTTGAATGGTTTGGCGGCACCGTGAACGCTAAGCACTTGGTTGCATACCGCTGCTTGGACGACGACATGGACTGCGATTTTGGCTTCCGAGGTAAAGTTCAGTTTGGACTCATCGTTCGTGACCCAAACATTGCTGACCAGTCTTCCGGTTCTACATCAGAAGGTTTTGAATGCGACAACGATGGCAGTGGCTCAACCAACACGCCAAAAACTGCGGCGATGTTTTCAAACTTCACCGCCATTGGCCCACTTCGCGGCGTTCCTACTGCCACCATCAACAGCAAGTTTGAGCGCGCTCTGCGCCTTCGCCGCAACAGCGAAATGAAAATCTTGAACTCAATCTTTATGGATTGGAGGCGCGGTATTCATATCGACGGTACCGCCTCCGAGCTGCGCGCTGGAGAAGATCTTCTGCGTTTCCGCAACAACATCATTGCCGGATGCCAGCCTTCCAACAAGATGGTTACTACTTCCGCAACCTTTAATTCAAAGCGATGGGTTGGGGATAACATGAACGACACGCTGGTAAGTTCGGCGAACATCCTGGTGAATCCTTACAACTACACCGCACCTGATTACCGTCCTTCATCGACCTCGATTGCTTTGAACAATGTGGATTTTAACGATCCCGACTTCCCTCAGTTTACCACCACATCCTTCCGTGGTGCATTTGCTCCTGCTCCAGAGCCTATGTGGACCGACACTTGGACCAACTGGGATCCCGCGAACACCATTTACCCAGCTCCTACCGTTACCGTCTCAACGGAAATTACCACGAATACACGGTGGACGGCCAACAACACGTACATGATCAGCGGTCCAATCTACGTGAAGAATGGCGCTACATTAACGATTGAACCGGGCACTGTGATCCGTGGCAACAAGGCCGTCGCCGGTTCTGCCCTCATCATTACCAAAGGATCAAAAATCATCGCCAACGGTACCAAGAATGCGCCCATTGTATTCACTTCAAGCGGTGGCGTAGGTAACCGTGCCATTGGTGACTGGGGTGGCATTGTTGTATTAGGTAAAGCTGGCAACAACTTGCCGGCTAATGCAACTGCTGGTACCCCCGCGGGCATTGGCAACATTGAAGGCCTTCCAGTATCTGCTGATTCTGAATACGGCGGCGGAGCTACTCCCAACGACAACGACAACAGCGGCGTGCTGAAGTACGTACGTATTGAGTTCGGTGGTTACGCGTACCAAATCGACAAGGAAATCAATGGTCTCACCATGGGTTCTGTTGGTCGCAACACGATCATTGACTACGTTCAAACGTCCTACACCAACGACGACTCTTTTGAGTGGTTCGGCGGTACCGTTAACGCGAAACACCTCGTTGCTTACCGTGGTTTGGACGACGATATGGACTGCGACTTCGGTTTCCGCGGGCAAATCCAGTTCGCCCTGATTGTGCGCGATCCGGCCATTGCTGACCAGTCATCCGGTTCTACTTCAGAAGGTTTTGAGTGCGACAACGACGGAAGTGGCTCTACAAGCACCCCCAAGACTGCTGCCACGTTCTCGAACGTGACTGCGGTAGGACCGCTCCGCGGAAATGTCACCGCAACCATTGACCCCAAGCACGAGCGTGCATTGCGCCTGCGTCGCAACAGCGAAATGAAGATTCACAACTCAATCTTCATGGATTTCAGAAAGGGTCTGTTCATTGACGGTGCTACCACAGAGGGGCAAGCTACCTCTGGAAACCTACAGTTCAAGAACAACATTCTTGCGGGATACCGTCCGAACCAAGGTTTCTTCAAAACCAGCGCTACCTTCAACATTAAGGCGTTCTTTGGCGCCAATGCAAATGACTCGTTGACCAGCTCAGCGAATATTTTGACTACACCGTACAACTACACGGCTCCCGATTACCGCCCAGGCGCTAGTTCCATTGCGCTCACAGGCGCATCGTTTGCTGCCACTCCTTTTGTAAACAACATTGCGTGCGGACTTTCTGCTCCTTCGGTGACCGGTTCACTCACGGTGTGCCAAGGTTCATCTACCACGCTTTCAGCTCCAGCTGGGTTTACTTACTTGTGGAGCAATGGTGCCACGTCTCAATCCATTACGGTATCTACCGCTGGAAACTACACGGTTACCATCACCGATGCTCTAGGCTGTTCCAACAGCACCACTTCATCGGTAGCAGTAACTACTCGTCCTACAGTTGCTATCACGGGAACGGCGACGATTTGCGCAGGTCAAAACGTTACCCTCACTGCGAACGGCGGTTCTACCTATACGTGGAACAACGCAGCAACAACCAACGCAGTTACCGTTTCTCCAACGGCAACTACCACGTACACGGTAATCGGTACCAACGCTTCAGGCTGTGCGGATACCGCCAACTTCTTGGTAACGGTTGTTGCACTTCCTTCACTTACGGGAACTCCTTCGGTGACCAACGCTAGCTGTGGACTGTCGAACGGATCTATTTCAAACGTTGTCGTAACGGGTACCGGCCTGTCCTACAACTGGACCACTGCTTCAGGCGCTTCAATTGGTTCTACTGCAACCTTGACAAACTTGCCAGCAGGTGCATACACCCTTACAGCTACGAACGCCAATGGTTGTGTTGCTACTTTCGGACCGTACACGGTTACGAATCCATCAACACCCCCTACCTTAATTACGAACCCCACGGTGACGAATGCAGGTTGTGGACTGTCAAACGGTTCTATTAGCGGTGCTACGTTCTCAGGAACTGGCCTCACCTACAACTGGACGAACAGCTCCAACACTTCAGTTGGAACTTCGGTTAACCTTTCAAACGTGCCTGCCGGTGTTTACAACGTCAGCGTAACCAACGCGGCAGGATGTTCTGCCAGCTTCGGACCGTACTCCATTGCGAACTTCTCAGCTCCTTCAGCTCCGAGCGTAACGGTTGTTGACTCTTTGCTTTGTGCTGGAGAAACCATTCAACTCACCGCTGCTTCGAGCGCTCCGAACGCAACCTTCACTTGGAGCGGACCCAATGGATTTACGAGCAACGGTCCTATTGTGAGCATTGCAAATACCACCGTTAGTAACTCAGGAGTATACTCGGTAACGGTAACTTCAAACGGTTGTGTCAGCAGTTCTGCGAACAAAACGGTAACCGTTTTTGCCATTCCAACAGTAAGTGCAACCGTTGCGGATTCTGTACTTTGTGCAGGAGAGACCATCCAGTTGACGGCCTCAACGCTTGCCGTAGGTGCCTCTTACTCTTGGACTGGCCCGAACTTCACGGGCGCAGGTGCTACGGTAACCATTGCTAACGCAACAACTGCCAATGCAGGTCTCTACACGGTAACCATTTCGGTTAATGGTTGTACGAGTGCTGCGGTAAGCAAGTCTGTTGTAGTCAATAACCTGCCTTCAGTAACGGTTATTGCGCTCAACGATACCACGTGTGTTAACTACAGCCCAATTGCTCTTGTGGCCGCTCCTGCAGGTGGAACCTACTCGGGTAACGGCGTTACCGGAGCAAGCTTTGACCCAGCTACCGCAGGTGTTGGATCGCACACCATCACCTACAGCTACACCGATGCCAACGGCTGCGCCAACAGCGCTACCACCACGGTCATTGTTGAAGCATGTGTAAGCATCGACGAATCTTCGATGAACAGCATTCGTGTATTCCCGAACCCAACGAACTCTGTCATCAACGTTGTGACTTCGCGTACCGATCTCGCTGCGGTGATCTTGACCAACAGCGTAGGAGAGGTTGTAGCCCGCATTAGCGGAACACAGGTGGATGCTACTCAATTTGCCAACGGACTGTACTTTGTGACGGCCATCTTTGAAGATGGAAGCACCATCGTAGCCCGCGTTACGGTGATGAACTAAGACGAACTCCTTAGGGAGTAACCAAGCCGCCTCCTTTTGGAGGCGGCTTTTTTTATTCTAGCCGGCTGGGCAAGATGCCGCGCGGATCAATGGCCAACTTCACCATGTCAAGAGCGCGAATGCCGCTGATCAATTTTCGCGCGGGTAAATTCCCTAGAATTAGCCCCCAGGTTTACTATGCGTGTGACCAGAATCAGAAGAAGGGTGTGGTATCGGAATTTCCATTTCGGGATGTAGACCACGAATTTCATAACCAACTCGGTGCTCAATAGGCCGATGGCCACCAATAAAGAAAGGTGGATGAGGTCGTGCCGATGGAAGAATCGATTGCTCAAGGACGGTTCTAAAGAGGTCAATGATCAGGTTAGAGAGCGCAGAAGCAAGAGCATCACACTTATATCCAGCTAGACCACAAAAACCACGGCTTGCAAGCAAAGTAGGATCATTGTTTTTTGTAACGATCCCTTTTTGAAAAGCAAGAGCTGGGCACAATGGCCAGATAGATGAGACAGTGCTTTCAAGCCCAAAATCGATAGGAAATCAAAGTAGGAATTCCTTTGCGGTGGATAAACGCCTCACGCAGTACTACCTAATCCGTACGGTTAAGGGCGTTGCTTAAAATCTACTCGGTGCTTAAGTTGTGAATTTGCTGCTCCACGATGCAGCTCATGAGGTCGTGGAACACGTCGCCAGGAACGGGGGTTAACTGCGTGTCATGGGGATGCCCTACAGTTCCCGGGAAGCGGATGGCTCCGGCGATGCGGATTGTTCTACACTCACAGCACCCGGTCCGGCCTGCAAGAGGGGTTTGCCGTTCATGGCCTGCACCAAGGTGGTTGTGGCCAAGAGGGCGTAGGCGCCGGCCAGGGCGAGGGTCCAGCCGGTGGATCGGAGCAAGTAGAAAGACAACAGGGGCAGCAGTTGCAGCGCATGCATGCCCAAAAAGTGCGCCACCCGAAGGTCGCCCACGGTTCGACTCCACCCCACGATGAAGAGGTTGGAGTTGTCGTTCCAAGCGCCAACGCTGTGGTTCATACGGGACCCCATGGCAAAGCCTTCGAACGAAAACACCACAAACAGCAGGATGCCCGCGCGAATGGCCCAGAGGTAGTGTGTGGGCAAGTGGGGCAGGTCTCGGGTAAAGAAGAGCCACCCCACGTAGGCTGTGTACAGGGTGACGGCGGACGCGGCTCCGGCCATCAAGGAGTACAGCACGGAGTGCACGGGGGTGCTTATGTTGAAGTGCGACAGTTCTCCTTTGCCGGCCTGAAGGGCGATGTAGGCAATCTCAAACCCCAACAAGAGCACAACGGTGAGGTTGAACCATCGGACGGAAAAATCGGGTAAATAGGCGCAGTACCAACCCATGGCCCAGGCGTAGGTGAAGGTTGAAAACGCAAATTTGAAGGGTTTGTACCAGGCATTCACCCCCAAAACCTGGGTAGACGTGGTGCGGGCCAGCACCAAAAAGACAACTGCCAACACCAAGCACGCCCAACCAAAATAGTAGAGCGTTTCGTTGCGGAGTTTGAGTTCGGAGAGGAAGGACAGCATGGAATGCGTTTAGGGATTCAAGGGAAGGGTGCCTTGGAGCACGTTGCCCCGGATTCCAAACTGTGGAACCTGCACCAAAACGAACCCGCGCAAGGTACAGAAATCGTCGGACTGGGTTTTCAAAGCGGTGCCTACAATTGCCTATCTTCGTTTGGTGCCGTTATCCCGTTCCTTCCAACTGATTTTAGCCCGACAGTCGCGTTGCACGACTTCTGTGGAGCCCTTGGGTTTCCGGCGCCGCGAGCACTGGGTGCCCGCCCTTTTCCAGTGCATTTTTCTGGCGGTGGGATTCGCCCAATCCGAACCGGCCGCCGCGCAAAGCGCGGCGGGGCATTTTGATTTCCCCGCGCCGGCCAACAACCGATGGGTGGGGACGGTGCTGGAAACCGCGCCGTTGCTCGGTTTTCAAACCCATGCCGGAGCAGCAGTGGGCCGGGACCGTTGGATGGGTCCCGTTCGTGCTACGGCGTGGGCCGGTCTGGGGGCCGGTTACCGCTTTCATGCCGGCGATTTTCCCTTTGACGTCTACGGTGCGGGCTACGGCCTCAGCCTCCCCGCAGGCGTCCAATTGGCGTGGTCCCTTCGCAACCAACCGGGCCAAACCCCCGTTCGGCTGGGACTGGATTTGGGCGCGCGCCTGCAGTACGACGTTTTCCAGCAGATCACGGACGAACGCATCTACATACGGTACGAGGAACCCCACCTGCCCCACTGGGGTTGGGCGCCTCGCGGGTCCCTCTTTATTGAAGTGCAGCATCCGTCGGGCCGATGCACCCAGTTTCATTGCGGCCTTTTGAATTGGGGCGTGGTGCTGCGCGGGAAGGCTTTTTAGCGCCAGCCTAAGCAGGGATTTAGCGCGCCAACCAATATTTCTCCAGTTTCATACCGTTGGGAATCGGGTTCATCCAGCCTTCCCAAAAACCAAGGTGGCCGTTAATCCAGACTCCTTGAATTTGGGCCTTAAAATGCTGTCCCTCAAGAGGAGACCAGCCACATCCGTAGTATAAATTCTCTTTATTCACACACCAAGGTTGATTCGGGTCAAACAGAACCAAATCGGCCCAATATCCTTCGCGAATGAAACCACGATCCTTGATTCTGTAAAGTAATGCCGGGTTGTGACACGCTTTTTGCACGTATTGAGTCCGACTGATTTCACCTTCCTGGTGCAACTCTTCAAGCAGGTAGAGCATGTGTTGGACCATGGGTGCGCCGGACGGAGCTTTAAAGTACGATTGGCCTTTTTCAGCCAGCGTGTGGGGTGCGTGGTCCGATGCGATGAGGTCCAGTCGATTATCCCGCAAGGCGCGCAACAATCCCTGCCGATCCTCCTCGGTTTTAATCGACGGATTCCATTTTATGAGGGCTCCCAGCCGTTCGTAATCGTAATCCGTAAACCAAAGGTTTTGCACGCAAACTTCAGCGGTTGTTTTTTTCAGAGCGATATCGCCCAGTGAATCGAATAAATGTGCTTCTTTGGCAGTCGTTACGTGAAGCACGTGCAGTCTACCGTCCGTTTGTTTGGCCAGATCCAAGGCCGTTTTCGTGGCACGCAAACAGGCTTCCTCGCTGCGAATTTCTCCATGGAGGTTGAACGGTACGTCCTCGCCATATATGGAGCGAACCCGTAATTCTTCGGCCCGCACCATCCACTCCAATTCAGAATGAATCGCTACGGGACATGCTGCCTTCTGAAGCAAACGAAGCAGTGCGTCAGGATGTTCCACAAGTAAGGCGCTTTGTTGATCAAAATAAAGACCGTCGTCCGTCAGGCCAAACCAATCTGCAGAGAAATGGGGCGGCTCGGAATTTGGAACGATCCCCATGAAGAACCCATAATTGGCATGCGATTGCTCGGCTGCACGGTTGTATTTGTTTTGAAGTTCAACCGAGGTAAGAACGGGCGGAACCGTATTGGGCATGTCCAAAAAAGAAGTCACACCACCGCACATTGCGGCACGGCTTTCGGTTGCCAAAGTTCCTTTGAGTGGAAATCCAGGATCTCTAAAATGAACGTGTGCATCCACCAAACCCGGTATAAGAATCTTGCCATGAGCATGGATAAATGCAGCATCCGATGAAATAAGCCCGCGTCCTACCCTGCGAATGCGACCGTCTTGCACCAAAACGTCTTGCTCCAATTCGACACCTTCGTTGACGACTCGGGCGTTTTTGATCAAAAATTTTGTCTGATTTTTCACCAAGTGGGAGTCAATAATGTGAAGTAAAGAGGCATTCCAAGTACCAAGTTGAACGGAAAAGTGATTCCCAAAGCCATGGGGACGTAGATTCCGGGGTCCGCTTTTGGAGCTGCCATTTTCAATGCGGCCGGAACAGCAATGTAGGATGCGCTTGCCGCTAGAACGCAAAGTAAAAATCTACCCGCAAGGTCCTCCGTTACCCACCTGCTCAATACCACGGTGAGACATCCATTGATCAATGGAAATAATACAGCAAAGAACACCGCCTTCCCCCCAGACTTCAGAAAACGACGAAGTCCTTGTGCCGTCAACAGGCCCATATCCAAGAGAAACAATGCTAAAAAGCCCTTGAATAGATCGTGGGTAAAAGGTTCAATTCCCGCTGCCGATGATGGGTTGGACAGCAGACCAGCGAGCAAACTACCCAACAGGAGCAATACACTCCCGTTTGTCATTGCGTGTCGTATCCACGAAGCTTGCTCCCCCGTGTCGGATACGCCAGTTTTGGGGTCAAATTTTTGGATCAAAAGGATTCCAACCGCAATGGCGGGTATTTCCATAGCTGCCATGACCGCAACCGCATAACCCGGTGGATTTAGTCCCTGGAATTCCAGAAATCCCTGTGCGGCCACGAAGGTTACGGCACTCACGGAGCCGTAGGCCGCAGCAATAGCACCTGCGTTGGCGGGGTTGAAGAAGCGTTTGAGTAGGAAAAAGGCATAGAGCGGAATTGCGGCGGATAAAAAGACTCCGAGAAGCAACGCCCTGACGATTTCAGGGCTCATACCGCTGTGTGCGAGTTCCTGACCACCTTTGAAGCCAATCGAAAAAAGTAGGTAAATGGCAATAAATTTGCTGGAGGAGTCTGGAATTTTAAAATCGCTTTTGAGTATGCGAAAAAGGATGCCCAGTGCAAAAAGAAGTAGGGCGGGGTTGGTTAGGTTATTCCAAAGTAGATCCATTTGTCCAATGATTTATGGGTTGCACATACCGCAGAATTGCGGATTTTCTTTTACTTTTCCGTGTGGATTATAACGGATTGTGGAGTGTGAACATCGAACACAGGACAGCTCCCAAAAAAGTGTTGATTCGGTAGGAAAACCGCAGGCTGAGCACGGGAGTCCGGAAGTTGCGCGTACCGCACCAAAACCCGGACTTTGGCATTCTGAACACGTACTTTGCAGTCGTTCTACCAAACGCAGTGCGGCAGATTGAATGGCCCGTTGGCGGGTAGGATTGAGGTGTGCTCGCATGTCCGTTTCCAGTTGTACCCTGCTCCATTTTCCAAGGCACCGTTCCACGCTTTCCTCAAATTGTGTTGCGTCTAGAATGCCTTTGATGAGGATTTTGTTTTTGGGTTCAGGACTGCGCACTACAACGGCATGCGACGGAAAGTGAACGCCACCCAACCAATCTCGTGCTTCGGCTAACGTTTTCACTTGGCATTGGCTCCAATTGGTTTCCGACGTGAGGTAGCGTACTACTACCTCGTAGTCTTCTTCTGCGTCCCAATACAGCAACCATTCATCGTCGGATGGCAGAAAAAACGCACTGGGGTGTGGTCCAAAAGAACCTTCGCTCGCAACAACCTTTCGGTAAGGAGTGTGCTCCAAGGCTTGCCTACATTTAGCTCTGAGGGCCTCCAATGGGCCGCCGGGTCGCGGAATTTCCCCGGTGAATGTGCCCAGAACATCGGTGTTGATTCCCGACGCAACGGCAGTTTCCCATCCTAAATGCGATTGAAAAACTGGACGTAAAATGTGTTCTTTCCCGTGCATGGTAGCCACCACCACGGTATTGGAGTCCCCGTTATTTACGGTTCTCATACGTGCCGGTTGGGATTTCGGCGTTGTTTTGTACACTGCTTTTAGCTACCAGCAGCACTACCAAGGATTCAAACCTCATAAGAAAATCGTGGTTGTCCACCCAAAAAGATGCGCTGAAAACACCCAGGGAAAGTAGCAGCAATGCAAACGCTTTATAATTCAATGTTTGGAAGTGAAAATTCGAGTACGGCAATCGATGCATACGGAACTTTATTTAGGGCATTTAGCTGCACTTGAGCATTGATTATCTTTCGTTCCCAGTGTTCTAAATCCGCTTCGTCGCATCCGTGTGAATGCAGTTCCCATTGTTGAATCTGTTGAAGGATTTTTGCGCGCATCAATTCCAGGATTTGGCTCAAGACAGGATCTGGAACGTTGTGGTTGTGAAATTCCACCTGCGTTTTCATTGGCCTTGTCCTCGGGAATACGCATGTTGTCCATCGAATTCGTACAGGTTCTCCAATTTGATCCAATCCAGTTGATGCTGGGTAAGCGAAGTCAATGCAGATGGTAGTGCCGCTTGTTTTGCGTTCGGTTCTGGAGTCAATCTACAGCGCCAGTGATCGGTACAAAAAGTCTCCGGAAATCCATTGGGATACACCAGAATGCCCCGGTTGGTAATCATTTCCAACTTCAATAAGGTTCCGTGGAGCGCCACATGAACGAGTTCCGCAAGTTCATTGGGATTTGATCCACGCCAATGAAGGAAGACGTCCGCCCCTACCCATACTTTTTTTCGTGAAGGGGCACGTTGGTATGCTTTTAATTCAATCGGGCCACTTCGTGCTGATTTTAAACGCAGTTGGCTCGGTACTTTCCCAAGTCTCTGAATCACAGCGTCGGCGAATTCAGAGGTTCCCACAAGTGTTGTGCTGATTCCTTCTTGGAATAAATCGTAGGTGTGGATCCCATCTTCCAGCGTTCGGAGCCAGGCATTCTGTATTTTGTTGGCCACATCCCATTGACCAATGTGTTCCAACATCAGCACGGCACCCTGCAACAAACCCGATGGATTGGCGGCATTCTGTCCCGCCCTCCTCGGAGCAGATCCGTGAATGGCTTCAAACATGGCACAACTTTCGCCTATGTTGGAAGATCCCGCCATTCCTACGGAACCGGCAATTTGTGCCGCCACATCGCTCAGCACATCTCCGTACAAATTAGGAAGAACCACAACATCAAAGAGCTCCGGGGTGTCTGCCAGTTTTGCCGCTCCAATGTCAACAATCCAGTGTTCGTGTTCCAAATTTGGATACTCCGCAGCAATCTCTTCAAACACCTTACGGAAAAGACCGTCGGTTTGTTTCATGATGTTGTCCTTGGTAAAGCACGATACTTTTTTTCGACCGTTCGCTTGTGCATATTCAAAGGCATACCGAATGATTTTTTCGCATCCGGGTCTGCTGATCAACTTCAAACACTGCACTACTTCATCCGTCTGCTGGTGTTCAATTCCGGCATAAACATCTTCTTCGTTTTCCCGAATAATGACGACGTCCATCAACGGATGTTTGGTAGCCACCTGGGGATGCAAGGAAAAGCAGGGTCGAACGTTGGCATACAAACCCAGAAATTTTCGCGTGCTTACGTTGAGGCTTTTGAAGCCGCCGCCTTGTGGCGTGGTGATGGGCGCTTTTAAGAATATCTTATTTCGACGTATCACATCCCAAGCCTCGGGCGCAATTCCACTTGAATTACCGCGTAAGTAGACCTGTTCGCCAATCTCAATCTCCTCGGTCAAAATCTGGGCACCGGCGGCAAACAAAATGCGCAGTGTGGCATCCATTATTTCGGGTCCAATCCCGTCTCCACGGGCAATTGTAATTCGTTTCATAGCTTGTTTTTTTTGTTGGAGCAAAATTGAATCGGCTATTTCATTTAAAATAATTTATATTTAATATTGTATCCATAATAGTTGATTATGAACTACACGCTCAACCAACTGCGCATTTTCGTGCGCGTAGCGCATACGGGGAGTATTACGCGTGCAGCGGAAGAACTCCATTTAACGCAGCCCGCTGTTTCCATTCAACTCAAAAAATTCCAAGAACAGTTTGATTGGCCTTTAATTGAGATTGTGCACAAACGCCCGTATGTTACCGAATTTGGTCAACAAATTGTTGCTTCCGCAGAACGTATTTTGGAGGAAGTAACCTCGCTGCAGTCTTTATTGCATGCGTACCGGGGCCAATTGACGGGTACGTTGAGCATTGCAACGGTTTCCACGGGTAAATACATTGCCCCCTATTTTCTGAGTCCTTTTGTCCGACGCCACCCGGGAGTACATTTGGTCTTGGATGTCACCAACAAGGCCCAAGTGGTTCAACGGCTGGAACAAGTTGAAGTGGATTTTGCGTGGGTCACCGTTCTACCGGACCACATGCAACTGGAATCCTTGGCACTCTTGCCCAATCAGCTTTATTTGGTTGGTCATCCGGACAGCGTTCTGCCGGCACACCGAACTACCGGTGAGCTACTCGCTCAGCTTCCTTTGATTTTTCGCGAGGTTGGGTCGGGAACCCGTGCGGTAACCGAGCGTTTTTTGAAAGAAATGCAAATTCACCCCAAAACCTCCATGGAATTTACCAGTAATGAAGCGGTCAAGCAGGCCGTCCTGGCGCAATTGGGTTATTCCGTGTTGCCGTTAATCGGATTAAAAAACGAACTGCAAATGAACGAGTTGCGGATATTTCCTCTTCCCGAATTCCCGTTGACGTCTACTTGGCACTTGGTATGGCTCAAAAAAAGGACGTTGTCCCCTGTGGCTCAAGCTTTTTTGGACTTTGTTCGCTTGGAGAAAGACCTGATCGTTCGCAAACAGTTTGGATGGTATACCGGAGGGGTGCCGCTGCTGGGTTGATGGATTAAAGTGCGGGCCTTGATTCATCCGTGGGAGCACTCTTTGTCCAAAAACGCTTGGAATTAAGTTCCCCAGCGGTGTTCCGTTCGGATTTGGCGTACGTAAATACTTTGGTTTTTTTCGCCGGTACGCGTCCAGAAACCTCGTTCGATGCTCATCTGCAGATCGCGGCTGGAGGAGGCGGTGCTGAGTTGCGGAAAATGCCGACGGTAGTCTTTGCGGGTAAATTGCGGGCTTTCGGTTTGCTAGTAGAGCAACAGACGCTCTTCGGGAGGCGAAACGTGTACCACGGCATTATCGCGGCAATTCCCAAGGCGCGGTTGCGCCAATTCCCCGGACGGTTCACTAGTCCGTTAGTCAATTGGCTGTGGGCCTCAAAAAAGGAGTCCACGGAGGTGCCTTCCCATCTGCCCGGTTTTTGGTAAACGGACTAGTCGTTGTCCCACTCCAGCACGTCTTGGTTGCTGGCTAGAACCACTTCTTTTCGGGTCAGTGCCTCTGCTAGCTGCAGATTCAACGAGTTTCCTTACTGTTGGAAGGTGGCGTGGACGATTCGGATGCGATTGTCCCGACGCTTCCCTGATTCAGCGCCGTGGTTTCCAGTGCCTGTACCGCCCCAATTTGTTCGTGCAAACGAAGCAGAAGGTCCAGTGTTTTGGGCGTGAGGCGGTAGGGCGGTCGGGAATTCATAGTGTCGTATGATGCTATCACCGAAGTTAGGTGTTTTCGTTGGACGGTCACCATTAGGGTGGCTTTTTTCGTGCCTTTTGTTTCCAAAACCCGTACGTTTGTGCGGTTGGCGCACCCGCGACGCATCCGACCAACGGCCCCTCCCGCCCCAAAACCCGCCCCAAAGGCCCCGCTTCCGTGAACCTCCCCGCAAAGACCCCGTTGCCCACCGCCCCCTCCCCTGAAGATCCCCTGGTGGAGCGCTTGGCGCAGGTGCATCCGCTGGAGCCCGCCTCCCGCGCGGCCTTGTCCGTGCTTTGGAGGACCACCACCCTCCCCAAGGGGGCTGTTTTGCAGCCCCCCGGAAGCCTGTGCCGCAACCTCTATTTTGTAGAAACCGGCCTCGCGCGCATCTACTACCTCCTGGACGGCAAAGAGGTAACGGAGCATTTTGCCTTTGAAAACGAACTCATTGTGCGGGCGGAAAGCCTCTTCACCGGGCAGCCCACCACCAAGGGCATCGAAGCCGTAGAACCCACCGTTTTTCGAATCTTGCCGGCAGAACCCCTCTTTGCCTTGTTTCAAGACCACCGGGACTTGGAGCGCCTTTTTTCCTTGCTCTTTCGCCAAGAACACGTTCACGTGCTCCGTCGGCTCGAATCCCTCCAGTTTAAAACCGCCGACGAACGCTACGCGGAGTTGGCTCAGGAACCGCGCCTCCTGCAGCGCATTCCGCTCAAATTCATCGCGTCCTACCTGGGCATCACGCAGGTGTCCCTCAGCCGCATCCGCGCCGGCAAAAAGTCTGGCCGCACAATTTAACCCATGTTAAAGGCCGCGCCCGGGGTCCTGGGGACCTTTGGGCATGATTTCACGGTTCCAAAAACGCGCACGTGCCCCGCGCTCGCTCGGCCCGACGGTCGTCCAACTGGGCTTGCGCGAAAACCGGCATCCCTTTGCGCTGTTGGTGCTGATCAACGGTTTGGTGGGGGCCATGCTGGGCTTGGAGCGGTCTGTTTTTCCGCAGTTTGCCCGGGAATCCTTTGGTTTGGAGTCCACGGCGGCGGCCCTGTCCTTCATTGCGGTTTTTGGCCTGACGAAGGCCGCCGCCAACTACGCCTCCGGAACTTGGGCGCAGCGATGGGGACGTAAAAACGTGCTCCTGTCCGGTTGGCTGACCATGCTCCCCGTTCCGTTCCTCCTTTATTTTGCCCCCACGTGGTCCGTGGTGCTGGCCGCCAACGCCCTCTTGGGCCTGGGGCAGGGTTTGGCCTGGAGCAGTACGGTGGTGATGAAGATTGACCTGGTGGGGGCGCGTCAGCGCGGAAAGGCCATGGGAATCAACGAGTTTGCCGGCTACTTTGCGGTGGGCGCCGCCGCCTTGTTCAGTGCCTGGTGGGCCGACGCCTACGGCGTGCGGTCGGTTTTTCTGTGGGGCGCGGTTTTGGCGGCGGCGGGCACCCTCCTGACGTTCTTTTGGGTGGGGGATACGCGGGCGCACGCCGCGCTGGAGGCGCGGCTTTTGAATGAGGCGGCGTCCAGTGCGGCATCTGACTCGGAGCCCGTAAAAGCTGCGCCCGGCGCCCCAACCCGTCGCCTGTTTTGGTCCGTCTCCTTCGCTGGCTTTGCTAATAACCTCAACGACGGCTTGTTGTGGGGTCTGTTTCCCATCCTGCTTCTCAACAGCGGTCTGTCCGCCTCCGCACGCGGTCTGCTCGTAGGCTTGTATCCCGCCGTTTGGGGCCTGGGTCAACTCTTCACCGGCAGCCTGGGAGACCAATTTCCTAAGCGCCGCCTGCTGGCTTGGGGCATGGGTCTGCAGGGCGTCGTGTTGGTGCTGCTTCCGCTTGCCAACACCTTTTGGAGCTGGGCCGCAGCGTCGGTATTGTTGGGTCTGGGAACGGCCTTGGTGTACCCCACCTTCCTCAGTGCGGTAGCCGACGTCACTCCTCCTCAGGAACGCTCGGAACGGCTGGGAACCTTTCGGTTGGTGCGCGATTTGGGCTACGTGGTGGGGGCAATCGCCAGCGGCTACGCCGCGGACGCCTTTGGACTTTCCGCCGCGGTGGTGGGCGTGGGCGTGCTCACCCTGGTGGCGGCGGTCCCGTTTGTTCTCAATAAGGCTTCTTCCAGTCCGGTCCCAGCGCGCGGTGCGATCCGTCGCACCCGGGGCGTTTTTTCGTAAGGCCGCACACGCAGTCCGTCATTCCCTTTCCCGCCAAAATCCGCGGACGCAGTCGGTCAATACGGGTTTGGCGCGTGGCCGGGGTGTCCGACGCCGTAAAGTGCATGAGGTACGCACGTTGCCGTCCGGGCGTCAGGGCCGCAAAGGCCGCTTCGTAAACTTCATCCTCCGCAAACGTTTGCGTCAATTCCTCCGGGGGAGCAATTTGCCCCGACGGTTCTTGTTCGCCCGCCGCGCCTGTGCCGTAGGCGCCAGAGGCGGCTTGATCCGCTGCCTCAAACACATAAGCGCGCAATTCGTCCGCGCGCTCCCGCACCGTGCGGACGTCGGTAAAGCGAATGAACCGACCAGTTTGGGTGTGGGGTCCCGGTTTCACCAACCAGCCGTGGGGGTCGGAAAGGGTGGAGCCGTTGAAAAAGCTCAAGACGCAGGAGTCCTTGAAATTCCCCAAGATCAACACGTTTTTCCCTTGGGCGGTGTAGCACGGTTGGCGCCACTTCCAGTGTTCCTCCAAGCCGCACGAAAGCACCAAAGCACGCAATTCCGTCAGTTCTTCTTTCCAGCGGTCCAGGTCCGCCAAGTAGGCGTCAACTTCGGGGTGGGTCATCGTGTTCGGTTGATGTGCAACATGCTTCCAATAGTAAGGCAATTTAGGCATTCCGCTGCACAAAGAGGAGCACCTTAGGTGTGGATGGAAGAGGAGTCCAATGTTCTCCGTTGAAACCACCTGGCCACCGCCACCAGCGCAATCAAGGCGGGTACTTCCACCAGGGGACCCACCACCCCGGCAAAAGCCTGGCCGGACTGCACGCCAAAGACACCCACCGCCACCGCAATGGCCAATTCAAAGTTGTTGCCGGCGGCCGTGAAGGCCACGGCGGCCTGCTGCGAGTAGGGAGCGCCCAGGCGTCGGGTCACCCAAAAGCCCACCAAGAACATCACCACAAAGTACACCACCAGCGGGAGCGCAATGCGCAGAACGTCCAGCGGCAGGGCCAGCACGGCGTCGCCTTTGAGGGAGAACATGACCACAATGGTGAACAGCAGGGCCACCAAGGTGATGGGGGAGATGGCCGGCACTACCCGACGGTTGAACGCTTCCAGGCCCACAAGACCCACGGACACCCGCTGCATGCCCCACCCCAAGAGGAAGGGAAGGCCCAAATAAAGGGCCACGCTTTCCGCGACCGTCCCGAGGGAGAGGTCCAGGGCCACCCCGGGCAAGCCCAGCCACTGGGGAATTTGGGTGATGAAGAGCCAGGCGTAGAAGGCGTAAGCAAAGACTTGGAAGAGGCTGTTGAGGGCCACCAGCCCCGCGCCGTATTCGCGGCTTCCCTCGGCGAGGTCGTTCCAAACGAGGACCATGGCGATGCATCGGGCCAGCCCAATGAGCACGACGCCCGCAAAGTACTCCGGTTGGTCGTGCAAGAAGAGCAAGGCCAAACCAAACATCAAAACCGGCCCTACCACCCAGTTGAGGAGGAGGGAGGTGCCCAGTATGCGCGTGTTGCGGAACACGGCCGGCAGCTGGGCGTAGTCCACTTTGGCGAGGGGCGGAAAGAGCATGGCCACCAAGCCCACGGCAATGGGGATGTTGGTGGTCCCAACAGTCCAGCGCTCCAGCCACACCGGAAAAACCGGAAACCATCGACCCACCAAGAGTCCCACGGCCATGGCCAAGAAAATCCAGAGGGTGAGGTAGCGATCCAAGAACTTTAATCCGGCATTTTTTTGATTAGCGACCATGGATACTTTGAGGCTTTAATAGAAACGTTTGTTTTTGCGGCGTGCGAGGCCCGTCGATCCTGAGGATAAGTGAGCGTAAGGGGTCAAAAGGTGCGAAATCAGGCGTTCAAAAGGTCCGAAACCCGGCCCAAAAGGGCGCGCATTTCCGCCTCAATGGCGGCGGAGGTGGCGTCGTACGCAAAGGGCTCTTGGTCCGTGCCGTCGAACGCCTTGGGGTCGTCGTAGCGGAGGGGGAGGCGCGCGGCGGCGTGCGGGATGAAGGGGCAATTTTCATCGGCGTCGGAACAGGTCATGAGCGCGATAAAGTCCTGAGCGTCAATGCTGGGGTCGTCGAACCGCTTGGAAAAAAGGTGCACCGGCTCGCCCCCGTAACTGAGGATCGCGGCGTCTGGAGATTGGCCGTGCCCGACGACCGAAAACCCGGCCCGCACCAGCGCATCCACGGTGTTGGGGTGGCACGAAGTGGCCTCGGTGCCGCCTGACCACACGCGCAGGGGCAGGTGCAGCTGCTCCACCAAAACGTGGGCCCAGGCCTGCGCCATTTGGCTGCGTCGGGAATTGTGCGTGCAAATAAATACGACGTCTGCAAATCCGGAGGCCGTCGCTTTTTTTGCGATCCATTGCGCAATGGGCTCCAAAACGTCCCAACGCACCAGCGCCGCAGGCGCTGGGCAACACGGGGCCTGCAACGCAGGCCCTTCCGCAAACAATTCCCCCATCACCTGGGACATTTGCGCCCACCGAATGGGGTCGATGCAGTAATTCACGGACGCCCCCGATACGGTTCCTCGCAACAATCCCACTGCCCTCAATTCCTTAAGGTGTTGGGATACTGTGGGTTGCGCCAGCCCCACGGCCTCCGTCAAATCTCCTGTGATGCAAGAGGTACAGCGCAACAGATGACGCACAATTGCAATGCGCGCGGGATGACCCAAAACCTTCGCCAAGGTTGCGATTTCTAGGTCTTTAGCGGAATATAAATCGGTTCGGGTAGCGCCCATGGCCTGCTTTTATTGTAATAACGCAATATTACGATGAATTGGGAATCAGATTGGTTTTCGAAGTTGTTTTTTGGAGATTTAACCAAACGTTAAATTGGGTTCGGTTGGGTTGGGGCAAGGTTGGGTGTGTGCTGATGGACCGTCGGGGCGTACCTTTACAGCGCACTAAATCAACCCCTAACTTATGAAACGCAAGGCCATCGAAGTAAAGTACCGCAAGACCTCTGAGTCTTTTCCGGAGTATTTGAAGTACGAAGTGACCATTCTGAATGAGGACGGCACAACAGAGGTGGTTCCTGCATACGGCAAGGATTTGCAGGATGCTTTGGATCGGTTGGTGACCCGCGAAAAGGCGGAAAAGGTGAAGAAGTCCGTGGTAAAAGTGCCTTGGGGTGTGTGGGCCATCTTGTGGTTCTCCTACCTCGGCGCTTTGACGTACTGGTTCGAAAAAAGCGGCAAGGCCTACGTACTGGTTGCTGGCATTGTGGGCATTGTGATGATTGCAGGCCTGGTGTACGCGTGGTTGAACAACGCCACCAAGAGCAACAAGTAGTATTTGTTTGACGGTCTCCCGCGGAGTAAGCTCGTTCTGAGTGCGCTGGGATCAAATGGACGCCAACTTGCGCACCGCATAAGCGGCCGCGTGCAGCCCAAAGGCGGCGGGAATCCAGGCGCTGGTGCCGTAATAGGACTTTTTAAATTTTGTACCGTCCGTCAGGGCAATGGATTCTTTATCTGGTAGTTCGGTAGAGAATACGCAACTGAACTTGGGTTGAATGCCGTATTCCCGACGCAGCCGCTTCCGAACGTGGGCCGCAAAAGGGCAGTTTTGAACGCGATCCAGCCGACCCACCTTGATTTGCTCGGGGTCCACCTTGCCCCCGGCGCCCATGGCGCTGACGAAGGGGATTTGCGCGGCGAGGGCCGTAATGAGAAAGTTCAGTTTGGGTTGTACGGAGTCGATGCAATCCAAAGCAAAGTCCACCGGTTGGCGCAGGAGCAATTCCCGCATGGCTTCTGGCTCCAAAAACGTATCGATGGCCGTCACCTGGAGTTCCGGATTGATGTCCAAAACGCGGTCCCGCATCAGCCACGCCTTCTTTTGGCCGTGGGTGCTGGACAACGCCTGCAGCTGCCGGTTTCGGTTGGTGGGGTCCACCACATCTCCGTCCACCAGGGTCAGGCGTCCCACGCCGGACCGCGCCAGAAATTCCACCGCAAAACTCCCGACGCCCCCCAGGCCCACCACCAGCACGTGCGCGGCCTGCAGCCGCGCTAAGGCGTCGTTCCCCAGCAACAAAGCGGAGCGTTCCAACCAGGGGGGAGTTGCGGTCATGGGGCAGTAGGTAGGGTGAGGGCGCAAAATTAACCGAAACAATCCCCCGCCCCAAGCGTTTAACCAACATGTCCCAAGACTCCTTCTACGCACTGTCTGCAGAAACCCTGCAAGGCCAACCGTTTTCCTTCGATCAACTCCGCGGAAAGGTGGTTTTGGTGGTCAACACCGCCAGCAAGTGCGGCCTCACCCCGCAGTACGAAGGGCTGGAAGCTCTCTACCGCACCTACAAGGACCGCGGATTGGTGATCCTGGGATTTCCCTGCAACCAGTTTGGCAAACAGGAGCCGGGCAACGCACAAGCCATTTCCGAAGGGTGCCTCATCAACTACGGCGTAAGTTTTCCCATGATGGCTAAGATCGACGTCAACGGCCCCAACACCCATCCGGTGTACCAACACCTCAAAGCGCGCCAAAAGGGCATATTGGGCGGAACCATCGTGTGGAATTTCGCCAAGTTTTTGGTGGACCGCAACGGCCAAGTGGTCAAGCGCTTTTTCCCCACCAGCCAGCCGGCTTCGCTTGCAGCGGATGTGGAGCGGTTGTTGACGGTTTAATCCACCCGCGCCACAAAATCCAAGATGGCATCGCCCCAGTTCTGGGCACCCCAACCGCCGCGAATGTTGTGGCCCACACCGGCCAGCAGGTGCGCGCGCTTGAAGCGCCCTTGGTGCGCTGCGTATAAATTTTTGGCGTTGTCGATGGGCGCCACGTCGTCGTCCATTCCGTGCATCCACAAAAGCGCACCCGGATAGCGCGCCATGTTGCCGTCCACGTCAAAATCGTAGTCCGTGGCCAGCGACGACGGTACGCTCAGGCCCACCGCATCCTGAAAGAAGGCGTCCGAATTGGACTGCGGGCACTCCAAAACCAACTTGTCAATCTTCAGCGGGCCTCCCTGTTCGCCCGCTTCCTGAGCGCCGGGTAGCGTGCCCAAAGAGTTGCCAAAAACCACCAGTCGGTCGCTGGTTAGGCCGCGGTCTTTCAGCCACTGCAGAGCCGCGTGCAGGTCCTGGCGCATGCTGGCGGTACCGGTCGACGGTCCTTCCGAGTTGCCAAATCCGCGGTAGTCGTAGCACATCACGCCGTACCGATGACGACCGCCGAGGTTGGCCATCTGCCGCAGCGCGTTCCAAAACGCGTTCATGGAATTCGCGTTGCCGTGCAAATAAAGGATCACGGTGTCCGTGGCTATGTCCGCCGGGTTGCCCACGTACAACCCTTTCAACGTTGCGGCAGGAACATTGTTGGCCGCGTCCGCCAGGGATTGAAGGTCCATTTGGTGGATATTGGCCGGTTCCACGTAGTACGGGTCCGACGGATCGCCCGCTGGAAAGTCATAGGGTTCGGGGGCTCCGCGCAGCAAGGCCAAGTCCACGTCGCATCCGGTGCTGGTGAAGAGAAACGCGGTTGCGGCCGCAGCGGCGGCCGCGGTGCGAAAGGATGGGAACAGTCGGATCATGGGATGCGGTAGGCTACGGTGAAGTACAGGCCGCGCGCACCGGTGCCCATAAAGGTGGGGACGGTTTGCTGCGGCACCATGAAGGTCCGGGTGGGGTTCAGCCATTTGGCTTCAACCCCTGCTTCCAGATGTTTTCCAATCCACCGAAGTCCCCCGTGCAAATTGGGGTGGAGCAGGGTGCCTTGGCTGAATTCTGCCAATCGATAGGTGGGGTCTACCCAGAGGTCCGTGCCGGCGTAGGGTTTGAAGCCTAAAGGGAGGGACCAAACGGTGTGGAGCCCGGCGTTGGGATAAATGCGGGTAGCACCGTCGCGAAAACCCACCAACAGCGTACCGCCGCCAAAGGCGTTCACTTCCGGTTTCCAACTGCCCATTCCGCCGCCTGCACTCACCCGACGCAAGCTTCCGGCGTCCAGGTGCAGGGTTTGAAAAGCAGCGCTAACCACCTGCAGACCCACGTAATCCGTGCGTTTTTCGGTTGCGCCGTGCGCCGTGTAGATCGAAATCAAGGGGAGACGATCCGTGTTGATTTGCGGGCCGCCCAAAGCGCCCCCCACGCGCCATTCGCCGGTGTCCAGCGGGGCCACCACGCGCGCCGCATTACACCCGGTCAAGAGCGCTGCGGCCGCCAGGCCCAGGAGTAGATTTTTGTGCTTCACCCCGCCAAGGTACCGAATTTTTGGCCCGACGCGTCGTTGCCGCACACAACCTAAATACTTGCTTTAGGCAAAAAAGGCATGCCAAACTTTTGCTTTACGGATTTCTGCAAATGAGCGGATAAACGCCACTCAGAACAACCCGCTCACCGTGCCGTCGGCAGCAACCTTCATGCCTTCCGCGGCGGGCACCTCCGGCAGGCCGGGCATGCGCATCATCGCTCCGGTGATGGGAACCACAAAGCCCGCGCCGGCCGCAACTTCCACCTCGCGCACCGTCAGGGTAAAACCGGTGGGTCGGCCCAGAAGGGATTCGTCGTCGGACAAACTCTTTTGCGTTTTGGCCATGCAGATGGGGAAGGAACCCATGCCCAGCGCCGTCAGGCGGTCCAGTTGGCTCGACGCCAGCGGCGTATAGGCCACGTCGGCCGCACCGTACCAACGGGTAGCGATGCTTTCAATCTTGGATTTCAGCGGGGCATCCCGGTCGTACAACCAGTTCACCGGTTTTTCTGGTGTTTGGGAGGCTTCCACCACCGCGCGGGCCAAATCCGCTGCGCCAGCACCCCCTTGGGCCCAAGCGCGGGAAACGGCAAAACCGACACCCAGTTTTTCGCAGGACGCGCGCACCAAATCGTAGTCCGCGGGGTCGTCTTGCGCAAAGGCGTTGAGGGCCACCACCACCGGCAAGCCCAAAGACAACAGGTTTTCCGCGTGTTTTTCCAAATTCGGTAATCCCGCCGCCAAGTTACCCCGGCCGTGGTACAGCAGAGCGCGCACCGTGGCCACTAAAACGGCCGCCCGCGGGCGCAAGCCCGCGGCCCGGGCCTTGATGTGCATGAATTTTTCCGCACCCAGGTCCGCCCCAAAGCCGGCCTCCGTCACCACCCAATCCGCGTGGCTCAGCGCCATACGCGTGGCCAGTAACGTATTGGTTCCCTGTGCAATATTGGCAAACGGACCGCCGTGGAGGATGGCGGGATTGCCTTCTAGCGTTTGCACCAAATTGGGACGGATGGCGTCTTTCATCAACAGAGTCATGGCGTCGTGTGCGTTCAGCATGGACGCATAAACGGGCTCGCGGTCCCAGGTGTCGCCTACGTAAATGCGCCCCATGCGCTCCTTCAAATCCTCCAAGCTTTGGCTTTGGCACAGAATGGCCATGATTTCCGACGCCGCCGTGATGTTGAATCCGCCTTCGCGCGGCACCCCGCCGTTTTTGCCGCCCAAGCCCACCACAATCTGGCGCAGGGCACGGTCGTTCATGTCCATAACCCGCTTCCACGAAATGGTGCGAGGGTCCAGACGCAAAGACCGTTTTTTGGACTGCAAGTTGTTGTCGATCAACGCGGCCAGTAGGTTGTTGGCTTTCTCCACCGCGGAAAAATCGCCCGTGAAGTGCAGGTTGATGTCTTCCATGGGGATGACCTGCGAATGCCCGCCTCCCGTGGCGCCGCCCTTGATGCCAAAAACGGGTCCCAACGACGGTTCCCGAAGCGCCGCGGCACTTCGCAGTCCAATGTGGGCCAGGCCGTCCGTCAAGCCCACCGTGACGGTGGTTTTTCCCTCGCCCGCGGGGGTGGGGGAGATGGCCGTTACCAGCACCAAATTCGCTTGTTTTTCGCGTTCGGGCTGCAGCAATTCCAAAGGCAACTTGGCCTTGTTCTTGCCGTAGTATTCCAGGGCGTCCGCGGGAATGCCGATGCGGGCTGCTGCTTCCGAGAGGGCGCGCGGCTGCGCCGCGCGTGCAATGTCCAAATCCGTCATGACCCAAAGGTCGGGAAGAATGTCTTTTGATATCCGTTCCCTTCTCCGCTTTAAACGAAGATTCTGCGAATCAATGCACTCCCACGCTCAGTCGCGCCGGAATTCCGTTTGGCCCAATCCACTCCACCCAATACCGTCCTGCGGGCAAGTGGGGCACCGCCAGAGCGTCCGCTTCCCACGATCCACGGGCCACTTCTTGGCCCAAGGCACTGACCCAACGCACCGTAAGTCCCTCCACTTCGGAGGTAGCAAGACCGTCCACCACTGCGTGCCAGCGTACCGAAGCTCCCGCCACAACCGGATTGGGGTACAACAAGCCCGCAACGCCCAAACGTTCTTCCAAACCGATGCTGCTCACCACGATCCCTTGGACCACCGTATCCGTTCGGCAGCTGCTGAAGGCTATGGCCGTGGCCGTGTACGTGCCGTTGGCCGTGTAGGTGTGGCTCGCCGCCGGGGGAACGGCGCCCACTTGGGTTCCGTCGCCAAAATCAACCCACAGAGAGTCTGCACCAACTGGAGCAATAAAACTCAAGGCTACTGCACTTTGCCCAACGGCCCAAGGTCCGCCAAACAAGGGACATACGTTTAAGGTCACGCAGGCGGAATCCGTGCCACAGGTGCTGTAGGCTACCAAACAGGCCGTATAGGTGCCCGCCCCGTTGTAGGCGTGCGCCGTCGTTCCGTTCGTGTCCAACGCCCAGGCCCCGTCGCCAAAATACCACCGAGCGCTGTCCGCGTTGAGCACACTCCCGGTGAACTGCGCCATCAAACCCGTTGTAGAGCCAGTAGCCGTTGCCCAAGGCGCGGGACACGTCAATCCTCGACGCTGAGCGTATGGCCTCATGGCGCCGTTCCGACTCTCCACCCAAGTAGCAATGGCCTTACCCGCAAACTGACCGGCAAACTCTACTCGAGACTTCACCCCCGTGGGGTGGGTGCCAACCGGGAGGGGTGTGGCGGTTGCGGGAAGTCCTACAGAATTCAAAGTCATCAACTTCAAATCTTTAGGAAATACCCCGTTGGAGTTGCCGTCGGAAAATACAAAGGTGGGCTGGTGGTTGATGACCCGCAGGGCGCCTTCGTGCCGACGGTCTGCTGTACTGATGCTAAAAACTTGCACACCGTTTACGCCCAACGGCCGAGCTCCCGTACGTTTGTGGATTTTTTGGACGGTTTCGCCCGTGTTTTGCTGGGAACTTGTGGTCATGGTGCACAAGGCCCACAGATAAGGAGAATCGTCTTCTACCGCCAGGCTCAGGCTCATCTCGTACAGTACAGATTGGTCCATAAAGTTGACGCCGGTGCTGCCCCAAGGCAGCGAGCCATCCGGATTGATTCGTTGCACAAACCCTTGAAAATCAAAGGATCCCGCACCCGAAAATCCAAAATACGCGGTATCGCCTAGTGCAATCAAGTCGTACCGCCTGTTGAACGATGTGGCGTATCCGCTTGTCAATGCCACCGGCCCCGCCCACATCGGTAGTCCCGTGCCGTGGTTGTACCGTCGCGCATACGGATTGGAGCTGATGCCAAAATTGCCTCGGTCGTGAAATACCACCAGAAAAGTACCGCCCGTCAAAGCCACCAGTTCGCCTATGCTCGTTTTGGTGCCCGATGCCGGATAAACTACTACGGGATTGGACCAGACGTTGGTGCCGGTCGTTGACAACTTCATCAATGTTCCGTAGTCCCCTGGTAAGTAACCCACGATCGTTTGCCCATTGGGAAGAGCCAATAATTTGACGTCGTATCCAGTGCCCAAATCCCGACCGTTGGCACCAAATAGGAGCGCGCCGGACGGACTAATTTTCTGGACGATGGCTGCGTTTGAACCGTCGGTTCGCGTAAATCCCACCAAAAGATTACCGCTATTGTCTGTTTCTAAGTCCCATTGCATCAAGAAAGTACCCATGTTGCCGCCCACTACGGAAACTCCGTTTGGCCCCAATAGTGGAATACCGGCCGTATCCAAAAGCTGCGCCCGAAATTGATAATTCTGCACCCCGCCTACATTGGTCCAGTAGGCAATCCAAGTGCGACCGTCCGGCAAGACGGCACTTTTAGCATCCTCTGTAGCGACATTCGCAACCAAAGTGTTGACTGATGTCAGCGGCGTCCATTGCCCGTATGCAGCAAATCCAAAATCCACGTTTCCCCACGAACCACTAAACACCCCGTACAGTAGGATTACTAGGAACCAAAAACTGCGTACTCCGCGGGAACCTCCAACTGAATGGCAATCCTTCAAATTATTTACTCTCCTCGAATCATTCATCAGTAGTAATTTATCGTTGCGTTGCTTCCGGCTAACGCATTTTAAAGGTACGCTGTGTGTGTTTAAATTTGCGTACCCCAGGAAAGATGCCGGAGCGGTCGATCGGGGCGGTCTCGAAAACCGTTGTGCCTGCAAGGGCACCCAGGGTTCGAATCCCTGTCTTTCCGCCAAAAGAGCACGGCCGGCAACGTAAACGTTGCGGCTTTTTTTGTGGGGTTTTCCGGGGTGCTCGCACCTGAGGAAAACCCCAACAAAACTGGGCAATTCGCGCCGGACGATCCGTAAGGTGTTGTTATTCTGCACCGTTTATTTTTACTTGAAAATAGTGCAGGTGCAGAATAACAACACCGCGCAACGGCAGCACAAAATCGATTCAACCCGACGAGTTCAGAATTCGTAATTTTACCTCATGAACGACACCACCCCCAACTACCAAGAAGACGAGATCAGTTTAGCCGAGCTTTGGTTAAAGGCAAAATCGTGGGTTTCTTCACTTTGGAAGCATAAACTCCTGATTGCCCTTGTTAGCTTGATTTTTGCTATTGGTGGGTTCTTAAAAACTTGGTTGGAAGAACCTGTGTACAACGCATCACTGACTTTTGCCTTGGAGCAAGGGAACGGAGATAATGGACTTAGTTCTTTAGCGTCAGAATTTGGTTTTTCCGTTGGTGGTGGCGATGCCGCAGGTGGTAATGGATTAGCGGGTGATAATGTATTGTCGCTAATGAAAAGTCGGCGAATAGTTCAAGGTGTGTTGATGAGTCCAATAACGATGGATGGTCATACCACGTTACTTATCGACCGCTACGTGAAGTCCAATCCGAATCGGCTGAAGAAGTGGAAGGAACAGAATTTGTATCCCATTACTGCTGCGAATGTGCTTCTACCAAAGCAAGACTCTGCGGTCGGTGAAGTGGTGAAAACATTAACGTCTAAAGCACTTACAGTTTCGAAAACAGATAAAAAACTGAGTTTTGTAACGGTCTCATTTACAGGTGATGATCCGGTCTTTGCCAAGAACTTCGTTGAAATGCTTACCGTTCAGGCTACTGAGTTTTATGTTGCAACCAAGACTTCCAATGCGAAATCCAACATCATCAAACTTCAACGCCGCGTCGATTCCGTTTCGGTAGAGATGCAGCGCGCTATGGTGGGATATTCTACCTCACAAGATCAAAATCTGTTCACGGTGCAGAGTGTTGCCAAAGTTCCCACCATGCAAAAGCAGTTGAAGGTTACGATGTTGACCACCATGTACGGGGAACTGGTTAAAAATTTGGAACTGAGCAAGACCATGGCTGCCCGGGACGAGCCATTAATCACCATTATTGACCGGCCGCACCACCCCTTACGTGTTCGGTCTTCAAAATTGAAAACTGCCGCTATAGGTGGTGTCTTGGGTGGTTTTCTTACGGTGTTGTTTCTGGCTGGACGCGCTTTTTTCCAAGATCTGTCAAGTCAAGCAAAAGCACTGGAATCCAAAATATAGGAACCAAATTCTGCGACCAAAAAAGGCCTGCGAATGCAGGCCTTTTTTCGTAGAAGTGGAATGAATAACCTCCAAAAGGGTTACCGTCATCGAGTCAACAACACGTACAAGGTGGCGAATCCGGTTAAGGCAGTGGTTACCGTTGCAATGGCTTGGTTTAAGTCAAACGGCTTTTGTTCTCGTTTGTCGCGCTTGGCTTTCTCAGGTTCCAGCTCGATGCGAATGACTCCTTTGGCTTTTACCACGGGGAAGTCGTTGTACAACCAGTAGTTGGCTGTTTTGTCTACTTTTCCGTTGGGGTATTCCACAAACAAATCGGAACGATCTGCCTTATCTGCAAAACCCAAGGCATACTGGCGGATGTAAAAGTCTGCAGATCTTCCGGGCGTGTATGGTACGTTTAAGGTGATTTCTCCCGTGCTGGTGAAGTAGTCGTGCCCACGGCCATAAATGGTCACCAAACTGGATATTTTAGGCACTAAAACGGAATCTCCTGGTTCCAAGGTGTAATTTATGGGAGCTTTCGGCCATTTAAGGGCCTTACCCAAATGGAGTACCATGTTGGGGGTATTGGGTCGTAGGATTTTTGCGTTTGCCTCATCCGCAAAGCGTGTAAGTCCACCAGCGCGATTGATGAAGCTGTTTAGTTTCTCCTGGCGAGACATCACAGGATAGAAACCAGGGTACTTTACCTCCCCACCGATGTAAACGAATTCCTGGGCTTTGTAGTCCGGAATTTCACGCACGACCACTTGGTCGTACGGTTGAAGAACAAAATCCATCGAAGGTGCTGTAGCATTTAAGTCGCGCACCAAGCCGGCAGGAACCTCGGTGGTCAACACGACCGTACGCACTTCCCGAATGGATCCTTTTTGAAATTCACTGAACGCATTCAATCGACTGACCTCAACCCGTTTGAAATCAGCGTTGGGCAGGAGTCCGCCGGATAATCTTAACAGATCACCGAGAGTTATTCCCTCCGCGAAGGGCAAAGTAACCGGATTCCGAACCGCGCCGTTGATGGCAACAACCAAAGAAGCATCGTACTGAGGTTTTACCAAAATACTCAGGGAGTCACGAGCTTCTAAAAAGCGGTCTTTGTCTCCGCCCGGAGCGCTTAATATTGACTCCAAATCCAGATTGATGAATTCCAAACTCAAATCTTGTCTGGTTCTGCAGAGAATACCTTGTCCGGTGTAGGTTTCAAACGTAATTCCATCAGCCATTTGCAACAAGGAGCTTACGCGCATGCCTTTGGCAAATTTGGTTTTCACGCTTTTGCGAACGGCTCCTCCAATGCTCACGTACTCCTCTTCCGTAAAGTCTTGTTTTACAGTTACCGTTAATGTGTCTTTAGCTTTCAACAAGACGTTCGACGCGGCCATGGGGTTGGCCAGTAGGGAAAAGACATCAATTTCTTGGTAATCCAAAGTAAAGTCTGGGTTGGTGCGCACCAACCACGCTCGGTCAATAGCAACAATGGAATCGTTTCGCAAACCACCGGCTCGTTGGATCAGGTCCAAAACACGCATGCCTTCCTCAAATCGATACGATCCAGGTAAATTGACTGCTCCTCCAATGGAAACAGACTTTCGCAATTCCGTGTTCCGAGCCTGCACCATGACTTCATCACCCGGCTGAACAGACTGTTTGTAATCGGTTACTTCAAACAATTGAGATTCATCGCCCACTTGGCGTTTCACTTGTACGAACTGGGTGTTGGCGGTTTCGGTAAAACCACCGGCCAGTGCCAACAATTCGCCAATGGACTCACTCTTTTTGATTTCGTACCGCATTGGGCGTTTAACAGCACCTGAAATAGGAACTACATTCCCAATTACCCCCACAGATAAGTAATCGTTTTCTTGCAAATAATAGTCGTTTGCCGCCGTTGGATTGGCAAGAAAAGCGTAAACGTCAAGCGTCCTGATCACCTTTCCGTCGCGGATGACTTTAATTTCCCGAAGGGTACCCAGATCGCTGGGTCCGCCTGCGGCTATTAAAGCGTTGAAAGCCGTATTTACTGCGGGTATTTTGTAGCTGCCCGGTTTGACCACTTCGCCAACAATATTAATGCTGATGGTTCTGCTGTACGCCAACGTAAACGATATGGTGTTGCTGGACAAAGGCATGAAATTGGACAACTTGCCTTTGATTTGTTGCTTCAAATCTCCGTAGGTCATGCCGCGGGCGTAAATATTGCCCACGTTCCGCATGCTGATGATGCCGCGCTCGTCTACTTTAAAAATTTCACTAAAATAGGAAGTGCCATAAGCACTTACGCCAATTTCATCACCTACACCAATGACGTACGAATCGGATGCGCGCGCATCCAAACTTCGCTCAAAGATTTTTAATTCAGTCCCGCTAAAAAACTGTTGACCGTAGATCTGAACAGGTTTTTCTTTGATTGGTTTCACGTCAACTGGAATAATTCCAGACAGCGCGGTTGCAGTCGCTGATTTTTTTTCGGCTCTTTCCAAGACCGTTGTTTCCACGGCCGTGGTATTGCCCATAGTGGTGGTAGGAGTTGCTGTTCCAACTACTTTAGTGGCACCATTATCGGTTTGTTGCTTTTGAAGCTGATCCGCTCGTTTCTTAAACTTCACGGCTTCCTCTGCCGGCAATCCCATGCTGAGTGCCAATTGTTCACCTTGGGTGATGTCCAATCCTTTTGCTTCTCCTGCTTTCAGAATGGCCATGATTTCGGAATCGCTCATGGAATCCACTTTTACGGTGGACAAGTTTTGCGCACTCAGCGTAATAGAAAAAAGAAAGGCTACTAAAAGGTAAATTTTGCGATCAAGCATGGGTCATTGATTTGTTGCCTACAAAGATAGCGCATTCCAATGCTAACGGCGTTTTATCTTATTATGGCATGGGTTTGAGGACGAATGATTAGGACCTTCTAACGCCGGTTTGTTGTAAATTAACCGCATGAAGTTGTTCATCAACCTACCGGTGCAAGACATTGCCCGGTCGCGTATTTTTTTTGAGGGCTTGGGCTTTGATTTTATTTCTGGGTTTTCCGGACCGGACAACTTGTGTGTCAAGATTGCAGAAGACCAATTCGTCATGCTGTTGAACCGCCCTCGTTTTGCAGACTTTGTTCGCGGGGAAGTGGCGGATCCGGACCGCGCCGTAGGCTGCACCTTATCCGTTCATTTGGAACGCAGAGAACAAGTTGAGAAAATGGTACACCAAGCTTTTGCACTGGGCGCGCGTGAAAATTTGCCTGCAGCAGACCACGGATTTATGTTGGGTTGGAGTTTTTTGGATCTCGACGGCTACTTATGGGAGCCTTTTTGGATGGATCCCGCTCATGCGCAGACTCAGATGGAGTTATAAGACAAGTACCATAAAGGGAGTGGTCGGAGGCGGAAGGTAGCGTATTCTCCAAAATGGACGCTTCTTATCCAATAAGGACGGAGGTCATGGAGATGGAGCCCATGACCACGCGGTCGTTAAAAAATTGAAGGTTTTCGTCAGGGCGCTGGAGTCCTGCGGTGTAAAGCAAGGGCCAGTAGTGGTCTGGGGTGGGTACGGCCAAGCGAAAGGCGCTGGTGGCGTCGGGCAGCCGATCCAGTAAGGCAGTGTCTCGCTGGAGCAGGGCCTTCTTGAAACCTTCGTTGGCTTCGTCTGCCCAGTCGTATCCCCCCAAGGGACTGTACCAGTCTAATCTTCCTAAATTATGGACCATGTTGCCGCTGGCAACAATGAGTACACCCCGTTCGCGCAATGGCTGCAACAAGGTTCCCAGTTCGCGGTGTTGCGCAAAACTTCGCTGTATGTCCAAACTCAATTGAACCACTGGAATGGAGGCGTCCGGATACATTTTGCACAAAACAGACCAACAACCGTGGTCCAAACCCCAATGTTCGTGGTCCAATACGACGGGGGTATTCGTTTGCAAGGTAGTTTTTACCGTTTGGGCGAGGTCTGGTGAGCCCGGAGCAGGATACTGTACTTGGAATAAAGCTTCCGGAAATCCACCGAAGTCATGAATGGTTTTGGGTTGGGGCATGGCGGTGACGGCCACACCCTCGGTCATCCAATGGGCCGAAATGCACAAGATGGCTTGAGGTCGGGGTAAGTTGCGCGCCGTTTGCGCCCAAGCCTGCGTAAAGACGTTGTCCTCTAGGGCGTTCATGGGGCTTCCGTGTCCCACAAACAGGACCGGGAAACGCGGTGTTTTGGAAAGGGAGTACAGTCCTTGGAGGTTGGCGGTCATGCCGTGAATTTAAGTTCTGTTTTGAGTAATTTGCTAATCAAAGTTATAACATTAATTATCCTGAGTCAAACCTAATTGAATTTTTCTATTTCGAGAAAGGATAAGGGGTAAGCGTTGGTGCCGGTCCTTTTAAAAAGTGTGTTTCTCTTTGGCCTCCAGTCGGTCCAGCCAGCGAAACGACCCCTTGAGCAACAGCGGAGTGTTGAAGGTTGCGAACAGCGCCATAATGACCAAAATGCTGAAAACCTCAACATTAATGAGCCCTTCGCGGTAGCCAATGTTGGCAATGACCAATTCCATGATTCCTCGGGCGTTTAGGCCAATTCCCAAGGTAAGTGCTTTCCGGTGGCGCAAGCCCGCGTAACGTGCCCCCAAGTAACCTCCCAGTAACTTGCTGGCAAAAGAAACCGTAATGACCGCTACCAACAGACCCCAATGTTGAATGGCACCAATTTGAAACTCCAGGCCAACGCCGGCAAAGAAGATGGGCGCGAGAAAGCCCATAGCCATGCCGTGGGTGGTTTTCTCAAACGACGCCATGTTTTTTGGGCCAATCAACTCTTTGGAAAGCAGAAGTGAGGCGAAAAAAGCGCCAATGATGAAGTGCAAGCCGGCACCTTCGGTCAAGGAAGCAAAGATTAAGATGAAGGCAAAGAGAATGGCCAACAACGGTTCTTTGCCACGCATTAAATGCAGCAGTTTGTCCAACTGGAGTTCCACGAAATTTTCTTGTTGCGTCAGGAAATTGACGGCTCGGTAGGCGAATACCAGCCCAATGATCAGCAAAACAACCTTGCCCAAAGTCAGTCCAACTTGAAGACCAATGGCTTGGTAACTGGCGCCTTCCATGTTGTGCAAGTCCAGCAGCACGCCCAATAGAGTTAGGGCTAAGACGTCGTCAAATATGGCGACGGAGATCATGCGTTGTCCCACCTCGCTTTTGAGGCGCCCCAAGTCCATGAGAATGCGCACACTTACGGGCAAGGCCGTGATGGCCACACACAATCCAATAAAGAAGGACGTGACGGTGGGCAAACCAAACAAGTTGCCCACGAAAAAACCAGAGGTCGCCGGCAAAATAAAGGCCAACAAGGAAATGACAACATTCTTCCCTTTTTGGGACTTTACCATTTCCTGGATGTTGATTTCCAATCCGGCAATGATCACCAGCAAAAAGACGCCCAATTCTGAAATAACCTTGATTTCGTCCGATCGAACCATGATGTTCAACACCGACGGTCCCAACAAGATACCGGCCAAGATTTCACCCAAAAGTGCTGGCTGGCGCAGACGTTCCATGATTTCGCCAAAAACTTTGGCCAAAACCAACAGCAACAAGAGGTTGGCGAAAAAAGGAAGATGGAGGGCGGGTAGTGGGTTCATGGGTTGGCGCATCCAAAGATACGGACCCTAAGTACGCATTGGGTATCTTTGCCCCATGGCCAAGAAGATACGCAAGCAGGACATCCTGGACTACCACGAAGGCAGTCGTCCCGGAAAAATAGAAGTCATTCCCACCAAGCCCTCAAATTCCCAACGAGACCTCAGCATCGCCTATTCTCCCGGAGTTGCAGAGCCTTGTTTGGAAATTGCGGCCAATCCGCAAGACGCTTACCGCTACACCGCCAAAGGAAATTTGGTAGCGGTCATTTCCAACGGCACGGCGGTTTTGGGCTTGGGAGACATTGGCCCGCTGGCCTCCAAACCCGTAATGGAAGGAAAGGGCGTCTTGTTCAAAATATTTGCGGACATCGACACGTTTGACCTGGAGCTGGACACCAAGGACCCAGACAAATTCATTGAAACCGTCAAAATCCTGTCCCCCACCTTCGGCGGAATCAACCTAGAAGACATTTCCGCGCCCGACTGTTTCTACATTGAGCAACGCTTGCGCGAGGAGTTGGACATCCCCATCATGCACGACGACCAGCACGGCACGGCCATCATCACCGGGGCTGCTTTGCTCAACGGTTTGGAAGTTGTGAAGAAGAAAATCAGCAAGGTCAAGGTGGTTTTCAACGGAGCCGGCGCAAGTGCCATCAGTTGTGCTACGCTGTACTTGTCCTTGGGCGTTAAGCCGGAAAACTTGACCGTGTGCGATTCCAAGGGGGTCATCCACGCGGACCGTACGGACCTGACCGACGAGAAAAAGCGCTTTGCGCGCTCCACCAAAATGCGCACCCTGGAAGAGGCGCTCAAGGACGCCGACGTTTTTGTGGGCTTGTCCAAAGGCAACATCCTGAGCCCAGACATGGTGCGGAGCATGGGCAAGAATCCCATTGTTTTTGCGCTGGCCAACCCGGATCCGGAGATCGACTACGCCACCGCGATGCAGGCCCGCAAGGACATCATCATGGCCACGGGACGGTCGGACAACCCCAACCAGGTCAACAACGTACTGGGTTTCCCGTTCATTTTCCGCGGCGCCTTGGACGTGCGCGCCACCAAGATCAACGAAGCCATGAAGTTGGCCGCCGTGCACGCCATTGCCGGGCTGGCCAAGGAATCCGTTCCGGAGGTAGTGAATTTGGCTTACGGCGAGCGCAACCTGGCCTTCGGTCCCACCTACTTGATTCCCAAGCCGTTTGACCCCCGTTTGATCTACACCGTGGCGCCGGCCATTGCCCGTGCCGCCATGGAGAGCGGCGTGGCCCAAAAACCCATTACGGATTGGCACGCCTACGAAGAGCAGTTGCGCAACCGCTTGGGCCGGGACGACAAGTTCGTTCGGCTGATGATGCAAAAGGCACGGTCTGCCCCCAAACGCTTGGCGTTCAACGAGGCCGACACCTACCGCGTGCTGAAAGCCGCGCAGATTTGCTACGAAGAAGGCATTGCCGAACCCATTTTGTTGGGCGATCCCGAGCGCATTGCCCAACTCAACGAGGAGTACCACTTGGGCTTGGAGTCTTTGACCATTATCGATCCCCGCATGCCCAAAGCCCCCAACGCGGAGGCCTATGCAGCTGCCTACTACAAAGAGCGCCAACGCCGCGGCATCAGTCAGGAGGAAGCACGCCGGCTCATGCGAAACCGCGATTTTTACGGCCCGATGATGGTCAAACAAGGCCACGCGGACGCCTACGTAACGGGCAGTACCACCAAGTATCCACGCGCCGTGAAACCGGTAATGGAAATCCTGGGGCCCAAAGGTCCCAATACGCGCGTAGCAGGTATGTACGTCATGCTGACCAAGCGCGGTCCCATGTTCTTCGCAGACACCACCCTGAACGAGGACCCTACGGCAGAACACCTGGCACAAATCGTCACGGTGGTGGCGCAGTCCGTCAAGCGAATGAACATTGTCCCCAAAGTGGCCATGTTGAGCTTCAGCAACTTCGGGTCGCATCGGGGCGTGTTGCCCACCAAAATGCGCAAGGCTTTGGACCTCATTCGGGAGCGCATGCCGGATTTGATCATTGACGGCGAGATGCAGGCCAACTTTGCCGTGGACAACGCCCTATTAAAGGAAATGTTCCCCTTCTCGGACTTGGTGGACAACGCCCCCAACGTATTCATTTTTCCAGGATTGGCGTCCGGCAACATCTCCTACAAGCTCTTGCAAAGCCTGGCCGGAATGGAGGCCATTGGCCCGTTGTTGACCGGTTTGGAGTATCCCGCGCACGTGCTGCAAATGGGCGCAAGCGTCCGCGAGATCGTCAATACGGCCGCCATGGCAGTAGTTGACGCGCAGACGCGCGGCAAGAAGTAAAAGCCCATTGCACAACCAAATAAAAAGGGGCCGTCTCGTTGGAGGCAGCTCCTTTTTTTATGCGCCTGGCGAGTGCCCTGCAGTGTGTTGGGCGCCCCTAAGCCGCCCGATTCACCCCCACCACCGCGGGGAGACGCGTAAAGGCAAAGGCAGCACCGGCGGCCAACACACCGCACACCACCCACAAAGCCACAAAACCGGTTTCGGGATTGGAAAAAGCAGCAACCGTTCGGGTACCCAACAAAGGCGCCAGGATGTGGGCGGTGGAATAGGCACCGGCGTACATACCCAAGTACCGTCCTCGCGCTTGATCGCCTCCGCGTTTGGTGGCGTACGTCACCATGAAAGGCATGGCCAGAATTTCAGAGAAGGACAACAAGCCCATGTTCAGCAGCATGCCGGTAAGCCCGGGAATTACAGGCAAGGTCCAAAAGCCCAAGGCCAGCACGGCGCAACCGGCGGCAATGACTTTTCGGGGCGCAAAGCGGTCCCCCAGCCACTGGACGGTAATCATTTCAAATACGACGACCACCAAACCGTTGAATGCAATGATCCAACCGATTTGATCTTCGGACCAATGGTGAACCGTTCGGTAGAAAAGGGGGAGTGCGCCAATCAATTGGAAGAATACGGTGGCATAGACCAAAACCAGCAACACAAAACCCAAGAAAGGGCCGTCGCTCCATGGAGATTTTCCGGAGGGATTGGCGGTAGAGGGGACGGTACCCGGATGCGGCACCTTGGGGGCGTAGGAGCCTCGTCTTCCGCGAAAGTAATAGGCTAGAAATCCAGCCGCCACCAAGCACGTGACGGCGTCGGCATAAAAGAGACCTTGATAGCTCCACAGGGCGATGGCTCCTGCCAGTGCGGGCCCCACCGTGAAGCCCAGGTTGACCGCCATCCGGTTGAGGGAGAAGGCCTTGGTAACTTTGTCTGGGGGAGAAAACGCGTACACCGCTGCGCCGTTGGCCGGCCGGAGGGTGTCCGCAATAGCCGCCGTTGCGAAGACGCCCAGGAACAAGCCCCAGAAGGAGGTGAGGAAACTCAAGGCAAAAAAGCCGATGCCTCCGCCCGTCAGGGCTATTACTTGCACCCAGTAGGAGCCCAACTTGTCCGTCAGCCAACCGCCGCTGAGGGAGCCCACCACGGATCCGGCGCCAAAGGCCGCCATGACCCATCCGGTGTCTTCCAGGGAGAAATGCAGTGCCTGGGTGAGGTACAGGCTCAAGAAGGGTAGCACCATGGTGCCGCTCCGGTTCACGAACATGATGGTGGCCAGTACCCACGCATCACGCGTGAGACCGGAAAAGGCGTCGGTATAAAGGGCACGGATTTTGCGCACGGCACTGCAAAGATACCTTACCTTTATCCCGATGAGGACGCGAATTTCTTTGTTTTTTGCCGCTCTGGCCTTGGGTGTTTCCCTTCCGGCGTGGAGTCAAGTGCGCAACGGCGAACTGTTCAACGGCGAACGCGAGTGGATCCACGAATACGGCTACACGCTGGGTGCGGTTTTGGGTTCCTACACCGGTTCGCCCATGGCGTACCACTTGAATCAAAGCATTGTGTACACGCCGCGGTTGATTTTCCCCTTCAAGAACGCCGGATCCTTGGACGTGGTTCCGAACGTGGGATTGGGACTCACTTCTTCGCTGTTGTTGGGACGCTCCAATTTGATTGCCAGCGAACTGGGGTGCATGGTGCACCTGAATTCCGGATTGGGCTCCTCCTTGGATAACGCCTCAACCTTTGGGGCGTTCTACGGTTTTGGACTACAGTCCTACACCATCCACATCTTTGATTTCTTCAACGGCGGCCCAGTTTACCAGCCGCAGCCCTACGTGGGCCCGGCCGTGGACGGAGGTATTCGGTTCTTCCTTTACGGATCTCCGGTCTCGCTTTCGGTGCAGTACGGCCCCAGCTTGTACATTCCCCCCTCCGCGCGCGGAATTGGGGTATCCGGCTACATAACCGGACGCCTGATGTACGGATTGTATTGAATCTGGCTTTGGTGGGCTCGGCTGTCCGACGGTTTTTTCTTTCGGGCTTGAGCGCTGCCTTTTTCCCGGTCCGGGTTTTAAGCTGTTAAAAGCGCCTTCACGGCATCCGCCAACACCTTACCATCCACTTGCCCGGCCAATGCCGTGCGGCATGCGCCGATGGCCTTGCCCAAATCTCCGGGACTACCGAATCCTTGTGCCGTTAAAACGGCGCGCACGGCAGCGTGCAAAGCGTTGCCCTCCAGTTGTGCGGGAAGGTAGCCCTCAATTACTTTCAACTGCGCTTCTTCCGGTTCGGCCAAGTCCGGTCTATTTTGCTCGCGGTAAATGGTAGCACTTTCCAGACGTTGTTTTTTCAATCGTTGAAGCAATTGAATTTCTTGTTCTTCCGTTAAATCTCCGGTGGCTCCCGGCTCTGATTTAGCTACCAAAACGGCGGCCCGAATGGCGCGAACGGTCTCGAGTCTGATTTTATCTTGGGCCTTCATGGCGGACTTGAGGTCCTCCATCAGGCGCGCTTCCAATGCAGCCATATCATGATTTTTTGGGTTCGCGTAGAAAAGAGACCCCGGTGGGGTCCACCGGGGTCTGCAAAAAGAGTATTCAATCCACGTTGTCGTGGAGGAATCGGTTGTGCGTACGGAACGTGAGGTCGTCGCCTTCTCCGTTGATTGCAGTGCCGCTTAAAGGGTTTTGCTGGGAGATTAAACTGTGGTCTACCGAAACCCCTGCGCGCTGAAATGCAGGAACTTGAGCATACTCCTCTGCCCCGGTGCGCTGAACGTTTTTGAAGGTGTGGTTGAAGGCACGCAAACTTTTACGGCGTTCCGCAGCCATCTGCTGCATGGCGTCATCCACGCGCTGTTCCAGCGGGTCCGGGGTGGCACTTGAAGACACGTAATCTTCCACTGCAGGTGCCGGTTTATTCACGGTTTTTACTTCAAAGCGCAAGTGGGCTGGTACGGGCGGTTCCGACGGAGCAACGGCCTCGTGTTTGCGGATGCCCAAGGCCTCCTCAAGAGCCAAATATTGGTCCAAGGTGTGGCGCTTGATGCCATCTTCCGCGATTGCAGCAACCTCAGTTTCCGCAGGAATTTCATCGGTTGGCATTGCAGCGTATTCCGTTTCGACGACCTCTTCGGCAACGTTTGTTGCGTTCATTTCGGCGCCAGCGGCTGGCAAGGGAAGGTCCCACTCCATCACAGCAGCGCCGGCGTCTTTGCGGGCAAAGGCTTCGTCGGCCCCTAGATCAAAGGGGGATACCAGGGCAACTTCTGGCGCGTGGGCGGGTGCGGTCTCGGGAGCCGCGTCTCGGATGATGAAGTCGTCGAAGTCAAAAAGACTGGGGCTGGCGTCAAACGCAAAGGAGGGTGCTTCGTTGATTTCGGCTGCAACGACTTCAGGTGCGTCTGCTGCGGACATTTCACGAGTATCCAATGCGACCATTTCATGGGTTTCAGCAGCGCTTTCGAAGGCAGCGACGGGCTCCTGTACGGGTGCTTCCACGTCCATTGGTTCCTCCATAAGTAAGGAAGTTGTCACCGATTGCGGGGCTGTCGCTTTTGGGGCTTCGGGCTCCAAGGGGGCATCAAAAGCAGCGTTGCGCAGGGCGCGTTCCGCAAAGGGATCCAAGCTGTGGACCACCTTAGCCTCTTCTTGCGGGGCCAGTCCGGCGCGGATGGAATTGGCTTCAAAACCCGTGGCGATGACGGTTACCTGCACGGCTTGGCCCAAGGAAGAATCTTCGCCAATGCCCATGATGATGTTGGCCTGACCTCCGGCTTCGGATTGAATGAAATCGTTGATTTCGCCAATTTCGTCGAAGGTAATTTCGTGCTCGTTGGAGCCGGAAACAATCAGCAAGAGCACGTTTTTAGCGCCGCGGATGTGGTTGTCGTTGAGTAGAGGGCTGTCCAAGGCACCGGCAATGGCGTCGGTGGCGCGGTTGGGACCGCCTGCGGCAAAGGAGCCCATGAGTGCGGTTCCGCTGCCGGCCAAAACGGTTTTGGCGTCGCGGAGGTCGATGTTGGTGCGGTAGTGGTGGGTGATGACTTCGGCGATGCCGCGGGCGGCGGTGGCCAGCACTTCGTCGGCTTTGTTGAAGCCTGCTTTGAAGCCGAGGTTGCCGTAAACTTCGCGCAACTTATTGTTGTTCACAACAATGAGGGAATCCACGTTGGCGCGCAATTTCTCGATACCCGCTTCAGCTTGGCGCGATCGCACGTTTCCTTCAAAGGCAAACGGCAGGGTGACAATGCCCACGGTGAGGATGCCCATTTCTTGGGCGGTTTTGGCGATGACAGGAGCGGCTCCGGTTCCGGTGCCGCCGCCCATTCCGGCGGTGATGAACACCATTTTGGTGTTGGTGGCCAGAAGGGATTTGATGTCGTCCGCGCTTTCCAGGGCGGCGCGTTCCCCGATTTCGGGGTTGGCGCCGGCACCCAAACCTTCAGTGAGGCTTTGGCCCAACTGAATTTTGGTCTCTACCGGGCTGTGTTCCAGCGCCTGAGCATCGGTGTTGCACACCACAAAATCGACGCCGTTGATGCCGGCCAATTTCATGAAGTTAACCGCGTTGCTTCCGCCGCCGCCAACGCCAATGACCTTGATCACGGACGAGCGGTTTTTGGGCAGGTCAAAATGCAAACCAGTGTTTTCGGGAGTGTGCATAAACGTGTACTTGTGTGCAATTATTCTTCGTCGATGAATTTTACAAAGCGATGTACCCAAGATTCAAAGAAGTTGGGTCGTTTTTCGGTGAGTTCGGAATTGGACGCAGTTTCGGCGTCTGCGCTTTCACCTTCCCCAGTGGATTCGGGGGAAAGCGCTTCCATGGGATTGGGTGCAGTTGATGCCGTTCCCGTTGCGGCCGTTGGCGCAAAAGCACCTGCAGCACTCGTGGTTGGAATGCTGACGGGCGAAGACATGGGTGTGAACGGTTGCGCAAGTGGTGCAAATTCTGGGCTAAAAACAGACTCCAATTCCGGATTGGTTACCATGGGGAACTCAATCTTACTATCCAAGCCTTTCATGAGCAAGCCTACCGCGGTGGCGTAGATGGGACTGGACAATTCAGCACCGTCGGCCTGACCCGCCAAGTGTTCGTTGGGGTAACCAATGCGCGTGTACATCCCGGTGACGTACTCCACCAATTGTTTGATGTGGTTGAGTTGGGATCCACCGCCCGTAAGCACGATGCCGGCAATCAACTTTTTGCGCGGTTGGTCGTGGCCGTAGGCCTTGATTTCCGAGTAAACAGCCTCAATGATCTCAACGCATCGGGAATGAATGATTTTGGACAGCGTTTTCAGGCTGATTTCCTTGGGGTCGTGCCCGCGAAGACCCGGAATGGATACGATTTCGTTGTCTTTGTTTTCGCCCGGCCAAGCAGAGCCAAAACGTACCTTCAGCAGTTCTGCTTGCTTTTCGATGATGGAGCAGCCCTCCTTGATGTCGTTGGTGATCATGTTGCCGCCAAACGGAATGACGGCGGTGTGCCGGATGATGCCGTCCTTGAAGATGGCCACGTCTGTGGTGCCGCCTCCAATGTCTACCAAAACTACGCCGGCCTCTTTTTCTTCTTGACTCAAAACGGCTTCCGCAGAAGCAAGGGGCTCCAGGTTGATGTCGTGCACTTCCAGGTTGGCACTTTTCACGCAGCGCGCAATGTTGCGGATGCTGGTGACTTGGCCCACCACAATGTGGAAGCTGGCTTCCAAACGGCCGCCGTACATGCCGCGGGGCTCAAAAATTTCGCCCTGGCCGTCCACGCGGTATTCCTGCGGAAGCACGTGGATGATCTCCTCGCCGGGGTTCATGACCAACTTGTGCACGTTGTCCGTCAGTCGGGTCAAATCCGCTTCTTCAATGACGGATTCGCGGTCCTCACGGGTGATGTAGTCCGAGTGCTGCAGGCTGCGGATGTGCTGTCCGGCAATGCCCACCACCACGCTGTTGATGGTCAGTTGCGCATCTTCTTCCGCCAAAGCGGTGGCGCGTTGAATGGAATCTACAGTCTGCACGATGTTGGTAACGACGCCGCGCTGCACCCCCAAGCTGGGCGCTTTGCCCATGCCAATGATTTCAATTTTGCCAAATTCGTTGCGCTTGCCAACGATAGCCACAATTTTGGTGGTGCCTATGTCCAGTCCAACTGCGATTTTTTCCATTGCGATCAGTCTTGAAGGGTATAAACCACTTGGCCGTTGAAGCGAACGTTCACCGTTTCCAGTGAGTCCAACAACCCGGCTTGGGTGAGGTAGGTGTAAAAAACAGAAAGTCGTTCCGCTTTGTCTTGGAAGTGCAGCGGCCGTCCCCAAACCAGGGCATGATTTGCAAAAACGGGGTAAGCGGTAAAGGTTCCCACCCGGTCTACTTCCAATCCGGACCAACCGCCGGGAAACGTGGCGGAGGCGGTTGCCTGCTCCAGCAAACGAAATCCTTGAGCAATACGCGCAGAATCCAAATCGCCGGTGAGCACCGGAACGGGGGCCGAAGCGCGCGGCGACAGGGGCATTTTGCCCCCGCGGCTGTCCAAATAATAGGACGTATTTGCTTGAATTACACGCACTTTAGCAACTTTTTGTTTCACGCGGGCATGGATGGTCCCATCCCAAGTTGAAAATACTTCGGCTTTTTCAACCAGTGGATGTGATTCCAAGGTTTCTTCCAACAATCGAATGTTAATTTCTTTCTGCGATTTTCCCGAATAAGGCGCCCCAATTCGCACCACCAATCGACGCAAATCTTGTTCGTCCAGCAGGGCTTGGTCTGCGGGCTGTTCCAACGTCCACTGCATCCCGGCTACCTTTTGGTTGCCGGATCGCTGCACGCCTTCCGCGGCACCCCTAAACAACCCCAACACGCCCCCCAAGAGGAGCGCGGTTTGCAGGTATTTTTTCCAGGAGGTTTTCACGATTTCAGACGTTTGTTTTTGGGTACAGTTCGGTGCAATTAGCGCTGGGAATGTTGAGTAAAATGGTCTTCAATAACAGGAACCAATCGGTCGATGTCTCCGGCACCTAAGGTCATCAGCAAGGAAGGGTGGGTGCTTAGAACCCATTCCACAGCCGCTTGGGGAGACAAAACTTGCGGTCGTTTTTCTTCCGGGAAGGCCGCGGCCAGGGCCTCTGAGGTGATGCCCGGAACGGGCAATTCCCGCGCGGGGTAGATGGGCAAGAGTACGACGGTATCTGCTTCCTGCAGGGCATCGGCGAATTCAGGAAGGAAGTCCCGGGTGCGCGTGAAGAGGTGGGGCTGAAAAAGGGCGGTGAGGGGGCGGTTGGGGTGCAGTTGGCGCGCGGCCCGCAGGGCGGCGCGTATTTCGGTGGGATGGTGGGCGTAGTCATCAATGTACACCGTGGCGTCCGTTCGGACCCGAACGTCAAACCGTCGGGCCACTCCACGGAACGACGCAATTGCGGCGCAAATGTCTTCCGTTTTCACCCCCAGCAAGTGGGCAGCTGCGGCCGCTCCCACCGCATTCTCAATGTTGTGTCGCCCGGGGAGCCCGGCGCGAACGCCAAGAATTTCAACGTTTTCCAGGCGCAAATCAAATACTTGGTAACCGTCTTCGGTGCGGAGGTTGAAGGCGGAGTAGGCAGCGTCTGGCGCGTCCACACCGTAGGCGATTCCGCCCAGGTTCAGGCCGTTGGCCTCCAGCAAGGTGCCGCCGTTGTTCAAGGTGAGCGCGGCAAAGGCCTCAAAGGCCATACGCGCGCCTTCGGCCGTTCCGTAAATGTCCAAATGGTCCGCGTCCGTGCTGGTAATCAAGGCCACGCGGGGGCGCAGGTGCAGGAACGAACGGTCAAACTCATCAGCTTCGACCACGGTGATGGGCCCAGTTCCCGCTACGCGGTTGGAGCCAAAGTTGGTGGCGATGCCGCCCAGAAAAGCGCGCGCTCCGGTTCCAGCTTGAAACAAGATCCAGGCCAATAAACTGGACGTGGTGGTTTTTCCGTGGGTGCCGCCCACTGCCACGCACAGGCCGTCGTTGGCCCAAGCGGCCAAAACCTCCGCGCGTTTGTAGAATGCAAAACCGCCCTGAGCAAAGTGAATGCGCTGCGGATGGTCTGCGGGAATGGCCGGCGTCCACACCACCAAAACTTCACCGGGCGTGTTGAATGGGATCGGTAGCGATTCCACGCTATCGTCTGTAGTGAACCAAACACCTTCCTCCACCAGGGAGTCCGTCAAGGGGGAGGGAGTTTTGTCGTATCCGCCAACCTTCCAGCCCAAAGCTAGAGCGTGTCGCGCCAATGCGCTCATGCCAATGCCGCCAATGCCCAAGAAGTAGGCCGTGCGAACGGGGGGCAGGTGTAATGCGCTCATCACAGGGCTTGAACAATGTGTTCCACAATGGCTTCAGTGGCTCCGGGCAGGGCTAAGGTTCGTGTGGCTGCGCGCAGTGCTGCCCGACGGTCCTCATCCGCCATCAATTCCAGAACACGAGTATTGAGTTCCATCAGTTGGGTTTCCGGCAACAGCACGGCCGCTCCGGCGCGCTCAAAAGCCCGAGCATTGTGCGTTTGGTGGTCTTCCGCCACGTTGGGCGAGGGCACCAATATGGCCGGCATGCCCGCGCAGGCCAGTTCGCTCAGCGTTCCCGCACCTGCCCGGCTGATCACCAAGTCCGCCGCGCGGTATAGGGCGGTCATGTCCTGAACAAAGGCGGTGAGTTGCAGACCCGGCGTGTTTTGTGGCAGACGCGCTGCAATGGCCGCGTGGTACAGGGCGCCGCACTGCCACACCACCTGCAATCCGGCAGCAGTCCACTGGGGCCAGGCGGCCTCCACGGCTTGGTTGATGGCGCGGGCGCCCAAGCTGCCGCCCAGCACCACCAGGATGGGCTGCGCAGGATCCAATCCCAGCTTTTGGGCGGCTTCCGCACGTTGGTTTACGGTTGTGGGGACGGCAGCCAAAGCGGCTACGGCGGCCCGGACGGGGTTGCCGGTTTTGTACGTGCGGTCTGCCGGGAACCAGCGCTCCAAACCGTCGTACGCCACACATACGGCCCGCGCTTTTTGGGACACCCCGCGGTTGGTCACCCCGGCGTAGGAGTTTTGTTCCTGCACCACCGTGGGAATGCCCATGCGTTGAGACATCCACAGGGTTGGGGCGCTGGCGTACCCACCAGTGCCTATCACCACATCGGGTTGAAACCGACGCAAAATTCCGCGGCACAGCCACAGGCTGCGGAGGATTTTCCACGGTAAGCTAAAGTTCGCCGCCAGGCGCTGGCGCTGAAATCCGGCGATGGGCAATCCCGTAATGGGGTACCCGGCCGCGGGAACCTTCTCCATTTCCATTTTGCCCATGGCGCCCACGAATTCAATTTCGCAATGCGGGAAACGAGCGCGAAGACCGTCGGCAATGCTGACCGCCGGGAAGATGTGTCCGCCGGTGCCGCCGCCGGAAAGGAGGAATCGCAGGGGCTGGCTCATAAGGAAGGTTCCTCGTTGGGTTCTTTGGAAAGTAAAGACTCGGAGCCGCCCAGGGCAAAGGCGCCGTCGGCCTCCGCTTCTTCGCCCTCTCCGCGGGAAATGCCCAGAATCATGCCCATGGCCAAACACGTCATCAAAATGGACGAACCTCCCTCACTTACTAGAGGAAGTGTTTGACCGGTCACCGGGAACAGACCTACCGCCACCATCATGTTTGTAAAGGCTTGAAAAACAATAGAAAAGCCCAAACCAATGGCCATTACGTGGCCCGTGGCGTCTGTGGCGCGTTGCCCCACCCGCACCGATTGTAGGAAGATCCAAACGTAGACCAAGACCAAAGATCCACCGCCCAGAATTCCCCATTCCTCCACCACCAGTGCGTAGATGAAGTCCGTGTTTTTCTGCGGCAAAAAGTTCTTTTGAATGCCACGGCCGGGACCTTGTCCCACGAGGTGGCCTTGGGCAATGGCCATTTTGGCGAGGTCAACTTGGTACGTGTCGGCATCTTCTTTTGTTCCCGCAAAGTTCTCAATGCGCGACATCCACGTATCTACGCGGTTGGGAAACAAATCGGGAAATGCCTTGGCCGTAAGGACGAACAGCAGCAGCAAGCCGACGGCGATTCCCAGTAGTTGAAAATAGGCTTTGCGGGGGAAATTAGCGGTCCAGAGTACGACCGAAGCATTGATGAAGATCAGTGCCGCCGTTGATAAGTTGGCGGGAAGAACCAATCCGCAAATCAGTCCCAACGGGAGCACCACGCTCCACAATCCTTCGCGCAGTGTCTTTGGGGGGTTTTTCTTGGTCAGAACCCGGCTCAAATGGGTTAAAAGGACGATGTTCGCCAAAGCAGACGGCTGAAAACCTACTCCCGCAATTTTGAACCATCGGGCCGCATTGGCACCATCTATGGTGTCTCCTTGCGCCAGGGTGTAGGCCAGGAGTGCTGTGACCACAAAAAGTCCTAAGAACGCGGCAACCCCGTAGAATTTACTGGGAATCCGATGTACCAGAACGGCTATTCCTACGCCAACAAGCGCAAAGAAAACGTGGTACTGAAAACCGTGCCTACTGGCGCTGAATACCGGCAAAAAGGAAAACACCACCAACGCCAAAAACAACATCCACAAAATGGTGTTGCCTTGGAAGAATCGTCGGATGAGTGCGCGCACGGCTGGATTTTTTGGAAGGTTTGTATGCTGGAGGCTTTGTTACAGGCTGCGGACGTTTTCTTTGAACTGTCGGCCGCGGTCCTCGTAGTTTTGAAACAAATCAAAGCTGGCGCAGCAGGGGGAGAGCAGCACGGTGTCTCCTTTGCGGGCCAAGCTGTAGCTGGCCTTTACGGCATCCGCCATGGAGCGAGTTTCCACCACAGGGAGGTGGCTGTTGGCGAAGGCCGCTAGGATCTTGGAGTTGTCCGTGCCCAGGCACACAATGGCCTTTACTTTACTCGCCACCAAGGTCATGAGTTCTGTATAGTCGTTTCCTTTATCCACGCCGCCCACAATCCAGACGGTGGGGTGCTGCATGCTCTCCAGGGCGTAGTAGGTTGAGTTTACGTTGGTGGCTTTGGAGTCGTTGATGAAGGAAATTCCGTGAACAGAAGCAACGGTCTCCAAGCGGTGTTCTAAGCTTTCGAAGTGCGCCAAACTTTCGCGAACGGCCTCTTTGCGAACATGAAGAAGTCGGGCAGCAAGTCCAGCTGCCAAAGAGTTGTACGCGTTGTGTTTGCCTTGGAGAGCGAGTTCTTCGATGGTCATGGTTTCGCGTGTTTTGGGATCGTGGATGAGGTAGGTTGGGTGTTCGGTAGATTCATGGGTCGCCACGGTGCCGGGCATGGCAAAGGCGCCAAAGGCATTGGGTTCCGGCGGGGCATTCAAGCTGAACGGCAGAAGGTGGGATCGGGTGGGGTTGGCCTTCATGGCTTTTGCCGTTTCCGGATCTTCCAGGCAGTAGAGGAAGTAGTCTTCTTCCGTTTGTGCTTGAGCAATGCGCATTTTGGAGGCGGCGTAGCGCTCCATTTGGTACGCGTAGCGGTCCAAATGGTCCGGGGTGATGTTGCAGAGGATGGCGATGTGCGGACGAAAGGCGTAGCAGTTGTCCAACTGAAAGCTGCTGACCTCCAATACGTACAGTGGTTTTGGGTTTCGCGCCACCTGCAGTGCGAAACTTTGTCCGATGTTGCCTCCCAGACCCACTTCCAAGCCCGCTTGCTCCACAATGTGGTGGGTGAGGGTGGTGGTGGTGGTTTTCCCGTTGGAGCCCGTAATGGCCACAATGGGGCTGGAGGTGTAGTGAAAAGCAAATTCTAGTTCAGACCACACGGGAATTCCGCGCTCCAAGCAGGCCGCTACGGCGGGAGCCGTGTCCGGAATGCCGGGGGATTTGATCAACAAATCAGACGCCAGCAACACCTCCAGGGAGTGCCCGCCTTGCTCGTAGGCGATCCCTTCGTGGTCCAACTGGGCCGCGTACTGCGCCTTCAACGCGCCGCCGTCGCTCAAAAACACGCGGTGGCCGCGGTCTTTGGCCAAGATGGCTGCGCCCACGCCACTTTCGCCGCCGCCCAGGATGGCTACCGAAGGGTATTGGTCCAGTAGGTTCACGGAATCAACGCAGTTTGAGGGTGATGATGGAGAAAACCGCCAAGAGAATGCCCACAATCCAAAAGCGCGTCACAATTTTCGCTTCGTGGTAGCCCTTCTTTTGGTAGTGGTGGTGGAGCGGAGACATCAGGAAAATTCGACGGCCCTCGCCGTATTTTTTCTTGGTGTACTTGAAGTAGGTAACCTGAAGAACCACCGACAAATTCTCCACCAAGAATACCCCGGCCAGAATGGGGATGAGCAATTCTTTGCGGATGGCAATGGCAAATACGGCAATGATTCCACCGATGGACAAGCTGCCGGTGTCGCCCATAAATACCTGGGCAGGGTAGGTATTGTACCACAAGAAGCCAATGCAGGCCCCCAGGAAAGCGGCGGCGAACACCACCAGTTCACCCGTATTGGGGATGTACATGATGTCCAGGTAGGAGGCAAAAACCACGGAGCCGCTGACGTACGCCAACACAGCCAAGGCAAACGCCACGATGGCCGATGTCCCCGCCGCCAGCCCGTCCAGACCGTCGGTCAGGTTGGCGCCGTTGCTCACGGCCGTCACAATGAACAGCACAATGGGAATGAACACAAGCCAGGCCCAGTCTGCAGCATGCTCGCCAAAAACCACCGCTAAATCGGCATAGTCAAAAGTGGTTTCCTTGAGGAAGGGAACCGTGGTTTTTAAACTTTTCACGGCCGGCCCAAAAGTGGGGATGCCACGTGCCTCTTCGCCGTGCAGATTGACGTCTGCTTGGGCGGGAAGTTCTTCTTTCATTACCACATCCGGGTGGAGGTAAAAGGCCGCACCCACAATGACGCCCAGTCCAATTTGGCCGATTACTTTGAAGATGCCCCGAAGGCCCTCTTTGTTCTTTTTGAAAACCTTGATGTAGTCGTCCAAAAACCCAATGAACCCCATCCAAACGGTGGTCAGCAACAGCAGTTGGATGTAGATGTTGTCCAATTTAGCCAGAAGCAGGGTGGGCACCAAGATGGCTGCCAGGATGATGAGGCCTCCCATGGTGGGGGTTCCTTTTTTCTGCATTTGACCTTCTAAGCCTAAATCACGAACCGTTTCGCCAATTTGCTTCCGGCGCAGGGCGTCGATCAGTTGGCGCCCAAAGACCATGGAGATCAGGAGCGAAATGAGGATGGCCATTCCGGCGCGGAACGTAATGAACCGGAAGAGGCCCGCACCGGGTACGTCGTACGCGGAATCCAGGTAGGAGAAGAGTTCGGTCAGCATCGCAGGTTGTCTTTAAAGAGCAGCTTAAACGTTGAGCATTAGGAAGGTTTCCAGCAATACGGCGCGGTCGTCAAACGGATGGCGAACGCCTTGGATTTCCTGGTAGGTTTCGTGCCCTTTACCGGCCACCAAAACAATGTCTCCCGGCTGGGCGCGCTGTACGGCCAGTTTTATGGCCTCTTTGCGGTCCGGCAGGGTGGTGGATTTTCGGATCAAAACGGGGTCCAGTCCGGCTTCCATTTCGCGCAGAATTTGCGCGGGATCTTCGGTGCGGGGATTGTCTGCAGTCAAGACGACCGCGTCGCTTTTTTCCGCGGCAATTTTGGCCATGACCGGGCGCTTGGTTTTGTCCCGATCTCCACCGCAGCCCACCACGGTGATGACTTTCGCACCGCCGTTCTGGCGAAACTCGGCCAACGTGTTGAGTACGTTTTCCAGAGCGTCCGGCGTGTGGGCGTAGTCCACCACACCCAAGATTCCCGTGGCGCTTTGTACCGTTTGAAACCTGCCGTCCGGTGCCGTCAGGGAACTCAGCGCGGTGCGTACCCGTTCGTCGTCTTGGCTCAACAGGTCCGCAACGCCGTAGATGGCGGCCACATTGTAGGCGTTGAACGCACCAATCAGCCGCACCCACAATTCCTTCTGATTCAGGGTGATCAGCAATCCGGTCAGGTGACTTTCCAGCAGTTTTACTTTGTAGTCCGACGGACTGCGCAAGGCAAAGGTGTGTACCCGCGCCTTGGTGTTCAGCACCATGGTGGCTCCGTGTTTGTCGTCCGCATTCACCAGAGCGAAGGCGTCTTTTTTCAGGCCGTCGAACAACAATTTCTTCGCGCGGATGTAGTTGTCAAACGTGCCGTGGTAGTCCAGGTGGTCGTGGGAGATGTTGGTGAAGACCGCCCCAGCAAAGCGGGTTCCGGATACGCGGTGCTGCACCAATCCGTGCGAACTCACTTCCATGAAGGCGTATTTGCATCCGGCGTCCACCATTTCCGCCAATAGTTTTTGCAGCACCAGAGCATTGGGTGTGGTGTGGGTCGACGGTTCGCAGCGGCCGGCCACGCAGTTGACCACGGTAGAAATCAGGCCGCTTTTGCGGTCCAAAGAGGCAAATAATTGGTACAGCAAGGTGGCGGTGGTGGTCTTTCCGTTGGTGCCGGTTATGCCAATCAGTTGCAATTTTTCGGAAGGGCGGTCGTACCAGTTGCAGGCCAGCCAGCCCAAAGCTTCGGAGGCATCAGCTACCTGGATCCAAGCCACGTGATCTTGCGGTGCTTCTGGCAAATCTTCGCACACCACGGCACAAGCGCCCGCTGCCAATGCCGCCTCAATGTACTGGTGTCCGTCCGAGGCGGTTCCTTTGATGGCAACGAAAAGGTAGTCCTTGGCCACGTGGCGAGAATTGTCCGCAATACCTGCAACGGCCGCATGCATGGGGCCAACAGTTGCTTTAATCTTCAGGTCCCGAAGGAGTTCGCGCAGCAGTTTCATCCCAATTCCAATTCAACGGTTCCCCGAACGCTCCGCAGTGGCGTGCCCGCAGGGATCGATTGTTTTTTAACCCGACCGGCCCCGCGCACCCGCACGCGGCATCCGGCATTTTCCAACAACGCCAATGCCCGATGCCCCGGCAAGCCCACCACGTCCGGCAGCATGCCGTTGCCTGCGCGACGGGCAGCCCGCTCCACCAGAGCGTCGGTTTTCTTCATCCGGCGGCCGGCCGCCTCGGCCAATCCGGCCTCGGCCGCCTCCTCCGCCACGCGGTAGGGAGCCGGAGACAATTTGTTTACCGCCAACGCAACTTCTTGGAAAACGGGCCCGGCCAACGCACCTCCAGAAGGCTCCGCCATTTTGGGTTTGTACAGCAAAACCACGCAGGTATACTGGGGATTTTCCGCGGGAAAATAGCCGGCAAAGGAAACCTGGTAGTGGTAACCGCCCGCATCCGCATCCCGGTATTCCACCCGGTTGGTGCCCGTTTTTCCCGCAATGGACAACGAATCCGTATACACGTGTTTGCGACCGGTCCCTTGGCGCACCGCCCGCACCAACAGCTGGTGCATCACCGCGCGGGATTCCTGTGCGCAAATGGACGGATGAACCACGGTGGGGGCATACCGTTCCACCACCGTTCCGCGGTCCCGGATTTCTTCCACCACCATTGGCTTCAGCAACTTCCCCCCGTTGGCCAGTGCATTGTAGAACATTGCGGTTTGCAGCGGAGTGACCAAGACGTTGTAGCCGTAAAACATGCGGGAGAGGGTTACGTTTCCGTACCACGTTTTGTCCCCCGGCTTCGGGATGCGGGGCTTGCTTTCCCCCGGCAATTCAACGCCGGTGCGTTCGCCCAATCCAAATTGATACAGACGGTCCGCAAAGTCTTCCGGGTGTTTACTGAAATGGGGAAACAGCGCCTTCACCATTCCAATGTTGGACGATACCTCCAAGGCATGTCCCACCGTGATGTTGCCGTGGCCGCCCTTCTTGGAATCCGTAATGGGCGCAGCGCGTCCGGGAAAGAGGTCCAACCGTCCGTCTCCGGTTTGCACCCATTGGGCGGTGTCCACCACACCCTCCTCCAAGCCAGCCAGCAAGGCAGCAACTTTGAAGGTGGAGCCCGGCTCTGTAGCGGCCCAAACCGCGTAGTTCACGGTCTCCGAATAACCGGAATCGCCTTCCAGTTTGCCCAAATTAACCAATGCCCTTATTTTACCCGTGTGGGCCTCCACCAAGATCACCGTTCCGTATTCGGCTTGGGTTTCGTCCAGCTTTTTCCGCAGCGCTTTGTCTGCGATGTCTTGCATGCGAACGTCCAAGGTGGTCACCAAGTCCCGGCCGTCGTGCGGCTCTACGGCGTAGGTGTTCTCAATGGGTTTCCACATGTTGCGGCCGAGGTGCTGCATTACGCGCGAGCCGTCTTTTCCCCGCAGCGTCTCCGAAAACTGACCCTCCAAACCCTCGCGCGCATCGGCCCGGTCGTAGCCCAAGGTTCGGGCCGCCAAATTGTCAAAAGCCCGCACGCGTTTGGGAGTTTCTTCGGTGATCATTCCACCTTCGTGCCCAGCGCCCTTAAAGAGGGCCAGTTTTGTGGTGGTTTCCATCGCGGTGAAGCGCACCTCGCGGCCCAACAGTACGTACCTTTTTCCGTCTCGATGCGCCTTGCGCAAATAACTAAACCACGCTCCGGCCGTGCGCTGCCCCAACACGCGTGCCAGCGTGTCGGCGGCATTGGCGGCGTGGGCATTGAAGCGCACGTCGTCCACTACGGCGGCATCCCAATAAAGGGCATAAAGGGGCATGGAGGTCACCAGCAACTGGCCGTCGGCGGAATACAAATTGCCACGGGTGGCGGGAACCGGACGAATTTGGATGCGTTGTTCTGCCAGTTCTTTGCGAAGGGCCGGACCGTCCACCACAGAAATGCGGATCAATTGCCCCACCACCAACAACGCCAGAATGCCCATCAGCAGGGACAAAAGCGTTGCCATTTTTGCCGAATGCACCCGCGCGTTACTCATCGGTGGGTTGAATTTCCAGTTTGATGGGCGGTTTGCCGCTGGGCACCAAACCGCGTTCCTGGGCGCGCTCCTGGATGCGACTTTCGCGGCCCCACTGCATCAAGGCAGATTTGGTTTCCAAGTAGTGGCTCTCCAACCGATTGAGCTGGGCTGACTTTTCTTGAATCTCGCGAATCTTGCGGTCTGTTTGGTGGGAACAGGTGATGGCCAAGAGGCCCAGCGCTGTGAGGTACAGCAAAAACGGAATGTTTTTCCGCACCAGTTCGTGGCCCACAATGGAACCGCGCACAAAGTCCGCAAAAGAAACCGTCTTTTTGGGCGGTTGATTTCCTGTCGCGCTCATGATTGGGCACGTTTTTCAGCAGCGCGCAGCTTGGCACTGCGTGCGCGCGGGTTGCGTTGAACCTCTTCAGCGGAGGGCACCACGGCCTTTCGCGTAATCAAGTCAAAGGGAACCAGACGGTTGCCGAAGGTGTCGCGGTCTGCCTCGCCCGCGAGCTTGCCTTCGCGAAAGAATACCTTGACCCGACGGTCCTCCAAACTGTGGTAGGACATCACCACAAACCGTCCGCCGTCGGCCAAAACGGCCAATCCTTGCTCCAGCAAGGACTCCAAAACAGCCAACTCGCGGTTGATTTCTATGCGCAAAGCCTGAAAAACTTGCGCCAGTACTTTGTGGCCTTTGCCGCGCGGGGCCAAAGGCTCCACCACCCGAACCAAATCCGCTGTAGTGAGTAAACTTCCTGCATCGCGGGCCGCCAAAATGGCGCGCGCCACCCGCATTGGCTGAACCACATCCCCGTACCTACCCAGCACACGCGCCAAATCGCCCGGCTCTACGCCGTCCAACCACGTGCGCACCGGAATGCCCACGTTGGGGTTCATGCGCATGTCCAAGGGACCGGATTCACGCAGCGAAAACCCTCGTTCGGCGGCGTCAAACTGGTGGGAACTCACGCCCAAGTCCGCCAAAATCCCGTCCACAAACTTGACGTTGTGGGCGCGCAAAAAGCGCTGCAGGTGCTCAAAATTGGCGGGAATGAGGGTAAAGCGAGGATCCTCCGGGGCGTTGGCCGCGGCATCGGGATCTTGGTCAAAACCAAATAGGCGCCCCTCAGGCCCCAAGCGCTCCAGGATGGCGCGCGAATGCCCGCCGCCGCCAAAGGTCACGTCTACATAGGTCCCGTTCGGCCGAAGCGCAAGCAGGTCCATACATTCCGTCAGCAATACGGGGTCATGATACATGATTCGGTCGCTCGTTCGATTGCCCCATCACTTCTTCCGCCAAGGCCCCAAAATCGGCCTCAGACGCCTGCACCACGTTTTCGTAAGCTTCCTTGTCCCAGATTTCCAGTCCAAAAGGAGCCGAGGCAAAGACCAATGTTTCGCCCAAACCGGCAAACGTCATCAGGTCTTTGGGAATGAGAATGCGGCCGGCATTGTCCAACTCGACGGGCTTCACTCCGGCCGTAAACATGCGGATGAAGTCCGCGTGCTTCTTAACAAATCGATTGAGCTGGCCCACTTGGCCCATGACAGCGTTCCACTCCTCCAAGGGATAGAGCTCCAGGCACTTACTGAATACCGAACGCTTCAAAACAAAACCACCCTCGGCCAATGCGGCCAACTGCTTCTTCAGCGCAGCAGGCAGCGGGGCGCGACCTTTCGCGTCCAGCTTGCACTCGTATACTCCGATGAGGTTGACCATTTCCGAGGGGGCAGAATTTGATTCAAAAGTAGGTTTCTTCTCCCACTTTTTACCACATTCTACCACTTTGTTAATAACTTTTCCCACCCGACGCCCCCTTTTCCCACTTCATTTGCTCGTGCCTATTGCCCGCAACCCCGTCACTCTTGGGATTTTTCGTTTTGTACGGCAAAAACAACGTCCTAAATCCCATGAGCCAACGCTCAGTTGTCTGAAGCCGAGGTCTCTTGCTGTACTTAAAAAACCGGTTCTAAATTCCCGCCGTATCTTTGCCCGATTAATTTCCCCGCATGGAAAAATTTGTACAGGAAGGAGAATTTGAATACTGGGAGGAAGGAACCGGAAGTCCTTTGGTGATCCTTCACGGTCTGATGGGCGACATCAGCAATTTCCACCACCAAGTTTCGTATTTCAGCCAACACGGGTACCGTGTTTTGGTGCCGCACCTTCCGCTGTACTCGCTTCCGTTGGCCACCACGGGCGTGAAGTCCCTAACCAAGTGGGTCAAGGAGTTTGTGGACCACCTCAAGTTGGAAGCGCCCATTTTATTGGGTAATTCCTTGGGCGGCCACATCGCCTTGGTGTTTAACAAACTTTACCCGGGCGTTGCCAAGGGCATGGTCCTTTTTGGTTCTTCCGGCCTTTACGAAAGCGCCATGGGCAATTCCTACCCGCGCCGCGGCGATTACTCCTACATTGAAGAACGCGTAAAAGACGTGTTTTTCCAAAAGCAAGTGGTCACCAAGGAATTGGTGGACGAGGTGTTTTCCATTGTGAATGACCGCATGAAGGCCATCAAGACCTTGGCCATCTCCAAGAGCGCCATTCGCCACAATATGGCGGAGGACTTGCCCAATTTCACATTGCCTACCTGCCTCATTTGGGGCCGTCAAGACGCCGTCACCCCGCCAGAGGTAGCGGACAAGTTCAACGAATTGTTGCCCAACTCGGAATTGCATTGGATCGACCAGTGCGGCCACGCACCCATGATGGAGCATCCGGAACAGTTTAATAAGCTGCTGAGCGCATGGCTGGAGAAGACCTACGGGGCGCCGCAGGCGACACCCGCAATCGGCTAAATCCGAACGCGCCCAAGCGCATCGTTCCGTCGCTCAAAGCGACGTTCATCAAGAGCAGTTCCCGAACGGAAGAATGCCCCCCGCCCAAGCGTCCGGAGTTTGCCTTCATTGGCCGCTCCAACGTGGGTAAATCCTCCCTGATCAATAAGTTGGTGGGACACAAGGACCTGGCTAAGGTCAGCCAACGTCCGGGTAAAACCCAGCTCATCAATCATTTTTCCATCCAAGACGGTCACTGGTATTTGGTGGATTTGCCGGGTTACGGCTACGCCAAGGTCAGCAAGGTGCTGCGCGAGGTTTTTTCGCGCATGATTTCGCACTACCTCCGCAATCGTGAAAATTTGGTGTGCACCTTTGTATTGGTGGACGTTCGGCACGATCCTCAGGCCTTGGATTTGGCCTTCATGGCCCAACTGGCGGAGTGGCAATTGCCTTTTGCCATTGTCTTTACAAAGGCAGACAAATTGACCAAGGCGGCACAAGTGCGTGCCGTAGAAAACTACCAACGTCGGTTGTTGGAAACCTGGGAAGAATGCCCGCCGCACTTCCTAACCAGCGCGGAAACCGGAAAAGGGAAGGAAGCCCTCTTGGACTACCTGGAAGGACTCATCCCAGTTTTTGTCGCTCCGCAAAGTACCGAGCAAAATCTCTGAGGTCCTCGGCCATTTCGGTCTCGTCCGTAGCGCGATCGTAGCTGTCCGCCATGGACAACAGCGTTTGGTGAAAAAAGCGCTTCATGTCGTCCAGCTCCATGTCCTTGGTCCACAGATCAATGCGCAACGTATCCTTGCTCCGTGCGTCCCACAAGCTCAGCATCACGGCCTTGGCAGGCTCATCGCGCACTCCGCCGTCCTCTGCCGTCCAGAAGATCGTTTCAGGCACCTTGTTTTCGTCGAGGGCAATTTTCAAGTAGATGTCTGAATTTTCAGCCATGGTGGGGGTCGGTTTCGGAATTAAGGGCGGTAGCCGCTTTCGGCCAGGATTTGACGACTGTCGGTGTTGGCCAGAAAGGTGCGCCAATCCGTTTCCGGGTGGTCCTCCAAATACGACCGAACCAGTCGGTACCCCAGCCAGCGGCCAATGGTGCCGGGGATTTGCTGGTCGTAGGCGGTTTGCAACTTGCTGAACGGAGCGGGTTGAATGAACCGTCGTTCCGCATCCAAGCTGGTTTCATAAAGCAAACGGCTCTGAATGAAATACTTCCAAAGGTCTGCCTCGTGTTCCATGCAGAATTTCCACTGCTCGGGCGTGTACGGAAACAAATCCGGCGCGGCGGTTTCCCCCAAACAAGCTTCACCAAAGCATGCAATTTTGCCCCAATAGATCATTTGATCCAACAGGGTGTAGCTGTTTTCCGGAAGTTTCGCCTGCGCTGCGGCCAGTTGCTGAAAGAGCGCCGGCACGGCAAAACGGGGTTCGCGCTGGTAGGCCAAATAAGCGGGGTCTGCGGCATACGCCGGATGATCTGCTCCCAAATAATGATCCAACGCCAGAAAAACATAGCTGCTGTCCACCACAAGCGGGGGATAGAAGGCTGGATCCAAGAAACTTACAAACGGATAAATGCGTACCGTGTGTTCCGACGCCCCCCCGGGAAGCAGGGCTCGGTAGCGAGCATATCCGGAGCGAATCTGGTTTGCGAGTGTCGCTGAATCCGGAAAAGCCAATAGGGCGTCCTCGTGCAGACCGCGCAATTCGGGGTCGTTGATTAAGCGAAGAAATTGCTCCGGAGTGAGGGATTCAAAGAAGGGGGCATAGGTCTTTTGAAGCTGCGGCAATTGGGCCGCCAGTTCGGCCGGCTCGGCGTCGAAGAAGTCAATGTAGGCCGGATGAATAGAGGCTCTTGCGGGCGCGTCGTTCGCCGGAGCCAACGCAGACTCGCTCGTGCAGGAAGCCGTGCCCGCGATCGCAAGCCAAAGCAGTACCTTTGTGGTTCTCATGGAGCACAAAGTTACGGCCTTTATTGTCGATTGGTTGCGCGCTTATGCGGAACGCGCCGGCACCCGCGGTTGGGTGGTGGGTATTTCGGGCGGGGTTGATTCCGCGCTCACCTCTGCCTTATGTGCCCGCACCGGACTGCCCACCGTTTGCGTGGAACTTCCTATTCACCAACCGGAAGATCACGTCACCCGCGCATGGGAACACATTGGTGCATTGCAGCAGGAATTTCCCCAAACGCAGGCGCTCCGGGTGGACCTCACTCCGGTATACGAGGCGGCAGCGGCGGCTCTTTCCAACGAGGAACCAACCTTTTTAGCGCTCGCCAACACCCGCTCTCGATTGCGCATGACCGCGCTCTATGCCGTTGCGCAAACCCGCGGTGCTTTGGTAGCCGGTACGGGCAACAAAGTGGAAGATTTTGGCATTGGCTTTTTCACGAAGTACGGTGACGGCGGGGTAGACGTCAGTCCGATTGCCGGACTCACCAAAACCCAAGTCTACGCGTTAGCCGCACACCTGGGCGTTCCCCAGTCCATTCTTCAAGCGGCCCCAACAGACGGTTTGTGGCCAGACAACCGGTCCGACGAGGACCAAATTGGCGCCACCTATCCGGAGTTGGAATGGGCCTTGGCTCAGCAGGAATCCGGCGCAACGAACGAGCAGCCGCATTGGACGGAGCGTCAGCGCACCGTTTGGGGCATTTACCAGCGGTACCACCGGGCCAACAAACACAAGATGGAGCCCATTCCGGTGTGCGTTTTGCCGGAGAATCTCACCCAGTTTTAACGCGACAGACGCTATTTCCGGGCCCCTTTGCCCGACTTTTTCCCGGTTGAAGGCAACGGGGGCAGTGCATTCAAGGAGCGCTTTTTCACCACTTCCTCCAGCGGAGTTCCCGTGCAAGCGTTGGGCAACGCCGTGCCCAGCACATGGGCCAGGGTAGGGGCCAGATCCTTCACGGCCACCTTCCGGAAAACCTCCTTAGCAGGAACCCCTGCGCCGTAGAACACCAAAGGCACATGCGTGTCGTAGGCGTAGCCGGAGCCGTGGGTAGTTCCGGTGGTGCTGTAGTTTAAATGGCTGGGCTTCAGGGCGTAAAACACTTGTCCGCTGCGGCTGTCCAAGGCGTTGTAGCGCAGCTGCTCGTCCCCATGCGTTCCGCAGAGGAGTTCGCTCCGCGTCCACACCTGCGCCACCGCAGGGTGCTTGCGCAATGCTTCCGCCACCGCGTCCGCGTGGGCTGTAGTTTGAAACTCCGGCTTCAAATGCACCTGATCGTTCCCCAGGTGGCGTATGCTTTGGTTGGTGCCCAGGCTGGCCTGCAGTGCCTCAGCAAAGTCACCGTCGCTCCAAACTTCGGCCGCATAACCGCGGTCGTTCAAAAACAAAGGGTTATCTGCTGCGCCGTGGTCCGCAGACAAGGTGACCAAGTAGCCTTCGCGTCCAAAAAGTCGGTCCAATTCGTCCAAGAAAGTCCCCAATTCACGGTCCAAGCGCAGGTACATATCCTCAATTTCCACCGCGCGCGTGCCCAATTCGTGGCCCATGTAGTCCGGCGTGGAGAAACTCAAAGAAAGCACGTCCGTGGTAGTTCCGCGGCCCAGTTGCTCCTTTTCCAAAACCGCGCGCCCCACTTCCAGCAACAGGGTGTTCCCCTGCGGAACCCGACGCACCGCATCCCCACCGCCGGCGGCATATAGGGCTGCCAAATCGTACGGAAACGCCCGCGCTTTCTGGCCTTTGATTCCCTTTTCGTAAGCAGTGGTATCTCCGGTGGTGGTGCGGCGCGTGCCTGCGGGCGTCAAGGTGCCCTGCATCAAGCGTTTCACGGGTTGGCCGGCATTGAATTCCACCAACCAGGGCGGCAATGCTTCGCCATAGAACGTGCTGCTCACAAAAGATTCGGTCTGTTCGTCGTACCAATAGGCTCCACGGGCAAAATGTCCCCCAGGTAAAATGGCTCCGCGGTCCTTCATGCTGAACGCATAAACACGCGATTTTCCGTTTGTAGCCAGAACCAACTCGTCCGTCCACGTCGACGCGCGCAAATTCAAAGGCGAACGTTTGCTGGACGGGTTGGTGGTGCCCACCGGCTGCGAACGAGCATCCTCCACGCAGTAGACCTCCCGGTCCAAGTACGGATCAAACCAGTCGTTCGCGATGATTCCGTGGTTGCGCGGATCTGTGCCGGTTGCTAAAGACGCATGCCCCGGCCCGGTGTAGGTTGGCACGTAGGTGTAGTGGCATTCACGGTACACGGTTCCCTCGTCCAACAACCGACGAAAACCGCCGGTAAACTGTTCGTCAAATCGATACAAATAGTCGGCCCGCATCTGGTCCACCACCAAGTGCACCACCAACCGTGGCTGAGCCTGCACGCTTGCCGCTGCGGCCAAGGCCGCCACCAACATCCAAAATGTACGCATCTTCCAAAGGTACAAACCCTCCGTTAAGGACGGGTTAAATGCGCTCCTGCGGGAATCAACCCCGCAACCGGCTCAACCCGGCCCGCTTAAGCGTTCAGCTGCCCAGTTGGCTCCGAAAGCCCTCCAATTCCGCAGAAAGATCTTCCCACTGGGCATAGGCGTGCTCCAAGGCCTTTTGCTTGTGTTCGTAGTCCGCGTACAGCGCAGGATTTTCCGCCAGAGCCGCCTTGTACCGTTCGCTGTCCGCCAAAAGAGCATCCAGTTCCGCCAACGCCGCCTCCAGGGTGGCCACGTGTTCCTCGGTTTTCGCCAAGGCCGTTTCTGCGGATTTCTTCTTGCGCTCCAGTTCCTTGATTTCTTCGCGCCCCAGCGCAGGTGCCGCCGGCGCAGCCTTGCTTTCCGCTTGGCCCGACGCCCCCTTCGAATCGCCTTTTTTGGAAGAACCGTCGCCCTTTTCCAGCGCGCGCATGGAATCCAATTGACGCTGCTCCAAGAAAAACTCAATACCGCCCAAATACTGTTTGGTCTTACCTTCCCGGAATTCATACGTCACGTCGCACAAACCGGCCATAAAATCACGGTCGTGGGAAACCACCACCAGAGCGCCGTCGTACTCCAAAAGGGCCTGTTTCAGAACGTCCTTGGCCCGCATGTCCAAGTGGTTCGTGGGTTCGTCCAGCACCAAAACGTTGATGGGGTTCAGCATCAGCTGGCACAGCGCCAACCGGCCGCGTTCGCCACCGGAGAGCACCTTAACTTTTTTCTCCACATCGTCGCCCACAAACATGAACCGACCCAGTAGTTTTCGGGCGTTCTTCCGCATTTCCTCCGGCGCCGCATCTTCAATGGTGGAGAGCACCGTCCGATCTCCGTCCAGCACTTCCGCTTGGTTCTGGGCGTAGTACCCCAACTTTACGTTGTGGCCCCACTCCACGGTGCCCCCGTGTTCCAGGCCTTCTGCCAAGATTTTGACCAGCGTAGACTTGCCCTGGCCGTTTTGGCCCACGAAACCCACTTTGCAGCCGCGCACCAATTCCATGTCCACGCCGCGCAGTACTTTTTTGGGACCGTAGTCCTTCACAATGCCGTTCAAACGCGCCACTACCTTGCCGGAATTCGGCGCCGGGGGGAAGGTAAACCGCATGGCACGCGTGTCTTCCTCGTCCACCTCCAGGCGATCCATTTTGTCCAGGCGCTTGATCAAACTTTGCGCAAACGCCGCCTTGCTGGCCTTGGCCCTAAAGCGCTCAATGAGTTGCTCCGTTTGCTTGATTTCCTTCTCCTGATTGGCCTTTGCTTGGGCTTGTTTTTCGCGGATCTCCGCGCGCAAATCCAAGTACTTGAAGTACGGAACGTTGAAATCGTACGCCTTGCCCAGTACCAACTCCAGTGTGCGGTTGGTGGCGTTGTTCATGAACGTTCGGTCGTGACTCACCAAAATGATGGCCTGCGGACTGTCTGCCAAAAACTTTTCCAGCCACAAAATGCTCTCAATGTCCAGGTGGTTCGTCGGTTCGTCCAGCAAAAGCAAGTCGTTGGGCTGCAGCAAGATCTTCGCCAACTCCACGCGCATTTGCCATCCTCCGCTGAACGACTCCATCGGCTTTTCAAAATCCGCAGAATTGAATCCAAGCCCAGTCAGAACGCGCTCCAAATCAGCCTGGTACGTATAACCGCCGCCCATCTGAAACGCTTCTTGGTTTTTGTGAAACTCCTCAATGAGCTCCATGTAGCTGTCGGACTCGTAGTCCGTGCGCTCGGACATTTCGTTGGTCTGGCGCTCCAATTCAGCCTCCAAACGCTTGATTTCCTTGAAGCTCGACGCCGCCTCGTCCCAAACGCTGGTTCCCTTCACCGGCGGTATGTCCTGCGTCAGGAACCCAATGTTGAAGTTCGACGGTTTGGAAACATTCCCGCTGTCGGCCGCCAGTCGGCCCGCCAAAAGTTTCAACAAGGTGGACTTGCCGGCTCCATTTCTCCCCACCAAACCGATGCGGTCACCGGGGTTCACTTGAAAAGAAATGGCTTGAAAAAGGTTGTCTCCCCCAAAAGAAAGACTCAGGTTATTTACACTCAGCATTGCGGTGACAAAAGTAACACTTCGCCGCCCGCGCTGGGTTTACCTTTGCATGGAATTACTAAATAAATAACCATGGCATTTTCCAAGGGATCCAAGCTGTTCGGCATTGTGCGCAACAAATGTCCCCGATGCCACGAGGGGGACCTCTTTACGAATCCCAATCCGTACAATTTGGCACATTTTTCGGACATGCCCAAGCGGTGTCCCGTGTGCGACCAGTCCTACGAACCGGAACCCAATTTTTTCTACGGTGCTATGTACGTCAGCTACGGTTACGCCGTGGCCCTGTTTGTGGCCACCTACATCGTGGCCAATTCGTGGCTCGGCCTTGGGCTTTGGCAAACGGTTGCCGCCTTGGGGGTGGTTTCCCTATTGCTCGGCCCTTACATTTTCCGGCTCAGCCGCAGCACCTACTTCCATCTGTTTGTGCACTTTGACCCGGAAGCGGCAGAAGAACACAGAGCCAATCAAATCGATCACTCCACCAACGTACCAGCACCGGACACCAAGAGTTGATGTGCCTTGAGCGGAGCCATTAACCCGCCTCGACTGCCCAAACCATTGAGAACCCCCAGCCCCGGGTGTTCCGGATGCCAGCCCACCAATACTTCTCGTGATTTACGTGCAGGCCGAACACCGCACCAGTGGTTGACCACTTCGTACGGCAACGAAACCACACTCCGCAACCACGCCTCCAATTCTTCCCTCCCGGACTGTGTAGGTTTAGGATCCTCCAGACCGTCCCAAGCATAGGTAGCGCCCACTTTGTAGCAATCCGGTCCCTGTGCCCGATCCGGCAAAAGGAAATGCCGCGCGTGCAGGGGCCCATCCATGCCCAAACCCGGAAGGTGCACGTCCAATCCTTCGCCGCGCACCAGCGCCCAACCCAAGTCGCCCCAATAGGTTTCCGTCAGCGGGGCTCTCGGTCCTTCGCACAACACGATCTTTCGAGCCCGGATCATCACGCGTCCAGACGCGTCGAATGCCTCCCAGAACCCATTGGTAGGCGCCAACCTTTGCACCGCGCCCAGAACCATGCGGTCTTCCAATACACTGCGTGCTGCCTCTAAATACGCCAAAGGCATCAACCGACCACTCGTCCGAACATACCCCAGCCGATTCAGCATTAAATTTTTGTTTGAATTCGCCTCGGTTTCTGCATCCAGCAGTTCCGCAAATCCAGGACGCTCGGCCAGTAGATTCCAATCCAAATCGTCTTGAACGGTGGCCAAATGCTCCGCAACGGGGGTAGGTTCAAATACCAGTGTGCGGGTTGTGTGCTCCAACCAAGAAAAGAGATCCACCGCGTGCTCCCAAGCCAATTTGGCGTCGGACACCATTCGCCTGCGCTTCAGTACCAAGGGATTGATCAGCCCAGACGCCACTCGCGAAGCTACCGGGAAGTTGGGATGTTCATCCAGTACAACGCCCACGTTGAAACCGAGTCGTTGGGCCTGCAGGGCCACTGCTGCCCCGGCAAATCCGAAACCAACCACCGCCAAGTCGTACGTGGGTGTGTTCATGGAGCGATGTGTTTCAAAATGCAACAGCAAAAAAAAGGCCCGAATTCGCCTCCCTAAGGATTTGGATTCGGGCCCAAGTTATTTCCGACGGAATTAGAATTCCCACAAATCGTGCTCGTAGTTGCGCAGTTTGTCCTTGATGGCTTGAGATTCCAAAAGTTGGCCCATGGGGCTACCTTTCTTGTACTCCTCAATGCTTCGGTCGTACGTATTGTCTTCCTTGGTTATGCGTGCATTGAAGTAACGCATAGCCATGATTTGATCAAAAGATAGACGAGTGTGGTTGTTGTAAGGGTTGTAGGCAATGTTGGTAGCCAGTGCTTGACGCGCGTCTGGAAACCATATCCAGAACGCGTTGTAAATCTCACCCGTTCCAGGCTCCTTTACCAATGGAGAAATACCAATGATGCGGCTTTTCATTTCTCCACGTTGCTTGTCAAAGTACCAATCGGATTTCAAATCCCACGCCACCACGTTGGGGGCTTTGATTTGAATGGAATCGATGTTCAGAATGATGGAGGGGTCGTCCGGATCGCGAATGGTATCTACACGGGTCAAAATGGCAAAAACCTCCTCGTTCGTCAATGGAATTTCGAACTTGTCGTCGCGAAATACTTCGCGAATGGTGCCTTCCACCAAAATTCCGTCGCGAACCACATCGAACAAGGATTTGCGGTCCGGCTGGGGCTTCACGGGATAGTACAACGGGTGGTTGATCTTCTCGCGCATGTCAATACGCTCCCAGTGGCGCGCAGACCACATGATGTCGTCTTGACGCAAGAAGGTGTATTCCACGGGCTTGGAATTGACGAAGTGCATTTGTGCTTTGGGCACAATGCCGTCGTCTTCAGGCGTCAAAACCTGTGCCTGAGCAGTCTGAACACCTCCGAAAAAGAGGCCAGCAGCTGCAAGGGAAAGGTAGAAGCGGGTTGTTTTCATGGCGAGTCGCCTTAGGTTATTGTACGTCGATCGAAATGTTGCCGATGTTGCTCACGCGCGATCCGTTGGGCGTGGTGGCCACGATTTTACGGATCGTCACCGAAGCACCGGGCTTCAAGCGTTGGATCAATTCGCGGGTGTTGTTGTCAAACGTGCTTCCTTTAACTTGAATCGGAGGCTGACCTTCAATTTTGACTTCAGCAGAAACAACCTTCAAAGGCAATTCAAATGGAAAGTCAACGTATTCGGCTTCAATAGGAGCCTTGGCCAACGACGAGGTTGACATGACACCACTGGATTTGCGGAACACCAAACCAGAAGCCATTGGGAGACCCTTGATCCGGAATTCCTTGCTGCCCACTTTTCGCAGTTTGCCGTTTTCCTCCACACTCACGTTCACCATCATGGTTTTGCCTTCCACCTTGGTAACGTCGGCAATGTAGTTGCCATTTTTACCGGAAATACCGGGTCCAGAAACGCGCAAAGAAGAGGGAGCTACGCCGGGAACGGATACCTCAAGAGGGTTCTCTACGTTCCGGTAGAAGACGTTCATCTTCGAAGGAGAAATAACTGAAGAAGGAGGGGATACCGTGTACTTAATTTCGGCTTGGTAGGTTTTGTCTCCTCCGGGCAAGGAAATGGTCACCATTTTCTTTACTTCGCCGTTGCCTGTTCCCTGGATGCTGACTTTACCCACGCCTTCTTTCACTTCCTTCACGGCAATGCCGGAGAACTGAGGATTGCGGCTGTTGTCGTAAGCGGCCAAGAATACATCAGCTTCGTAGAAATCACCCTGCTGAATGTAGGTTCCATTGGTGGGCATGACCACTGCCTTGACGTTATCAAACTTCAATGTATTGGCGTCAATCTGGCTGTACAAGTGATCCACTACTTTGGATTCTGTACGGCGAACGCGGGATTGAAGGTCCGTCAAAAACGGAATCACGCCGGCCAAAGGCAATTCAGAAAACGTGGCTTTTTCCCAAGACATCTTGGTGCCTTCTTCCGTAACATCTTGGAAATTAAAGGTTTCCTTGATGGTGGCAATAAGGGCAGCATCTCCATCAGCTTCCTTGATCATGGATTCACGGAATGCGGTCAAACGCTCTTTGATTTCCTTTGCCTTGCCTTGACCTCCAACGGATTTATCCGCAACCAAATAGGCTTCACCAACATCGCGGTTATCGCCACCTTTTAAGGTACCGGAACCGTCGTTGTTGTAACCGCCCGTTTCTTCGATCAAGAAGGTTTTGATGTTGGCGATTTCCTTGACGATACCATCGGCCTCGGACTTGACCTTCTGAGCTCGTTCGTTGATTGGAACGGCGCGTGGATTGTCTTTCATGGCGTTGGCAATCGCAGAATAGATTACTTCCGTTCCCTTGAAAACAGTTGCTACCGTTTCGTTCATGCCTTGATCCAATTTGGTCAAGACTTTAATAATATCCTTAGATACGTTTAACGCCAACATTGCAGTCAACACGAGGTACATCATGTTGATCATCTTTTGACGTGGTGACACCTTTCCGCCGGCCATGGTGCGTTATTTTACAGAGTTAATATCGAGGTAGAGCGTTCCAATTAGTTTTTCGCGCCCATGGCTGCGAGCATGTTGCCGTAAACATTGTTCAAGGCACTCACGTTCTGTACCATCTTCGATACTTCTCCGGTCAGCTTCTCGGAATCGTTTACAGAAGCACCCAGTTTCTCCATCAAGGAATTTTGAACCTCTACTTGGTTGGTAGTATTTTCCAGTTGAACAGCGTACAGAGCATTCAAGGCCTCCATGTTCTTGGCAGCAGTGCTCAGTTGGTTGCTGTAGGCTGCGGTAGCACCGGCTGCATCAACTGCAGTATTCAGTGAACCAGCGGTCTCGCTCAAACGACGCATGCCGTCGCCCAAAGATTGAATCAAGTCCGGACCGATTTTAGCTTCTTCCAGCATCTTGTCCAATTCCTGAGTAGGAGAGAGATTGGAAGCAATGCGTGCTTTTTTTGAACCAGTAGAGGCAACTTCATCGCTTTCTGCCAGTTCGGGGTAAACTCGGCTCCATTCGTAGTCGGTTGCAGGCTTTTCAAACGCGGAAATAAAGAAGATAACGGCTTCAGTTGTCAGACCGATGATCAACATCCAGTCAGCGCCCGGCATGTGCAAAATTTTAAACAAGGCACCCATGATAACGACTGCTGCTCCCCAGCCGTAGAGTTTTGCCATGAAATTCTTGAACTTTTTGCCGTTGACGTCGATGAGTGCCATACGAATGAAGGGTGTTAGGGTTGAATAGGTTGAGAGTTCGAAAAAAAGAAAATAGGCTTTAGAAATCGCGTAAGTCGCGTCCCAAGAAGCTCTGTACGGTGCGGAATCCTACGAAACTTTTGGAGGTATCCTGGTATTCGTAGCTGCGCGAACCGTTTTGCATGAAATGCGCAATGTCTTTCCAAGAACCGCCGCGGATAACTTTGCGTTTCAGGGTTTCTGAATCACCTTCTTTGGCGTTGTATTTGTAATCGGGGTTGAAGTCTGCTACGTAGTAGTAGGATGCTTCTTCCCATGCGGTGCTTGTCCACTCGGCAACGTTACCTGCCATGCAGTACAAACCATAGCCGTTTGGCTGGTAGGAGGTAGCTTTCACGGGGTGGAAACCGCCGTCCGCAACCAGGTTACCGCGAGAAGGTTTGAAGTTTGCCAAGAAACAACCAGAGCTGTTGGTGGCATACGGTCCGCCCCACGGATACGTGGTCAGTTCGCGGCCACCTCGTGAAGCGTATTCCCACTCAGACTCCGTAGGAAGACGGAATTCGTGCTCCTGCATGTCGTCGTTGGCGCGCAAGAATTCACTGCGGTATTTGGTTCTCCAGTTGGCGAAGGCAACGGCTTGCTTCCAGTTCACGCCCACAACCGGATAGTTGTCGTAAGCAGGATGCCAGAAGTATTTATCGTGCATGGTTTCGTTGAAAGAGTAGGTAAAGTCAGCGATCCAAACCAAGGTGTCTGGGTAAACGTTGATAATTTCCTTCTCAAAGAACGAAGAGCGATCGGAAATTTGCTTTCCGTCCTTAACATAATCACGGTAGGAGAAAGGCTTGTTGGGATCTTCGGCGTCTTTGAAGTTGAACTCAGCCCGGTTGCTCTTGCGAGCAGCCTTCTGTTTGTCCATCCAGAAGTACAAATAATTCAATTGACGCGCGTCAACCATACGTCCGCCCATGAAAATCTCCTCTGGAGCCAGGTACAGACTTTCGATCACCTCCGTGTATTCGGCGGAAGGATACCTGCGCGTATCGTAGGTAAGGGCAGGTTTCCAATCGAGGTGCGTTTGCATGGAATCCGGGTAGTTCAAACCAACGTATTCTTCAAAAAACGTTGGGTTTTCCATGTCTGCGTAGTTGATGTACTCGTACTCCTCCACCATGGCCTCGGCCAAACGGTAACGCAGGATGGAATCACGCACCCAGTAAACGAACTGACGGTACTCGTTGTTGGTGATTTCGGTTTCGTCCATGTAGAAGGCAGAAACAGAAACTGTTTTCGTAGGAGCCGTCAATCCAAAGGGAACGTCCACGTCGGTATTGCCCATATTGAAGGAGCCTTGAGGAACGTAAACCATTCCGAAGGGGTCCGACGGGTACCATTCAGGACGATTCTGAACCCCGACGAGTTCGCCGTGGTCAGAGCCGGAGCACGCGGCCAACAAAGCGGCAGCAGCGATACTCAGGAACGAAATCCGTTTTTTCATGCGGTAGGAATTGAGCTGTTGAAGTGATAACGCAAAAAAGCCTGCGATATTACAAAAAAATTGGGGTTCGGTAACTGCCTTTGATGCGCGGTGGGATTTCAATGGTGAATTGGTAGTTCACAAAAATCTCGTGCGATCCCCCGTTGTAGGCACGTAGGGGAGACGTGTTGATGTCGTAACTGTAGCTGACGCGGAGGGACGGCATTACTTGGTAACCGGCCATTAAGGAAACGGCATCGTTGACGCGCAGGCCCAATCCGCCGTAAATTTTGTCTTGAACCACGGCGTTGAAGTTCAAGTCAGTATGTAAATTTTGAGACGAGGCGTCTGTGCGGAACAGCGCAGACGGTGCAAAACGAATTCCGGGGAGCGTGGCCAGTTCAAATTGGTAACCGCCCATGAGGTAGTAGTGCATGACGCTTCGGTAAGCAGCCGTGCCGCCACCCAAGCCCGGAAGGTTTTGGGTGCTCTGAAGCAATCTGGAGGATGACAATCCGGCGAACCACTGATCGGTGGAGTAGTAAGCACCAAAATTCAATTCTGGAGCCATGGCTTGAGCCGTTGGGTTCATGACAGCGGGGTCGTTGGACCCGGCGCCACCGTCGGGGAAAATCCATTGCGCATTGCGCACATTTTTGTTGCGGAAGTCAACGGAAAGACCGATGCCCAATTTGCCCGGACCCACATACGTTTGGTAGGCGTAGCCCAACGCAGCAGAAATATCCTGGAAGAATCCGATTTGGTCGTTGGTAATGTTGAGCATGACCCCACCGTGCAATTTATCCACGGGGAGTTCGGCGTTGATGTTTTGAGTCACCGGTGCGTTGTCAAATCCAACCCACTGGGTGCGGTGTCCAAAATTCAAAGAAATCGCGTCAGAATTTCCAGCCATGCCCGGATTGAAAAAGATCCGGTTGTGCATGTACTGAGTAAACTGCACGTCTTGTTGCGCGTGCAATTGTGCGGCTATAATGCTGATAGCCAGAAGAAAGAGCCCCTTGATGCGGTTCATACAGAGGCTAAAAGTAGGAATTTCCCATGAATTGTCAACAAGTCGTTGTGAATTTCACAAACCTTTGCGCTGTGCTTTCCACCATCTGGCTGGTATTTCTCCGCCCAACGCAAATTCGTAATCATGGGACGAGCAAGGAACCAAGGCATGCCGCACGTATTGGGTTTGTTTCATGGGTACCTCCATCCACCAGCGTTCGCTCAAAGGACTTTTGTAAAAGACGAGCTCTTGTTCCAATTCGTCCAGGAGTACGGTAAATCGTAGGTACTGGCTTTTCGGGGTGAAGGGGTAGTCCCCACGACGTAAATGAACTCCTTCTATAAAGTACCAAGCAATTTGTGCGGCGAGGTGCGCATTTTGACTCGCGGGATCCAGCGTCGGGTTGTATTCAAAATAACCTAGGGAAGAAACCTTGTCCGACAGTCCGCAATACCGGGCAAGCGCGCAGGCTTCGTCTGCGGTTAGGCCGTTGGGCGAGGGGTCTGCGTGTCCGGGCGCATCTGCGTGACGGATTACGCGGTTGTTGAAGATCACAAGGTCCGCATCGCGCACGGCCGGCTCTACTTCGTGTACTTGACCCCGAAGCATTCCCAATCGGTACGTCTCAAAATGCATGCGTTCGGCCAAATCCCATTGATCCGGGGCAACGAAGTACGTTTGAAGGCCAATGAGACTCAGGTTGAACAGGTTGTAAGGTTGGGCGGAAATAATCGGCCCCAAAAGCCCGTCGGAATTCAGCACCGTTTCGTCGGCTCCCAAGGCAATGCGGTTGTCCACAACACCCATATTCACGGACTGTTCCAAGGAATCGTAGGCCCGATACATCCAGTATGCCAGGTCTTGCGTGCCGCCTAAAACATACGGAATGATGTTTCTCTGGAGCAAATCTTGGCACAGACCAGCCAAGGCGGTTCCGGTGTCTTGGGGTGTAGCTCCGGCGGGCAAATGGCCCAAATCAGCCAGTGTTAAGTCCCAGGCACCTGCGTACAGTGGGTAGAAACTCGTGCGGAAAGCATTCCCCGCATTGCGGCATCCTCGATTCCCCGGGTTCCCGCGATCTTCTCCCACTGAAAGAAATGCGACGCGAACTCCTTTGAGCTCTGGAAGGCCACTTTCTTCGGTGTGAAGGGCCATCCGATTGCCCAGAGTGCCCAAAGGGTAAGGTGTTTCCGGCTGCGTTAATTCAACGGGGACCGGCTGGAGAAGTTCAATCCACATGGGCTTGGGATTCTGTTAGGACATTATTTGCGCTTTGCACGTGCGCCCGCGCGGCCTTTGCTGGGCTGAGCGCGTTGGTCTGCAATCATGCTTTCCACGGCGCTGGCGTCCAAAGACATCGGGTCCGTTCCTTTGGGAATTTTGAAGTTTTCTTTTTCCAACTTCAAATAGGGACCGTACCGGCCGTTTCGAACCTCCACGCGACCCAGCGCGGTTTCCAAAGCTTGCAGCAAATCGGCTGCGGCCTTGTTGCGCTTGGCCACGACCAACTCAATGGCTTGCTCTTCGGTAACGTCCAGGGGAGAAAGCTCCTTGGGCAGGCTGACAAATTCTTTGCCGTGCTGCACGTAGGGACCAAATCGACCGGTATTTGCTTTGAGCACCAAGCCTTCAAATTCACCAACAGTACGCGGCAAATCGAACAATTTCAGGGCCTGTTCCAGGGTGATGGTTTCCAAGGACTGGGTGGAGGGAATGCTCGCGTATTTGGGTTTCTCTTCCGCAGAAGCAGCCGCAATTTGAACAATAGGCCCGAAGCGTGCGACGCGTGCAGAAACCTCCAGTCCGTTTGTGGGATGGATCCCCAAAATGCGCTCCCCAGAAGCACGTTCGGCGTTGGCGGATTCGCGCAGCCAGCCGCTGAAGTCTTTGTGGAAATCCGTAATGACGGACTGCCAATCCGCCCGACCCTCCGCAATCAAGTCAAATTCAGATTCCATCCGTGCGGTGAACGCGTAGTCCATGATGGAGCTAAAATTTGCCTGCAAAAAGTCCGTGACGACGGTGCCTGTGTCCGTGGGCAACAATTTTCCTTTTTCGGAACCGGTTTTCTCTGTGGCGGTCTTTTGGGTGATGCTTCCGGACTCGGCATGCAAAACCAGGTAGTTCCGCTCCGTCCCTTCCAATTCACCTTTTTTGACGTATTCACGTTTGATGATGGTGGAAATGGTAGGCGCGTAAGTGGACGGACGGCCTATACCCAATTCCTCTAGTTTTTTCACCAGGGCCGCTTCGCTGTAGCGGGCAGGGGGGCGGCTGAACCGTTCCGTGGCTGTAAACGAGACACCGTTGATGGATTGGCCGCGGGTCAGGGGCGGCAACAAGTCCGATGCTTCTTCGGCGTGGTCGTCGTCGTGCCCTTCACGGTATACCTTTAAAAAGCCATCGAACAACAGAACCTCACCTTCCGCGCGGAACGAATATTGGAGGTTGCTTCCTAGGAGTTCTGCGGTGGTGCGCTCCAGTGCGGCATCGGCCATTTGGGAGGCGGTGGTGCGCTTCCAAATCAATTCGTACAAGCGTTTTTGCGCGGCATCCTCCCCAGCGGACTGCACGTCCATGCGGGTGGGGCGAATCGCTTCGTGGGCCTCTTGCGCGCCCTTGGCTTTGGTGGCAAACGTGCGCCGTTTGTGGTACTTTTCTCCGTACTGAGCGTGAATAGCAGCTTCCAAAGCAACCAGGGCATCCTGGCTGAGGTTGACGGAATCCGTACGCATGTAGGTAATGAATCCGCTTTCGTACAGTCTTTGGGCCAATTGCATGGTCCTGCTGACGGAGTAACCCAATTTTCGCGAGGCCTCCTGCTGCAACGTAGAAGTGGTAAACGGTGCGGCCGGGGTGCGTTTGGCGGGTTTGGTTTCCACCGCCTGCACGGTGTAGGATGCTTGGTCTGCGAGCGCCAAGAAAGGTTTGGCCTCGTCAGCCGTAGTAAATCGGTGCTGCAATTCGGCACTCAACCGCGCACCTTCGGGGGTTTGGAATTGCCCGACGGTTCTAAAGTCCGACTGGGTAGAAAAAGCGTTGATTTCGCGTTCGCGCTCCACAATCAACCGGACGGCTACAGACTGCACGCGTCCGGCACTCAGACCGCGGCGTACTTTTTTCCACAAGACCGGAGACATTTCAAAACCCACCAAACGGTCCAGTACCCGACGGGCTTGCTGGGCGTTCACCAAGTTCATGTCGATGGTACGCGGTGCGTCGATGGCCTTGAGTATGGCGTTCTTCGTGATTTCGTGGAACACAATGCGTTTGGTGGTGGTGGGGTTTAAGCCCAACACTTCGGCCAAGTGCCACGAAATAGCTTCCCCCTCGCGGTCCTCATCGGATGCCAACCAGACGGTCTCTGCGGCGGCGGCTTCCTTTTTTAGTTTGGACACCACATCCTTTTTTTCTGCGCTCACCGTGTATTGGGGCACAAAACCATTTTCTACGTCCACGCCCAGGGTTCGATCGGGCAAATCCCGAATGTGGCCAAAGCTGGAAACCACTCGGTAGTCCGAACCCAAGTACTGTTCAATGGTCTTGGCTTTGGCGGGTGATTCGACGATTACGAGGTTGCGGGGCATGGTGGAGGTTTAGGACCACAAAGTAAAGGCAGGATTTTTGGATAAACGTTTGTCGTTAACCTGCCATTTTGTCACCGTGGCACGATTCGTGTACCTTTGGGGTGCAAACCATGAATACAACGGACCAACACGACGAATCGCGTCAGGGCGAAGCCCTGGTGCTAGAAGGCACCGCCGGACGCAAGAAATTGTACCTGGAAAGCTACGGGTGCCAAATGAATTTTTCCGACAGCGAAATTGTGGCCTCTTTGCTGCAAAAAGAAGGATACGAGACCACCAACAAGCCGGAAGAGGCAGATTTGGTGCTGCTCAATACCTGTTCCATTCGGGACAAAGCGGAACAAACCGTGCGCAAAAGACTGGATCAATTCAACACCATCAAATCCAAGAACCCAGGCCTCAAGGTGGGTGTTCTGGGTTGCATGGCGGAACGCGTTCGCGAGAAATTTTTTGAAGAAGAAAAGTTGGTGGACTTGGTGGTGGGCCCCGATGCCTACCGCGATTTGCCCAATCTGTTGGACGAGATCGACGGCGGTCGGAAGGCTGTCAATGTATTGCTGTCCAAAGAGGAGACCTACGACGACATTGAGCCGGTCCGCTTGGGCGGCAACGGCGTTAGCGCTTTTGTTTCCATCACCCGGGGCTGCGACAACATGTGTACGTTTTGCGTGGTGCCGTTTACCCGGGGTCGCGAGCGCAGCCGCAATCCCCAGACCATTGTGGACGAAGTAATCGGCTTGTGGGAGAAGGGCTACAAAGAAGTTACCCTGCTGGGGCAAAACGTCGATTCGTATTTGTGGTACGGTGGCGGTTTGAAGAAAGATTTTGAGAAGGCGAGCTCCATGGCCCAGGCCTCCGCAGTTCATTTTGCGGATTTGCTTCATCAGGTGGCTGCTGCCGTGCCCAACATGCGCATTCGCTTTTCCACGAGCAATCCGCAGGACATGTCCGACGACGTTTTGCGGGCCATTGCCGGTCACGAGAACATTTGCAAGTACATCCATTTGCCCGTCCAAAGCGGGTCCAGTCGGATTTTGAAGGCCATGAACCGGGGCCACAACCGCGAGGAATATATGGCCTTGATTGATCGCATCCGCACCATCATTCCCGGCTGCGGCATTTCGCAGGATTTGATTGCGGGCTTCCCGGGCGAAACGGAGGAAGACCATGCGCAGACGCTCAGCCTCATGGACTATGTGAAGTACGATTTTGGGTTCATGTTCTTCTACTCGGAACGCCCCAATACTTATGCCGCGCGCAAGTTAGTGGACGACATTCCGCTGGAGGTCAAGAAACGTCGGCTCGCGGAAATCATTGAGCGCCAACAGCAACACTCCCTGGAACGCAATCAAGCGTACGTAGGCCAAGTGGTGGAAGTGTTGGTGGAAGGCCCGTCAAAGAAATCTCCCGAAGATTTGTTTGGGCGAACCACCCAAAATACCGTGGTGGTGTTCCCCAAAAAGAACCACCAAAAGGGCGATTTTGTGCGGGTTTTCGTGGACCGGTGTACCCCGGCTACTTTGTTGGGGGAATCTTTAACGGAAGGAGCATGCTGAAAAGTAAGTATTTAGTGGGAGTGTTGCTCGCGCTGTGCAGCCTTTCCATGGGAGCGCAAACCCGCGGAGAAGACGGGAAGTGGTACGATTCCAACTTGACCTTTCAGGTGTCGGAAGAGACCGTTCGGGAGGACGGCGCCTTTACGTTGTGTGTAGCGCAGAAAAAGGAGAAGCGCTGCGTGGAAAACCTCTTCACGCCCTTCGTGGTCCGCGTGTACAATGCGTCGGGCAAAGAAATTTGGAACGGTCAGTACACCGGAATGGTGCCGTTTGTGGTGTTTAAGAAAGCACTCCCGGATGCGGCGAAAATGGAGATTGTTTCGCAAAAGAATTTTGTGATCAACGTGTTGTCCGGTACGCGCATTTACACCGGGACACCCCTTCGGATGACTTATACCTTTTAATCCATGACGGTTCAGGAAGCAAAATTACGGTTCGGCATTGTGGGCCAATCGGCGGCCTTGGACCGTGCGATCTTCAAGGCCATTCAGGTGGCGGCTACGGACATAAGCGTTTTGGTGACCGGCGAGAGTGGGGTGGGCAAGGAGGCCATTCCCAAGATCATCCACGGCTTGAGCCACCGCAAGCACAAGCCTTTGGTGGCCGTGAACTGCGGGGCAATACCGGAGGGAACCATCGATTCCGAGTTGTTTGGGCACGAGAAGGGCTCTTTTACGGGCGCCACCGGTGCGCGGAAAGGCTATTTTGAGGAAGCCGACGGCGGGACCATTTTCTTGGACGAGGTGGGCGAGTTGCCATTGGGGACTCAGGTGCGGTTGCTTCGGGTGCTGGAAACGGGCGAATTTATTCGCGTGGGCAGTTCAAAACCACAGTCTACCCAGGTGCGGGTGGTAGGAGCCACCAACGTGAACATGTTTTCAGCCATCGAGCGAAATAAGTTCCGCGAGGACCTGTACTACCGCTTAAATACAGTCGAAATTCAATTGCCGCCGCTGCGGGAGCGCCGCGAAGACATTCATTTGTTGTTCCGAAAGTTTGCACAGGATTTTTCCCAGAAGTACCGACTTCCGGCAGTTCGGTTGTCCCCAGACGCTGTACAAGCCTTGGAGCAATACCGCTGGCCGGGCAACATCCGCCAATTGCGCAATTTGGTGGAGCAATTGAGTGTGGTGGAGACGGACCGCGAAGTTTCAGCGGAAACCCTGCTCAACTACATCCCGGAAATTGCCCAAACCAAGTTGCCTGCGCGGGCGGCAGACGCACCTTTGTCCCAAAGCGAGTTCAACACGGAGCGCGAAATTTTGTACAAGGTTTTGTTTGATATGCGGAACGATCTGAACAATTTGCGTCAGATGGTCAATTCCTTAGCGGGTGGGGGCAATTTGGATTCGGAATCTGCGGCTACATCAGCTGTTACTCGTACCATGGGAGCGGCCTCCGTCGGCATCACAGGTTTGGCTCCACGCAACGCGGTTCCGCTGGAACCCATGGAGCGATTGGCGCCCAACGAGCGCTATATTGATGCCGTGGAAGATGCGGAGGAAGAACCGGACGGCATGTTGAGTCTACACGATTTGGAGGCTGAAATGGTACGGAAAGCACTGGAACGCCACAAGGGACGACGCAAGGAAGCAGCTGCGGAGCTGGGCATTTCTGAGCGTACCTTGTACCGGAAAATCAAGCAGTTGGACCTTTAAATGGCTTTCGTGGTACCCCGTATACCCCAATACATTTGGGCACTGGTTCCGGTTGCCGGCTTAGCGTTGCTGGCTTCGTGCGGCGTGACCTATTCCTTTTCCGGCAGCGACGCGGGCGACGCCAAGACGGTTCAGGTGGACGTTTTTCCAAACAACGCGGAACTGGTGAATCCCCGATTGTCCCAAACATTTACAGAACAATTGCGTACCACCTTGGTGCAACAAAGCACCCTATCCTTGGCACCCCGTGATGCGGATTTGGTTTTCTCCGGAGCCATTGTGGGTTATTCCGTTTCGCCTCAAGCGCCAACGGCCAACGAAACCGTGGCACTTTCGCGTTTGACGTTGGTCGTGGAGGTGCAGTTGAACAACCAATTGGATCCCAAACGGAATTTTTCGCAGCGTTTTACGTCCACGCGCGATTACCCGTCCACGCAGGATTTGAGTGCGGTGGAAGGAAGTTTGATGGACGAAATGTGCCGGGAATTGGCGGAGAAGATTTTCAGTAGGGCTTTGGTCAATTGGTGATGAACAGCAAGGATTGGTACCGCGGTTTGGAGCATCCGGAGTCTTTGGGCGCCGTCGAAGCGGCGTGGCTGAAGCAAGCGGTTGAGGAGTATCCGTATTCAGCCCCGCTCCACGCCCTCTATGCGCGTGCTCTAAAAAACGAGGGACACTACCTAGCTCCCCAAGCGTTGCGGCGAGCAGCGGCGGTTGCCCCAGACCGACGAGCTTTGATGCTGTGGATGGAGGATTTTTCGGTACCAACGGTTTCCGATACTCATCAGCCGAGCAAGACCCATGTTATCCCCACCCCAGTGCTGGGTGCTGCAACGGAGGAGGTACCGGTTCTTCAGGTGGAATCCGTTGTCAAGCCTGAATCTGCTGCTAAGTTGGAACCGACCTCAGCGGGATCGGATGTGTCCCATTTGCCAGAGAAAGTGCGGGAGGCCATACTGCGGGCCCGGGCACTTTCTGCAAAATTGCACGGCTCAACACCATCGGTTCCTGTTCCAACGGAGATGCGCCAGGAATCGGTTGTTCCGGATCTACAGAGCGTTGCGCCGGTGCTTCCCACCCACGCGATTGCAGCGCCTGTTGTTGCAGCGAACAGCGAATTATCCCCCTTTGCGCGGTGGCTGGCTGAGCAAGCAGGTGGTTCGCCACAAAAACAATCTTCCGCCGTACCGGACTTGAACGAGGGACTGTCGGATGCAGTGCATGCTCACTCGGAATCAGAAGCAGTCGTGTCGGTACCGACGGTCCCAAAACCTTTGGCAGACGCATTAATAGACAAGTTTTTAGAGCGCGAAGCTCCCGTTCGGCCTGCCGCAGTTCCCGGGCGGGGCAGTGAGTTACGTGCGCCGATGCCCGATTTGAGTGCCTCCAGCCTGGGTGGAGATCCGGTCTTCATGACCGAAACCTTGGCTCAAGTTTACGTGCAGCAAGGTGCGTTTGACAAAGCGGTTCAAGCTTATGAAATTCTGAGGTTGAAATACCCGGATAAAAGTGCGATATTTGCATCCCTGATTTTAGAAATTCGATTGAAGCAACGAAACAAGAAACCATGAACGGCATTCTTTCCATTTTGATAATCATCAGCGCGCTCCTGCTGGTGTTGGTGGTGTTGGTCCAAAGCCCGAAGGGCGGCGGATTGGGCTCCTCGTTTGGTTCTACCCCCAACATGATGGGCGGCGTCCGCCGTACCACCGAGTTTTTGGACAAGCTGACCTGGGGTTTTGCAGGTGCCTTGTTGGTGTTTGTACTCCTCATCAACATGTTGCAAGGCGGCAGCACGAGTGAGGCTTTGCCGGAATCTGCAGTCAACGAACAAATTGATGCCAGCGCTGGAGTTCCTGCGCAGCAGCCCGCTCCTGCCGCTGGTGGTGCTGCCGGTATGCCGGAAAGTGCTCCTGCTGGAGAGTAAGTGCAATTTTGTCACACAAAACTGCCACCCTGTCACTGGGGTGGCTTTTTTTTTGACGTTTTTTCCGGAGATCGGGCTGTTGTCGTCCGTGGCACGGGATGTGCATTATCCAAGGCGTCGCATCGGTGCGACCCAATTGAATAACCTACTTTAAAATTTCATTCCTATGGCTGATATCAACATCCGCCCCTTGGCCGACCGCGTTATTGTGGAGCCGGCTGCTGCAGAGACCGTAACCGCCTCCGGTTTGATCATTCCGGATACGGCCCAAGAGAAACCCCAACGCGGCAAAGTAGTGGCCGTCGGTGCTGGCAAGAAAGACGAGCCCATGACCGTTAAAGAGGGAGATTTGGTGCTGTACGGCAAGTACGCCGGAACGGAACTGAAGTACGAAGGACGCGACTTGATGATCATGCGCGAGTCCGACATCTTGGCCATCATCTAATTAACGAATTCCTTATAAAAAGCAAATCAAAATGGCAGCAAAAGAAGTAACCTTCGACGTTTCTGCACGCGACGGCCTGCGCAAGGGCGTAGACGCATTGGCGAATGCAGTGAAAGTGACCTTGGGCCCCAAGGGACGCAACGTAGTCATTGAAAAGGCATTTGGTTCGCCGCACGTTACCAAAGACGGCGTAACCGTGGCCAAAGAAATTGAGTTGGCGGACAAGGTGCAGAACTTGGGCGCGCAGATGGTAAAAGAAGTGGCCAGTAAAACGGCAGACATCGCTGGTGATGGCACCACCACCGCTACCGTATTGGCCCAGGCCATCATCAACCACGGTTTGAAGAACGTGGCCGCAGGAGCCAACCCCATGGACCTGAAGCGTGGCATCGATAAGGCCGTAACGTCCGTTGTGGGCGAGTTGCGCAAAATCTCTCAGGAGGTGGGCGACAATAACGAGAAAGTGGAGCAAGTGGCTACCATTTCCGCCAACAACGATCCGTCGATCGGTACGTTGATTGCGCAGGCCATGGCCAAAGTGAAGAAAGAGGGCGTCATCACGGTGGAAGAGGCCAAAGGCACGGACACCTACGTTGACGTAGTGGAAGGCATGCAGTTTGACCGCGGCTACCTGTCCCCCTACTTCGTAACCAATACGGAGAAAATGGTGGCGGACATTGACCGTCCGTACATCTTGATTTACGACAAGAAGGTTTCCAGCATGAAGGAAATTCTTCCCGTGTTGGAGCCGGTGGCTCAGTCCGGACGTCCTTTGGTGATCATCGCAGAAGATGTGGACGGTGAGGCCCTCGCAACGCTAGTAGTGAATAAGATCCGCGGCGCCCTGCGCGTGGCCGCCGTAAAAGCTCCAGGCTTTGGCGATCGCCGCAAGGCCATGTTGGAAGACATCGCCATCTTGACCGGCGGTACCGTGATCAGCGAAGAGCGCGGCTTCAAACTGGAGAACGCTACGGTGGAAATGTTGGGCACCGCTGAAAAGGTGACCATCGACAAGGACAATACGACCATTGTGAACGGAGCCGGCAGTGCCGACGACATTAAGGCCCGAGTGCACCAAATCAAAGCCCAAATCGAAACGACGACGTCGGACTACGACCGCGAGAAGTTGCAAGAGCGCCTGGCCAAGTTGGCCGGTGGCGTTGCGGTTCTTTACGTGGGTGCGGCTTCGGAAGTGGAGATGAAGGAGAAGAAGGACCGTGTGGACGACGCTTTGGCGGCCACGCGCGCGGCCATTGAAGAGGGAATCGTTCCCGGCGGTGGCGTAGCGCTGGTTCGCGCTCGTGCGGTGCTGGAAGGCATGAAGGGCGAGAACAACGACGAAACCACGGGCATCAAGATCATTGCACGCGCCATTGAAGAGCCGTTGCGCCAGATTGTGGCCAACGCCGGCTTGGAAGGCTCTGTAGTGGTTGCAAAGGTCAAGGAAGGCACGGGTGCGTTTGGCTTCAACGCCAAGACCGACGAGTACTGCGACATGTACGCTGCGGGCATCATTGATCCCACCAAGGTGGTACGGGTGGCTTTGGAAAATGCGGCGTCGGTTGCTGCGCTGTTGTTGACCACGGAAGCTACAATTACCGAACTTCCAAAAGATGATAAGCCAATGCCCCCCATGGGCGGCGGCATGGATGGAATGATGTAATCAATTCCGTTCCAAAAGAACTAGGGCTGCTCCGTTTGGGGCAGCCCTTTTTTTTGGTCTTTAAATTTGGGCGAACACGCCTCGTTGAACGGCTGGGGGTGCGCGGCGTGCGCTTTGTCCGATGCCTTGACGGTTCCTTATCCGACGCGGGTGGCGTTGCGGAAGGCCGTTTCCAAGCCGCCTTCGGCCTGGAGTTCCGCCAGTTGTGCGTCGCGCACAATGCGGCCGTGGTGGATGATCAAGACGCGGTCGCACAGGTGCTCCACTTCTTGCAAAATGTGGGTGGACAACACCACCGTTTTGGATTGGCCCACGCGTTTGATGAGGGCGCGAATCTCCACCAGTTGGTTCGGGTCCAATCCGGTGGTGGGTTCGTCCAGAATGAGTACCTCCGGGTCGTGGAGCAGGGCCGCAGCAAGGCCTACGCGTTGGCGGTAGCCCTTGGACAGTTGCCCAATGGTCTTGTGTCGCTCCGGGGTCAATCCCGTTTGCGCAATCATTTCTTCCACGCGTTCGGCGGGAGCGCCGTAGAGGCCGGCCACAAAGTGCAGGTACTCCGCAATGTAGAGATCCGTGTAGAGCGGATTGTGTTCCGGGAGGTAGCCTACTTTTTGCTTGACGTCCAGGGCGTCGGTACCTACTTCAAGCCCGCAAACTTGCGCGTTCCCGCTGCTCGCCGGCAAATAACCGGTCAAGATTTTCATCAAGGTGCTTTTTCCGGCGCCGTTGGGCCCCAAGAGGCCTACAATCTGGCGGTCGGGCAGGTCAAAAGAGACGGCGTCCAGCGCTTTTTGTTCGCCGTAGAGTTTGGTGAGGTTGGAAACACGGATGGACACAGAATCAAGTCTTTCCGCAAAGGTAAGCGATGCTACCTTTGCCACATGAGCGCAACCGTTACATTTCCCGGAACGGTCGTCAAGGCAACCGGAAGTTGGTTTCAAGTTCGGCTGGACGACGGCACCGAACGCGCGTGCCGTTTGCGCGGTCAGTTGCGCCTGAAAGGCAGCAAAAGTACCAGTTTTGTGGCCGTGGGCGATCGCGTGGAGTTGGAGGACGAAGGCGCAGAACAGGCGGTGATTATTGCGCTGCACGACCGGAAGAACTACATTCTGCGGAAGAGCGTCAATTTGTCGCACAAAACGCAAGTTATTGCGGCCAATTTGGACCAGGCGGTTTTGGTGACCACCGTGGCCGAGCCTAAAACCCTTTTTGGGTTTATTGATCGATTCCTCGCCACGGCGGAAGCCTACAGCGTGCCCGCGGTGTTGGTGTTCAACAAAATGGATGCTTTGTCTGAGGCAGACCGCGACGAATTGGAGTACCGGGAGGCGGCCTACGGGGCGGCCGGATACCGCACGTTGCGGACGTCGGCCCACAGCGGGGAGGGATTGGAGGAATTGCGTTCCCTGCTTGCCAACAAAGTGACCTTGTTCAGCGGGCATTCGGGCGTCGGGAAGAGTTCCTTGGCCAATGCGCTGGACCCCAGCTTGTCCTTGCGCACCCAAGCGGTCAGCACGGCGCACGGCCAGGGGCAACACACCACCACCTTCGCGGAAATGCACCGCATGGCGGGCAATATTGATTTGATCGACACCCCCGGCATTCGCGGTTTTGGCATCGTATCCATGGAAGCCAGCGAGATTGGTGATTATTTTCCAGAGATCTTTGCCTTGCGATCTCAATGCCGTTTTGCGGACTGCAGCCACACGGAGGAGCCCGGTTGCGCGGTACGCGATGCGGTGGAGGCGCATAAATTGGCGCCCACCCGGTACCGGTCCTACCTCAGCATGCTCCACGGCGTGGACGACGACGATCCCTACCGGCAAGACGCGTACAAAATTTAAGCGTTGCCGTGCGACTTTTGATCCAACGCGTTGCCCGCGCTGCCGTGCATATCGACGGACGCATCCACGCCCAAATTCAGCGTGGACTCCTTGTTTTGGTGGGTTTTGAGGCGGCAGACACGGAAGAGGATGTTGCCTACGGCGTTCGAAAATTAGCGCTCATGCGCCTGTTTGGCGACGCCTCCGGGGCCATCAACGCCTCCATCCAAGAAGTAGACGGCTCGTTTTTGGTGGTCAGTCAATTCACCCTGCACGCCTCCACCAAAAAAGGCAACCGACCCAGTTTTTACCGCGCCGCTCCTCCCAGCCAGGCCATCCCGCTGTACGAGTCTTTTTTGGAACAGCTCTGGAATGTGGCCGAGGTCCCCGTAAAAAGCGGTGTTTTTGGCGCAGACATGCAGGTGGAGCTGATCAACGACGGCCCCGTCACCGTCTGGCTGGACACGCGCCAAAAGGAGTAACTCCGCGAAGCGCCCGGGGGCCTTTACGGCTTCAACTTGGGGTTGTTGGCGTGGCGGTCTTTGTCCCGCGCGCCCTTGGCTTCCATGCGTCGGTCATACGCCGCCTGAAGATCCGTCCCGGTTTGGTTGGCCAGGCAGAGCACTACAAAGAGCACGTCCGCCAATTCCTCGCCCAAATCCTTGTTCTTGTCCGACTCCTTCTCGCTCTGCTCTCCATACCGCCGCGCGATGATGCGCGCCACTTCGCCCACCTCTTCCGTGAGTTGGGCCATATTCGTCAGTTCGTTGAAGTACCGGACGCCAAAGGTTTGGATCCATTGATCGACGTCTTGCTGCAACGCCGTTACAGGAGCCATTTCGGAGGGATTGTGTGCGTTCATGAAACGAAGGTACGAGCGGTCGGGAGCACTTTTACCAGGTCAACTGAAAGGAACCCCGAATCCAACGTCCGGGCAAGGCAATGCCGCCGCGGTCCTGCAGCGCCGTATTCCAAACGTTTAAAACGTCTACCCCCAAAGTCATGTTGGGCCCAACCGCCTGCGACAAACGCAGGTCCGTCTGGTGCTGCACGGTGTACTTCCCCGTGGTGCCGTCCGCTTGCCGGAACGCGCCGTTGCGCAGGCTGTGTTGGCTGCGGAGCGTCGCTTTGAATCCTTTGTATTCCGTCGTTTGAATTTGCAGCACCCCGCGGTACCGGAGGTAGTCCAAAGCGTAGGTGCTGTTGGTGCCCGACGGTGCAGACCCGGCATGAAACAGGGTAGCGCCACCCAGTCGGACCATTTCCAGTACGGGCAACGGAGCGCGCCATTGGAGGTAGGTTTCTACCCCGTAAAACGTTGCTTCCTGCAGATTGGTGGCTATGAATTGTCCTTCGATATTGGAAATCCAATCAATCAACTGCCTACCTTGGCGCGCAAACAGTGCGGTTTGCCACTGCATGCCGGAGGTTTGGTACCGGTGAGCAGCCTCAACATTCCAAGCGTACTCCGGCTGCAAATCAGCGCTCCCGATGGCGCCGCCCAAGGTATAGTAAAGGTCCGTGAACGTGGGGAACCGAGTGGCGTAGTTGGCCGCCACGGACCAGCGGTGTTCCAAGGAGCTCTTGGCAGAGGCTTCCACGCCCGGTAGGAACTGAATTCCGAAGGCGTCCGAATAGTGGATGCGCCCGGCGGCCTGCAGTTCCCATTGTTTTTCCGTTCCTCCGCCGGACCACTTGGCGGAAGCAAACGCACCGCCGTGCCGTCGGGAGTCCCCTTTGGAGAGTGCGGTCCCGTACCGCGGGAAGTAGGCGGTGTCGCTGATGGTCAGACCCAAGGCGTTGGACTTGATTTCGTCGTACCGGAAATCGGCACCGGTTTCAACGGTCAACCGCTGGTAGGCGTCGGCATTGAGGTTCCAGCTTAGGGGGCGCGCGGTCCATTCGCCTCCCAAGGTTCGGTTGCGGTGGAAGTTGTGGTTTTGGTACCAGGAAGGAGCGAAGGTGCTGTCTACGGTATTCAAAAACAGACCGTTGGACTGACGCAAATAGTAGCCCGGTTCTTCCCGGAAGAGTTCAAACTGGTCGTAGTGCTGACGTGCAAAAAGCCTTAGTACGTTGCGGTGAACGCCGTACTGAAGTTGCGCGGTGTATGTATTGACGGCCTCGTACTGTTCGGGGAAGTTGAAGGAGTAGAAGTTTTGGGCGCCAAAGCGCTTGCGACCCCACCCGCCGCGGACGAAGAGCGGCCCTCCCCAGGTGGACGTGCGGGCACTGCCGTACACGTGGACTTGGTCGAAATCCGAGTTGCGCTTCCAACCGTCGGCGGATTTTGTTTCCACATCCAGTCTGCCGGTTGCTGCAAAGTGCGGTTTTTGGACGCTGAAGGGCAAGCCGGCGGCCACTTGGGTGTACCCAAACTGACCGGCGCCCGCGCTGACGTACGAACCCTTAGCTCCGCGGGTGGTGATGTACAGGACGCCGGCAAAGGCAAAGGGACCGTAGCGGTAGGAGCCTCCGTTGGCCAGGAGTTCCACGCGTTCCACGGCGCCCAAAGGCAGGGGCAAATTGAAGGCGTGGTGGCCGGTTTGTGGGTCGTACTGCGGTACGCCGTCTACCACCACCAAAACCTGATCAAAGGTGCTTCCACGAACAGATAAATCCGTTTGCACGTCTGCACCGCCACGTTGGCGCAAATCCAGACCAAACGTACCCTCCAAGGCTTCGGTTAGGGTGGCTCCTGGGAAACGCGAGCGCAACTCGTCGCCGTTGTAGCCCGCCACCGTTTGGCTCGTGAATTGGTCCCACAACGGTCGTACCGGCACTTCAGGCAGGATCAGTATGGCAACCCGCGGTGTGGTGTCCTTGGGATTGGGGTAGTTGATTCCCGTATACGGCTGTGCGCGAAGGCCCGTTTGTGCTGAAACGATGGCAATAAACAGGGCAAAACGCAGCAGGCGCTTAACGGGGATGGTAAGGGGTGCGTCCACGGAGGTTGGAGGATAAAAAAAGGCAGGATACTTGCGCATCCTGCCTACAAAGTTCAGCATTCCAAAGGAACGTTCTGCAACTACTGCGCTAAAACGGAGAGCACGTTGTTGGACACCTCAACTACACCGCCGTTGATGGCAATGGATTCGGTGGCGCCTTGTGCGGTTTCCACACGGATGTCGCCCGCGCGAAGCGTGGCAATCAACGGAGCGTGGCCGTTCAAAATTTGAAATAAACCGTCGGTTCCTGGGAACTGAACAGCCTTCGCCTCACCGGAGAAGAGTTTTTTTTCGGGGGTAAGTACTTCCAGTTGCATGTTCTGCATCCGAATTAAGCTTCCGCCAACATTTTCTCACCCGCGGCAATAACCTCCTCAATTCCACCTTTCAAGTTGAAGGCAGCTTCAGGGTACTGGTCCAATTCACCATCCATGATCATGGTAAAACCTTTGATGGTCTCCTGAAGGTCTACGAATACGCCGGGAATGCCTGTAAACTGTTCGGCCACGTGGAAGGGCTGGGACAAGAAACGCTGCACACGACGTGCGCGGGACACCACCAACTTGTCGTCTTCGGACAATTCTTCCATACCCAAGATGGCGATGATGTCTTGCAATTCCTTGTAGCGCTGCAAGATGCGTTTAACGCGCTGTGCGCAATCGTAGTGCTCCGCACCCACAACTTCTGGCGTCAAAATGCGAGACGTAGAGTCCAAAGGATCTACCGCAGGGTAGATACCCAATTCGGCAATTTTACGAGACAATACCGTAGTAGCGTCCAAGTGAGCAAAGGTGGTCGCAGGGGCTGGATCCGTCAAGTCGTCCGCCGGTACGTAGACCGCCTGAACGGACGTGATGGAGCCGTTTTTAGTAGAGGTAATACGTTCCTGCATCACGCCCATTTCCGATGCCAAGGTTGGCTGGTAACCTACAGCAGAAGGCATACGGCCCAACAAAGCGGAAACCTCAGAGCCTGCCTGCGTAAAGCGGAAAATGTTGTCGATGAAGAACAAGATGTCTTTACCTTGGCCGCTGCCGTCTCCGTCGCGGTAGTATTCCGCCATGGTCAAACCGGACAAAGCCACACGGGCACGGGCCCCGGGAGGCTCATTCATCTGTCCAAATACGAAGGTGGCTTTAGATTCTTCCAGCTCCTTCAAGTCTACTTTGCTCAGGTCCCAACCGCCTTCCTCCATGGAATGCTTGAACTCTTCTCCGTAGCGGATGATGCCGGCCTCAATCATTTCGCGGATCAAGTCGTTTCCTTCGCGGGTACGCTCGCCCACTCCGGCAAATACAGATAGACCTCCGTGGCCTTTGGCAATGTTGTTGATCAATTCCTGGATCAAAACGGTTTTGCCGACACCGGCACCACCGAACAAACCAATTTTACCCCCCTTTGCGTAGGGCTCAATCAAGTCAATAACTTTAATACCGGTCAACAGAACTTCCGTTGCCGTGGACAAATCTTCAAACTTGGGGGCCTCGCGGTGGATGGACTTTCCTGCGGTGCGGTCAATGCGGCCCAAACCGTCGATGTCCTCGCCTACCACGTTGAATACGCGGCCTTTGATCTGTTCGCCAATGGGCATTTGAATGGTATCACCCACCGCAACAACCTCCTGACCGCGGGTAAAACCGTCGGTGGAGTCCATGGAGATGGCCCGAATGGTGTCTTCTCCAATGTGTTGTTGGGTTTCCATAATGACTTTCTGACCGTTGGGGCGGGTAACCACCAAGGCTTCATAAATCTTAGGAAGAGCTGTGGCGTTCGGGAAATAAACGTCTACAACCGGTCCGATTACCTGTGCAATTTGGCCTTTAATCGAGGACATGGAATGTTGCTTTAATTCGGGTGCAAAGGTACGACAGAATTCAGAATTGTGCTAACCCGTTCTGACGAGGCACGTTGGAAATTCGCTTGTAAATCCCAAAGCTGAAAATCAATACCAGCGGCAAGAGTAAGGGGAGCAGGAAAAAGCCCGAAACCATTCCCGTGAGGACAACGATTTCGCGAGCAGCCACCACCAGCGGCAACCACCAATGGGCGGCGCCATCCTTTATGGACAACACCAGGGATTGCCAAACGCCGTGTCCCTCCAGCGCAAGCCGGTACGGAGCCGTGAAGGTCATGCCCAACCACACCAAGGCCAAAAGGATGAGGGCCAACATTTCGTACACGTGGCCCGCCATCAATTCCAAAATACCCAATTCTTCCACCACACGCATTTGCTCTTCGGTGCTCATCAAAACGTAGGTTTCCTGCATCCCCACCAATTCCGAAAAAGCGTCGCGCAGGGCGAGGTCCTGGAAAAACAAGGCCATTTGAATCGAGAGGAATCCCAACAAAACCAATCCGTTGATGGTGGCCAATCCAATCAAGCCCGGCGCCTTGTGGATGCCGGCGAAAAAATCAGACAGTGGCGCAGATCGTCCCGCGGCATTTTCACCGGTTTCGTCAAAATTGCGATCCAATCCAGACCGATGCAGGAAGGTGGCGGCGCCCAATTGCAACCACGGCAGGATCAGCCACAGCACCAAAAAACCAAAAAAGGGAATGGCCAACAACAGGTGCGTAAAGGTGAGGATGACGCCAAAAAGCAGCCATTTCCAGGAGTGCGCATTAAAGGAGGACCCTACAAAACCAAGTAAATTTCCCATGCCGCCAAGGTACAACCAAAACTATCTTTGCCCCGTGAAACGAACCCTGGGCATGGAGGCCTTTGCGCCCGTCGGACCAACCGCGGTCACCACCGGAACCTTTGACGGCGTGCACGCGGGTCACCGCACCATCCTTCGTCGGTTGCAGGAAGTGGCGTCCTCCTTGGGCGGCGCCTCCGTGGTGGTCACCTTTGACCCCCATCCGCGTAAAATCATCCATCCGGAGTTTCCCTTACAGCTCCTGACTACATTGGAAGAGCGCGCGGAATTGCTGGCGGAGGCCGGTTTGGATCACCTGGTGGTTCAGCCCTTTACCCCGGAATTTGCGGCGTGGTCTTCTCTGGATTTTGTCCGACGCGGCCTCGTCCAGCACCTGGACGTTCGCCGCCTCGTCATTGGCTACGACCACCACTTCGGCAGAAACCGAGAGGGGACCTTTGCGCACCTCCAAGAATTTGGGCCGGTCTACGGTTTTGAAGTGGAAGAAATTCCCCCGCACGACGTGGACGCGGTGCGCGTCTCCAGTACCAAAATTCGCGCTGAATTGCTGGCGGGAGCCGTGGATCGGGCGGCCGAGTGGCTGACGCGCCCTTATTTCTGCTCTGGTACTGTGGAGTCCGGCGCGCGGATTGGGCGCGGATTGGGCTTTCCCACGGCCAACGTTGGCGAAATTGATCCGGACAAGCTTCTTCCTAAAGACGGCGTTTACGCGGTTTGGGTAGAGCGATTGGCGCCCCAGTTTCGGGGGGAGCGATTGGCGGCGGTAGCCAATTTGGGCGTTCGCCCCACGGTGGATGGAACCACGCGGAAACTGGAGGCCCATGTTTTGGAGCCTGGCATTGCGGATTTGTACGGCCAAGCCTTGCGGGTGCATTTTGTAGCCCGACTGCGCGACGAACTTCGTTTTCCGGATACGGAGGCGCTCAAGTCGCAGATTGCTCAGGACGTGGCGGCAGCCCGCGCGGCCCTGTGGGCCGCGCGGGCTTGACCCGCCGGTTGGGGCGCGCGGAGCGCGCCCCACAACACTACTCCTCCAACTGGATGCGGAACGTCGCCAGGAGCTGCGTTCCCGCCATGGGGAATACAAAATTCTCGGTAATACGATTCTCTCCGTTCAAGTAACCCCACGTGGCCCCATTCGGCGCATACATCGTGTTGGTGGCATTGATCACGTCCAACTGAAACTCGCCCGCAGAAAACTTCCGAATCCAGCGCAGGTCCAAAGTGGCGTATCCGTCCAGCGAACGTTCCACCGCGCCCGTGTTGTCCAAATACTGCCGTCCTACAGACCGCAGCGATACCCGGAACCCGTTATTCTTCCGTTCGTGGTTCCAATGCACCGCACCCACCCAGTTGGGCGAAAGGGCAATGGGGGTGTTCCGGTATACGACGGTAACCGTTTCCACGGGGTCTGCGGTGTAGTTGTACAGAACTTCGGTAAATTCCGCAATGCGGTTGTCGCTGAACGCTGCGGAGGCTTGCAGGGAATTCTTAGCGCCCAAACGCACGGAACCGTCCAGCTCAACGCCCCGCCGCCACGAAACGGGCACGTTGACGCGAAGGGCGGCACCCACGTCGTTCAAGGCACCCGTGGGTACCAATTGATTGCGGTACTCCATGGCGTACACATTGGCCTCCAAGGACCATCGGTGGGTGTGCCGGCGGTAGCCCATTTCGCCGTTCACGAGTTGTTCGGGCACAGGTGCGGATCCGCCCAAGGCGTCAATGAAATCGGCCCGAATGGGTTCCCGATGTGCTGCCGCCACGGAGGCGTACACCAAGCCGCGGCGCACGTTGCCCCGGCTCCATCCCATTTTTGGATTGAAAAACATTCGCTGGAACAAGCCGGACTGGCCTTCCCCGGCGTACCGGTACGCCACCTGTCGGATTTGCAGGTCCGTGTAACCGTGCCCCAACGCCCCCAGGGATCCTTCCAAACGAGCAAAGGCGCTCCCTTCGTTTTTGGTGTTGCGGTCGTCGTAGTACCGACGCTCCACGGCTTGGTCAAACCAGCCGTTTCCGGTAAAAGGACCGTCGTCGGCCCAACCACCGGCAGCTTGGCCCATCCAGGGCAAGGTGCCAAAGTGGTCCCCCACGTAGGAGTAAACGTTGTAGCCCAAAGTGAGTTGTTGTGCGCCCAAGGTGGTGATCAGGTTGCCGTTGCTGCCCACCAGGCGGTTGCTCAGCCAGCGGCGTCGAACCAAATCCGTGGATTGCAGCGTGTCAGAGCCCACCACGGGATTGGGCAGGCCGTAGTCCGCGAAGGACTCACCGCGCTTGAATTGTTCAAAATAGCCCCGACCGCGCACCGCAAACAGGTTGGCATTCACGCGGGTGGACGCGTTCAGACGGTGGTTCCACTGCAGCTGGTAATGCGTTTGCCGGTACCGATCGATTTCGTTGGGGTAGGTGTAGGCATTGTAGGTGCGGTTGCCGGAGGAGCGCAGGTTTTGCGCGTCCTCCTCACTCAAGTAGTTCCGCGCAATGTAGGCCTCTACGCCCGCCGAATCCCCGCGGTATTTGGCTTCCGGGATGCCGTACCACGCTTGTTGGGTGCGCTCTTGCCCGTCGGTATAAAAGAATCGGAGGCTGCCCTGCCGCAGGGTGGCCGAGGTTGCACCGTACCGCCAAATTCCGTTGAGCACGGCACTGTGCAGCTCCATTCCGGACCGGTCCACGTACCCTTTGGCGCGTTGGTGGGTTAATCGGCCCGAGAAGGCGAGGTTTTTTTGTCGTCCCAACCACGGGCCCTCCCACAAATAGGTGCCGCGGTAGCCCAGGGGCCAGGAACCCGTTCCAATAAACGTTTTTTGTCTTTTGCCGGAAGGTGCGGCGGTCTCCAGCGATACCGATCCGCCAAAAGCACCCGTTCCCACGGTGGAAGTACCCACGCCGCGTTGGATTTGAACACTGGCCAAGGAAGACGTCAGATCCGGGGTATTGACCCAAAATACCCCGTGCGATTCCGGGTCGTTCAGCGGCACGCCGTTCAGGGTCACGTTGATCCGTGTTTGGTCCGACCCGCGCAGCCGAAAGTAGGTGTAGCCCATGCCCGTTCCCGCGTCCGACGCCACCACCGCGTTGGGCACGTTTTGCAGGACAAAGGGTAGGTCCCGAGCGTTGTTTTCCCGCTTCAATACGGGTGCGGATAGCAACGTAAAGGTGACCGGTGTGCGTTCATCCGCTCGAAAGACGGCTACCTCCGCCGCCGTCAGGACCACGGTGGTGTCCTTTTTTAAAGCTTTGGGCGCTGATTTTGCATTTTGGGCCCAAACGGACGGGGCGCCAAAAAAGCCAACGGCACACGCTGTGCCAACCAGGGAAACCAGAAATCTTAATTTTTTTTTCACAACTGGGCAGTTTTGTTGATGGAACAAACGGCGCACAGTTGTGCCGGGCGACTTCCTTGGCGGCATAACCCGCCCAGGTTCTAGGGTGTAATCTCAGCCGTTGCGTTCGCTCCGGCACCCCTGTGCTTTGCAAAGATACAACACCGGCCAACGATTTTGGTTCGCGGTGGCGGCAATCTCCGCCCCAAGGGGCGTTTGAGCTACTTCCCACCAGCCCACGGAAACGCCTTGTTCCTCGCTCTCCACCGCAGACCGATGCAGCGATTCAATCCGCAGCCGGTCCGCATAATCTGGCGCTTCCCGCAACGGATCCGGTTCCCACGTTTCCAATGGAGACAGAACGGCATACCAGCGATCCATTTCTACGGCGGACGCTGCGGAGGGCGCTTCTGGCGCGTTGGATGACTCAGTGATTGCGGCGCCTTCCAAACGCTCGCCAAAGCGGACCTGCAGCCAAACATCAAAATTCACGCGGTCCGTATCCACCACCGCGGAGCCGTTGCCGGCTCTTTCGGCTTCCAGCAGCGCCTGTTTGTGCGCCCAAATCCGCAGGTCGGGTGCCGTGTAGTGTGTGCCCGGAACCATCCACTGACGCACGCCTTCCTGAACCAGGGGCAGGTTCAGGCGGGTTGCCAAATCTTGGGCCCAGGTGGATTTGCCGCTGCTTTCTGCCCCCGTCACTACCCACCGGAATGGTTCGTGAAGCAGGTGTTGGGGCGGGGGCAGCAAGGCCCAAACCGCGCATTGATCGTCTATCGTTGTGCGGCCCCAAAGCGCTTCCCCCTCCGGAAACAGTGCTCGGCCCGGCGCAATTTGCGTGGGTTCTTCGGTGCACCGCAAATCGCGGGCAAAGTGAAGGCCGGGCAAGCCGATGGCCTTGTACAGCGCCTCCTTCAATCCCCAGAGCCCCCGCAAATCCAATCCCTGTTCTTCTGGTGCCACAAACTTGGCCGCCACGCGGGCCAGTTGGTTGCGCGGCCCTTCTACGTCAATTCCCACCGGTCGGGTGGGGTGGAAGGCCGCCGCAGCGTGGGTGGCGGAATGCGATAGGGCCACAAAACCCATTCCCGCCGGAAGCACAGGACGTCCGGCAGACGAATAGTGCAAATGTTGGAGAACATCTTCTCGGTTGGCGCGTTGAAGGACTTGAAACAAGGCAAAACGCGCAGCGGAAAAGGCAATTTGGGCAGATTCTGTTTTTCGATCCGCCCCTCGTTTTTGGCATGCGTCGGACCAGCGCGTTTCACCGCACGCGTCCTGACGCCCCACCCAAGCGAGCCCTTCATCGGGAAGTTCAATCCACACTGTGTTGTACCTTTGCCGCAAATTAACAACAAACCAAACCGTTATGGCCTACGTGCCCTATAAAGTGAAAGACATGTCCCTCGCCGAGTGGGGACGCAAGGAAATCCAATTGGCTGAGGCAGAAATGCCCGGTTTGATGGCGTTGCGCGCCGAATACGGAGCTTCCAAGCCCCTGGCGGGAGCGCGCATTGCGGGTTGCCTCCACATGACCATTCAAACGGCCGTCCTCATTGAGACGCTGGTGGAATTGGGCGCTGAGGTAACCTGGTCTTCCTGCAACATTTTCTCCACGCAAGACCACGCCGCCGCAGCCATTGCGGCTGCCGGAATTCAAGTATATGCTTGGAAGGGCATGACGGAAGAGGAATTTGACTGGTGCATTGAGCAAACCCTGCACTTTGGCGCCGGCCAAGAACCTTTGAACATGATTTTGGACGACGGCGGCGACCTGACCAACATGGTGTTGGATCGTTACCCGCACTTGGCTGCCGGCATTGGCGGCATTTCCGAGGAGACCACCACGGGAGTTCACCGTTTGTACGAGCGCATGGCCAACGGCACATTGCCTTTGCCCGCCATCAACGTGAACGACAGCGTGACCAAGTCCAAGTTCGACAACAAGTACGGTTGCAAAGAATCGGCTGTAGACGCGGTTCGTCGGGCTACGGATTTGATGATGGCCGGTAAAGTAGTGGTAGTTGCTGGTTACGGAGACGTAGGCAAGGGCACCGCGGCATCCTTCCAAGGCGCCGGAGCGCGCGTCATCGTTACGGAAATCGACCCCATCTGTGCGCTGCAAGCCGCCATGGACGGTTTTGAAGTCAAGCGGATGGACAACGCCGTTCCGCGTGCCAACATCGTTTGCACGGCAACGGGCAACAAGAACATCGTAACGGAGCGTCACTTCCGCATGATGAAGGATAAAACCGTGGTGTGCAACATCGGTCACTTCGACAACGAAATCGACATGGCTTGGTTGAATGCTACGTACGGCAGCACCAAGGTGGAAATCAAGCCGCAAGTAGACCTCTACAACATCGACGGCAACGACATCATCGTTTTGGCGGAAGGTCGTTTGGTGAATTTGGGCTGCGCCACCGGTCACCCCAGCTTCGTCATGTCCAACTCCTTCACCAACCAAACGTTGGCGCAGATTGAGTTGTACACCAACAAAGGAAAGTACCCCAACGAGGTGTTCACCTTGCCCAAGCATTTGGACGAGAAAGTGGCAGCCCTGCACCTCTCCGCCATCGGTGTGGAGTTGGAAACGCTATCCGAAGACCAGGCCGCCTACATTGGCGTTACGGTTCAAGGCCCATTCAAGTCCGACTCCTACCGTTATTGAGTTTTCTGCACCGTTCACCCCAGCGGGTGGGCACAAAAAAACCCGGCGGAAGCCGGGTTTTTTCGTTTTCAACCGAGGGGTTCCCCAGTAAATTATATTCCGAATTCGGCGCGAATTTGATCTACAGAATTCAACTTTTCCCAGGTGAAGAGTTCCACGGTCATTTCTTTTTTCTCGATGCCGTTGGCTCCCGGGCGCTTGAACTCCTTGGTCACGGTTTCTGGTGTGCGACCCATGTGGCCATACGCGGCTGTTTCGGCGTAAATAGGTTGACGCAAGCCGAATTTTTGCTCAATGAAGTAGGGGCGGAGGTCAAACAAGCCGCGGATGCGGTCCGCAATGGCTCCGTCGTTTAGCTTTTTTCCGTCTGCACCGCGCACCAGGCCTGTGTTGTAGGTGTTGATGTAGAAGCCCACCGGCTCGGCTACGCCAATGGCATAGGCCAGCTGCACCAATGCTTGCTTGGCCACGCCGGCAGCCACCAAGTTCTTGGCCACGTAGCGCGCTGCGTAGGCCGCAGAACGGTCCACCTTGGAAGGGTCTTTGCCGGAGAAGGCACCGCCTCCGTGCGCGCCCTTGCCGCCGTAGGTGTCTACAATGATTTTTCGGCCCGTCAGTCCGGTGTCTCCGTGCGGTCCGCCAATAACAAATTTGCCCGTGGGATTGATCAGGTACCGAACGTCGGCAGTGAAGAGCTTTTGGATCTTGCGGGGCAACTGCTTTTTCACGCGGGGAATCAAAACCCGCAGGATGTCTGCGGTAATGCGCGCTTGCATTACCTCATCTTCTACACCGAAGTCGTCGTGTTGGGTGGAGATGACAATGGTATCGATGGCTTCCGGCACGTGGCGGTCGGAATACTTGATGGTTACCTGGCTCTTCGAGTCCGGGCGCAGGTACTTCATGGTCTTTCCCTCCTTGCGGATGGCGGCCAGTTCGCGCAAAAGCAAGTGGCTGATTTCCAAGGCCAACGGCATGAAGTTGGACGTTTCGTCCGTGGCATAGCCAAACATAATGCCTTGGTCTCCAGCGCCTTGGTTTTCCAAGTTGGCCTTTTCCACGCCTTGATTGATGTCTGCGGACTGCTCGTGAATGGCGCTAAAAATGCCGCACGAGTTGGCCTCAAACATGTATTCGCTCTTGGTGTACCCAATTTTTCGGATGACGTCGCGCGCAATTTCTTGGGCGTCCAAGTAGGTGGAAGACTTGACTTCGCCTGCCAAGACCACCTGGCCGGTGGTCACCAGCGTTTCGCAGGCCACTTTGGAAGACGGGTCAAACGCCAAGAAGTGGTCCACCAACGCATCGGAAATTTGGTCGGCGATTTTGTCGGGGTGCCCTTCGGACACCGATTCGGAGGTAAATAAGTAGCTCATGATTCGTTTTGTAGCGTTATTAAGCGCGTCGAATCGGTCCGTTGCAATGAAGGCAAAGTGCTGAAGATCCCGTCTTTAGCATTTTTTACCGTGGTTGCAATCGGAGCAAATCCTTCCACGCGGTTGCAAAGGTACATTATAATAGGAAATTCAACGATTGTTTTAAGTCCGCAATGATGTCGTCCGGATGTTCAATGCCCACGCTCAAACGAATCATGGAAGCCGTGAGTCCCAGCGATTCCTTTTCTGCGTCCGGCATGTCTGCGTGCGTCATGTGGTAGGGGTGTTGGGCCAGACTTTCGTTGGAGCCCAAACTCACCGCTAATTTGATGTGCTTGAGGGCATTCAAACAGCCAAAAGCGCCGGTTTCGCCGCCGCGGACGTCGAAGGAAATCATGGCGCCGGGCGCGGTGCACTGCTTCGCGTAAATAGCGTTCTGCTCCGCTCCTTGTTCCGGTAGCCCCGGAAAATACACCCGTTCCACCGCCGGGTGTTGCTGCAGGAACGACGCCACCTTTTGGGCGTTTTCCGTTTGCTTCGCCATCCGCAAAGACAGTGTCTCCAGAGAGCGCGTCAGTAACCAGCAGGTAAAAGGAGAAGCCATGTTGCCGATGAAGGTGCGCAGGCCTTTGACCGCAGCCAATACCTCCGAACGACCTACCACGGCTCCGGCAATCAAGTCCGAGTGCCCGGACAAGTACTTGGTGGCGGAGTACACGGACAAATCCGCCCCCCATTCCAAGGGCTTTTGCCAGATGGGCCCCATGTAGGTGTTGTCCACGGCGTACAAGATGGAGGTTCCGTAGGCGGTTTCCAACCGACGGCGCAACGTGTTGAGTCCTTCCAGGTCCACCATGGCGTTGGTGGGGTTGGCCGGAGTTTCCGCGTGCAGCACCCGCACTTGGGCGCCTTCACCGCTGGCAATCAGGGCGTCGCCCAAAGCCACCAAATCGGAGGTGGCGTCGAACGGCGTTACGTGCACGCCAATGCTGGTGAGGTAGTGGTAGGCAAAGTGGTGCGTTCCTCCGTACACCGGGTTGCTCAGCAGCAACCGATCTCCGGGTTTCAGAAAGGCCAGGAACACCGTGGAGATGGCGCTCATGCCGCTCTCAAACACAGCGGCCTCGTCTGCGTTTTCCCAAACCGCCAAACGTTCCTCCAAAATTTGCAGGTTGGGGTTGTTCAAACGGCTGTAAATGAGGCCCTGTACCTCGCCTTCGCGTTGGGCTTCCTTGCCGTAGGCCACGGCGAAAAAGTGCTTGCCGGCTTCCGCATTGGGGAAGGCAAAGGTGGACGTCAGAAACAAGGGCGGTTTTACGGAATACTCGCTCCAAGACGGCTCGTAGCCGTGGGACATCATCAGGGATTCGGGATGGTTTCCAGTCATGATTCAAATTTGAAAGGAAGAAGTGATATTTTCCGAAAATTTATCTTATTTTAGATAAAAAATCTATTTTATGCCCTCTTTTCAGAAAATTGATCTAGACGAAGTGGATTTACAGCTCCTCCGTGCGCTGCAAGACGACGCGCGTTTGAGCACCAAGGAGCTGGCCAAACGGGTGCACAAATCGTCCACCGCCACCTACGAGCGCATCAAGCGCATGGAAGCGGCCGGCGTCATTGCGGGGTATCGGGCGGAGGTTCCGCCGGCCGCGCTGGGCAAAGAGCTGGTGGTCTTCGTCTCCATCCGTTTGAAGGAGCATCGGGACACCATTTTGGAGGCCTTTCAGTCCGACCTCCGCGGTTTGTTTGAAGTTGAGGAGTGGTACCACATCACCGGCCCGCACGATTTCATGCTCAAGGTAGCCATGCCGTCCATGGATGCCTACCACCGTTTCCTGAACAAAAAATTGGCAGCGTTGCCCAACATCTCCACGGTGCAGAGCTTGATTGTGTTGCATCGAGGAAAGTGAAGGTTACAGGTTCAACTTGGATGGAGCAATTATCCTGAGAGCTAAAGCGTATAGGACTAAGCCCAAAATCTTCCTATCTTTGCACCGCTTATCCAGAAAGACCGAGGGACTGGGCCCTACGACGTCTTAGCAACCCGCACAGGGCGGGTGCTACCTCCCGCTGACGACGGCCTCGCGCCGATCGTCGGATAGATGAGTCCTCAATGCCGCCCCCGGCTTCGGTCTTTCTGCATAGGCACTCATTCATACTGCTCTGCCTGTGGACCCCAAGCACCCCCTTTACAAAATTGCCCAAGAGCGCGTCCTGATCTTGGACGGAGCCATGGGTTCCATGCTCCAAACCTACCGGTTGGACGAGGACGGATACCGCGGCGAGCAGTTCGCCAACTGGCCCCAGTCCCTTCGCGGGAACAACGATTTGCTGAACCTCACCCAGCCGGAAATCGTTCAATCCATACATGCGGCCTATTTTGAAGCCGGTGCGGACTTGGTGGAAACCAATACGTTCAACGCTCAGTCCATTTCCCTAGCGGACTACGGCATGTCCCATTTGGTCAAGGAAATCAACCGCGCCGGTGCAGAATTGGCCCGCAAAGCAGCCGACGCCGCATCCACGCCGGACCGTCCCCGATTTGTGGCTGGAGCCATCGGCCCCACCAACCGAACCCTGAGTCTGAGTCCGGACGTCAACCGACCGGGGTACCGCGCCACCACCTTTGAGGAACTGGTCCGTGCGTACCAAGAGCAGGCGGAGGCCTTGTTGGAAGGCGGCGTAGATGCCCTCTTGGTGGAAACCGTGTTCGACACCCTCAACGCCAAAGCAGCCTTGTTCGCCGTGGAGGAAGCCTTTGCCGCCACCGGCAAAACCGTCCCCATCCTGGTCAGCGGCACCATCACGGACGCCAGTGGACGCACCTTGAGCGGCCAAACCACGGAAGCCTTCTTGATCAGTCTCAGTCATTTGCCCTTGCTCAGCATTGGGCTGAACTGCGCCCTCGGCGCCAAAGACCTGCGGCCCTACCTGCAAACCCTGGCCGCAGAGGCACCCTTCTTGGTAAGTGCTTACCCCAACGCTGGATTGCCCAACGCCTTGGGCGGGTACGACGAAACCCCCGAGCAAATGGCAGACGCCGTTGAGGAGTACCTCCAACTCGGCTTGGTCAATATTTTGGGCGGTTGCTGCGGCACCACTCCGGAGCACATTCGGGCCTTTGCCGCCAAAGCGGCTCGTTACGAACCCAGACCCCTTCCTGCCGCCTTATGAAACTCAGTGGACTGGAGCCCTTGATCATTGGGCCGTCGAGCAATTTTGTGAACGTGGGCGAACGCACCAACGTCACCGGGTCGCGCAAATTCCTGCGCCTCATTCAGTCGGGTCTTTTTGACGAGGCCTTGGAAATCGCCCGGGAGCAGGTTCAAGGCGGAGCGCAGATTTTGGACGTTAACATGGACGAAGGGTTGCTGGACGGCACCGAAGCCATGACCACCTTTCTCAACTTAATAGCCTCAGAGCCAGACATCGCCCGCATCCCCATCATGGTGGACTCCTCCCGGTGGGAGATTCTGGAGGCGGGGCTGCGCTGCCTTCAGGGCAAAGGGATCGTCAACTCCATCTCATTGAAAGCAGGGGAGGAGGAATTTTTGCGCCAAGCGCGTTTGTGCCGACGGTACGGCGCAGCAGTAATCATTATGGCCTTTGACGAAAACGGCCAGGCAGATACCTTGGCCCGACGCATCGAAATCTGCGAGCGGGCGTACCGGTTGCTCGTAGCAACCGGTTTCCCGTCGGAAGATATTGTGTTCGATCCCAACATCTTCCCTGTAGCCACGGGCATGGAGGAACACCGTCGGAACGCGTTGGATTTCTTTGAAGCAACCGCTTGGATCAAGGCCAACCTCCCCAATGCCTTGGTCAGCGGCGGCGTCAGCAACGTAAGCTTCAGTTTTCGTGGGAACGACGCCGTGCGCGAGGCCATCCACGCCTGTTTCCTCTACCACGCAATCCGCTACGGCCTAGATATGGGCATCGTCAATCCGAGCCAATTGGTGGTCTACGAACAGGTAGATTCGGCCTTGCGCACGGCCATCGAAGACGTTTTGTTTGACCGGGACGCCGACGCCTCAGAGCGATTGTTGGCGTTGGCAGAGTCCTTCAAGCACCAAGGAAAGTCTGCCGGCGAACGTGTGGACGAGGCCTGGCGCTTGTTGCCGGTGGAGGCGCGAATGGAACATGCGCTGGTGAACGGAATTGACGCCCACATTGAGGCGGACGCCGCCGAGGTCCTGGCTGCGTTGGAAAGTCCATTGGCCGTCATTGAAGGCCCCCTGATGCGCGGAATGAACACCGTGGGGGACCTTTTTGGATCTGGAAAGATGTTCTTGCCGCAGGTGGTAAAGTCCGCCCGCGTCATGAAGAAGGCGGTTGCGTGGTTGGAACCGCATTTTGAGGCCGCCGGCGCAGCCGGCGGCGCCCCCCGCAAACAAGGAAAAATCCTGCTCGCCACCGTTAAAGGCGACGTGCACGACATAGGCAAGAACATTGTGGGCGTCGTCCTTCAGTGCAACAACTACGAAATCATCGATTTGGGCGTCATGGTTCCGGCGCAGCGCATTTTGGACGAAGCCGTGGCCCACGGAGTGGACGCCATCGGCCTGAGCGGGCTCATCACCCCTTCCTTAGATGAAATGGTCTTTGTGGCCCGCGAAATGGAGCGCCAAAACATCCGGCTTCCGTTGCTCATTGGCGGCGCCACCACCTCCCGCGTACACACCGCCGTCAAGATACAGCCCGCCTTCACCGGCCCCCTGGTGCACGTCAACGACGCTTCCCGTGCCGTTCCGGTGGTCCAAAAACTACTGGGACAGGACCGCGTCGCTTTCCATTCGGACCTTCGCGCGGAGTACGATCGCCTCCGCACCCAGTACGAAGAACGCCAGCGCGAAAAGCGCTTCGTTTCCTTGGCCGCAGCTCGGGAGCAGCGTTTTCGCCCGGACTTCGCCGCAAAACCCGCTCCCCCCAAGCAGTGGGGCGTCTTTCCGTTGCGCGATTATCCAGTGGAAGAACTGATTCCGTACATCGATTGGACTCCCTTCTTCCAAGCCTGGGACCTGCACGGAAAATTCCCGGAAATCCTGAACGATTCCGTGGTGGGTGTGCAAGCCCAGTCCGTCTACAACGACGCCCAAGAACTGTTGCGCCAAATCGTTTCCGAATCGTGGTTGACCGCCCACGGCGTGTACGGATTTTTCCCAGCAAAGTCGAAGGAGGACGACATCGAAGTCACCGCGCCTGACGGCACGCTCCATCGCTTCATCGGCCTTCGTCAACAAGGAGAAAAAGCGGCGGGGCAGCCCTATTGGTGCCTGTCGGACTTCATAGACCCCAGCGGCGACACCCTGGGACTTTTTGCGGTCACCGTGGGCCACGGGGTGGCCGAGCGCGTGCACGAATTTCAAGCGCAGCACGACGACTACCGCGCACTCATGCTTCAAGCGTTGGCAGACCGATTGGCGGAAGCCTTCGCGGAGCGCCTTCACCACCGCGTGCGCACCGAATTCTGGGGCTATTCCCCCCAAGAAAACGCCTCCAATGCAGACCTCATCGCCGAGCGCTACCAAGGCATTCGCCCTGCCCCCGGCTACCCGGCTTGCCCAGACCACCTAGAAAAAGACCTCATCTTCAAACTTTTAGACGCCGAGGTACACACCGGCCTACAGCTGACGGACAGCAGAGCCATGACCCCCACCGCCGCGGTTTCCGGATACTACTTTGCCCATCCGGAGGCCCGCTACTTTGGCATCCCGCGCATCGCAGAAGACCAACTTCAGAGCTACGCACAACGCCGGGGCATTTCCACCGCCGAAGCGCGCCGCTGGCTCCAACCCCTTTTGGACTGACCGACCTTCATCACAAAGCAATCCTAATAATATTCATACGCACCACCCCGTGAAAGTAACCGACCACATCGCCGCCGCCCAAGGCAAGACGCTATTCAGTTTTGAAATTCTTCCCCCTGTAAAAGGCACCTCCATCGACGGCCTCTTCCAAAACATCGAACGGCTGATGCAATTTGACCCCAAATTCATCGACGTCACCAGCCACCGCGAGGAATTTATTTACAAGAAGCACCCCAACGGGCTGTTGCAGAAAGTCCACACCCGCAAAAGGCCGGGAACCGTCGGCATCTGTGCGGCCATCCAAAACAAATTCCACGTGGACACCGTTCCGCATATTTTGTGCGGCGGCTTTACTGCGGAGGAAACGGAGTACGCCCTGATTGATTTGCATTATTTGGGCATAAACAACGTTTTGTTGCTGCGGGGCGACGCCCTCAAGTCAGAAGCCCAATTCACACCCGAGCCCGGTGGTCATGCGCACGCGTTGGACCTCATCCAACAAGTAGTGGGGTTGAACCGCGGCCAGTACCTCCACGACGAGGTACAAAATACCAATCCCTCCAATTTTTGCATTGGGGTTGCGGGCTACCCGGAAAAGCACTTTGAGGCGCCCAACACCAAAGCGGACTTGCGCCACCTCAAGGCCAAGGTGGAGGCTGGCGCGGAGTATATTGTGACGCAAATGTTTTTTGACAACGCTGCTTACTTCAAGTTTGTGGAGGATTGCCGGGCCGCCGGCATCAGCGTCCCCATCATCCCCGGGCTAAAACCTATTACTACCGCCAGTCAATTGAACACCGTACCTCGTCATTTTTCCGTGACATTGCCGGACGACTTGGTGGATGCCCTAGAAGTGGCGAAAACCCCCGAGGCCGTCAAAGCCGTAGGGGTGGAGTGGACCATCGCCCAGTCCCGTGAATTGATGGCTGCCGGCGTTCCGGTTCTGCACTACTACACCATGGGTAAGGCAGACGAAACCGAGAAGATCGCACGGGCCCTGTTCTAAATACCCCTAGTCGAAACGGCATACCACCCACGTTTGGCGGTTGAGAAGTCATTTACCGGTTGCGAATGCGCAAAGCGTTGCCGTCGTAGGAAATCCGATAAGGCAAAAGGGGGTAGGTGGTGTTCCCGTCCAGCGGTTGGCCGTCAAAGAGCAAGAAGCGCTGACCGTCGCACGGGCATACCGCGTATAAATTGTCCTCCAGTTCCAAGCCACAACCGGCTTCCAGATGGTTCGGGCAACACAGGTCCAGTACGGCAAAATCGTCCACATTTCCTTGCAGCGTTCTGCGGTACACCACAATCCCGCGCACTCCGGCGTCCGGAAGGACTACTGTACCGCCCACAAACTGCAGCGCATAACCCGACGGCGTAGACAAATAAACCACCTCGTTGACCGGCACGTACGGCACCGGATGTGGATTGCGGTCGCCGCAACTGATGAATAATGTGCTTATTGCAAATAAATACAAAACAATTCGATGCATGTGGCCGTTCATTTTCTTCTTAACCTATGGTAAACATAACGCAAACTATCGTTATTTTAGCCCTTTCGTATACCCCTCTATAAAGATCAAAGCCAGCATACCTATGCGCAAACTGATCCTCTTCGGACTCTCCCTACTGGTTGCATCAACAACCGTTTGGGCACAATCACGTCCCGGTTCCGTCAAAGGAAACGTGTCGGAACGCAAATCAGGCGACGGAATTCCCAACGCCATCGTCAAAGTCATGGACGGTAAAGTCGTTGAAGCACAAGGCAAGACCGACTTTGATGGCAATTTCTCCATTTCTCCGGTGGACGAAGGCTCGTATACCATCCGCATTGAAGCCTTTGGCATGCAACCCTACGAATTGGGCGGCGCCAAAGTTCCTTCGGGTCGTCCGTTGGTATTGACGGTTAAAATGACCGAGAAAACCAACGAATTGGACGTTGTCACGGTAAAAGCAAAGTACGAGGCGCCCTTGGTAGAGACCGGTAAAACGGCTCAAACCTTTGACCAAGAAGTCATCCGTAACCTTCCACAGCGTGGATTGACAGGTCTTTTGCAAATGTCTGCCTCTGTTGTGACGAACGAAGCCACCGGTGGAGTGTCCTTTCGGGGAGGTCGAGAGAACGGCAACCAGGTATTCATCGACGGTATTAAGGTGCGGGGAAGCATCAACCTCCCGCGCGACGCCATCCAAACCACGGAAGTCATCACAGGCGGTACGCCCGCCATTTACGGTGACGTTACGGGTGGGGTTATCTCCACCACCACGCGCGGTCCATCTTCTCGCTACTTCGGTGCAGGAGAATACGTAACCTCTCAATTCATTGACCCCTACGGATACAACCTGGGTTCGTTTACGGCCGGTGGTCCCATCATCAAGAATAAGGACGGTCGTGCGGTGGTAGGCTTTTTGCTTTCAACGGAATACGAATTCAACAAAGACGGTCGCCCGTACGCAACAGGCGTATACCGTGTTAAAGAAGACGTATTGGCACGTTTGCAAGATCGTCCGTTGATCCCAACCGCCACCGGCTTGGGAACCATTCAAGCAGGAGAGTTGCTGCGTCGCGATTCTTTGGAAACCATCCCCGCGCGTTTGAACGTTCGCTCCAACGAATTCCGCGCAACGTACAACATCAACATCAAGCCCAGCAAAACCACCGGCGTTGTTTTGGGCGGTCGCTTTATTTGGAACGACCGCATGAACGGCGGCTTCTCCAATGCCTTGACCAACTGGGACAACAACAGCAACTCCATGAACCGCGACGTTTCGGCCTACGCCCGATTCACGCAAAACTTTGGTTCCGGAGAAGAGGGAGATCTTATTCGCAACGCTTATTACACGGTACAAGTTGACTTTACGCGCAACTTCGGCCGCACCTGGGATCCCCGCTTGCGCGACAATATTTTCCAGTACGGCCACATCGGTACCTTCACCACGGAGCGTTCGCGTTTGTACGGATACGGTTTCGATCAAGTTTCTGGTCTCACCGGCTGGCGTCAGCTGCTGAATTTGGATACCAACGTACGTTTTGAGGGTTCTCAGTACAATCCAGTTCTCGCCAACTACACCCAAACCTACTACGATTTGGTTCGCCAAGGTTTGCTCCGCACCGGCGTTCGCAACTTGGAGAACATTCGCCAAGGTGGAGGTTTGCTCAACGGCCAGTCCCCGAACGGTATTTACAGCTTGTTCAACAACGTGGGTACGGTAACCGCCAACTACAGCTACTTCCAGAACGATCAGTTCCGGGTCACAGCCTCCACCAACTTTGAAATCAAAGGACACCAATTGGTGGCCGGTTTGGAGTACGAACAGCGGATTGATCGTGCCTTCAGCGTGGGCGGCTACGGACTGTGGACCCTCATGCGCGGTCTGCAGAACGACGCCATCCGTGAATTGGATTTGACCCGTCCGCAGGCCGTTTACCAAGACGGTGTATTTCAAGACACCATCAACTATCCCCAAGCTTTTGACGCCACTAAGCCGCGTACGTTTGACCGCAACATGCGCCGCAAATTGGGTCTGGATCCCAATGGATCTGATTTACTGGACATAGACTCCTACGATCCTTCCCTATTCAGCTTGGACATGTTCAGCGCTCAGGAGTTGAACAACTTTGGCGCTGGTGCGTACGTGAGCTACTTCGGATACAACTTCGACGGCTCTCCCCAAACGTTTAATCCCACCATCACCGACTTCTTCAACAAGCGCGATGCTGCGGGCAACAAAACGTACCCCATCCCGGCATTCCAGCCCATTTATATGGCCGGATACATTCAGGATCAGTTTACGTACAAGGACTTGTTCTTCAACCTGGGTGTGCGCGTAGATCGCTACGACGCCAACCAGCCCGTTTTGAAGGATGCCTTCTCGTTGTACCCCGCCTACACCGTCGGTGAGGCTCGCGCTATGGCAGACAACTACCCGTGGGTTGCCAACATTCCAGAATCCATGGCAGACGAAGCCGTGGTGTACGTGGACAACATCAACAACCCCAAGCGCATCACCGGATACCGCAAGGAGTTCGATTGGTTCAATGCCGACGGTTCTCCCCAGTTGAACCCAAAGGAAATTTCCGATTTGTCCGGTGGACAGGCCAAGCCTTGGATCATCAACGACGGATCTTGGGTGGACGGTCAGCCGGTTCTGAACGCAAACTCCTTTAAGGATTACGATCCCCAGGTGACGGTTTCTCCACGTATTTCGTTCCAGTTCCCCATCAGCGGATCTGCTGAATTCTTTGCACACTACGATTTGTTGGTGCAACGCCCGAACGAAAACACCCGCTTCAACCCCATCAACTACGTGAACCTGGAGTACGGATCTGCAACAATTGCCAATCCGGACCTCAAGCCGCAAAAGCAAACGGAGTACGAGATTGGTTTCCGCCAGAAGCTGAACGACCGCTCTGCTTTGAAAATTAACGCCTTCTACCGCGAATACCGCGACTTGATTCAGTCCGTATCCGTAACAGAGGCCTACCCCCGTACGTACATTACCTACGGAAACCGAGACTTCACCACGGCGAAGGGCTTCTCCTTCCAATACGACTTGCGCCGTACGGGCAACATCTTGGCCTACGCCAACTACACCCTTTCCTACGCCGACGGTACTGGTTCCGGTGCCAACTCCGGCATTGCCTTGGCTCGTTCCGGTCAGCCGAACTTGCGTTACATCCAGCCTTTGGATTTTGACGTTCGCCACAACTTTGCCGCCAACATCGACTTCCGTTTCCAAGACGGTGCGGCCTACAACGGCCCCATTTGGTTCGATAAGAAAGTATTCGCCAATGCGGGCATCAACATCTTGGCCACTGCGCAATCCGGCACACCTTACTCTCGCCGCGATCGCGCTACGTCGCTCACCGAAGCCAGTGCACCCGTCGTGGGCTTGTTGAACGGCTCTCGCTTGCCTTGGCAGAGCAAGGTGGACATGACCGCGAACAAGGTGTGGTACTTCGGCGCCGATAACCGCAAAAACTTTGAAGTGTACGTTCAGGTCCTGAACGTATTGAATCAGTTGAACGTTTTAAACGCCTACGCTTTCACCGGATCTCCTTCCGACGACGGCTACTTGTCCTCGCCCCAGGGCCAACAGGGCATCCTGTTCACCACCGACGCACAGTCGTTTACCGATTTGTACAACATCGCCATGGTGAGCCCCTTCAATTTCTCGTTGCCTCGCCGCGTCCGTTTGGGCATTCGTTTCGGATTCTAATAGACAGTGAATAGTTTGAAAATTATGAACAAGTTGCTGAATAAAGGTATTTTGGCTGCCGCCTTGGCAGTAGGATTAACCTCGATGAGCCATGCTCGCCCCGGTGAAGCCGTAGGTGCACAGTCGGGCAAAAAGGTTCGTTCCAACAAAACCGTTGAGGAATTGTGCCAACCCTCGCGAGCACAGACGGATTTGGATTTGAACAACGTTCGCACCACCATCATGGGTGGTGGCGACATGTGGTGGGATTTGAACACCGCGCGTTACGAAATTCCGAAGGGGTCTAACCGACACTCCATGTTTGCGGGTGCGCTGTGGTTGGGCGGTCTTGATGAGGGTGGCCAGCTGAAGTTAGCGGCCATGACCTACCGCTCGCGCGGTAACGACTTCTGGCCCGGCCCGCTTTCTACAGACGGCTTGGCTTCCGTCAATAAAGACATTTGCGACAAGTACGATCGCCACTGGATCATTTACCGTGAGCAGGTGGATCTTCACCGCGCGTGGTTGTTGTGCAAGAACGATCCCGATTGCAACCCTGGTGAGAAATTTCCCGGGTACGAAGGCAGCATCCCAGAAATCATTTTGGAATGGCCTGCGCACGGTGTAGACGGAGATCTTCCCTACACTTTGGCACCGTTCATCGACTTGGACGGCGACAACCGCTACGATCCTTTGGAGGACTACCCCGCGTACGATTTTGATCGTGCGTTTGATTGCCGCAAAAAAGAAACGGACGTCCTCTACGGCGACATGACCCTGTGGTGGGTGTACAACGACCGCGGTAACGTCCACACCGAGACGAGTGCGGGTGCGTTGGGTTTTGAAATTCGTGCGCAGGCCTTTGCCTTCAACACGAACGACGAGATCAACAACATGACCTTCAACAACTACCGCATCTTAAACAAGTCTACGTTCCGGTTGACGAATACCTACTTCTCCACTTGGTTTGACCCAGATTTAGGCAACTACACGGACGACATCATCGGTTGCGATATTCCCCGCGGTTTGGGTTATGTTTACAACGCTGACAACAACGACGAAGGCCCCATTGGGTACGGGTTCAACCCACCTTCCGTGGCGATGGACTTTTTCCAAGGTCCTTTCGCAGACTACTTTGACGGCTTAGACAACGACCGCGACGGTTGTGTGGACGGTGTGCGCGACGCCAACGGTGTTTGCCAGCCCGAGAATCCTGCTACCGGTTTGAACGAACGGATCATCATGTCCGGTTTCATGTACTACAACGCCGGTAACGCAGCCACCGGTGATCCGCGGAACGCTTCCGAATTCTACAACTACATGCAGTCCCGCTGGCGGAACGGCAACCCGTTGGTGGTAGAGAACCCAAGCGGTCCCGGCAACACCTCCAACGGAGACGGTTTTACCCAAGACGGTACCGGCTTAGCTACCAAATTTGCCTACCCAGGCAATACGTTTGATACCACCTTGCAAAACGACCCAAAAGCGCCTCTTAACTGGTTTGAGTCCCCGGACAACAAGCAGGACAAGCGCGGCTTGCACAATGCAGGTCCGTTCTCCTTGGCTCCCGGTGCGGTTAACTTCATCACGACCGGTGTGGTTTGGGAGCGCGAATACAACAGGCAAGGCCTATTTGCTTCTGTAGACAAGGTCATTATTGCGGACGACAAGGCGCAGGCGTTGTTTGACAACTGTTTCCAAATCTTGAACGGCCCGGACGCTCCGGATTTGACCATCCAGGAGATGGATCGTGAGCTCATCCTTATGATGAGCTACCGCGAAGGAGCAAACAACCAGTCCTTGGACTATGAAGAAATTGATCCGCTGATTCGGAACGCCAACAATACCTACAAGTTTGAAGGCTTCCAGATTTTCCAATTGAAGAGCAAGAACTCCTCCATTGGTGACCGCTACGATCCTTCCCAGGCGAAGTTGGTAGCGCAGTGCGACATCAAGAACGGCGTGGCGCGCATGATCAACTGGGAATTGGATCCAACCTTGGATTTGGTAGTTCCTCAAGACATGACCCTGAATGCGAACAACGAAGGCATTAAACTGTCGTTCAAATTGTCCGAAGATGCCTTCGCAACGGGTCAAGACCGTCGTTTTGTGAACCACAAAGAGTACTACTTTACCGTGGTGGCATACGCTTACAACGAATACGCTCCGTACAATCCATCGACCGGTTCCGACGGTCAGCGCCGTCCGTTCTTGGCGGGCCGGAACAACGTAAAGCGCTATGTTGGAATTCCGCACAAGTTCTCCAGTGAGGCAGGAGGCACGGTTGCCAACAGTTTCTACGGATTCAAGCCGCCAATCACTCGAATGGAAGGGTTGGGCAACGGAGGAAGCTCCATGCAACTGGATCCAGCAAGTGAGAGCGAAATTCTTTCTACCGTTTTCGCAAACGGCTACATGCCCAACCCCAAGTACTTGGGTGGCTACGGCCCGGTTAACGTTAAAGTCGTCGATCCATTGAATGTTCCTGAGGGTGAATACTACTTGATTTTTGACGGTGTGGGCGGCAATGCACGTTGGTCAATTCAGGACAAGGCAACCGGTGAAGTTATTGCCAACTCAATGACTTCCATTAAGTTGATCAACGAACAAATCGTTCCGGAATTGGGAATGTCTGTTGAGATTGCAGATGTAGAAGCACCTGGTTTGGACGAGGACGGCATCCGCAACGGCGGTTTATTGAACAGCGAGCTCGTGTACTCAGACCCCACCAAAGCTTGGTACAAGGGTGTTGCGGACGACGACAGCTACAGCCCGTACAACTGGATTTTGGCCGGACCCAATGATTTGGCAACTGCTGCTCCGGCGAAGTTCTACAAGGACATTCCCAACGACCCCAAAGGATTCTTCGAAACTATCTTGGGCGGTACTTGGGCACCTTTCTACTACGTAAGTTCCATCGGTCGTGGTACTCCGGAAGGCACTACAGTTTACGGTATGGGTCCAGCGGATTCAGCCATGCAAGTGTCTTTGCGTTTAGAACCCAAAAACCTGCAAAGCGTTGATGTAGTCTTTTCGAAGGACCCTGCTAAATGGACGCGTGTTCCCGTTTTTGAAATGGGCGAAGATGAGGCATTGACGCAAGGCGGTGCGTCCAAGTTCACTTTGCGCAAGGCAACCGGTTGGGACAAGAGCAACGGTCAGTTGGTGCCCAGCAGCACTATTGGCTGGAGTTATTTCCCTGGTTATGCGATCAATGTGGAAACAGGAACCCGCTTGAATATGGCCTTTGGCGAGAACAGCTGGATGCTGTCGGACAACGGTGGTGACATGAAGTTCAACCCAACTTCTCGCGAACGAGTTTTCCCGCAAGATCCCGTGACCGGCGGATTCCGCTTCGGTGGCCAACACTATATTTACGTGTTTGCCCCAACGGTTCGCAAGGGTACCAGTATTGTTGATCTTTCGTACAAAGGAGATGATCCAACGGCGCACCCCTTGTACGCCGAGATCACCAACATCGCTACCGGAACCAACCGCCAAACGTTTACGCGTTCGATCATGTGGTGTTCCTTGGGCATGGTTCAACCGCAGTTCGACGGTTTGGATTTGTATTCCAACATGCCGTCTGATTTGCGTGTGCGCATCCGTACGGCTCGTCCTTACGAGAAATTGGTTGTAGACAATTCAAACAGTGGAAATCCCAAATACTTGTTCAGCACCGTCGGGCTGGCAACGGGTAAGGGAATTAACCCCGTCGCAGTGAGTGCTTTGGACGCCATCCGTGTTGTTCCCAACCCGTACTTGTCCCAAAGTGCCTATGAAAGCTCACAATTGGATAATTTGGTGAAGATCACCAACCTGCCGGAGAATTGCGTGGTATCGGTATACACAACCGACGGTTCGTTGGTTCGCACATTGCGCAAAGACAACACCGACACGTGGATGTTTTGGGATTTGAAGAATAACTACGGCGTGCCCATCGCTAGCGGTGTGTATATTATCCACATCAAGGCAGACGGAATTGGTGAGAAAGTCATCAAGTGGTTCGGCACTATGCGTCCTTTTGATCCGACAGGCTTCTAAAAGTATTTGATTATGAAAAGTTCATTAGCTGTTTTAGTACTTACCGCCGCAGCAACCGCTTGGGCGGGAAACCCTACCCGTTCTGGCTCTGCTGGCGCTGGGGAGTTGTTGATCAATCCATGGGCCCGCACTGCTGGCTGGGCTGAAGGCAATACCGCTAACGTGATGGGTATCGAATCCATGTACGGAAACGTGGCAGGTCTGGCCGCCGGCAAGAGCTTCACGGCTGGTTTCTCCAACACCACATGGTTGCAGGGATCGGGCATTCAAGTGAATGCGGCGGCATTAGCTACGCCAACGCGCAACGGTGTTTTGGGCATCCACGTAACCAATTTCGACTACGGTGATATTGAGGTTACCACAACGGCTTTGCCCGACGGAGGAGCAGGAATTTATTCTCCAGGAAGTTCGGTTTTGGGCATTGCGTATGCCCAAATGTTTACCGACAATATTTACGGCGGGGTTAACATCAAGTTGTACAATTCGTCCATTTCCAATCTTTCTGCTACCGGAATGTGCTTTGATGCAGGTGTTCAGTACGTAGCAGGAAAGTCACGCGACTTCCGTTTTGGAATCACTTTGCGCAACATTGGTCCGTCGTTTGGTTACAAGGGAGACGGTTTGGCGGTTGTTATGCCCGTGGACTGGGGTACTTATGCTAACACGTTCAATGTACGAGCGCAGGCTTTTGAATTGCCCACGCAGTTGGCTATTGGTTTGTCCAAAGACTTCAGCATGCCCGGAAAGCAGAAAGTTACGGTTGCGGGTAACTTCATTTCCAATTCGTTTAAAAAAGATCAATTTACCTTAGGTGGCCAATACAATTTCCGCGATCAGTTTTTTGTACGTGGCAGTTATGCATTCTTCGACAACCGATTGGATGGATTGGCAACGGAAGCTTTGTCGGGCCCGGCTATGGGCTTTACCTTCAAAACGCCCATGGGCGCAACCACCAAGTTCGCTTTGGATTACGGTTACCGCTTGACCAATACCGCCTTCGGTGGTATTCACACAGTCGGGGTTGGTTTGGATCTGTAATCCGGGAAAAAATATTCTTCACAGGACCCCGGGAAACCGGGGTCTTTTCTTATTTTAGAACCATGTCAGCGCTATCTTACTACACCCCAGAAGGCTTCAAAAAACTGAAGGAAGAATTGGATTTTCTAAAGACCATTGAGCGCCCTCGTGTTTCTGCTCAGATAGCCGAGGCTCGCGACAAAGGAGACTTGAGCGAAAATGCTGAGTACGACGCGGCCAAAGAAGCCCAAGGTCTTTTGGAGATGAAAATCTCCAAGATGGAGGATTTGTTGGCAAACGCACGCATCATGGACGCGTCGCAAATGGATACTTCCAAGGTATTTGTGTTGTCCACTGTTCGGATACGCAACCAAAAGAACGGTCAGGAATTGAAGTATACGTTGGTAGCAGAACAGGAAGCAGACTTGAAGTTGGGAAAGATCTCTGTAAGTTCGCCCATCGGCAAAGGACTGTTGGGCAAGACTGTGGGAGAAGTCGCTGAGATTACCGTCCCCAACGGCACTTTGGCTCTGGAAGTACTGGAAATAACGCGATAATCATGGCATCCGTATTTACTCGCATCATATCCGGAGATATTCCGTCGTACAAAATTGCGGAGAACGATTTTGCCTACGCCTTTCTAGATATTCGACCTCTGGCGAAAGGCCATACCCTAGTGGTGCCTAAGTTGGAAGTAGATAAGTTGTTTGATTTACCTCAAGCCCATTATGCAGCATTATGGGATTTTGCATACCACGTGGCGCACGCTATGGAAGAGGTACTTCACTGCAATCGGATAGGTGTTACGGTCATTGGGCTGGAGGTTCCCCATGCCCACATTCATTTGATCCCAATCCGGGGCGAAGCAGATATGAACTTTGCCATGCCCAAGTTACAATTGGAGGCCTCGGAAATGCGGGCCATTGCGGACAAGATCAGCGCGGCACTATTGGCCACAGCCGAATAGGTTATTTTCGAAGTTTATCTGGGTTGTTCTGTACAAAGGAAGCCCAGGCATTTTTGGACGCGCCCCCTTGGGCGCGTTTTTTCATTCCCTTTTGCCAGTTCAATGCGGGCTCCTGGAAAACGCCACCGACATTGGGTTTCGTCTGACTGGGAAGCGTTTGGGCGTAGGAAGGAGTCTTAGTGGAAAAAATGTGGCACGTAGCTACGGCCAAACCATCCGTAGCGTCCAGCTTTTGGGGCAATTCGCGAAATGCGTAAATGGACTGAAGCATTCCCGCCACCTTCTCCTTGGTCGCAGAGCCGCTGCCCGTGATGCTCTGTTTTACGCGGGTAGGGGAGTATTCAAATACGGGCAAATTATTGGCCAAAGCTACGCCCATGGCCACGCCTTGTGCGCGTCCCAGCTTCAACATGGACTGAACATTCTTTCCAAAAAAAGGAGCTTCTAAGGCCACAACTTCCGGTTGATACCGAGCTACCCACACGCGCACGGATTCGTGAATGTCTGCCAGTCGTTCCAACGGCTCCTTTTTGGTGGAAAACTTAACGGCCTCCATGGCCAGCAGCTCCAAGACATTCCCAGTGACGCGCACCGCGGAAAGTCCCATCACCACCGTGCCGGGATCGATACCCACCACAACGTAGGAATGGGGAGCTGGTGCGCCGGAGGTCATTCGGTGGGGAAATACAATTGGTCGCGCCCGGTGGGCTGTTGGTACAACTGGAGCCCAAAAGTGGGAACGGCGGCCATCAAGTGATCCATGATGTCGGACGAGAGCACCTCGTACTCTTCAAATCGTATTTCTTTCAGAAAACAGTATATCTCAATGGGGATGCCCGATGAAGTAGGTGCAAGCTGACGAACCACAAAAAGGTCCTTTTGCGAGACCATCGGGTGTTCCCGTAGGTAGGAATCAGCATAGGCCCGGTACAAACCAATGTTGGTCAAATGTCGTCCGTTGATGGGTAACGACTTGTCCACCGATTTGCTGGCGTTGTGCTCGTCAATTTCACGAAGGCGTTCCTCCAAAAACGTCCGGATGCGTTCCACTTTGCGCAGTCGTTCCAAAAGGGGAGCGTCTACGTAGCGAATGGTGTTTAGGTCCAGCAACAGGGCGCGCTTGATGCGTCGAACTTTGGATTGGCGCATGCCGCGCCAGTTCTGAAAGGACTCGGTAACAAAGGCCTTGGCGGGTACGGAACTCAACGTATTGTCAAAATTTTTGACTTTTACCGTAGTCAGGTCAATGCTGACCACGTCACCGTCCACGCCGTATTTCTCAAAAGTAATCCAGTCCCCCTTTTTCAAAAGATCGTACATGGAAATCTGAAAGTTGGCCAAAAGCCCGTTGATGGCGTCCTGAAAAATCAAAATCAGAATAGCAGTAAAACCCGCTAAAGCGCCCACCAGCGTGCCCATCGCAGTTCCAGAGAGTACGGAAATCATCCCCAAAATACCCAGAATCCAACTTAAAAATTGAACAACTTGAAGTAGGGTTCGGACGGGCTTATCCTTGAATTTTGGATTGTCTTCCAAAACATGCGCCATGACGCGGGCTGTTTTGTTGATCAAGACCACCAGCTGAACGATCAGGTACAAACCGGTAATTTGAACCAAAAAACCCGCAGTCTTGGGGTGTTCAACAAACACCGCAGGTATGATGGATCGAATTACCAAGCCCGTGATGAAGTGCACGGCCGTCTGGAAGACCTTTTCTTCGAGGAAGTAGTCGTCCCATTTTGCCTCGGTTCGTTTGACCCAACGTTTGATCAAACTCAGGACTACCCGGCGTGCAATGAAGTCTGCCAAAAGGCTTGCCCCAATTAAAATCCCAATATCTACCAGCAAGGTGAATAAGGACAACCACTGCGGGTCAATACCTTGATCCACCATCCAATTGGTGGCCCAGTGTTTGGGCAATGAAATCGGCTCCATGGAATAAAGATAATCGTTTATCTGCCCCATAAGCCCTTATTTAGGGTTGAATCACTAGCGATGCACGGGAAACGCCCGACGCGTAGAAGTAGCCCAGTGCAAATTCGTCTGGATTTTCTTCACGCCACAAATTCCCCACCACCAAACCGGGGGCCGGGTCGAAGGGGGTCCCCACCTGCAAAGTTGTTTGGCGGAGCAAGGTTAGAAACTGCAAAAATCCCGGACTGACGCTGGAGATTTCAACGCGGTATTTGGTGCCCACGCTATCCGGGCCCGCAAAGTCAATCGCATCCAAGTCCAAGTTATTGAAGCTACGGCCGTCGTTGAATTGGTCGTCGAAAAAAGTGATGTTGAAGGGGAGGTTTTCCAAAGTATCGTTGCGCCAAACCTTGAAGCGGTACTGATCGCCACGGCCGGCGGGCTCCGTAAAATGCAGGAGCGAGTACCTGCCCGGCAGTTGGAACGGTTCGCGGGGGCGTTTTTCCGAATAGATGGAGTCAATCGGAGGGCAGCGTCGAACGGTTTCCGGGCCAGAAACCCAAGGTTTGGGGTCCCCCGGCATCCAAAAACGCAAGCGGTAGGATTTGCCTTCCGTTCCAACGGTTGTTCCCTTGTACCGTCCGGGAGTGCTGGCGATGGGGCGCAAGGTATCCACGGCTACTCCGTCCTCAAGAAGAACCAAAACCGCATTGGAAACGGGCTCGTTGGGGGCTTGAGTGAGGTAGGAGGCCGTCCAATATACTTCGGCTGTTACCGAGTCCTCGTCCGTGATGCGGGCATTCACGATGGGGCGCTTGGTTCCTGCCGGAAGCTCCAAGTCAATGGGGTCTTGGCAACCCACCATGGAAGCGACGGTTGCAGCGGCCAGCAAAAATCGGAAGGATCCCAGGGTGCGAAAAATTGAACGCTTCATCAGAAGGAGAAATTGTAGGTAACGTACGGGATGGCCGTACCAAAAACGCTTAATCGGTAGGCCTGAACCTCCCGGGTATTGAAGTCTTGCCGGAAAAACACGCTGTAAGGATTCCGGCGGGCGTAGGCATTGTACACCCCAAAAGCCAAGGTGGATTTGCGGTTGTTCTTGCCCTTGAAGGCGAACGTAGCGGCAAGGTCCAGTCGGTGGGTGTCTGGCGTTTGGCCACCGTTTCGGTTGGCGTAAATGGGGTAAGGAATGCCTTCAAATTCGCCCCGGCTGTCCGGGTAGGTAATGGGGCGTCCGGATTGGTAGCTCCAGGTGCCACTCAAATCCCACTGCTTGGATGGGGCGTAGTTGGCTACCACGTTCAAGTCGTGCAGCTTGTTGTAGTTGGCCAAGTACCACTCCCCGTTGTTGACGGACGTACCCCGAGTGGGTCCGTCCACCTGGAGTTCCGTGCGGGACAAGGTGTACGAAATCCAACCGTTGAACTTGCCGGTTTTTTTCTCCATCAACACCTCCAAGCCGTAGGCCCGGCCTTGGCCGCTCAACAATTCGGTCTCGATGTTGTCTTTGAACACCAAATCCGCTCCGTCTTTGTAGTCCACAATATTCTGGAGGTCCTTGTAATACGTCTCAACCGTCAAAACAGCCGCGCCGCGGGCCACCTTCTGTACGTAGCCCAAAGCAACTTGGTTGGCCGTTGCCGGTTCAATGTAGGCTCCAGCCGGGCGCCAAACATTCACGGGAGTTGGCGACGTGTTGTTGGATATCAAATGGATGTACTGTCGGTTTCGGTTGTAACTCGCTTTGAGCGAAGCGTTTTCGCTGATTTCGTAGTTGGCAGAAAAACGGGGTTCCAAACCGCCCAACCCCGAATACCAACGAATGGCTTCGCCGCGGGCGTAGGTGCGGGTCCCCACCACGGTGGTGTCCTCGTAGATTCCGCCCGGTTCGTACAACGTGAGGGTGCGCCCCCCCAGGTTGCCAAAGGCGCTGTACCGAAGGCCGCTCGTAACGGAAAACGCGTTGGTTGCCTTCCACGTGTGGCTCAGGTATGCGGCGGGCTCGGTGGCCCACTCCTGGCTCAACGTAATGTTAAAAGCGCCGGAGATTTTACCGGGCGAGAACACGTAGTACGTGTTGCTGGCGCCAAAATCTACCGTGTGTTTTGGAGACGGGAAATAAGTCCACGCTGCGGTGGTCACGTAGTTTTGAATGCGCGAATTCAGTTGGAATTTGGTTTCTGCGTTGTCCGGAGTGCCCAGTAGGTAGGTGTAATCCGAGTACAGCGCCGTGGCGTTGAAGAACATTTTGTCGTTCACCGCGCGGTTCCAGCGGGTGGTGGCCGTCCAGTTGCCCCAGCCAAATTGGAAGAGGTCGTCGGCCCCAAATTTGTCCCGACCGTTGTAGAACGAGGCGTAAACGCGGTCCTTCTTGCTCAACTGAGCGTTGATCTTTCCGTTGAAGTCGTAGAAGTACAGAATGGTTTGATCCAGTTCCGGCGTATTGAAGAGCGGTAAAAACACGTCAAAATAGGAACGTCGACCTGCCAAAACGACACTCGCCTTGTCTTTCACCAGCGGTCCTTCCACCAACAAACGGCTGGAAAGCAGGCCAACCCCACCGTTGGCAGCCCATCGCTGGTTGTTGCCGTCCCGTTGGCGCACGTCCAAGACACTGCTTAAGCGTCCGCCGTAGCTGGCCGGCATCCCGCCCTTGTACAGTTTGGCGTCGCGCACGGCGTCCGCATTGAAAATGGAGAAAAAGCCAAACAAGTGGGACGAATTGAACACCGGCGCCTCGTCCAGCAGAATCAGGTTTTGGTCCGAGTTGCCCCCACGCACGTTGAATCCGTTGGCTCCTTCGCCCACGGACGAAACACCGGGCAACAAGCGAATGGCGCGCAGCACATCGGCCTCGCCCAAAAGCTGGGGCAGCTTTTTTACTTCCTTGGCGCTGATCTGGGCCACGGATATTTCTGTGGTTTTGAGCGTATTGACTCCGCGTTCCACGCCTACGGTCACCTCGTCCAAGCCCACCACGGAAGGCTTCAACTTAAACACTTGGTTGGTGCTTTTGGTCAACACCACTTGCGTCACCAGTTTTTCGTACCCCAAACTGCTCAGGGTAACTTTTGCGGTTCCGGCCGGAACGGTCACGGAAAAATAGCCGTAGGTGTTGGTGAGGACCGACGATTTTCGCCCCCCACTTTCTACCGCAACGGCAACATTGATCAACGATTCACCGTTGCTGGCGTCCTTCACGGTGCCGCTGAGCGTTGCCACTCCGGAGCCCGGAGAATTTTGTGCTTGAACCCCGGCCATCCAGCCCAAGAACGTCGCTAAGAAAAGAGCGTATTTCATACCTTGCCTCACTTTTGTCAAGATTCGTGCCAAGGCACGGTTTTAGATACAATCCTGTATGCGAAATGTTCTCTTGCGACCCTTTATGCGAAAAAACTTAAAATATACCCTGCCCGTCCTGCTCCTCGTGGGCCTATTTGTAGCCGCGTTTCAAACGGCAACCAACAACCCCACGCGCGATGCGGCGGTCCTGAAGTTGGTGGCAGACGCCCTCAGTCAGGCGCACTACCAGCCCAAGCCCATGGACGATAAATTGAGCGAGTCTGCTTTTGATGCGTTTTTGGAAACCCTGGACGGCGACAAACGTTTTTTCACGCAAAAGGACGTTGAATCGTTGCGCACAGACCGCTTGAAGTTGGACGATCAAATCCAAGCTGGTTCTGCCGCGTTTTTTGATCGGTCCTACGCATTGTTCGTGCAGCGTTTGGACGAGGCACAGGCGCGTTATCGGCGGTTGTTGTCTGCGCCCATCAGCGCACAAGCGGGCGAAAAGTACCAGACAGATCCAGACAAACGAGCCTACCCCGCCAACCAAGAGGCGCTGGAAGATCATTGGCGCCGCTATTTGGCCTTTCGCGTGACGGCCCGCATGGTGGATCGCGCCAGCGATACGGATTCCGGCTCGGTCCTTACTCCGGGGACATCGGCTTTTGTGGAAGCGGAGGCCAGTGCGCGTAAGAAGGAATTGGAAATGCACGACGAGTGGTTCAACAACCTGAAGGACATGGATCGCGGCGAGTGGTTTGGTCTGTATGTGAATTCATTCGCCTTGGCTTTTGATCCGCATACGGAGTACTTTGCGCCGCGCGCCAAGGAGAATTTTGAGATCGAAATGACCGGCCAATTGGAAGGTATTGGTGCGCAGCTGCAATTAAAAGGTGAGTACATTACGGTGGCCAGCATTGTCACGGGGAGTGCTTCGTGGCGCCAAGGCGAACTGGAGGAAGGCGACAAGTTGCTCAAAGTGGCCCAGGGTTCGGATGAACCGGTGGACGTGGTGGGCATGGGCATCAACAAAGTGGTGCGCTTGGTGCGCGGCAAAAAAGGCACTGAAGTTCGATTGACCGTGCGCAAGAAAGACGGTACCACGAAGGTGGTGCCCATCGTTCGGGACGTGGTGGAATTGGAGAGCACCTTTGCTCGTTCCGCACAGCTGGGCGAGGATGGCAGCACGGGCTACATCCGACTCCCTAAATTTTACGTAGACTTTTTCAACGAACGCAACCGCAACTGCGCCAACGACGTTCGCGCCGAGATTGAGAAATTAAAGGCGCAAGGCATGAAGCGCTTAATCTTCGATTTGCGCAACAACGGGGGTGGAAGTTTACCGGCGGCCGTGGACATCGCGGGATTGTTCATCGATTTGGGACCCGTGGTTCAGGTGAAGACCAGCGGCGGCAACGTCCGTGTGTACTCAGACCGGGCTGCCGGCGTTGTTTGGGACGGGCCCTTGGTGGTTTTGGTCAACGAGGGAACGGCGTCGGCCTCGGAAATTGTGGCGGCGGCCTTGCAAGACTACCGCAGAGCCCTCATTCTGGGCACCAAAAAGACCTTTGGCAAAGGCACCGTTCAAAACGTAATTGATCTGGATCAGGCCATGCGCGGAGGCAGCGAAGACCTGCTTCCGTTGGGCGGATTGAAGTTGACCATCCAGAAATTTTACCGCGTTACGGGCCAAACTACCCAGCTTCAAGGGGTGGTGTCAGACGTCGTGTTGCCGCACGCCTACCAAGGCATTCCGTATGGAGAGGCGGAAGAGAAAGGTCCTTTGGCGGCCGACGCCATTCAGTCTGCCTCGTTTGCAGCGGTGGGCAAACCCGACGCCTTTAAGCGTGCGGTAGCCAACAGCCAATCTCGCGTGACCAAGAGCGAGGGATTCAGCCGCATCAACACGTATGCGGAGTGGTTAAAAGGAGAGCGGGACAAGACCGAATGGCCGATTTCCTTTTTGGAGTACCAGCTGGCGGAAAAGTCGCGTTCGGAGCAGGTCAAGCAGTTTGAAAAATTGACGGAATTGAAGGACAGTTTGGCCGTGCGTCCTTTGGCGGACGGCGCGGCAGAGATGGCCACCGCTCCTGCCAAGAAGAAGGAGTGGAACCAGTGGATGAAAGGGATCAGTCGGGACATCTACGTTCGGGAGGCCTTGTACACGGTTTCGGACCTGTCGAAGTAATTTCCAGCGTTTAGCCCGATGCACGTAGCGTCCGAAGACCGGCCCCTGCCTGCCTGGAAAAGGTTGATCCGCCACCCCATGGGGCGGTGGGGCGGCGGCATCTTGGCCGTGGCTCTTTTGCTGGCCATCTTGGGGCCGTGGCTGGTTACGGACACCACCCCCCATGCAAATTCCATGGACGTTGAGCATGCCGCGATGGCCGTGGGAAGCACGGTACTTGGCCCAGACGGTAGCGTGCCCCATTGGTTGGGAACCGATCGGTACGGGCGCGACCTCTACAGCCGACTGGTGTTGGGAACGCGAATATCGTTGGGCGTGGGTGCCGTAGCGGTTGCGCTGTCCTTGCTCATAGGGGTCCCCATTGGGGCCTTGGCCGGCTACTACGGAGGTTGGGTGGACCGCCTTCTGAATGGCGCGATTCAAGTATTCTGGAGCATCCCCACCTTCCTCATGGTCATTGCACTGGGTTTTGCCTTGGGCAAAGGCGTTTGGCAAGTGTTTGTGGCCGTCGGCCTGACCATGTGGGTGGACGTTGCCCGACTGGTTCGCGGACAAATGCTGCAAATTCGTTCGCTGGAATACATCGACGCCGCCCGGGTTTTGGGCTATCCGTCTTGGCGGATTCTGGTGGTGCACGCCCTGCCACAAACCGTCTCTGCCTTGGTGGTTTTGAGCGCCAGCCAATTTGCCTCAGCCCTTTTGCTGGAAAGCGGATTGAGTTTTCTGGGAATCGGCGCGCAACCCCCCATTCCCACCTGGGGCGGAATGATCCGGGATCACTACCCTTATTTACTCACCGGGCAAGGTCATTTGGTTTGGATTCCGGGTGCGGCCCTTGCGTTGTTGGTCTTGGGGTTCATGGCCCTGGGGACCGGATTGCGGGATGCCTTGGACGTTCGACGTTTGGAACGATGAGTATTTTATTCGTTGCAACACGACGACTTAGTGCCTTTGGGTTGCGACCAAAACGTGCGCGAAAGTTATGAACATCCTTGGCGCAGCCGGGCCGAATTTGTACCTTCGAACCATACTACCTATACATCGTAATTACCTCAAAATCAATTTTCCATGGAAGTAACTGGCACGGTAAAGCGCATCCTCCCGGTCCAAAACGTTTCTGCTACGTTTCGCAAACGCGAACTGGTGGTCAACACCGACGAACAATACCCCCAAACGGTGGCCATTGAATTCACCCAAGACAAAGTAGATCTTTTGGATCGCGTTCGCGAAGGGGAGTCTGTTACCGTTTCCATCAACATCCGCGGCCGCGAGTGGACCAGCCCGCAGGGCGATGTTCGCTACTTCGTTTCGCTTCAGGGATGGCGGGTTCAGGCCGGCCATGCCGGCGCCAGTGCTGCTGCACCAAGCGCTGCTGCTGCCGCAACCTCCATGGCCGCTGCTCCGGTACCTCCCGCACCCGCCGCTGGTTTTGCCCCCGTACCGGACGATGATTTGCCTTTCTAATTAAGGATTTGCCGTGACCGGCAACAAAAAAGGCCATCCCGCAGGGATGGCCTTTTTTGTTGGGCGCGCCGCGCGGCGGCACCTACCGAGCCCTTTCTTACGGGCGAGAAAGCGGGTCTTGAGCCAACGCTTTCCACGCCTTGTGCACTTTTCCCTTTTCCAAGAGTTCGTGTGCGTACTGGTGGAGCGCAATCCGACGCTCCAACCCATTATCCGAGGCCCGTTCGATCTCGTCGATGCGGTGGTGCTTTGCAAATTCTTCGATTTCCTCCGGCGTCGGCAATTCGGTAACGTTACCCAGTCGGCCCAGATCATTTCCGGTGAGGATCAGGCTGTCCCGCAAGGCCTTGGGCAAGGCATCCACGCCAATTCCCAACGTAGTGATGGGCTTTTCCACAGCGAAGAGGGCGTCGCCGGAAGCGCGGGCGTACCAGTCGCCACCCAAGCGGGCCACCAAGTCCATGCGGAAGGGGTCGGGTTCACCGGCGTCGTTCAAGAGTTTGGGGTCCACGTGAATTTTGAGTACCTCACACACCACCAAATGCCCAGCGCCGCCTTGATCGCCCAACGCTACGATGTCATTCACCTTGCATTCAAGTGCCGCAGGTGCCTCTGCAACGCGGTACGGACGCACGATTTCGGACGGTGCCATGGTGAAGCCGGCCTTGATGAATTCGTTGGTTCCGGTGGGGTATTCGGAAGAGGCCAAACTGGTTTGCTCTACCATGTTGTAGGAGACCGCGTGGATGACCACCTCAGGCACTTCCAAAACGTTGTTTAAAGTATCCTTGGTGGTGTTGTTGCGCACGCGTCGTGCCGGAGAAAACACCAAAATGGGCGGATTGCTGCTGAAAATATTGAAAAAACTGAAAGGACTTAAATTGGGTTCGCCTTTGCGGTTCACCGTAGAAGCCAACGCAATGGGTCGGGGGGCTACAATTCCCTGAAGCAGCCGCTGGGTCTGCATGGGGGACATTTCGCGGGGGTCAAAAGTCTGCATGCCGCGAATGTAGGACAATGGAACGGAATTTGCCGTACTCGATCGCACCCCCATCATCCCGGGAGTAACACACACCATGAATAAATACCTTCTACCTCTAGTAATTACGGCAAGTTCCCTAAGCGCCATTGCGCAGTCCGGAACCGGGGTTTTGCCCAAGCCGGGAACGGTACTTTCCAAGCTTCCAGGAGCCAAGCCTCAAACCGTCACAGGCACCCCAGGCATTCCTCAGACGGAGGTGGCCCAAGGCCTACAAGAGGCATTGGTGCAAGGCGCTGGTGCGGCTGTGGGCTTGTTGGGCAAGACGTCCGGCTTCAGCAACAGCCCCGTTTACCGCATTCCCTTGCCCCCGGAGGCGGACCGATTGCGCGCTAAGATCGACGCCAACCCCGTTCTGAAGGCCGCGGTGGGCCCCCAGTTGGATGCCACCGTTGCACGAATGAATGAAGGAGCAGAAAAAGCGGTGGCCCGTGCGCTACCGCTTTTCAAGCGGGCCATCCTGTCCATGACTTTTGCCGACGCCTACAGCATTCTCACCGGAGGCAACGGCGCCGCAACCGATTACCTGCAACGCACCACCGGCCCAGCCCTGCGTGCCGAATTCAAGCCCGAGGTGGATGCGGCACTGAAAGAAGCGGAGTTGGCAGCGTATTGGACGCCCGCTGCAACGCGTCTGAACAAAAGCAAAGTACTTTTGGGGATGCGTGAAGATTTGCCCACAGACCTCACCGAATACGTTCTGGACAAGGCCTTAGCAGCACTTTTTGCCGAAGTCGCCCTTCAGGAAGAGAAAATCCGCACCCAACCCGCAGCGCAAACCACAGCGTTATTGCAAAAGGTTTTTGGACCCTTGCGGTCCGGCAAGTAGCAACGTCCTGTTCGAGGTATGTGAGAATTTTGTAGCTTCGTTAACAAACCCGTTGAATACATGAAAAATGCACTTTTGGGAGCCGGAATGCTCCTCGCCGCCGCTGCCGGATTGACCTCGTGCGGCGACAACGCCGAATGCAGCAGCTACCGTTTTGATTTTGTGGACGGATCCAATTACAATGCGCTGTTTTACAAAACCGCCACGCTGTCCGACAGCACCACATCTGTTTGGAATTTCTCCGGCTGCGAAGAGGAGCAAAGCGCTGGGTTCTTTATTTTGGGCCCCACAACGGTTCCTTTTATTCGGGACAAAGAATCGATGACGTTCCTCAATACGACCTACACGATTGAGAAGGAAAGCCGTTCCAAGGTTACCGCCACCAACGGCACCAATACGGTGGTCTTCACGAAAGCAGATTAATCACCGGCGAAAGGCCACTGTAATCCACGTGCGTTTTCTATCTTTGCCTTCACTGCGGGTGTGGCGAAATTGGTAGACGCACCAGACTTAGGATCTGGCGCCGTGAGGTGTGTGGGTTCGAGTCCCTTCACCCGCACTTATTTAAACCCGAGCGTGAACCGCTCGGGTTTTTTTATGTTCTAAACAAGTAAAATAACCCCCGTAAAGGTTCTGCCCATGAACACTCTATCCCTAGTTTTGGCCGGTGCTGGCCTGGTAACTGTTGTCCTATTGTTGGCTGTTTTCAGCGTTATGCAGCGGGCCCTGGCGCGCTTGGAAGCGCGCGTGGAAGCTTTGGAGAAGTCGAATTCCTGAAGTAAGTTTGCGCCCTTGTTGCCACTTTAGCTCAGTTGGTAGAGCATCGCATTCGTAATGCGAGGGTCGTGGGTTCGAGTCCCATGAGTGGCTCATCAAAAGGCCGATCGCGGAGCGATCGGCCTTTTTAGTTGTGGCCAGCGCGTCAGACGCACGCACCCGGACGTCCGTGACCTTGGTTTCTCCAAGTACCAATACCCATTCAGTGCCGGAACAGGAGAAGTTGATGCGATGGATTGTTGACGTTTCCGCACCTTATTGTATCTTTGCCGCCCCTGAGCGCGAGTGCTGAAATTGGTAGACAGGCTAGACTCAGGATCTAGTGTCCGTAAGGATGTGAGGGTTCGAGTCCCTCTTCGCGCACAAAACCCGCTTCGGCGGGTTTTTGCTTTTTCAGCCCTAGGCAGTAGAGAAATGTAGGGGCTTAATCTATTGGGCGCCAGTACCAGGCGTCGGGACGGATTTTACGGGCGTCGCGGAGTACCTCCAAGGCTGTCTTCTCATCCGCAAACGGGCCCCAACAAACTCGGTGAATGCCGCTGGGTGCTTGAACCACCACCGCTTGAAAGGGAGGGCGTGAATACGTTTTTGCCATTTCTGCGGCGTCTGACGCATTGGACGAGCCGCCCACGACCACCCAGAAGTCTGAGTTTTCCGGTGTTTTTTTAGGTCCACTGGATTCGGCGGTTGGTTGCGCGGAGCGGGGCTTTTGTTGCACGAGAGCAGCTTGTGCTTCAGATCGGCTTTCTCCTGTTTTTAGACGTGCCGCAAGGGGTTCGCTGCGCTTAGGGGTACTGTCGGTTGGCTGGGTTGAACGCCATTCGGCCACAACGGCAAGCAAACTGTCTCGCTGGTGCTCCGCTTCGCGCCGAGCCATGCGGTGGAGACGGACGGAATCTTGCAGGGCCATCAATTCCTTGGTTTCTACCACCAACGTGGCGGGCATCACCGGTCTGGATTGGCTCCAAACGGCGGCAGTCGGGCCGCACAAAAGAAGTAAGAAGAGGAGTTTTCGCATGAGCTAAAGGTAAATAAGGGATGCCGTACCTTTGCACCCTTAATTTCATCCCCATGAACGTTACCCTGCAGAAAGGAAAGGCCTCAGAGGCCACGATCACCATTGCTATAGATCAGGCGGACTACGCCCCCAAAGTTGCCGCGGCCTTGCAACACTACCGGAAAACAGCCCGTATTCCGGGCTTCCGTCCGGGCATGGCCCCTATGTCCATGATTGAACGCCAGTACGGTATGGCCATGCGGGTGGATGAGGTCAACAAGTTGTTGCAGGATGAGCTGTACAACTTCATGGAAAAAGAAAAGTTGGACATCTTGGGTCAGCCGCTGCCGGTTCCCCAACAAGGTTTGGACTGGAACGCGTCCACGTTGGAATTTCAATTTGAGTTGGGTTTGGCACCGGAGTTTACTCTGGACATGAGCGAGAAAGTAAAGCTTCCCTACTACGTGGTGGAAGTTTCCAAGAAAGTCCTAGACGACGAGGTAGATTCCTTGCGCAAGCGCTACGGCAAGTTGTCCAGCCCAGAAAAGGCCGTTGAGGACGATTTGTTTTACGGACAGTTTACGGAGGTAGACGAAGCCGGTACGCCCGTGGAGGGCGGATTGAGCAAAGACGGACGCTTTGCGGGCACCGTGGTGGCCGACAAGAAGATTCTGAAGGCATTGGTGGGTGCGAACAACGGCGACAAAGTTCACCTGGAAGCAGGCAAGACCTTTGCCTCCGATTTCCGTTTGGAAACTGTTTTGGGCTGCACGGCTGACGAATTGGGATCCAGTACCGGCCGTTTTGAATTTGAATTGAAGTCCGTCTACCGCATGGAGCCGGCCACCATGGACCAAGAGTTTTTCGATAAGATTTTTGGGCCAGGTGTTGTTTCTTCCGAAGCAGAGTTGCGCGGCAAGATTCAGGCGGAATTGGAAGCAGTTTACGTACGCGACGCGGACATTCACTTCTTCAACACGGCAAGCGCCCATTTGATGGATACCAAAATGGAGCTTCCGGTGGCTTTCTTGAAAAAGTGGTTGCAGCAAGGCGCTGAAAAGCCCTTGTCCGCGGAAGAAGTGGAAACCCAATGGCCTTCCATGGAGAAGGGCATGCGCTGGCAGTTGATTGAGGGCAAGTTGGTTCGCGAACACCACCTGCACGTGCACAAGGAAGAATTGGTGGAATACGCCGTTGCTATGGTCAACGAGCGCATGATGCAGTTTGGCCAAGCACTTCCCGGTGAAGAGGTAGAGAAGGTGGCACTGAATTTGTTGAAGAACCGCGAACAGGCCGAGCAAATGTCTGAGCAGGTACTGCAGAACAAAATGAGTGCGTTCTTTAAAGCTAACTTCGGCAAGAAAGAAATCAAGTCCAGCTACGAAGATTTCTTGGCGGTCGCCACCAAAACAAACTAAATTAGAACCATGAGTTCAGATCTTGGCAAAGAGTTCCAGCGGTACGCCCAACTGGACAAAGGAGTCTCCAGCTTGACGATGGAGGGCTACGTAAAAAGTTCGTTGACGCCCTACATCATTGAGGAGCGTCAATTGAACGTGGCGCAGATGGATGTATTCTCTCGTTTGATGATGGACCGCATCATCTTCTTGGGAACGGGCATCAACGACCAAGTGGCCAACATTGTGCAGGCGCAATTGCTCTTTTTGGAGAGTGCGGACGCCAAGAAGGACATTCAGATCTACATGAACTCACCGGGCGGCAGCGTGTACGCCGGCTTGGGCATTTACGATACCATGCAGGTGATCAATCCGGACGTGGCCACCATTTGCACGGGCATTGCAGCGTCCATGGCGGCTGTTTTGTTGTGCGCCGGGGCGAACGGCAAACGTTCTGCTTTGAAGCACAGTCGGGTCATGATTCACCAACCCATGGGCGGCGCAGAAGGTCAGGTTTCCGATATGGAAATCACCTTGAAGGAAATTTTGAAGTTGAAGAAAGAGTTGTACGACATCATTTCCACGCACAGCGGCAAGCCGTTTGCGGAAGTAGAGCGCGATTCCGACCGAGACTACTGGATGACTTCAGAGGAAGCCAAGGCGTACGGCATGATCGACGAAGTCCTCACCGGCAAGAATCCCCGCTAAGCGTGGCCAAGGACAAACAACCCGTGCTGTGCTCGTTCTGCGGCCGGGAGAAGAAAGAAACGCAGTTGCTGGTGGCGGGTTTGAACGCCCACATCTGCGATTCTTGCATTGAGCAGGCCCACGCCATGGTGGAGGAGGAATTTGGTGCAACGGCACCGGGAGCCTCCGGCAACGTGGAACTGATCCGTCCGGTGGCCTTGAAAGCCCATTTGGACGAGTACGTCATTGGCCAAGAAGCCGCCAAGAAGATTCTCTCCGTGGCGGTGTACAACCACTACAAACGCATTCTTCGTCCCAAGGGCAAGGAAGTGGAACTGGAGAAGTCCAACGTGATTTTGGTGGGCGAAACCGGTACGGGTAAAACCTTGTTGGCCCGCACCATCGCCCGCATTTTGGATGTGCCTTTTGCGATTGTGGACGCCACGGTGTTGACCGAGGCCGGTTACGTGGGAGAGGATGTGGAGACCATTTTGACCCGACTTCTTCAAGCAGCCGATTACAATGTAGAAGCTGCCCAGCGCGGCATTGTGTTCATCGACGAAATCGACAAGATTGCCCGGAAGTCGGACAATCCGTCCATCACCCGCGACGTTTCCGGCGAAGGCGTTCAGCAGGCTTTGCTGAAGTTGCTGGAAGGAACCAAGGTGAACGTGCCGCCGCAAGGCGGGCGAAAGCACCCGGACCAGAAATTTGTTGAGGTAGACACGCGAAACATTTTGTTTGTGGCAGGCGGTGCTTTTGACGGCATTGAACGCCACATTGCCCGACGTCTGAACGCCCAAGTGGTCGGTTTCAACGGAACGCTCCAGCGCGCGGAACAGGTGGAAGCGTCCTCGTTTTTGCCGCATCTGACTCCCCAAGATTTAAAGAGTTTCGGCTTGATTCCGGAGTTGATTGGGCGAATGCCGGTTCTCACGTACTTGGAGCCCTTGGATGCGACCGCACTGCGCCGCATTTTGACGGAGCCCAAAAACGCCTTGCTGAAGCAGTATAAGGAGTTGTTTGCCCTGGATCAGATTGAGTTCACCATTGACGACGAGGCCATTGATTTTCTAGTTGAAAAAGCCATGGAGTTTCAATTGGGTGCTCGCGGCTTGCGCTCCATTTGCGAGGCCTTGTTGACGGATGCCATGTTCGATTTGCCCGGTGCGGTGCACGTGACGCGTTTGTACGCGGAAGAAAAGTTGGCCGTTCTTCAGAAGGCTTCTTGAGTTTTTAGCGACGGTTTGGATCAAAAAAAGGCGCCGAAGGCGCCTTTTTTTGTGCTCTGCGGCCTCTGAATTCAAACCATTCTCTTCGCCAAACTAAATGCGACGCTCGTAGGTGCGAAAAACGAAGGCGTGCGGATGGCGTTCGTCTGCGGGATGCTGGGTTTCTTGCGTCAAAACCCACGAAGGGTCGTTTTGGTAGCTGGGGAACCAAGTATCGCCCGTGTATTCGGCGTCGATCTCCGTAATTTCCAACCGATGCGCCAGCGGCAAGGCCTCCGCGTAGAGCATTCCACCGCCCACCACAAAAACCTCTTCGTAGCCTTGAGCGCGCGCGCTTTGAAGGGCAGCGTCCAGATTGAGGTGTACTTCGGTGCCGGGAAGTTCAAGCGCTGGGTTGCGGGAAATCACCAAGTTCAGACGTTTGGGCAACGGACGACCGATGCTATCGTACGTCAAACGGCCCATCACGATGGCGCCGCCGGTGGTGAGTGTTTTGAAGTGCTGGAGGTCGTTGGGTAGGTGCCAAAGCAGCGTGTTTTGGCCGCCAATCAGGCGGTTGCGGTCGTGGGCTACCACCAAGGTGATTTTGGGCGCGGGGTGCGTCATACGGCAACGTCTGCGGCAATGGCCGGATGGGGATCGTACCCCGTGAGTTGTACGTCGTCGTAGGTAAAGGCGAAGAGGTCGCGTACTTCTGGGTTCAGCACCAATTGGGGAAGCGGGCGGAAATCCCGTTGCAATTGGGTATGGACTTGGTCCAGGTGGTTGCGGTAGATGTGGGCGTCGCCCAGGGTGTGGATGAATTCGCCCACGCGCAGGCCGGTGGCCTGCGCCACCAAATGCACCAAGAGGGCGTAGGAGGCAATGTTGAACGGCACTCCCAAGAATATGTCCGCGCTGCGCTGGTAGAGCTGGCAGGAGAGCTCCCCGTTGGCCACGTAAAATTGAAAGAAGGCGTGGCAGGGGGGAAGGGCCATCTGATCCAGGTAGGCAGGATTCCAGGCAGAAACGATGATCCTGCGGGAATCCGGTTGGTGCTGCAATTGGTGCAGGACCTGTTTCATTTGGTCCACGGAGGTGCCGTTGGGTCCGGGCCACGAACGCCATTGGTAGCCGTAGACGGGCCCCAATTCGCCCCATTGGGCGGCAAAGGAAGCGTCTGTGGCCACGCGCTGCGCAAATTCGCGCATGCTGCTGCCGTCAAACTCTGGTGATTTTTGGAACTTCGCGTACGGCCAGTCGTCCCAAATCCGCACGCCGTTTTGGGCCAGGTACTGGATGTTGGTGTCTCCCGCCAGGAACCAAAGCAGCTCGTGCACGATGCTTTTGAAGTGGACCTTTTTGGTGGTCAGCAGGGGAAATCCTTGGCGCAGGTCAAAACGCATTTGGTGTCCAAATACGCTGACGGTTCCCGTTCCGGTGCGGTCTTCTTTTTCAACACCTTCCGCCAAAACGCGGCGCAGGAGGTCGTGGTACTGCTGCATGAGACGATCAATAGAATAAGCCCACCAAAACGGCGGTAAATAAGGAGGCAACGGTGCCTCCCACAAGTGCGCGTAGGCCCAGTTTGCTGAGGTCCGATCGACGGTGCGGGGCCAGGGTGCCGATGCCGCCAATTTGGATGCCGATGCTCGCAAAGTTGGCGAAGCCGCACAAGATGTAGGTGGCCATGACTTGGCTTTTGACGTCGGTCAGGGCACCCGTTTCAATCAGGTTGCCCAGGGTGACGTAAGCGTAAAATTCATTCAAAATGGTTTTTTCACCCAGCAGCTGACCCACTAAGGCGGCGTCGGCCCAATTCACGCCCATCAGCCAGGTGAGAGGAGCCAGGGTAAGCCCCAGGATGGCCTGAAGGTTGAAGGCCGTGTAGCGACCGTCAGAGATGGAGGCGGTCCAAGCATTCAGGCCGGTGTAGGCGCCAATACCGTCGGCCAAAATGGAGTTCACCAAGTAAATCAGGGCGGTGAAGACGAGGAGCATGGCCCCAACGTTGACGGCTAGTTTTAGACCGTCGGTGGTGCCGCGGCTCAAAGCGTCCAACCAATGATCGCCATTGGATTCGCGGCTGATGTGCATGTCTTTGTTGAACTCTTCCGTTTCCGGAACTAAAATTTTAGCGGCCACAATGGCTGCTGGAGCGCTCATGACGGAGGCGGCTAAAAGGTGCTTGGCAAAAAAGAGCCTGGACTCCTCGCTGTCCCCGCCGAGGTAGCCGATGTAAGCGGCGAGGACGCCGCCCGCAATGGTGGCCATTCCGCCCGTCATCAGGCTGAGGAGTTCGCTGCGGGTCATTTTACCGATGTACGGTTTGACCAACAAGGGGGCTTCGGTTTGGCCCAAAAAGATGTTGCCGGCCGCGGCCAAACTTTCCGCACCGGAGACTTTCAGGGTCCAGCGCATGACCCAAGCAAAAACCCAAACGATTTTTTGAAGAATGCCCCAGTAGTACATCAAGCTGGTGAAGGCGCTGAAAAAGATGACCGTGGGCAGTACTTGAAAGGCAAAGATGTAGCCAAAGGTGTCCGTGTTGGAAATCAAAGAGCCGAACAGAAAGAGGCTGCCTTCGCGGGTGTAACCCAGGATGTTCACAAATACTTGACCGACTGCTTGAAACCCTTGGGTGACGGCGTTCACGCGCAGGATTAAAAAGGCAAAAAAGAACTGTATCAACAAGCCTTTGCCCACCAACGCCCATGGAATTCGCTTGCGGTTGTCGCTGACCAAGGCCAATACACCAATCAAAAGCAACATCGATCCGAGTGCGCGCAGGGAGGTGGTCCAATCCATGGGGTTAAGGTACGGGATTTTTTACGTGGTGATTTGTTCTAAAGCGCCCCGCGTCGATGCAGTTCGTCCCGCAGATTTGCGGCCCGTTCGTAGTCTTCGTTGGCTAATGCATCCTGGAGCTCTTGGCGCAACTCATCCGTCGGTTGTGCGGAATGGACGGCAGGTGCCGCGGGAACCGATGTTTCAACCGAGCCGTTTTCCATTTGTTCTCCCGCAGACCGAACGACCTCTTGGGTAGCGAAGATGGGTGCTTGCTGCCGCAAAGCCATGGCAATGGCATCCGACGGCCGGGCGTCAAACCGCCACTCGTGTCCTTCTTGTTCGCATACCAGCGTGGCGCGAAAAATCCCTTCCTCCAAAGCCGTGAGCGTTACCTCAAGGATTTGCACGTGAAAGGCCGCTAGCATACTTTGGAACAAGTCGTGGGTCATGGGCCGGGGCGGGTGTGCCATACGGTCCAAGGCAATGGCGATGCTCTGCGCTTCAAACGCACCAATGACTACCGGAATGCGCAAAAGACCGTCTTCCGTGCCCAATACCAAAGCGTAGGACCCGCTGGGACGCTCACTGTAGGTGAGGCCTTTGACCACCAAAGGAACGCGGGTATCCACGGCTAGCGAGGGGTAGCTAAGACAGTATTAGAAAATCGACGACCGGCGGGCATCACGCGTGGAAGGCGCGCAGGGCCTCCGTCAACTTGGGCACTACCTCAAAAGCATCTCCCACCACGCCGTAATCCGCTGCCTTGAAGAAAGGTGCTTCCGCATCCGAATTGATGACCACAATGGTTTTTGAGCTGCTGACGCCGGCCAAATGCTGAATGGCTCCGCTGATGCCAATGGCGATGTACAATTGCGGGTTGATCTGGATGCCGGTTTGGCCCACGTGTTCGGAGTGGGGGCGCCAACCGATGTCAGACACCGGCTTGGAGCAGGCGGTGCCTGCGTTCAGTTCTTGTGCCAAAGTTTCAATGAGGTTCCAGTTTTCTGGGCCCTTCATGCCCCGACCGGCAGAGACTACGCGCTCTGCTTCTGGCAACGGAATTTTGCCGGACGCAACTTGCAATTCTACCGAGGTACTTTTTCCGGCGGCGTTTGTTTCCACTGCTTCAACGGCAGCCGTTTGCGTGCCGACGGTTCCCAGTCCAACGGAATTGGGCACCAATCCTACTACCGCGCGGTTGCCCGAGGCCGAGGCATCTTCCAATCCTTTGGAGGAGAAGGCCCCGCGGCGAACCGTTAGGGGAGCAAACGAGGTGGGCAGGGCCAATACGTTGGTGAGGGCCGGAGCGTCCCAGGCACCCGCAACAAAGGGGGTGAGGGATTTGCCGTTGGCGGTAGCGCTGACCACCACCAGGCGCGCCTGGTGCTGGCTGGCCAATGCGGCCAAGGCAGTTCCGTAGGCGATGGGTTCGAAAGCGGAGGCGTTGGTGAGGTGGAGGACGCGTTGGGCGCCATAGGCGCCCAGGGCCGCGAGGTCATCAGAAGCGGCGCCAAAAACAACGGCAACGGCCTCGGTTCCCAGCGATTGAGCGCATTGCGCGCCGTACTGAACCGCTTCAAAAGTGGACTTCTTGAACGTTCCGTTCCAAGTTTCTGCAAAAATGAGGACCATGGTGCTGGGATTAAATGACTTTAGCTTCTTCGTGGAGCAGGCGAACCAATTCGCCCAAATTGTCTTTGTCGATCAAACGAACGGAAGTGCGGCCCACGGGCTTTTCAAACCGTTGCGACACCACCTGCGCGGCTACCGCACTGGGGGCAATCACCGCCAAGGGCTTGGTGCGCGCCGCCATGATGCCCCGCATGTTGGGAATGCGCAGCTCGGATTCCTCCACCAAACCTTTTTTGCCGGCTACTACCAACGGAAGGGAAGCCGTGAGTTTCTCCTTGCCGCCGTCGATCTCGCGAAGCACTGTAGCGTTCGTGCCGGACAACTCCAATCCGATGCACGCGTTGGCAAAGGCAGCACCCATGCGGTGGGCCAACAAGCCGGGAACCGTTCCCCCGTTGTAGTCAATGGATTCAATGCCGCAAAGCACCAATTCGTAGGGATTGGCCTGAACGTATTCGGCAATCCACTGCGCCACCTGATTGCCGGACTCCGGACGCGCGTCAATGCGCACGGCGTCGTCCGCACCAATGGCCAAGGCCTTGCGCAACGTAGGTTCCACGCTGGCGTCGCCAACCGTTATGGCGGTCACCTGGGTAGCCAAACCGGCTTCCTTCATTTGGAGCGCCTTGGTCAGGCCAAATTCGTCGTGCGGATTGATGACAAACTGAATGCCTTGTGCGTCCAATGCGGCACCGTCGGCCGTGAACTGGATTTTGGAGGTGGTATCCGGCACGTGGCTGATACAGACCAATATTTTCATGAGCTTCGGATTGAAATTTGAGCATTTTTAATGGGCATGCGTCTGAGATTCGCAAAAGTACGGCACGCTTGCCGTATTTTTGCCGACCTTATAGCAAGCGCAACACCATGAGAGTTATTCAATACCGCGAAGCGGTGGCTGAGGCCATGAGCGAAGAAATGCGCCGCGACGAACGCGTCTATTTGATGGGCGAAGAGGTTGCCGAGTACAACGGTGCGTACAAGGCTTCCAAAGGCATGTTGGACGAGTTTGGCCCCAAACGGGTGCTGGACACCCCCATTTCAGAGCTTGGTTTTGCCGGCATTGCTGTGGGTTCGGCCATGAATGGATTGCGTCCGATTGTGGAGTTCATGACATGGAACTTTTCGTTGGTGGCCATCGACCAGATCATTTCCAACGCCGCCAAAATGCGTCAAATGAGCGGCGGTCAATTCAACATCCCCATTGTTTTCCGTGGACCAACCGCCTCAGCAGGACAGCTGGGAGCAACTCACAGCCAAGCATTTGAGAGCTGGTACGCCAATTGTCCCGGCTTGAAAGTGGTGGTTCCTTCCACTCCTTATGACCTGAAAGGTTTGTTGAAGTCTGCCATCCGCGACGACGACCCCGTTTTGGTCATGGAGTCCGAGCAGATGTACGGCGACAAGGGCGAAGTACCTGAAGAAGAATACTTGATCCCCATTGGGGTGGCGGACATCAAACGCCCCGGAACGGACGTAACCATCGTGTCCTTTGGCAAAATCATCAAGGTGGCCTTAGCCGCTGCGGAGCAGTTGGCCGAAGAGGGTATTTCCTGTGAGGTCATTGACTTGCGCACGGTTCGCCCCATCGACTACGACACCGTCATTGAGTCCGTGAAAAAAACCAACCGATTGGTTTGCGTTGAAGAGGCTTGGCCATTGGGCAGCATCTCCACGGAGATTGCCTACATGGTTCAAAAGCGTGCCTTCGATTACTTGGACGCCCCCGTTCGCCGTTTGACCACCGCGGACACCCCCGCAGCCTACGCCCCAACCTTGATGGAGGCATTCCTGCCTTCCGTGGATCAAGTCAAGTCCGTTGTTCGGGAAGTCGCTTACCAAAACGCTTAAATTCAAAACACCAAATCCCCTGATTTTCATTTTATAGACTATGGAAAACATCACAACCCTGATTCCGCTGCTTGGCCTGGTTGGTCTGGTAGTTATGATTGTGAAGGCCCTGTGGGTCAACAAGCAAGACGCTGGAGACGCCAACATGGTGGAACTGGCCGGTTACATTGCCCGTGGGGCACAAGCCTTTTTGCGTGCCGAATGGCGCGTTTTGTCCGTATTCGTCGTTGTAGCAGCTGTTCTGTTGGGCTGGTCTGCGGAATTGGAGAAAGTAAAAGACCACACCGACTGGGTTATTGCGGTAGCATTCGTCATTGGCGCTGTTTTTTCCGCTTTTGCCGGCTGGATTGGAATGAACATCGCCACCAAGGCGAACGTCCGCACTACGCAAGCTGCTCGCACTTCCTTGAAGAAGGCCTTGGCTGTTTCTTTCACCGGAGGTACGGTGATGGGATTGGGCGTTGCCGGTTTAGCGGTATTGGGCCTAGGTACTTTGTACATCGTTTTTGAAGGAATGTACCCCATTGCCCAAGCCTTAGAGGTGTTGGCTGGATTTTCGCTGGGTGCTGAATCCATTGCTTTGTTTGCACGCGTTGGCGGCGGTATTTACACCAAGGCAGCAGACGTCGGCGCTGACTTGGTGGGCAAGGTTGAAGCCGGCATTCCGGAAGACGATCCGCGTAACCCCGCCACCATTGCGGACAACGTGGGCGACAACGTGGGCGACGTAGCCGGAATGGGCGCCGATTTGTTTGGTTCCTACGTAGCCACCATGTTGGCCACCATGGTTTTGGGCCGTGAGGTAGTAAGTGCTGATAATTTCGGCGGTCTTGCCCCCATTTTGTTGCCCATGATCATCGCTGGTTTGGGTATTCTTTTCTCCATTGCAGGAACGTTTTTTGTGCGCATTAAAGGAGAAGACAGCTCCGTAATGAACGCTCTGAACATGGGCAACTGGAGTTCCATGGTAATGACTGCGGTTTCATCTTATTTCTTGATTGATTGGATGTTGCCTGCCGAAATGACCTTCTCACGAGGTGACGTTCAAACCGTAATTACCTCCATGGATGTATTCTGGTCCATCATCCTCGGCTTGGTAGTAGGAACCTTGATGAGCTTGGTAACCGAGTACTATACCTCCATGGGACGTCGTCCGGTGGACAGCATTGTGCAGAAGTCCGGCACGGGTCACGGCACCAACGTCATTGGTGGTTTGGCCATCGGTATGGAATCTACGGTGTTGCCGATTTTGATTTTGGCGGGCGGTATTTACGGAGCATATGCTTTGGCTGGTTTGTACGGGGTAGCCATTGCGGCTGCCGGCATGATGGCTACTACGGCCATGCAGTTGGCCATCGACGCCTTCGGCCCGATTGCGGATAACGCGGGCGGCATTGCGGAAATGAGCCACCTTCCCGCAGAAGTACGTGAGCGTACGGACAATTTGGACGCGGTGGGCAACACCACTGCTGCCACCGGAAAGGGTTTTGCCATTGCCTCTGCAGCCTTGACCGCGTTGGCTTTGTTTGCGGCCTATGTTGGATTGGCCGGCATCACCGGAATCGACATCTACAAGGCTGAGGTTTTGGCGATGTTGTTTGTGGGCGCCATGATTCCGTTCTTCTTCAGCTCCTTGGCCATCAGCGCGGTGGGCAAGGCAGCCATGGAAATGGTGAAAGAGGTTCGCCGTCAGTTCCGCGAGATTCCAGGCATCATGGAAGGAACCGCGAAGCCAGAGTACGAAAAGTGTGTTGAAATTTCCACTCAGGCGTCTATCCGCCAAATGATTGCCCCCGGTGCTTTGGCGCTTTTGTCTCCAGTAATCGTTGGTTTCGCTTTCGGTCCGGAAGCTTTGGGCGGCTTGCTGGCCGGCATTACCGTGAGCGGTGTGTTGATGGGCATGTTCCAAAACAACGCCGGCGGCGCTTGGGACAACGCCAAAAAGAGCTTTGAAAAAGGAGTAATGATCGACGGTCAGCCGTTCAAGAAAGGTTCTGAGCCGCACAAAGCAGCCGTTACCGGCGACACCGTAGGTGATCCCTTCAAGGATACGTCTGGCCCGTCCATGAACATCCTCATCAAGTTGACGTCCATCGTGGCTTTGGTGATTGCACCGTTCATCAACGAAGGTGCTGCGGGTCATGCAGGCACTGAATCGTGCCACGGCACCGAGATGCATGCTGGTGAAGGCAAATCCTGCTGCGCCTCCATGGGAGCTGCCAAGGACACTGCCGTTGCCGCTGCAGGTGAAGAAAAGGCGTGCTGCGCAGATGGAAAGGCCAAGAAAGGAGCCGCTAAGGAGTCTTGCGACCACGGCGACCACGGTGCGGAGCACCACGGCGGCCACTGAGGGTTGGAACCGACGACCGAATGAACTAAAAAAGGCCCGAGGCGAATGCCCCGGGCCTTTTTTAGTTCCGCTTTTTAGTTCCGCGGTTAAAATTCCTTTTGCCCCTTACTTCAGTACTTCCAAAAGCACAAAAGTGCCGGCAATAATTATCGTTGACCATAGGTTAATCCATGCACCTTTGCGCGCCATGTAGCCCACCGTCAGCCTGCCGGACGCAAAGACCACGGCGTTGGGCGGCGTGGCCATGGGGAGCATAAAGGCGCAGCTGGCACCGATGGTGAGCGGAATAGCCAAGGTTTCAAAGGGAATGCCCTGGGCCTTACTGAGCGCCAATACTATGGGCAACAAAGCACTCACCAACGCCATGTTGCTCAGGAATTCGGTGCTCCAAACGGCAATCGCCGTCACTAAGAAAATCCACGCCCAAACCGGCAAGTGCCAGCCGTGCAGGGCTGTTAAGGCGTCCAGCCATCCGCTGGCCATCATGCCTGAAGCCAGGGCCATACCGCCACCAAAAAGAAGTAAGATTCCCCATTCAATGCGTTGCGCGTCCTCCCAAGTCAACAGGCGTTGGCCGTGTCGGTCCGATCCCACAAAAAGGACCAAGGCCCCCAGCAAACCAATGTGCTGGTCCTTGAGGGCCCAGCCCATCGGCGCAAAGAGGGGTTCCAAAAATTGCTGCCCCATCCACGCTAAGGCCACGCAAACAAAGACCAGGAACATGCGTTTTTCACCAGAAGTCCAGGGCTCCGCCTGGGGCCAAACAACTGAACGCAAGTCCATCCGGGGGATTCCGGCTCGCAACGTAAAATAGGCCGCCAAGAGAAGCCCCAAAGACAGCGGAAAAGCTACAGCAGACCACTCCAAAAAGGAAGTTTCAATCCCCAAAACGGACGATCGGAATCCCGCATACACCAGGTTTGGCGGTGTTCCAATCAAGGTGCCGATGCCACCAATATTGGCTCCCCAGGCCATGCCCAGCAAAATGCTGCGCTCCAGCGCAATGGAGTCTGAACCGTCGGGATCTCCCGGTAAATGGGCTACCAACGAAAGCGTTAAGGGGAGCATCATGACGGCTGTGGCCGTGTTGCTCATCCACAAACTCAGTCCGTAGGTTGCGGCCATGACGCCCGCCAAAACCCAATCCGTTCGCTGGCCAACGCGTCGAAGAATGGCCAGGGCCAATCGTCTGTGGAGTCCGTGTTTTTCAATGCCGCGGGCCAGAAAGAAGCCGCCCATGAACAGGAAAATGAGGGGATTGCTGTAGGAAGAGGAAAGTGCGACGTCGTCCAAAGTCCCGGTGACGCCAAATACCACCAACGGGAGCAGGGCCGTCGCTGCAAGGGGAACAGCCTCCGTGAACCACCACAAAAGCATCCACAAGACCAAACCAAAAACGGTATTCTGTTCCGGGGTGAAGGTGGCTTGTTGGGCCAGGAGGAACAGCAGCGGCCCCAGCACGAGGGCTGCGGCTTGAAGGGTCCACCGCCTCGGCTGAAGTGCGTTCATGGTGTGCTAATAGCGTTTAGAAAAGCCCGTTTAATTCGGCGTCCACCCGGCTGATGATCTCGCCCAAATCTTCGGCGCTCTCCGGGAAACGGTTGTGGTCCACGTCAATCACCAGCAAACGGCCCTTGTCGTAGGTGGAAATCCACGCTTCGTAGCGCTCGTTCAGGCGCTGCAAGTAGTCCAGTCGGATGGAGGTTTCGTACGATCGTCCACGTTTTTGAATTTGCCCCACCAGGGTAGGTACCGACGCGCGCAAATAAATCAACAAATCGGGCGCCTGGATGAAACCGTCCATCAAATCAAAAAGCGCTGAATAATTGTTAAAATCGCGTGAGGTCATCAGGCCCATGGCGTGCAAGTTGGGCGCAAAGATGTACGCATCTTCGTAAATGGTGCGGTCTTGCACCACTTTCCGGTTGTTCCGGCGGATGTCCACTACTTGCCGGAATCGGCTGTTTAGGAAGTAGATCTGGAGGTTGAACGACCAACGCTGCATTTCGGCATAGAAGTCGTCCAAATAGGGGTTTTCATCTACATCCTCAAAGTGTGCTTCCCAACCGTAGTGTCGAGACAACAACTCGGTCAAGGTAGTCTTACCTGACCCAATATTTCCGGCAATGGCAATGTGCATGGATCAAAGATAGGGTTATTCTTGAAAGCGATTGCGGAGCTCCAGCAGCGATTCCAGGTGCGTCCGATCGTTCCACAGTCGCGGCACTTTGTTTTGGCCGCCCAGCTTGCCTTTTTCCCGCATCCAACGCTCAAACAATCCCTTGGGAGCCACGTGTATGCGTGGGCGTGCTAAAATGAGGTCGTCGGTTCGCTTGGAATCGTAGTCTGAATTCAATTCACGCAAGGTGCGGTCCAAGGCATGAATGAAACCGTCTAGGGACGCGGGTTCGCGGTGAAATTCCACCAGCCATTCGTGCCCGCCGTTACCGGACGTGCCGTGCCACGGTGCGGCTGTGTAGTCGCATAATTCTGCGTTGAATTCCGAGCACGCACGGGCCATGGCCTTCTCCGCGTTGTCCAAAATCACTTCTTCGCCAAAGGCATTGATGTACAATCGGGTGCGGCCGGCAAATTCAATCCGGTAGGGGGCCGTGGAAATAAAACGTACCGTGTCTCCTGGGAGGTAGCGCCACAAGCCGCCCGCCGTACTGATGACTACCGCGTACGTTTCGCCAACCTCTACGTCGGCTAAGCCCACCGCCACGGAGTTGGTGCCGCGGTACGCACTCATGGGGATGAATTCAAAGTACACGCCGCGGTTGGTCAGCAACGCCATACCGGGGATACCGGAGCGGTCCTGTACCGCAAAGTAGCCTTCCGTTGCGTTGTAACTTTCCAAATAGTGCAGACGACCTCCCGGAAAAAGCGCGTCAAAACTATCCCGATAGGGGGCTAAATTCATGGCGCCGTGTGCAAACAACTCCAAGTTGGGCCACAGTTGATGCAAATCTCCAACCCCTGCTTTTTCCAGAGCCCTACGCAGCAGCACCAAGAGCCACGACGGCACGCCAAAAAGGGAGGTTATGTTTTCGTGCAGAACTTGGTCTACCGTACGCTCCATTTTTTCGTCCCAATCCTCCAATAGGGCCACGTCTATGTTTGGACAGGAGCGCCACTGCGCCCAAAAAGGTAGGTTTTGGGTCAAAATGGCGGATAAGTCGCCCGTGTGTATGGGAAACTCCGGGTGCGGCAATACGTGCCCGGCCAGCCGGAGTGATTTTCCTTCGAACAGCCGAGAATTTGGGGCCCATCGCTGATACATCGCCAGCAAGTCATGCCCGGCCGCGTAGTGGTTGCGCACCAGGCTCTCGCGGGTGATGGGAATGAATTTGCTTCGAGTACTGGTGGTTCCGCTACTCCTTGCAAAGCAAGTCACGGATCCCGGCCAAAGTCGATCGGGGGCGCCGGCCATGGCGTCTTCAATGTAGGGCAACAGTTGGTCGTATTCCACCAAAGCAACCTCGTTCCGCCAGGCTTCTTCCGTATGGATTTTGTCGAAACCGTTTAATGCCCCGTAAACAGACTTCGATCCGCGTGCCAAGAGCCATTGAAATTCGCGAGACTGATGTTCCAATGGAAGCGCAAAAGCACGATCCAAAACGGGGTGCCGTCGGCTCAAATACCAAAACAAGGTGCGGTTGATGGACGGGAGGAACACGGGTTGCCGTACTTTTATTCCTTGCAAGGTACAAAACCATATGAACCTACTCTTTCTCCTCAAAAAAATGCGTGCTGTGCGGGAAGATGGCCGCGCGTTGTACTACTTAGACGCTGGATCCATGCCGGTAGCGGTTCATTCCTTGGTTGGAAAAGAATTGACGCTAGAGGCCACTGGTAAACGCGTGTGCAACGGTTGCCAAAATGAAGTGGAAGAGTTGTTCCGCATGGGCTATTGTAGATCTTGTTTTTTCACCCATCCGGCTGCAGGAGCGAGCTTGGTAAGTCCGGAGAAAAGCACTGCACATTTAGGGATTGAAGATCGAGATTTGGCGTACGAGCAAGCCCTGCAGCTCCAGCCCCACGTAGTGTACCTTGCCCATACGGGTGCAGTCAAAGTGGGCGTTACACGAGCCCAGCAGCCGGAAACCCGGTGGCTGGACCAAGGCGCAACAGAGGCCATCGTACTGGCCCAAACCACCAATCGGTACGAGGCCGGATTGCTGGAAGTGCACTTGAAAAACTACTTTCCAGACAAAACCCAATGGCAATCCCTGGTCAAAGGAACCTCTCCAGTTGGCGTGGACTGGTCCGCGGAACGCAGCAAAGCCTTGGAACATTTTCAACCGGAATGGTGGGCCTGGGTGGTGGAGCGCAACGAGCCTTGGCGGGTGGAGTATCCCGTTTTGCAATACGCCACCAAACCCAGCTATTTGTCCCTGGAAAAGACCCCAGAGTTTACGGGCCGACTGTCTGGAATACGCGGACAGTATTTGATTTTTGAGGACAGCAGGGTGTTCAACGTGCGCGGACACGAAGGGCACGAGGTTCGATTGCGCGTTCGCTCGTAGTCGCCTTCAGCACCGGACTTTGTAAATACGGGATTATTCGGCCGCCCAATCCAGCTCCTCGCCCTCGCTCAAACCAAAGCGCTTGCGGAACCACCAAGACGCCGCGTACATAAACGGGGTATCTAGAGCAGCCATGACCACCTTAAACAGCCAACCGTCCAGGATGTACTGCAGCACCACCGACGGTTCCTCGCGGTCGTAGAAGATGATGCCCACCACCAAAACTGTGTCCACCAGCTGGGAAATCATGGTAGAACCGTTGTTGCGCACCCACAAGTGCTTTCCTTTGGTGACCCATTTCCAAAAGTGAAAAAGGCGCACGTCCACCAACTGCGCCACCAAATAGGCCACCATGGAAGCCAGGATGATCCGCGTGCTGTTGGAGAAAACCTCCCCAAAAGCGGAGTCGGTCATGGGCGAACCGGCAATGGCCGGAAACAAACCAGCCAAGTAGATGGACAACAAGACAAACAAGAGCACCACAAAGCCGGTGTACACCACGTAGTCCGTCTTTTTCTTGCCGTAAAACTCGCTCAAAATATCCGTCATCAAAAAGGTCAACGGGTAGGGAAGAATGCCTGCCGATACCACGAATACCTTGAAGCCCAGATCTATCTCAATGAATTTATTGGACAGCAAATTGCACACCACTAAGGCGGCGGTGAACAAAGAAGCCAAAACCAAGTAGGGCACCAATACCGCCTGGGTAGATGCCTGGGGTTTGCGAACGGATTTGGACGAATTCATCCTGCCTCAACAAACTTTTGGCCAACAGGTTCGCTGCGGCTTGCATCCATTTAAATCAAACAAACCCTTTTGTACTAGTTAAAAGGGCCCTACTTCGGTCATGCGCATTTGCACGCCCTTCATGCGATCGAGGCGTTGCCACTCCGCTGCCACTTCTGCCAACGGGCCCCATTGAACTTTTTGCCGCAAGGAGGCGCTGCCTTTGGAAAACTCGGTCAACAAAGCCTCAAGTGCATTTTCTTCTTGCGGAAAAGTAGAAATTCGCGGCGTTCCTTTCAGATTGGCCTTTTTCTGAGCATAGGCTAAGGCATCCATCAGGCCGCCGTGGGCGTCCACCAAACCCAACCGAAGTGCGTCCGTTCCGGACCACACACGCCCCTGCGCCATGCTGTCCACGGCACTGGAATCCAAGCCGCGGCCCTTGCTCACCACCTGCAGAAAACGCCCGTAGGTTTGATCCACATTCGCTTGCACCAAGAGGCGTTCGCTGTCTGTGAGGGTACGGTCCAACTGCCCAAAGTTTGAATACGTGTGGGTGCCGACGCCCTCAAACCGAATGCCCACTTTGTTCCGAAGCAATTCTTCTCCGGTAAAAAACAGGCCAAAAACACCGATGGAGCCCGTAATGGTGGTGGGTTGTGCAAAAATGCGTTCTCCTGGTGCTGCAATGTAGTAACCGCCGGATGCTGCCAAATTACCCATGCTGATGACCAACGGCTTTTCCTTGCGCAGTAAATCCAGTTCGCGCCACATGACGTCCGAGGCCAATGCGCTACCTCCGGGGGAATTGATGCGCAATACTACTGCCTTGATGCGCTTGTTTTTGCGAATGTCGCGCAATGCTTCTACCACAGTTCGGCTGGCCACCACGCCGTCTAAGCCCTCGCCGTCCTCGATATCCCCTTCGGCATAAACCACCGCAATGCGGTCCAAAACACTCCCAGACTCGGAGTCGGCTTCTGCGTCGTCGGAGGCGGAGTAGTCGTCAAAAGCCACCAGTTTATTGTCGTTCCAATCCTTGACACCCAATTTTTTCAAGAATACATCCTCGTAGGCTGCCTTTGTCATGAGGCCTTCGCCGGCAGCTTCCTTACCGCGGAGCAAGGGCGTGCTGTTCATCAGAACATCAAAACCGTCTCCGGAGAGTCGTCCGTCGCTCGCCAAATCCGCTCGAAGCGTAGCCCAAATGCTGCCCAACAACTCCGCGGTCTGGCGCTTGTTGGCTTCCGACATTTTCTCTGCAATGAAGGGTTCTCCTGCGCTTTTATAAGCATTGTTGCTGCCGCGGATGAGTTCAGCTTTAACGCCCATTTTGTCCAAGAATCCTTTGAAATACGGCCGACTGCTGCCCAAACCGCTGAGTTCCATCAGACCCTCCGGGTGGATCCAAACTTCGTCTGCAGCGGAGGCCAAGTAGTATTGCTTCAGCGAATACACTTCGTCGTAGGCGTACACTTTTTTTCCGGCTTTTTTCAAGCGAGCAACGGCTTGGCGCACTTCGCGCAGTGTGGCATACCCGGCGTCCAATCCCGCCGTGCGCAACACCACACCTTTGACGCGATCGTCCTTTTCCAAATCACGAAACGAAAAAAGGAGATCGTTCAGGGCAGGTCCTTGAGGAGCTTCGCCGGTCAACTCGGCAAAATCCGGCAAACCGTCGTCCGGGATGCGGTCCGGCAAGGTGCCCTGCAGGTCCACCACCACCCAACTTCCGTCTTGAACCGACGGTGCGCTGTCGTCGCCCATGCTGGCAAGTCCTACCAACAGGCCAATGCCCAGCAAAAAGGCCACAAACAAAGCGGCGATAACGCCCAAAAAGGAAGCAAAAAATGTTTTCATATTGCGTAAGATGCTTAAAGTGCTCCAAAAGTTGCACGGTACCTTTGTTCGGTGCAAGAAACGAAGGTACAAACTGTGGTGCTTATGGGCAGCAATGCTCCCGAGGCCCAACATTGGCTGCAACGCGCGCTGAACCAACTTCCAGAAGTAGGCGAAGTACTCAGCGTCAGCGGGGTGTACGCCTCACCATCCTGGGGATTCGACGGTCCTGATTTTCGCAACGCCGCAGTACTGCTCCAAACGAACCAAAGTCCCCACCAAGTACTCCGCGGTTTGCTGGCCATCGAAACCCAATTGGGGCGCGTTCGGAATGCCCAAGGACCGCGCTACACCAGTCGAACCATTGATCTGGACCTCCTTACCTGGGCCGATGCAGTGGTCGACGAGCCGGATTTGCAAATTCCACACCCTCGGTTGGCGGACCGTCGGTTTGCGCTACTGCCACTTCAAGAACTGGCGCCCAACTGGTTAACTCCTCTAGACCGAGAAACCCTTGGCACACTTCTTGAACGCTGCGTGGACAACAATTGCGTAACTTTGACCCCGGAAAAACTAATCCGACCCACATGACAACTCGATTTTTCCTTCCCTTAGCAGCGGCTCTCGCATTGACCTCTTGTGGAAACAAGGCACTTCAGAGCGAATTGGCTACCCTGAAAAGTGATTTGGCTCAAATTCATGCAGATTCCGACGGCGACGGTGTGCCCGACGCTTTAGACAAAGAAGCGAATACCGCGAAGGGAGCACTGGTAGACGGTTCTGGCCGTGCATTGGATTTGGACGGCGACGGTGTTCGTCACGAGTTGGATTTGGATCCTTTTTCTCAACGCGGAGTGAAGGTAGATCCTACGGGAATGGAAATGGATTCCGACGGCGACGGCGTGCCCAACAGCAAAGATTTGGAACCCAATACCCCATCGGGTGCGTTGGTCAACTTTCAAGGAAAGAAGATCGAAGCCAACGGTGTAAGTTTGAAAGTGGCTGAAGCATTCATCCCAGAAGTGATTTTCTTGACCAATTCGGTAAGCATCACCCCAGATCAAGAAGCTCGTTTGGCGACGGTTGCACGATTGATGAAATCCAATCCAACCATGCGTTTGCGGGTTGTTGGGCATGCGGACAAAACGGGCTCCGAGCGCGTAAACCTCCGCATTGGGGAACGCAGAGCGAAGTCAGTAATTAAGGTTTTGACCACTACTTACGGAATTGCGGAATCGCGTTTTGAATTAGCAACAATGGGCGAGAACGACCCCATTTCCACCAAAAATCAGCACAACCGACGCGTGGAATTTCAGTTCATTCGTTGATTGAATTAGCATAAACAGGTTCGGACCGCCGCGCCCCTTGGGCGCGGCGGTCTTGTTTTTGGCTGCGCGTTTGCAACAAATTCGCGCGCTGATGTGCGGAAGCCCGGGCGTTATCTCAGCTATTCAGTGCGCTATATTGGCTATTTCCCATGCTATATTGGCAATTGTGTGTGCTTTATCAGCCATTCTGCTCGTTAAGTCAGCAATTTTGTATGCTATTCCGTCAACTTTTTGCGCTTCAATACGCCCTTACCGGCCGCTGAAGAGGCAGCCATGCGCGTTGTTTTCGCCGGGCTGCGCTCAGGTTTACGGCAATTCCGCCCGATGTTTCAGCAACTCCCAGAGCACAATTCCCGCACTCACGCTGACGTTCAAACTGTGTTTGGTTCCCAGCTGCGGAATTTCGATCACGCCGTCGCACAACGCCATAGCTTCTTCGGAGACGCCCCGTACCTCGTGGCCAAAGACCACCGCCACGCCCGGCGCGTCTGCGGGCCAAGACCAGCGGTGCAGCCACGTGCGGTTGGTCGCTTGTTCCACCGCGAACACGCGGTAGCCGCGCGCTTGCAGCGCGCGGATGGAATCCGCTGCCGCCGGGAAAGGCGTCCAGTCCACCACCTCCGTGGCGCCCAAAGCGGTTTTCTCCATTTCCGGATGCGGCGGGTGAGCCGTCAAGCCGCAGAGGTGGATGCCCTCCAGACGGAAGGCGTCGGACGTGCGAAAAAGGGACCCTACGTTGTGGAGGGAGCGAACTTGGTCCAAGACCACCACCACGGGGGTTTTGGGAGCCGCGCGAAAGGCCTCGGCGTCGAGTCGGTTCAGTTCGTGAAGTCGGAGTTTGGCCATCCGTTGGGAAAGATAGGATAACGCGGGCTGCGTATCTTCGCAAAGATACTTCCAGCAGCGTGGCCAAAGCAGAAACTCCCTTGATGAAACAGTACGCCGAATTGAAAGCGGCGTACCCCGGTACCGTATTGCTTTTTCGGGTAGGGGATTTTTACGAAACCTTCAACGAAGACGCGGAGGCCGCGTCCAAGGCGCTGAACATTGTGCTCACCAAACGAAGCAACGGCGCGGCCGGAGACACGCCTTTGGCAGGATTTCCGCACCACGCATTGGAATCCTACTTGCCCAGACTGGTGCTCGCCGGCCTTCGGGTGGCGGTGTGCGAACAGTTGGAAGACCCAAAGCAAGCCAAGGGTTTGGTGAAGCGAGGAATTACGGAAGTGGTAACGCCCGGCGTGGCCCACTACGAACCCTTGTTGGCGGCCCGGTCCCATAATTTTTTAGCGGCGGTGCACGCCGGAGAACATGAGGCGGGCTTGGCCCTGCTGGACGTCACCACCGGAACTTTTTACGCTTTGCAGGGCAGTATGCCCAGCATCGAGCGCGCATTGGCGGGATTTTCGCCGTCGGAAGTGTTGTACAACCGTCGGGACCACTCCCCGTGGGTGCAATCCGTGCGGGACCGATTCGTGGTGTACGGATTGGAGGAATGGGTATTCAAAGCGGAAGAGGCGGACCGTCGGCTCAGCGAACAATTTGGCCCCAAGGCCGTCAAGGGCTTTGGTTTGGAAGGAGATCCCTTAGCCGTAGTGGCGGCGGGCGTGGTGCTGCACTACTTGGAGCAGTCCCAGTATACCCACACCGGCCACCTCACCGGCATCACGCGTTGGCGCGAGGACAGCCACCTGTGGATGGACGCCTTCACCGTGCGCAACTTGGAGCTTTTCCGCCCCACCGGGGAGGGAGGAACTCCGTTGGTGGATGTGGTAGACGCCTGCCGCGGCCCCATGGGCGCGCGGCTCCTGCGCCGTTGGTTGGCGTTTCCGTTGACGGACGTACAGGAATTGGAGCGTCGGCACTCCAGCGTTCAGTGGGCCGTGGACCAGCGGGAAATGGCGAGCAAGGCCGCGGATTTTGTGGCCGAGGTACACGATTTGGAACGGGTAGCCACGCGCTGCGCCACCCGACGCATTGGTCCGCGCGAACTGTGGCGCTTGGCCGACGGTCTCCGCGCGGCAGACCAGTTGCGCCTCCTGTTGGACCAAGCGGGCCAGACGGAAGGACGCGTTTGGCCGGTGGGCGAGGGGCCTGCGGCGGCCATTGCCGCTGTATTGCACCCGGACGCCCCAGCGCAATTGGCCAAGGGTGGCGTGATCGCCGCCGGCGTGCATCCGGAACTGGACGAACTGCGGGATTTGCAGGCAGACGCCCAAGGACACCTGGACGCCTTGTTGGCCCGGGAACAACTCGCCACGGGAATTCCCAGCCTCCGGCTGGCCTCCAACGGCGTTTTTGGCTACTTCTTGGAAGTGCGCAACACCCACGCAGACAAAGTACCCGCGCACTGGATCCGCAAACAGACCCTGGTGAACGCGGAGCGCTACATCACCCCCGAATTGAAAGAGCTGGAGGAGAAACTCCTCAAAGCCAACGACCGCATTGCCGCGCTGGAACATTCCCTGTATACCGGACTGGTGGAAGACCTGCAGGCGCACGTTCCGGATCTATTGGTTCTGGGCAGCCGCGTGGCAGAATGGGACGTTTTGTTGGGATTTGCGGAATTGGCGGTCCGTCGGGGCTGGGCCCGTCCTCAATTTTCAGACCAACTGGAGTGGGAAGTTCGCCAGGGAAGGCACCCCGTGATTGAGCGTGTGTTGCCCGCCGGCCAACCCTACATCCCCAACGACGTGGTCCTCAACGGGAACGGTGAACGCATGTGGATGATCACCGGCCCCAACATGAGCGGTAAATCGGCCGTTTTGCGCCAGACGGCCCTGCACGCCATTTTGGCCCAGTCCGGTTGCTTTGTTCCCGCGGAATCCGCTTTGCTGCCGGTCTTGGACCGACTCTTCGTGCGCGTGGGGGCGTCGGACAACCTGAGCCAAGGCGAGTCCACGTTCATGGTGGAAATGACGGAAACGGCGTCCATCCTGCACAACCTGACGTCCCGGAGCCTGGTGCTGCTGGACGAAATTGGCCGCGGCACGGCTACCTACGACGGAATTTCTTTGGCGCAAGCCATTGCCGAATACCTGCACGATCACCCCGGAAAGCCGCTGGTACTGTTTGCCACGCACTACCACGAGTTAAACGCTTTGGCGGGCCACTGGCCGGGGATCGCCAACCGCCACGTGGCCGTGCAGGAAGCCAACGGCAAGGTGGTCTTTTTACGCACCTTGGTGGAAGGCGGATCCGAACACAGCTTTGGTCTGCACGTGGCGCGCATGGCGGGCATGCCGCCCTCTGTGGTCCACCGCGCAGGCGATTTGTTGGTGGATTTGGAGGCCCAACGGGACGGGGCCGACGGTTCCCGCACCGCCGACGGATCGGTTTCCGACGGTTCCGCGGTGAAGGGGGTTCAATTGAGCTTCATCCAATGGGAGGACCCAGGCGAGAAAAAGCTCAAATCCGAGCTGGCAGACCTGGACCTCAATGCATTGACACCCCTAGACGCGCTGATGATGCTGCACCGTTGGAAAAACAAGGGATAGCCCGTGCGGGCGCACATCGTCTCCACCGCGGCCGTTTGTCAAAAAAACGACAGATATTTTTTGTGAATTTCGAATTCGTCGTATATTTGCACTCCCCAATGCGAAAGTAGCTCAGTTGGTAGAGCACGACCTTGCCAAGGTCGGGGTCGCGGGTTCGAATCCCGTCTTTCGCTCCAAAGAAAAACGCCGGCCCAACAGCCGGCGTTTTTCGTTGCTCCCGACGGGAATCCCTAACTTGTTCGCATGAATGACCGATTTTTCCCGCGCCGGTGGGGCGCACTGTTGCTGGGCGCATTGGCCGCCAGCGCGGCGCACGCGCAGCTTCCCGGGTATTCCGTGGTGTCCACTCCTTGGATGGGGGCGGAGGCCGCAGCGCCAGGCACGACGCGGGTACACGCCCTGGCCTACCTCCGCAACACGGAGTACTTCAATCCTATTGAGGAAGGGCAGACGTGGTTTGGAACCCAGTTGGCGGTGCAGCGCGCCTGGACGGTTTCCCCCCAAGTCACCTTCCGCGCAGGTGCTTGGATGAACCACACCTACGGCGGAACCACACGCGTCCTGCCGCTCGTTCAAATGCGCTACGAAACGGCACCATCGTTGTCCACTGCTCGTTGGCAATGGCTGGCGGGCACCTTGGACGGTGCGGCCAGCCACGGCTTGCTGGAACCCTTGTACGACGCCTCCCGCGCGCTGGAGGATCCTTTGGAGTATGGACTGCAATCCACCAAACGAAACGGTAGATGGCGTTCGGACCAGTGGATTTCGTGGCAAAAAGCCATTGTTTATGCGGAGCCCGCGTTCGAACGCATTTGGGCCGGAACCACCCAGCATCTGGATGTTTGGAGCCGCGCGGACCAGCGGGTTTCGTTGCTGGCTCAGGCCCTGTGGTCCCACGTGGGCGGTCAAATAGACGCGTCACCGGTGGGAACCCCGGAAGGCAACCGCTTCAATGGAGCCCTGGGGCTATCGGCTACCGGCGGTTTGGTAGAAGCACAGGCGGCGCAGTTATTTTATACCGACCCCTTGGCGCGTTTCTCCCCCATTGAGCAGGGAGGCGGCCTGTTGCTCCACGTGCACGCCCAGCCGCGACTCAACGCCCACCATCGGTTGCGCCTGGGAGCCACGTACTGGAATGCGTCGGACTTTGTGGCGCCCGGCGGAGGCTACCTCTTTCAATCCGTCAACCGCTACGACCCCACGGTCTACCAAAAGGAGCGTCGGTTGTTGATCGGTCGGTTGGGTTGGGACAGGTTCCAAACTGCGCACCACCTTTCCGTTCGGGTGGATCCGGTGCTGGACCTCCAATCCAAAACATTGGAGTGGGCTTTTTCGTTTTATTGGCAAATGCATCTTACCCCATGAAGCACTTGTTTACCCTTCTTGCAACCTGCCTCGTCGTGGGCGCGGCACACGCTCAGCGCGTAGAGATTGGTTACCTGCACACCTTCCACACCCAAGCCACCACCTACCGACAGCGCGAGTGGACGCGTGTTCCCGGCACGTGGTTGGGTCCGGAAGATCCCAACTTTCCGGAAACCTTCCGGGTTCGGGAAACCTGGCCGGAGAAGAAGTACAACGTGCACCAGCCCATGCTGAGTTTGTTCTTCCCCTTGGGCGAGACCGCCAACAAGAAGTGGTCGGCCGAATGGATTTCGGGTTTCTTTCCCAACAGTTTTCGGGAACTGTCGCTCTTCAGCGGGGTCAACGGGAGCTACCACATTGCGTCCCAGTGGCGGGCCCAAATGCAGCTGGGTTTGGTGAGCAACTACTCCCAACGCACAGCCTACACCCTGTGGGGAACCATACCCGGGGCCAACCTCAGCGTGGAGTGGTCGCCCGTGGATTGGGCCGTTGTTCGGCTCTACGGCAATCCGGAAATGATTGGATTGGGCGTGCACTACTTGATCAAGAAGCATTAACTTTGCACCCTCGTTGAATTTTTGATTCGACGGGTCCGAGTGGTGAAATAGGTAGACACGAGGGACTTAAAATCCCTTGGCCAGTAATGGCCGTGCGGGTTCGATTCCCGCCTCGGGCACTCTTTTTAGCCGGTCGGCCCCCTGTGCGGCACCGGTTTGGAATTTCGGAGTAATTTGCACTCTGGAGAGCAGATTACAGCATGATTCATTCGTTTCGCTTTTCTTCCGGAAAATCGCAATACGATGGAAATGTTAATGATTATTGAAGCCGTATGTTTTTCTTCTCGATATAGAAAAACTTATCCTCCTGGCCTTCCATAATGAACCTCAATTTGACAAAGTTCCCTTCAATTTCCACAAGCTGAATGTTAAAATCGCCTCCTGTGTCGTAATAGGCTCCTAGTTCACACTTGTAGGGATTATTTTCAACGTCTTTCGTGTAGGACGAAAAGCAAATCATTTTTTTACTTTTTACATCTGGTAACATAAAACCTATGATAAGTGGAGTATCATCAAATTTATCCATGAATAAGGAGAATGACTTGTCTTCCAAGTTTACGTATGGTAAGTTTTGTGAATAGCAAAAATTACTTAATTGCGTAATGATAAAAACCCCGAAGATCATCAATAGCTTTTTCATCTGGTTCTGCGTTGTCGCCACTTTTGTTAAACGGTGTACGTTTCTTAATAATGCCAAATATATTAATAGTTTAATAGCATTAACACTAGTCATTGTACAATGTAATTGGTATCCTTCTGTTTTGGATCTGAATCGAGTACTAAATTTCCCTACCAAATAAAGTTGTGCATTGGTTGCTCAACATTTGAATTAACCAAAACTCAACTTTTCTTATGTTCAATTGATCAGCCTCGGGCACTCTTTTTAGCCGGTCGGCCCCCTGTGCGGCACCGGTTTGGAATTTCGGAGTAATTTGCAGCATGCAACACGATCTCCGCATCATCTCCCTTTATTTTCGGGGTCTTTTCTACAAATACGACAATCCCAAGGGCGGTATGCCGCTGTCGGACCAACTGTTGGTGCAGGAAATGCTCAAGCGCAAGGTGGTGGAACCGCATCCGCTGGACGACACCCGGGCGATTTTGACGTTTCGTGGGGAACGCTACGCCAAAGACATCATCCACAAAATGATCCGTCCCACTTTGTACATCGTTTTTAGTGTTTTGCTTGCGGCAGCACTCTTCGGGCAGGTATGAAGCAAACGGTAACCGCATTTTTTTACGTCTCTCTTTTCGTCTTCGCCGCACCGCTTGCGGCACGCGCACAGGATCAAGTTTGGGCAGCACTAACGGTGAAAGCGGATTTAACCAAGCGTTGGAGTACAGCCGCGTCTTGGGAACATCGCTGGCGTAGTACAGGAGTCGATCGATTTGTGGATTTGCGCCTAACGCGCGACGCGCGAAAAAATTGGGCCTGGTGGTATGAGTACAGAGCACCTATAGCACAAACGGTTAACCCACGGCACACGTTGACCTTGGAAAAGACTTGGAAGCCGCGTTTGAGTGGTGTTAAACTTTTGGAAGCCACCGGCGGTGTGCGCTACCACTTCAACCGAGCGGCGTCGGTTCGTTACGGACTGTACCTGCAGCGGAGTTTTGGCACTCTAACTCCAGAACTGAGTGCGGAACATTGGCTGGAGACCTTTGTGCCGACGTCCGATTTGCGCCGAACGCGGTATTCCGTGGGGCTCAACTGGGAGGCGACCAAACGGCTCCGGTGGTCTGCCTCGTGGGTCCTCCAAAAGGACTACACGGGCCTGGGGGTGCTGGAAGAAGACTTCAGCGTTCTTCGCTTGGGGCTGCGCTGTAAGCTCTAACAAAATCCACCAGTTCGGGCCAGAATCGGTCAAAATGAACTTCTAAGGCGGCTCGATGGGGCGAAAAATGCTCCATGGTGCGGTCCAAACCGTTGCCTGGGAGGGTCCGACGGCTCATTTGCACCAAAATTCCGTGCGTGCCGTCCTCGGAAGCATAGGCCTCCAACCAATTCTCGCGCACCAAAGCCTCCGTCATGCGTTGGGTGCGGTCCGGCAGAAATTCGCTCGCTGCCATCAATTCTGCGTAGCAATTCTGGGCGAAATGAGCCAGGGACGTGCCGGAACCTAATTCCTCCCAACGGCTGGCTAGGTAATGGTCAAATAAGACGTCTTGTGCTACCGCACTGAAGTGGCGGAGCGTCGGGGAGAAGTGGCGTCTAAATGCGCGGACTTCCGGGTGAGCGTCGGTAAATTGATCGATGGCCCGATGCAAACGAATGCCGAGGGCCAGTTCAGGGGGATAGGCTGCCCAGTCGCGTCCCTTGACGCCGTCGGCCATGAAGTTGCCCACGCGCACCAGACCTCCGCCGGGGGAGAGGTGCAGGTGGGCCAGGAAGTTCATCCCTGAGCGAAAATTTCGTAGGAGTAGCTTTCCATGATGGGGTTGGCCAAAAGCTGCGTGCAAGCGGCTTCTACTTTCTCTGTGGCTTCCTCCTTGCTGTTGGCCGCTACTTCCAGTGTTATGTGCTTGCCAATGCGCACGTTGCCGATCTCAGACAAGCCCATCGAGGCCATGCTCTGGCCTACGGTCTTGCCTTGAGGGTCCAACAATGCTTTGTGGGGCATGACGTCGATTTCAGCGCGAAATTTCATGGGAAGCGGTTTTCTAGGGTAGATGCAGTAAGGTACAAAGGTACAAAAAGGAGCGCAGCAAAGGCGCCGCCCAAAACAAGAAGTGCCGCCAGCAGGGAGGCTGCAAAAGCCAGTCGGTACCGAAGACCCCAAAGGGTTGCGGGCCATTTTTTCAAGGAGAACAGGGGCCATTCCGCGTTCATGGCGAAGGCGGAAAACAGCGAAAAAACCGCGGTAACGGGCAACAAGGGGAAATTTTCTGATGCGGGAAGCACTACGGCCATCAGGTACCCAGTGACCATCAAGGCGTTAGCAGGCGTGGGGACCCCAATGAAGGAGTCGGACTGCCGGGTGTCTACGTTGAAACGCGCCAAGCGGTAAACACTGCCCAGGGCAAGGGGGGCCGCCACCGCCAGCGAGAGGAACCAGGCCGAACCGGGCTCCCGCTCCTGAAGCAGAAAAAACAGGGCCAGGGAAGGAGCGGCGCCAAAGGTGACGGCGTCGGCCAAGGAGTCCAACTGCAATCCCAACGGGCCGGCAACCCCCAATTTTCGGGCTACCCATCCGTCAAAAACGTCCAACACCAGCGCCAATCCCAGGAACAGCACAAACGGATGGTCCTCGCGAAAGGCGTCGGCACCGTACAGGGCAACGCTGGCCACGGCGCCCAGGCCGCAAAAGAGGTTGCCCAGCGTAAGGGAATTGGGGATCCAGGCTCTGTTCATACCCAACAAAAGTAGGTACCTTTGGGGTTATGCAACGCAATCCTTGGTTTTTGGCAGTCCTTTCTGCCTTGCTTTTGGTGCTTTTTTGGCCCGCGGCCTTGTATCCTTTGCCCGGTGCGGAATTCGTTCCGCCGTTGGGAGTTTTGGTGGGTTTTGTACCCTTGATGCTTTTGGAACGGGAACTTCGGGCGCGCAGCCGAGGCGGATGGATGTTTTTTGGTTTTGCGTTGCTGGCCCTAGCGTTGTTCAACCTGGGCACCACCTGGTGGGTGGCCGGTGCGCATTGGAGCGGCGTTGCCGCTACGGTTACCATCAACGGCTCGCTCATGGCGGGCGCTTGGGCCGGCTACGCCTTTGCCGCGCGGCGCGGCGGAGAACGCATGGCGTTTTGGACTTTGGCCTCTTTGTGGTTGGCGTTGGAACAGTTGCACGCGCATTGGGATGTGGCATTTCCGTGGTTGGATTTGGGGCACAGCATGGCCACTGTCCCCTGGGCGGTGCAGTGGTACGCGTTTACCGGCCCCGCGGGCGGAACGGTCTGGATCTTGGCCATCAACGCCGCCGTTGCGGTGGCTTTGCAGAACCAAGGGGAGTCCTCCGGGCTGAGGCGCTGGCACCTTCCCGTTTTGCTGTTGGCGGGCCCTCTGGTGCTGTCCGGCGTGCTCTGGACGCAAAAGGGCGACGACGCGCAAGTGGAGCCACCTTTGGCCGCCCGGGTGGCCGTGGTGCAGCCGAACATCGATCCGTACACCGAAAAATTTGAACTGCCCGAACTCTGGCAGGTTTCCCAAACACTGGACCGCTTGAAAAAAGACAGACCCGCCAACGCGCCGGCCTTGGATTGGGTGGTGTTTCCGGAAACCTTTTTGCCCCGCGGCATTGAGGAAGACCGGCTCCAAACCTCGGCCGCACTGCAACCGCTGGTGAACTACAGCAAGGCAACCGGCAGCAACCTGATGGTGGGCGCAACTACCTACGCACTGGTGGACGAACCGTCGGACGCATCCCGCGCCACGGGCGACGGACGTTGGTACGAAACCTACAATTCTTCCCTGTGGCTGGATGCGTCTGGCCTTCGCGGCACTTACCACAAATCCAAGTTGGTGGTGGGCGTGGAGCGCATGCCCTTCATTGGGTACCTCAAACCTTTGCTGGGCGACGCCGCCATTGCCTTGGGCGGCACCTCCGGCACCTTGGGCACGCAGCACCAGCGCGAAGTATTTGGCGACCGTCCGGGCCTCCTGCGCGCCGCGCCCGTCGTTTGCTGGGAGCAGGATTTCTCCGACTACGTCACCGAATACGTGCGTTTGGGCGCCAATTTCTTGGCAGTACAAACCAACGACGGCTGGTGGGGCAATACCCCGGGTCACATCCAGCACCTGCACTATGCCCGTTTGCGCGCCGTGGAAACCGGCCTGTGGGTGGTGCGCTCCGCCAACACCGGAGTCAGCGCCGTCATCGACCACCGCGGAACCGTTTTGCAGCGCTTGGACTGGGACCGCGCCGGCCATTTGGAAGCCAACGTGCCCGACGTCCGCCACGAGCCCACCTACTACAGCCGCTCCGGAAATTACCTGGGCGGGATGTCCGTGTGGCTGGCACCGCTTTTGCTGTTGTCTGTGTGGGTGAAAACCCGAACCAAACGCTGAGAAAACCCTCGGTCAACCTACCTTTGTACCATGAATTACGACGTTGTTGTTATTGGATCCGGCCCTGGGGGCTACGTTTGCGCCATTCGCTGTGCCCAGTTGGGCTTTAAAACGGCTTTGGTAGAGAAATACTCCACTTTAGGAGGTACGTGCCTCAACGTAGGCTGCATCCCGTCCAAGGCCCTGTTGGATTCCTCGGAGCACTACTACAACGCCGTGCACCACTTTGCCGAACACGGCATCGACGGTGCGGCTCCCCATGTCAATTTGCCCAAGATGATCGAGCGGAAGCAGTCCGTCATCGACACCACCGTGGGCGGGATTGACTTTTTGATGAAGAAGAATAACATCGACGTCCTCCGCGGCGTGGGTTCCTTTGTGGATGCCCATACCGTTGCGGTGGCCGGCGCCGAGGGAACCTCCAACGTCACCGCCAAATACGTGGTGGTGGCCACCGGCTCCAAGCCCATTGAGCTGCCGTTTGCCAAGTTTGACAAAGAGCGCGTCATTTCGTCTACGGAAGCCCTGAAACTGCAGGAAGTTCCGCAACACCTGATCGTGATTGGCGGCGGCGTCATTGGCCTGGAGCTGGGCTCCGTGTACCACCGCTTGGGCGCTAAAGTCACCGTTATTGAGTACGCAGAATCCTTGCTCCCCACCATGGACGTGGCCATGGGCAAGGAAATGCAGCGGGTGTTGAAGAAACAAGGCATGGACCTGCAACTGTCCACCAAGGTGGAAGCCGTGGAGCGGTCCGGCAACGAGGTCACCGTACGCGCCGTCAACAAAAAAGGTGAGCCGGTTTCCTGGACCGGTGATTACTGCTTGGTTTCTGTGGGCCGACGCCCCTACACCGACGGTTTGAACCTCGCCGCAGCCGGTCTGGCAACGGACGAACGCGGCCGCATTGCCGTGAACGACCACCTGCAAACCGCCGTGCCCCACATCTACGCCATTGGCGACGTCGTACGCGGTGCGATGTTGGCACACAAAGCGGAGGAAGAAGGCGTTTTGGTGGCGGAAACCTTGGCCGGCGAGAAGCCGCACATCCACTACCATTTGATTCCCAATGTGGTGTACACCTGGCCGGAGGTGGCGGGCGTGGGCCACACCGAACAGGAGTTGAAGGCCTCCGGGCGCAACTTTAAATCCGGCAGCTTCCCCATGCGTGCCTTGGGCCGCTCGCGGGCTTCCGGCGATACGGACGGCTTGGTGAAAATCTTGGCCGACGCGCAAACCGACGAAATCTTGGGCGTGCACATTGTGGGCGCTCGGGCGGCGGACTTGATCATGGAAGGCGTTGTAGCCATGGAATTCCGCGCCTCTGCGGAAGACCTAGCCCGCATCAGCCACGGCCACCCCACGTATTCGGAGGCGTTAAAGGAAGCGGCTCTGGACGCTACCGCAAAGCGCTCCATCCACAGCTGATTTTTACGTGATGTACCACCGGCACTCCTGGGAGGCGTCGGTCGACGCCGTGCGCGCGGCCGTCCTGTCCGAGGACCGGCCCGGATTTGTTTGGTTGGAAACGCAATCCGTGGATTCCTACGGTAATTTCAGATGGTTGGCGGCGGGCACTCCCCTGCAGTGGCACCGTCCGGCCGCGCCGTCTGGAGCCGCAACGCCCCAAGATTGGGAAGCACTCGTGGCGGCCTGGCGCGCCCAACCCAGCTGGTGGCTGGGCATGCTCTCCTACGATTTGAAATCGGTCTTTGAGCCCACGGTACCCCAACCCCAAGACCGACGCCCGGAAGAACCGGACTTTCTCTTTTTTGAACCCAGCTGGGTGGCGTACGCCGACGCCCAAGGCACCTGGCTGGAGCTCCATCCGAACTTTTCGCGCGCGGAGTTTGACGCGTGGTGGGCCACAAGAGGGGATTCTGCGGTGCTCGTCCCCGTCGACGGTTCTCCTACGAACGCAACCCGTAACCCACTGGTGACCATGGCTCCAGAGGAATCCCACTACCGTACTTCGGCCGAGTCCCTTCTGGAGGCCATGCGGCAGGGGTCGATTTACGAAGCCAATTTGTGTTTGCCGTGGGTGGTTTCCGGTGCCCAAGACGCCGCGGATTTGTACGTTCGGTGGAAGGAGCGCGCGCAGCCGCCGCAGGGCGGCTGCGCGCGCTTCCCCGGCGTCGCCGTGGTCAGCGGAAGCCCGGAGCGCTACCTGCAAGTTCGGGGCAGAACCGTTCGTTCGCGGCCCATCAAGGGCACGGCGCCCCGGTCCGCAGATGCAGATGCCGATGCGGCGGCCGTGCGGGATCTGTCGGTCAGCAGCAAGGAACGCGCAGAAAACACCATGGTGGTGGACGTGGTGCGCAACGATCTCTCCCGAGTGGCCATTCCCGGCTCCGTGTGCGTGCCGCAGTGGTGCGAAGTGGAGACCTTTCCCACCGTGCACCAAATGGTCTCCACGGTTGAAGCGCAACTTGCTGATCAATACGATGTTTGGGACGCCGTTGCCGTTAGTTTTCCCATGGCCAGCATGACCGGAGCGCCCAAAATTGAAGCCATGAAGCAAATCAACGCCGTGGAAGGTTTTGCCCGCGGTTGGTACAGCGGCGCTCTGGGCTACGTTCGGCCCAACGGAGATGCGGATTTCAACGTGGTCATCCGGTCCGCAGTAGTTTGCGCTCAAGTTCGACTCGCTGCCGGGAGCGCCCTGACGCTGGCGGCCAACCCCCAAAGCGAATGGGAGGAATGTCAATTGAAAGTTAATCCCTTATTGGAGCTAGTTCGTGGCTAAGTCCAAAGGAACTCCAAACACTTTGCCCTGGAACCCGCCTGCGGAACCGGTGGTGGCCCTGGTTTCCGGGGGGCTGGATTCCACAGTGCTCGCCCACGTGTTGGCCGAGGTCGGTCTGTTGGCCGGAATGTACCACGCCAACTACGGCTTGCGCGGTGCGGATTCGGAGGCTGACGAAGCCCTGGTTCACCAATGGGCAACCGAGCGGGGCATTCCTTTCCGCGCGGATCGTTTTGGGTTGAAACCGGACCTGTCGGATTTGCAGGCCACGGCGCGCCACCAACGATACGCCGGTGCCCGCGATTTTGCGACCTCACTGGGCGTCAACACCTTGGCTACCGCGCACCACGCCAACGACGCCGCGGAAACCTTGCTGATCAATGCCGCGCGCGGAACAGGATTGGCAGGTTTGGTGTCCCTGGCGGAAGAACGAGAAGGCTTGGTGCGTCCGCTGTTGAACTGCACGAAAACCGAATTGGAGGTCCATGCCCGTGCAAAAGGTTTTGTTTGGCGCGAAGATGCCTCAAACGCCCTGCCCAAATACGTGCGCAACCGCATTCGGTTGGAAGTGCTACCCGCCTTGGAGCGCGCTCTGCCTCAGGCTGCTGCGGGTCTGCAAAAAACGGTGGCCCTGCTCCGCCAAACGCAGCGTTTTTTGAACGAATCCTTGGAACGCGAGTCCGGGGGCTACTTGACGCCCAGCCTTTGGTGGCCGGGCGCTTGGGACTTGGATTTAAGCCTTTGGGATCATCCGCACGCCGATTTGTTGGCGTACCATTTGTTGGACGCCAGCGGAGGGTGGGAAGCCGAACACCTCCAGGCCTTGCGCACCGCCCAAGTAGGGGCCCATTTGGTCCGAAACCAATGGGAAATCTGGGTGGAGCGCGACCGCTGGATTGTGGTGCCGTCGGCGGCTAAACCGCAACCCCTGGCTGCTTCACAACCTGTTTTTCCGCTGGAAACCAGAAGTTTGGAAGGTTTAATGTGGTCCGATCACCGCGACTTGCGTCAAGTTCAATGGTCCTTGGAAACCACCGACGTGGCGCGCACCGCCAACGGCACCTTGGGCACGGCATCCGAGCCGGTTCTGGCCTTGCCCCAGGAAGGAGCGGCCTACGTTTGGCGTACGTGGGAAGAAGGCGATTGGATGACACCACTGGGTCTCTCCGGGCGCAAAAATGTGTCCGACCTCCTCACCGACGCCAAAGTGCCGTCTTTTTCTCGAAAATCCTACCCTGTACTGGCGTCGCAAGCGTCGGATAATGAAGTGGTTTGGATTCCGGGCATCCGTCAATCGCAATCTGTTGCCGTGCAGGATACCTCGCGCACCTTCTGGAAATTTCGTGCGCATTACCTTTGAAAACTATGAACTGGATCAGAATCTTCGCGGTCTTTCTGTGGGCCGCTACTCAAACCCCGCTTCAGGCGCAAATCCTGGACCCCGTCAAGTGGAAAACCCGCGTGGAACAAGCGCCCGAACGTCCGGGTGAGGCCGTTTTGGTGGCGGAGGCCACGCTGGAAGGCGGTTGGCACCTGTATTCGCAGTTCGTGGACCCCAACGGTCCCGTCCCCACCACCTTTAGCTTTCCAGCGCCCAAAGGCGTGAAGGGATTTAAAACCGTCGGAAAAACGGCGGAAGGGAAGCCCATCAGCCAGTTCGACAAAAACTTCGGCATGGAGTTGAAGTTCTTTGCGAACAAGGCAGCATTTCGCCAGAAAATTTCGTTTGATCCGTTGTCCAAGCCCTTTGCCGTAGCGGCCACCGTGGAGTACATGGTCTGCAACGACGAAATGTGCCTTCCTCCAGATTTTCGCGACCTGAATTTCCGGGTTGAGCCCGTCGTTGCGGGAGCTTCCGCAGCAGCAGGATCACCCGCCGCTACGACTGCTTCAGGTGAAGCCGCAGCGACGGAGGTAGTTTCTACATCCACCAACGACACCGCTCCGGCATCAGACGCGGGCACAGATGCCGGCGCGCCGGTGGTCACCGACGCCGCGGGAGCCGACGATTCCGTCACCCCGGGCACGCCGTGGGGCATCTTTTTGGCAGGAGCAGGAGCCGGTCTTTTGGCCCTCTTCATGCCCTGCATTTTCCCCATGATTCCATTGACGGTCAGCTTCTTCACCAAGCAGAGTAAAACCAAGGCGGAAGGCGTTCGCAAGGCGTTGGTTTATGGCCTCAGCATCAACTTCATTTACGTGGCCCTGGGCCTGCTCATTACCGTGCTGTTTGGCTCGTCCGCTTTGAACGAGCTGGCCACCAATCCCTGGTTCAACCTGGTGTTTTTTGCGCTGTTTGTGGTCTTTGCCATCTCCTTTTTTGGCGCTTTTGAGATCACCTTGCCCAGCTCTTGGGTCAACAAGGCCGACGAAGCCTCCAACAAGGGCGGCTACGCCGGAATTTTCTTCATGGCCTTTACGCTTTCCTTGGTCAGCTTCTCCTGCACCGGCCCGCTGATTGGGTCGCTGCTGGTGTCCGCCGCCTCCACGGGCGAATGGATTGGGCCCGCCATGGGCATGTTTGGCTTCAGCTTGGCGCTCTCCGTGCCCTTCATGCTGTTTGCGGCCTTCCCGGGCTGGCTCAACGCCTTGCCCAAATCCGGCGGTTGGCTCAACACCGTGAAGGTGGTGCTCGGATTCTTGGAACTGGCCTTTGCCCTTAAATTCTTGTCGACGGCCGATATGGTGTGGCAAAACCATTGGTTGGAACGCGAGATGTTCCTGGCCATCTGGGTTGCGATTGCCTTCCTCACCACCCTCTACCTCTTGGGCGTTTTCCGCATGCCCAACGACAGCCCCGTGCAGCACATTGGGGTCTTCCGCATGCTCGTCGCCACGGTCTTCGCGGTTCTTGGTTTCTACCTGCTTCCGGGCATTTTTGGTGCCCCCGTCAAATTGGTGGCCGGCTTCCCTCCGCCCGACTTCTACGCCGAGCAACCCGGCGGCGCCTACACCGGTGGGGGAGGGAACTCCGACGCTCCCAAGCTGGACGCCGAAGCGCATTGCCCCTTGGACCTTCCGTGCTTCAACGATTTTGACAAGGCCTTGGCCTACGCTAAAAAGCAAAACAAGCCCTTGATGATTGACTTCACCGGCTGGGGCTGTGTCAACTGCCGCAAAATGGAGGAGGAAGTGTGGCGCAATCCGGAAGTAGCGCGTCGATTGCGCGAAAACGTCGTTTTGGTTTCCTTGTACGTGGACGAGCGGACGGAATTGCCGGAGGCCTTGAAGTACGTATCGCCCACCACCGGCAAAAAGGTGCGGACCGTCGGGAACAAGTGGTCTGATTTTCAGGCCGCAAACTTCAACGCCAACGCGCAGCCATACTACGTCATCTTGGGCCACAACGACTTGAAACCGCTAAACGGTCACGCCGCCTACGACCCCGACGTGCAGAAGTTCATCGATTGGTTGGATGCTGGAGTGGCCGCGTTTCAAGCACAATAATCTGCACCAAAACGCTAAAGTATGTCCATGAAGGCGAGTGAGGCCTGGAGCGTATTTGAGCGTTCCGTTGATGCATACCACCGTTTGGTGCCGGATCACTCCGCCCCGGATGTTCCTTGGGATGTTCCTGCGCCCGCTTTAGAATCCACCAACGAATGGAATCTACTGCTCTGGAAGAAAGCGTGGATTGATGCCGTGCAATGGCATGCCGAAGACCGCATCCGCGACCCGCACGTAGAGTCTTCGATAGCTCTGGAACTCAAACGCCGAATCGACGTTTTGAACCAACAACGAACGGATGCTGTGGAATTTCTGGACGACTACCTGGAAAACACCTTGCGCGCACTCCCAGCGCCGGATGCCCCGCCCACGATGCGGTGGTTGCCCACGGAAACACCGGCTTGGGCCCTGGATCGGTTGTCCATTCTGGCTCTGAAAATTTACCACATGTCCGCGGAAGCCAAACGCCCCAACGCTGGCGAAGAGCACCGCTTGCGGTGCCAAGGGAAGTTGGAGGTTCTGGTGCGCCAAAAAGCCGAATTGATCGAGTCCATCGATGCGTTGTGGCACGCTTTGTGTACAAAACAAGCTCCGTACCGACGCTACCAGCAAATGAAAATGTACAACGATCCCACCACCAATCCGGTGCTTTATCGTACATTGGACTGAGATGAATCACCTTCTGGTCCTCCGTTTTTCCGCCCTGGGCGACGTCTCCATGGCCGCAACCGTGGTTCGCGCTGCGTTGGAGCAGAATCCGGACTTGCACATCACGTGGGTGACCCGTCCTTCCTTAGCTGAAAAAATCCCAGCGCATCCGCGGTTGGACTTTTGGACCTCGGATTTTCGTGGCGCCCAGCAAACTCCGTGGGGGGTGTTGGCGTGGATTCGGCAACAAATGCGCACTGCTGCAACCGCGGGTCGTCCCGTCGAAGCCGTTGCAGATTTGCACCGAAATCTCCGGACGCGCGTGGTGTGTGCCAGCTTAGGCTGGAAAGGTCTCCGCGTAGAACGCCTCGTGAAGGATCGTCCCCAGCGCCGGCAACTGCGCCTCAAGGGCGCGCTCCACGCTGAGGCCATCACCCCCGTAACCACCCGCATGGCGGAGGTGTTTCAACGCCTCGGATTGGCCTTGGAATGGACGGAAAAAACAGCCCAATCGGTTTTGCCCGCACCGATTAAACCCGCGGTAGGTAATGCCCCAAAACTGTATTTTGCGCCCACCGCGCGCCACAAAACCAAACAATGGCCGTTGAACTACGCCCAAGAGCTCCTGGCAGCATGGATGGAGCGCGGCGGCGAAGCCGTTTTGGCCGGTTCGGCTGCGGAACGTGAAGAATTGGAGCGTTGGATCAAGCCGGAATGGAGTCAGCGGTGCACCGTTGTTGCCGGAATAGAGAACGAAGAGGAGACTAAAGTCCGAAGCACGTGCCACGTGGCCGTCACCATGGACAGTGCCAACCTGCACCTGGCCGTGCAATCCGGTCTTCCCGTGGTTTCCATTTGGGGCGGAACACACCCCAAAGCAGGTTTTGTGGGCTTGGGCCACCCCAACGTGCACGTGCTTCAAGCACCCGACGCGGCGTTCCCCTGCCGTCCCTGCAGCATTTTTGGCAAGTCCACCTGCGCGTTGGGCGATGTCCCCTGCCTCCATGCGGTAGAAGTTAAGAGCGTGTTGGAGCGGGCTTGGGAAGTGGCAACCTCTGCGTAATATTCTGATTTCTAAATAATTTTAGTTTTCTCGAACAATTCCCTGGGGTGCGCCGTTAAGCCTTAGTGGAAGAACGTCGATACCGATTGCGCCAAGGGCCGGAGATAGCCGGATTCCTCCGGGATATCCAAGGATCGCTGTTTTATTCCCGCGATGGATTTTGGTGGACCGGGCGTCCTATTCTCTACGAGCATGTAGACGAGTGGACCGGTTGGTTTGACGCCCAGCGCAAGCGCATTTACGAGTGGGATTTAGTTGAATACGCCACTTCAGACTCCAAAAGTGATTTATTCGCGGTCCTCTGGGATGCCAGCGAATGCTTGTTTGGCCTGCGAAACATCAAAACCGACGACTTTTTCCCCTTCAGCATTCAGGGTGTAGCACTTTTTGAAGCCTCCCGGTGCAAAGTAATCTCCCACGTCTTCATCAACCCCGAGCTCATGGAGTCCTGGGATTTGCGCGACGAGTAAGCACTCTGGGTGAGTCCCCGGGATTCGCAATTATTTATATACGTTTACTACCGACTGTCGGACGTGCAGGGTTGGAAATTGCCGAAAATTTCAACCCATGCAACACGCACGTGTCTTTACCATTTCCTCAGGAGCCTGGCCCCGGCCGGTTGAATTGGACGCAACGCATCGGCCCGGGATACGCTGGGAACTGATCGGCTTTACCGAGCGAATTGTTCGCGAGTCTCCACAACGTGTACGCCATGCTTGGCGCAGCACCCGACAACCGTGGCCGTCCGGTAAGTGGGTCATCAGTCTGTCTCCAGCCGCACTGCCCAAGCCCGGTGCCGCGGTTGATCTCCCGCTGGCGTTGGCCATCCACTTGGCCCACCGAAGAAAATCAACAAACCTGTGGGCGATGGGCGAGTTGCACTTCGACGGTCGGGTCCTTCCGGTTCCTGGAATTCCCGCGTTGGTTTCTATTGCCCTCGCTCAAGGAGCTGATCGGATTTTGCTGCCGCAGGCCTCCCAGGAAGAATTAGGCGACCATCCCAAGATTCGCTATGTGAGCACCTTGGAAGAGGCTTTTGCTCAATTGGACGCCTGGGATGGCTTAGACGCGCCAGAGGCCGTGCGCAGCGCAACACGAGTTCTTGAACCGCAGGAACGTAGAAATGCATCCTTTAATTTTTGGGACTCTTTCCAAGGGAATCCAAAATTGCAATGGGCAGCATTGGTTGCCGTCCACGGAGGACATCATGCGTTCTTTTGGGCAAAACCAAAGTTCCCGTGGTCCAACTGGGTTGCCACGGTTCAGCAACTTCATTACGGCCGATTGGACGCCGCTAAGGCACCCTTTAGGGAGTTTCCAACGCGCTTGATCACCAGTGTTATGCCGTCTTTGGGCAGCACCCCCGGACTGATGGACCCATTTACCAACGAGGTGACGCAAGCTAATGGTGGAATCTTGGCGATCGGCCGGTGGTTGGAACAAGATCCCCGCATTGAGGACCGTCTGGCCGCCGTTTTGGAGCGTGGAACCGCCTTGTTGGGCCGGGGGCAAGACCATTGGGCGGTACCGGCGCGCTTTCAACTGGTACTGGCGAGTGCCCCGTGCGCGTGCGGGCCAATAGTTTCGTGCATTTGCAGCAACCACCAACTGCGCGCTTGGAAACTAAAAACGAGGAAACCTTTTTTGGAGCGATTGGATTTGGGATTGGACGAACAAAAATCCGAGGATTTTTCAGCCCTATCTTGGACACAAGCATTAGCTCAACTGGAACAGGGTGAGAAAATTTGGACGCAGCGCTTTGTTCAGTCTTCGGAAGAGCGTTGGACCAACCGGCAGGTGCCCGTACATCGGTTGTTGGAGTTGTTCCACGCGAACAAAGACACACTGGCTTGGTTTGAAAAAGAGCAGGCCACTGCACGTTGGATAGGAAGTCGTATGGCACAAATTTTGCGTATTGCCCGAAGTTTAGCAGATTTGCAAGGAATAGATACCGTAGAGATTCACCACATGAAGCAAGCTGTTCAACTGAATACTGCATTTTCAACCTAATCCCCTCGATGCGCATGGGCCAAACCACTACGCCAAACTTTAAACTACTCACGCGATTGCTGTCCAACGACCGCAAGGACATGGGGCGCGTGGTGGTCTTTGCCACACTGCACGGGGCGATTTCGCTGTCCTTTCCTTTGGGCATCCAAGCACTCATCGGCCAGATAATGGGCGGCCGACTTTCGGCCTCGTGGTGGTTGTTGGTGGCAGGCGTGTTGTTTGCCATTGTGCTTGCCGGTGTTTTGTACCTCATGCAGTTGCGCATTGTGGAACTGCTTCAGCAGCGCATTTTTGTTCGCTCTTCGTTTGAGTTTGCGCACCGGATTCCTTTGCTTCGTTCGGACGTCCTCCGTCGGGATTATTTACCCGATTTGATCAACCGCTTTTTTGACACCCTCACCGTTCAAAAGGAGCTGCCAAAACTGATTGTGGACGGCGCAACGGCCATCCTTCAGATTTTCTTTGGTTTGTTGCTGCTGCTGCTCTACGATACCTGGTTTGTCTTAGTAGCCATTGCGATTATTGCCTTGGTGGTTTTGGCCATTCGGGTCAGTCTATATCGCGGTCTGTCTACGAGTTACGAAGAGAGCACGCACAAGCACGAAGTAGCTCAACAATTAGAGGAGATGGCCCGCATCGGGCCGGCCTTGAAAGCCGAAGGCGAAACAGGTAGGGCGCATGCTCGCGTAGACGAGGCGGTCAATCGTTATTTGGACGCGCGTACACGGCATTTCCGCATCCTCTACGGCCAGCACATTTGGATGGTCATTGTACGCTTTGCGTTTACTGCGTTGTTATTGATCGCGGGAGGAGCTTTGGTAGTTGAACGTACCGTTAGCATTGGCGAATTTGTTGCGGTAGAGATCGTATTCTTCATCATCATGAACAATGCGGAGAAGATATTTCGCTTGTTGGAAGGTTTGTACGACGTACACGCTGGGGTAGAGAAAATCGCCTCGGTAGTTCAGTTGCCCTTGGAGAAACAGCCCGACGGCGGTAGCCCAGGGGCCAATATGTCTTCCTGGGAACTGGAGTGGAGTCCTTGGGGGTTGAACGTACCCGCAGGAAAAAAAGTTGGCTTGGTCTTGGGCGAAGGGACTCAAGTACAGCCCTTTTTTGAGGCGCTGGCCATGCCCCTTTCCGAGGCAGGCGAAGGCATGAAAATCAATGGTTTGTCGGTACAACTCTGGGACCAAAAGGCCTACGCAGAACGCATGGAAGACAATCTTCCCTATTACGGCTTTGTTTCCGGTTCCGTCATGGATAACCTGATGCGACGTGGCGCCAACCGAGAAGAGGTGGTGGCCGCCTTGCTTCGCTTGGGCCTGCAGCCGGAACATTTTGGAGAAGCCGGATGGCAGACCCAAATTCATCCGGATTTCTTTCGTTGGCACCCCGAACTGGCCATGCAACTGCACAGCGCTCGAGCCTTAGCGGGAGACGCATCGTTGCGGATCATGTACGATGCCCTGGCCGGTCTAAGACCCAAGGAACGCGAACAGTGGTTGGATGAAATGGTGCGCGCCGGGCAATCGGGAACCTTGGTCTGCATCACGCACCGCAAAGATGTACTCCAGCGAATGGATCACGTGGTGGTGGTACAAAACGATGAATGTGTCTACGAAGGACCGTGGAGCGAAATGCCTAACGAACTCAAAGAAAACGAGATATGTTAAATTTGAGCGATGAGCGCGTGGTAGAGCAGGTCAATCCCAGGTTCCTTACGACGCTGGAAAAAACCTCAACAAAGGGCGGTATGCTTTCCGCTCAGCGCTGGGTATACTTTACTTCGGCATTTGTGGTAGCGGCCTTGTTTTTGCCTTGGACGCAGAACATAACCGAGTACGGGGTGGTAACCGTTCGGGAACCCAATTCGCGTCCACAGTTGGTTACGGCCGTTGTGTCGGGTAGAATTGCGGAGTGGCGTGTGCGCGAAGGCGACACGGTGCGCAAAGGGGATACCTTGGTGTATTTGGGTGAAGTCAAGGAAGACTACATGGATCCCCAGTTGTTGGTGCGTTTAAAGTCCGAGCTGGAGGCCAAGCAAAAGGCATACTCGTCCTACATAGCCAAGGCCGATGCCTTGGAAGATCAATGGGTAGCATTGCGTCGGGCCGGTGGGTTCGACGTCCGTGCCACCACCTTGAAGGCGATCAGCGATTCTGCAGAGGCGTCTGCACAGCGAATTTCGCTGACCCTGGCTGAACGGCAAATGGCCCGCGCGGACACCTTGGCGCGCATTGGGGTCAAGAGTTTGTACGAGTGGGAGCAGCGCCAGGATAAGTTTCAAGAGACCAAATCCAAGTCCATCTACGCCACCAACAACGTGGGACGCGCCAAGGCGGACATTGAATGGAAGCGCTCTTCGTACCGCGAAAAAGAGGCTAAATTGGTGTCCGACCGCGCCGCGGCTTTGGCGGATGCGGCATCGGCCCAAGGCGAAGTTCAGAAATTAGAAAGCAAGCTCTCCAGCCTGCGCATCCGTGTGGACAACCGGTATTTGTTGGCGCCTGCCGACGGTATGGTGTCTCGGATCTTTGTGCCCGGATTGGGGCAAACGGTTAAAGAAGCAGAGCCCCTGGTTGAGGTGGTGCCCTCCGCCGGGTCGCGTGCGGTAGAGATGCAGGTTCCTCCCCAAGACATTGCCTTGGTGCACGTTGGTCTGACCGCACAAGTAGCCTTCGACGGTTGGCCTTCCCTTCCTTTGCCGGGATGGCCCGCGGGAAGTACGGGGGTGTTTGCGTCCCGGGTTGTAGCGGTGAGTCCAACTCCTGCCGCCGACGGAAAGTTTCGGATTCTTTTGGTGCCTACCGAGCCGTGGCCGGACGAATTGGCCCTGGGGACGGGCACGTACGGTGTGTTGTTGCTGAAGAATGTGCCACTGTGGTACGAAATCTGGCGTCAATTCAATGGATTCCCGCCGGACTACTACTTGCCCGCCGGCTCTGCTGCAAAAGGTAAAAAATCATGAGGCTAAGTGCCCTTTTTGCCTTACTGGTGGTTGCGTGTGGTGCTTTTGCGCGTCCCGTAGAGCCCGTACGTTCGCTGGATGCGGGTGCTGTGGCTCCAGCGTTAGCAATCCTTTCGTTGGACACCGTCTCGTGGACGTACGGTCAATTTCTTCAAGAAGTGCTGGAGTACCATCCCTTGTGGAAGGCCGCGCAGGCAAAGGCAGACGCCGCATCCGGAAAAGTGATGGAAGCACGCTCCGCCTTTGATCCAGTACTGGCGGGAAAAGACGAAGCCAAGCAAGATCCGGCTGGTTTTTTGTACCGGAAACAAGGGGTAGAGGCCGTAGTACCCACGTGGACCGGGGTGGACTTGGTAGCCAAATCCGCCCTTTCCAGCGGAGCGGATTTGAATCCGGAGGACGAGACGGGCGCGGGTGGTTTGCTGGCGGTGGGGGTGTCCTTGCCTTTGGGTCCTCAATTGTTGTGGGACCAGCGCAGGGCATCCGTTCGTCAGGCTGAATTACTTCTTCAGGAAGCTGAGTGGAAGCAAGACCAAATGCGTCGAAAATTGATGTCCGACGCCTCCAAGGCCTACGCCGATTGGGCTGCTGCGCACGACGTCCGCGCGGCCAACCTGCGCGCGGAACGCTTGGCGAAAATCCGGAAACAAATGGTGATCGAGGCGTTTCGGCAACGCGAGAAGTCCGCCATGGATACGTTGGAAGCGCACATGGCCTTGGCGGATCGCCACCGCCAGCGATCCGAAGCTGAAGTGGATTGGGCCTCGGCCCGCATGCGTTTGGCCCTCTACCGCTGGGCAGACGCCTCCTCCTTGGGCTTGCCGGATGCGCTTTTGGAACCCGGAATGAATCGGTTCACCGGGGTGGTTACCGTTGAGGATTCCAGCAGTGCGTGGAATTCTTGGAATACGGGTGCTTTTTGGTCTGCGGTGGGCGTTCCCGTGGAATTGGCCGAGAATTACAAGCGTTTGGCACAAACGCAGTGGTTGCCGGCGCCCGTCTTGGAATACCGCGTTTGGCAAAAAGGCACCACGTCCTTTACTCCGGACCCAGACTACGCCCAATGGAATGTAGGTTGGAAGGTTCCTTTGCTGCTTCGCAAGAGCCGCGGCGCGTACCGATACGCCAAAAACCAATGGCTGCACGAAACCGCGCAGGCCCAATGGGAGCGCGGACAACTGGAGCGCTGGTTTCAGGCCAAGTGGGTAGAGCGCAAGGAACTGCGCAAGCAGCTGTTGGCCGTGCGCGAGGCAGAAAAAGCCGCGGAGCGGTTGTACAGTTTGGAGACGCGCAAGTTCATTCTCGGCGAAAGCACCCTGTTTATCGTGAATGCGCGGGAAGCCAAATACTTGGAGGCCGTGCAAAAGCGCGCCACCACCGAGGCCAAGTGGCTCGGGTTGGAGGCGGAACTCTACGCCCTTACTTCCAGCGGCGATCCTTGGGATCGGGTGCGTTCTTCGTCCAGATAAGCGGTCCCTCGCAGCCGTCGAGGTCGATGATGATGGAGGTTTCCGTGCCGAAGTATTTCGCCATTTTGGCGCGCCATTCGCGGAATGCTTGGGAATCGTACTGGGCGCAGGGAAGAGTGAGCAGAACAATCGACTGATCGTTGATGACGACGATTCCGGGAGGAGCCTCTGGAACCGACTTGGTGTCGCGGCCCGGGCGCACGGCAGTGGGTCCCAGGAAGGCCTTCAACCAGTTTTTGACGGCCCAGTCGCGATCTTCCACGGAGGCGTAGTGCACGGCGGTTAGGGTGACGGAATATTTTACTTTGTTGCCCAGATTGTTGGCGCGCTTTGCTTTTTCCACCAGTTCAACCTGCGACCATTGAGCGGCGTCGTCCAGATTGAGGCCACCCAGTCGCAAGGTGCTTATGTTGAGTTCCTTGCGCTGGAAATTGCTGCCCAAATCCGCGGCAAAGGCGCTGCAGTTTTGGTTGAGTTCTTCCCAGTTTTGGCCGGATAATTGCAGGCTACCCACCACCAGTGCGCCCACCCATAAGGTGCGGCCTAAAATCCATCGAGTCATAATCAAAGGTCGTAACTATTTTTGTAGCATGAACGGCAAAGACAATGCCAGTTGGGCGCGTTGGGTGCTGTTCGTTGGGTTGTGTGCCGGCGGGCTGACCGGAACGGCGCAAATCGTGAACATTGAGTCCATGCGCGGGGCCACCGGGGATTCGTCGGGTACCCACGGGGTACTGGACGGTCAGTTTTACATTGGGGGCGCGCAGAACGTGTTGTTGCGAACCTACGGCGCCGCCAACGTGCGCAAGAGCGTCGGTAACGAAACGTACTACGGGATTGTCAGCGGCACCTTTTCCACGCGGGTAGGAGGGGATCAACTCCTCTTTGAAAGCAATGCGTTTCTGCACGGTCGGTACAACTTGGAGCTGCAACCGCGCCTGACGGTGGAGGCCTTTTTCCAGTACCAGCGGGACAGGCCCCTGCGGATCGCACAACGCTACAACGCGGGTTTTGGACCGCGCATCAAAACCGTTCGCGCCAAGACTTGGGAAATTTACTGGAGCCCGCTGCTGATTGGCGAATTTGATTTGGAAGAAAAGACCGGGGTCCTAAACTACGCCATGCGCCTGAGCACCTACGTCAGTTCCGACGTTCGTTTATCCGACAAATCCCGTTGGAATGCGGTGGTTTATTACCAGCCCGACTTGTTTCGTTGGAATGATTTTCGGATGGTGTTCAACACCCGGTTGCAGACTTCCTTGACGCGTCGTTTGCAGTGGGTAACCTCTGGTTTTGTCAATTACGACGCCTTTCCGGCTGATTTTGCTGGGGTTCCCGCCTTTACGTTTGGGACCACCACAGGCCTGAGTTATAAGTTTTGACGACTGGGCTTGCCCAGCGCATGTTGTGGGCGTTGATTACCGCTGCTCCCAGTAGGTGAGCGCCTCCGCCACCACGAAGTTGGACCCGCCCACAAAGACGAGGTCCTGAGGTCCTGCCTCGGCGAGTGCGTCGGCGAACCCGCGCCCTACGGGGCCGCTGACGCGGCCCCGTAGGGCGTACTCCGCGGCCCGTTCTGCCAGGGTAGCGGCAGACAGTGCCCGGGGCAAGTTGGCGGCCACCCAGAAGTAGGAGGCGTCGGCAGGAAACAAGGCCAAAACATCTCCAGGGTCCTTGTCCGCGACCGTTCCCAGCACCACCAGAAGGCGTCCGCCCGGAGGCAATTCGTCTTGAAGTTGTTGGACTACCCAGCGAAGGCCGTGGGCGTTGTGGCCCGTGTCCGCCACCACGCGCGGTCCACTTTCTTGGAGGATTTCCCAGCGTCCGCGCAGGCCGGTACGCTGCACCACCTCCAGCAACCCCGTGCGGAGGGCGTCGTTGGAGACGGTCCAGTGGGTTTGTGCGGCGAGTGCGGCTTGGACGCACCGAACGTTGTTTTGCTGGTACGTTCCCAGCAGGCCGCAGGGCAAGGGGTTGGGGACGCCATCTTCCGCCCAAATCAAGGGGGAGTGGTGTGCGGCAGCCTTTTGCACAAAGACGGCCTCCGTTTCTGGGTCGCGCTCGCCTACCACTACGGGCACGCCGGTTTTTATGATGCCGGCCTTTTCTCCGGCAATGGCCGCGCGGGTGTCCCCCAAATACTGCTGGTGGTCCAGGCCTATACTGGTGATGACGCACACTTCCGGACGGATCACGTTGGTGCTGTCCAGCCGACCGCCCATGCCGACCTCCACCACCGCCACGTCCACGCGGTGCCTGCGGAAGGCGTCGAAGGCCATTCCAACGGTGGCTTCAAAAAAACTGCACCCTACGAGTACTTCCTGGTGTTTTTCCACAAAGTCCACCACCTCCTGCTCGGAAATGAGGGCGCCGTTTATGCGAATGCGCTCGCGGAAATCTACCAAATGCGGAGACGTGTAGAGTCCAACGGTGTAGCCGGCGGCCTGGAGAACCGACGCCAGCAGGTGGCTGGTGGAGCCCTTTCCGTTGGTTCCTGCTACGTGAATGGAACGAAAATGGTGCTCTGGACGACCCAAGGCCTCCATCAAGACCTCCGTTTGGACCAAATCAATCTTGTAGTGGGTGCCTCCCCCAGTTCTTTGGAATACCGGAAGGCGGCTGTACAACCACTCCGTGGTCTCCGCGAAGGTCATCAGTTTTTCTCGAATCGATAAATAATGGTGCCCACTTGGGTTTCCAAGGCATCCGGGTCCGGGGCCCATTTGGTGCGCAGTGCCGCCTGCCGGGCGCGATCAAACAAACAGGTGGAGCCTGTGGTGCTTCCCGCGGCACCGGGTTCTGCCGATACCACGTTTCCGTTGCGGTCCACGTACACTTTCACCACCACACGCCCTTCGTCCTCGCAGTCGTACACCGGACGCGGACGGCTCGTGGCGCCCCGGTTGCCCAAGCGGTAATCGCCGGTTCCTTGTGTGCCCACGCCACTTCCCCCGGCGCCCCCGTTGGGCGTTCCGTTGGGGTTTCCTTGGTCCCCTCCGCCGGAGGTGGTTCCGCTTCCGCTGCCGGTTCCGGTTGTTTTGAGCTTGTTCAATCGGCTGGACAGTTGATTGGACGGCTGGGGCTTGGCGGGTTCTACGGGTTTGGTTTCCGTGGGCTTGGGGCGTTCCACCGGCTTGGGTTTGGGCTTTTCGTCCACTGAAACGTCCGTAGGATCCACATCTTGGGTTACCGCGGAGGCTTCCGTTGGGTCTGAGGGGGTTGGGGGAACAGGTTCGGTTGCGGTCTGTTCGGTTTGCCCAAAACCTTGCTCTTCGTACCCAAAATCCAACGAAATTCCTTCCTCAGGAGGGGGATCTTGGTAGGTGAGGCCAAAAAAGTAAAAAATAACCAGGAGCACCGCATGCACCAATGCCGTCATCACCCAACCGACGGTCTGGCGCTTGCGCTGATCGCGTTCAAAGGAACTGCTCATGGCTTATTTGGGGTCCGTGGCCAGGACTAATTTGATTTTGTTGCGGTAGGCAATGTCCATGATTTGCACGGTCTTGCCCGTGGGGACGGATTCGTCTACCCGCAGTACCACCACGGATTCTGCGTTCTTCGCAACCTCTTGGAGTAGGTAGGTTTCGATTTCGTCCACGGACACTACGTTGGAACCAATGCTGTACTGGAAATCCTTGTCTATGGTTACGGAGACCGTGGCCTTCTTCACGGTTTGTGCTTTGCTCTTGGGAAGCACCACGTCCAATGCCGCGGGGGTTACCAGCGTAGAGGTCAGCATGAAGAAGATCAAAAGCAGGAACACCAGGTCCGTCATGGACGACATGTTGAACTCCGGGGAGACTTTGTTGCGGGAGCTGAGTTTCATGGGCGGGTAGAGACGGTGGATTGACGGTGGGTTGCGGTGTGCAAACGGTGTGCAAGCTGCGGGTTAGGCCGGCTCGTCCAAAAGATCCAAGAAGTCCGTGGAGCTCACTTCCATCTTGTGGATGACCGATCCCACGCGGCCCACCAAGTAGTTGTATCCGAAGTAAGCAAAAATGCCCACAATCAGACCCGCTACCGTAGTAATCATGGCCACGTAAATACCTTCGGCAAGCATGTCCACTTGAACCTGTCCGCCGGCGTTGGCCATTTTTTGGAACGACAAAATCATCCCGACCACGGTTCCCAAGAAGCCCATCATGGGCGCGCCGCCCGCCAGGGTAGCCAAGAGCGAGAGGTTGGTTTCCAGGCGCTGAATTTCCAGCTTTCCTTGGTTTTCAATGGCTGCGGAGATGTCTTGGAGGGGCTTGCCAATGCGGGTGATTCCTTTCTGGATCATGCGGGAGACGGGGGTGTCTGTACGCTCGCACAATTGAATGGCGGATTGGATTTTTCCGTTGGCCACGTGGTCCCGGATGTTGTTCATGAATTGGGGATCCAGCTTGTTGGCTTTTTTTATGGCCAACATGCGCTCCGTAAACAAGTAGATGGTCAAGAAAGACATCAAGAAGAGCAGCACCATGATGGTGTTACCCGCAACGCCGCCGGAAAAGGCTAGTTCCAATACGGAAAGGGTTTTTTCGGTGGGAACAGCGTCCGCTACAGCTTGTCCCGTGGTGGGATCTTCCAGATTTATTTGCAGAAAAGACATGAAGGTGTTTTTTAAGTACAACGCAAAATTTAGACCAAACTTATGCAGGAACAGACACCGGTTGGAGGCTGCATGCAGGCAAATACGAACAAGGGGCGGTTAACAACCGCCCTATGTTCTAAGTTCAGAAGATCCGTCGGGTTAAAAACCCAGTTGCTGCTGCAGCATGTAGGCGCCAATGCCGCCCAAGTAGCCAAGCAAAGCCAAACCACTGATGCGCTTGAGGTACCAACCGAAGGGGATCTTCTCCAGGCCCATGACCGCAACGCCTGCGGCAGAACCGATGATGAGGATGGAGCCACCGGTACCGGCGGTGTACGCCAAGTACTCCCAAAACAGACCGTCGGTAGCGAAGTAGGATACCGCGTCCAGTTCAATGGGGTACATGCCCATGGCCGCCGCCACCAAAGGAACGTTGTCGATGATGGCAGACAATATACCGATGATGCCGCCCACCAAGTACACGCCGTTTTGGGAGGAGGTGCCAATTTGTGCGTCCAGCAATTTCGCCAAATCGGTCAATTGACCTCCGGCTTGGAGGGCTGCCACGGCCAACAAAATGCCCAAGAAAAACAGGACGGAAGGGGTGTCAATTTTGCGCAAGGTGTGGATGACGCCCAAGTGTTGGCGGTGCTCTTCTGCCTTTTTACGATGGATCAAATCCGTGATCAACCACAACACGCCCAAGGAGAACATCATGCCCATGAAGGGAGGCAGGTGGGTGACTGTTTTAAATACGGGAACAAAAAGCAGTCCGCCAACGCCAGCCACCAAGACCAACTTGCGTTCGCCGTCGGTTACGTACTGGTTGTTCAATTCTCCAGTGGATTCTGGGCGCTCCAAGGTGCCTTTTAGGGTGAAGGACAATAGGGTTACCGGAATCAGCATGGATATGAAGGCCGTGAAGAACACGCCGTGGATGATTTCACCGGCCGTAATCTGTTGCCCAATCCACAGCATGGTGGTGGTGACGTCGCCAATGGGGGACCAAGCTCCGCCCGCGTTGGCCGCAATGACCACAATGCCCGCAAAGGTCCAGCGCATGTTTTGCTCTTTTACGAGTTTACGGAGCAAGGAAATCATGACGATGGAGGTAGTCAGGTTGTCCAGAACGGCGGACAAAAAGAAGGTCAAAAGGGCCACGGACCACAGCAAAACCACAGGGTTCTTGGTTTTCAAACGGCTGGTGATGACGGAGAATCCTTCGTGGGCGTCCACTAATTCCACAATGGTCATGGCGCCCAGCAAAAAGAAGAGGATGCCGGCTATTTCGCTGACGTGTTCCAACAAGAGGTGCTCTGCGTGGTGGATGTCCGCTCCTCCAATGATGTAGGTGGTCCAGCACAAGACTCCGGTGACCAAAGCCGCGGCGGCTTTATCTATCTTCAAGTTATGTTCAAAAACAATGGCGGCGTAGCCGAGAACAAAAATGGCGATCAATAGGCCGTAAATCATGGCTGTTTTATTAGTTCGGTCCCAAAGGTAATGGTCAAAAGCATGGACCTTTTGAACCGAACCATCATTTTTTTGTTACCGCTTATTTTTTTTAGCGCGCTTCTGCCGACAAAAGTGTTCCCGCCGAATGGTCCCGCTCCGCGCCCGTCACCGAAGCCAGTACGTTGTTTTCTCCGCGCATTTTTAAAGCCGCCAACAGGGCAAAGGCTGCGGCTTCCTTGAAGTTGGATCGGTGCGCGTCCAAGACTTCCAGCGGGCGTGGGGCCAGGCGCGTCAAGCGGTCGACGAAGAATTCGTTGTGCACCCCGCCGCCGCTCAGCAAGGCCGTGCCGGGAGGCCCCAAACGCAGATCGTTTGCCACGCGGGATGCGGCGTGCTCGGTCCAGGTGCGCAATACGTCGGGCAGGGGATGCTGGGCCAGGGCCTGCTCCACCAGGGGTTTCCAATCCCGTTCGACGTCTTCCCGCCCCAAGGATTTTGGAAACGGTTGTTGGTAATACGGCAGGGATTCCAGTAGGGAGAACAAGGTGGGGAGGAGGGTGCCGGAGGCGGCAATGCCGCCGCGGTCGTCAAACGGAAGGCCCAGGCGCTGAGTCAGTTCGTTGGCCACGATGTTCAAGGGAACCGCATCCCAGGCGCGGCGAAGGCCGTCGATCTCGCAAGAAGTGTTGGCAAAACCGCCCAAGTTCACGCAATGGGCGTAGGTGCCAAACAGGAGCCGGTCCGCAACGGGCACCAAGGGTGCGCCTTGGCCGCCCAAAGCCACGTCGTAGACCCGAAAATCGCCCACAACGGCACTGGGGAGGTGCGCGGCCGTTTCCGGTTCGTTGCCCAATTGGTAGGTAATCCCCACGTGGGGTTGGTGGTGCACGGTGTGGCCGTGGTGGCCCACAACGTCTGGGAAAGGCAGGTGTTCTTCGCGGAGAAACCGACGCAACTCAGCGTTGCACCAGGCGGCGTATTCACGCGAAAGCGGTTTCAGCTCCGCAATGGGTCGGGTGTAGGCCATCGGTAAATCCTCTTCCCAGCGGGTTTCAGAATAGGGTACGGTACGTCCGGGACCCCATTCCACCTCCCAGTGTTGACCCGTTTGGGGAATAAACCGTACCCACACCAAATCCAAACCGTCCAAAGATGTACCGGACATGGTTCCCACCGCGGTAAGACTAGTCTGTGTTTGCATTGTTTTCACCTCCCAAAGATGCGCGTTTGCACGCTACCTTTGCACCACTCAGAAATCAAATTCCAGAGCCATGCATTTTCAACTGACCGAAGAGCACGAAATGATCCGCCAAGCGGCGCGTGACTTTGCTCAAGCAGAACTTCTTCCCGGCGTTATTGAGCGCGACGAGGAACAAAAATTCCCCAAAGAACAGGTTCGCCAAATGGGCGAATTGGGCTTTATGGGCATGATGGTGTCCCCCGAGTACGGCGGCTCCGGCATGGATACCTTGAGCTACGTTTTGGCGATGGAAGAAATTTCCAAAATCGACGCCTCTGCCAGTGTGGCCATGAGCGTGAACAACTCCCTGGTTTGCTGGGGATTGGAGAAGTTTGGCAACGAAGAGCAAAAGCGCAAATACCTCACGCCCCTGGCGAAGGGCGAAATGATTGGCGCATTCTGCTTGAGTGAGCCCGAAGCCGGTTCCGACGCCACCTCCCAGAGCACTACGGCCGTCGATTGCGGCGACCACTACCTGTTGAACGGCACCAAAAACTGGATCACCAACGGCAACTCCGCCAGCATCTACTTGGTCATTGCCCAAACCGACGTGGCCAAGGGGCACCGCGGCATCAACGCCCTGATTGTGGAGCGCGACATGCCCGGTTTTGTGGTGGGCAAGAAAGAACAAAAGATGGGCATTCGCGGGTCCGACACCCATTCTTTGATGTTTACGGACGTTAAGGTTCCCAAAGAAAACCGCATTGGCGAAGACGGATTTGGTTTCAAATTTGCCATGAAGACGTTGTCCGGCGGCCGAATCGGCATTGCCGCACAAGCGTTGGGCATTGCGGCCGGGGCTCTGGAATTGGCCACCAAATACGCTCAGCAGCGCCGTGCTTTTGGCAAAGTCATTGCAGACCACCAAGCTATTGCTTTCAAATTGGCGGACATGGCCACCCGTGTGGAGGCTGCTCGCTTGTTGGTGTACAAGAGCGCTTGGTTGAAAGACCAAGGTTTGCCTTTTGACAAGGAGAGCGCCATGGCCAAGCTGTACGCTTCCGAAACCGCCATGTGGGTAGCCACGCAAGCGGTTCAGGTGCACGGCGGATACGGCTACGTGAAGGAGTACCACGTGGAGCGCCTCATGCGCGACGCCAAAATCACGGAGATTTACGAGGGCACTTCAGAAATTCAGCGCGTGGTCATTTCCCGAGCACACCTGCAGGAGAACGCAGTCAACGCCTGATTTAGTAAGCAGCAACGGCCCGTGGGCCGCAAAGAAAAGGGGCGGCCTCGCAGAGGCCGCCCCTTTTTCGTTGGTGTGCGGTTTTCCTTACCGCGTCCAGGTTCCCGTGGTGAAATCCGTGGAACCCCCGTCGTTGATGTTCAGGGTATAGGTTACGCGGTCGGTTAAGATGGAGTAGGTACCGCTTCCGCTCAAAGTCAGACCGTTGACGGTTTGTTCGGGGATCGTGAGGGCGGTGCCGTTTACGGTGCCGACGGCCGTGAAGTTCAAACCCTGGTTGTACAGGCCGGAGAGCGTAACGCCGTCCGGATCAGCACCCAAGTCCACCTCTACGGTGTACACTTGGGGGGCTAAGTCTCCGGTCTGCTCGTTGCAGGTCCAGGTGCCGGCCCAGTAATCCGTGCGCGGATCTACAGAAACTTCGGGTTCGCAGGCCACCAACAGAAGGGCGATAGCCGCAAGGAGGGAAGACCAGCGTGCGGTCTGTTTGGAGAATAGACGCATGAGCAAGTGGGGGATGGCTTATTTTTTGTTGTCTTTTTTGGGTTCCGGACGGTCCATTTTGTTCAAGACGTCGGCCAGCTCTTGGGTGACGTCCAATTTGTCCGAGCCGTAGAGGACGTTGGTTTCGTAGACCAAAACCAAGTCGTATCCTTTTTCTTTCGCCAGTTGTTTCAGGGCCACGTCCATTTGGTCCTTGATCTGCGTGTTCAAACCGGCCTCCTTTTCCGCAAGTTCTCCGGTGCGCTGCTGCTCCATTTGGCTGTAGCTCATTTGGATGCGTTGGAAGTCTGCCTGGGCGCGTTGCAATTGAACGGGGCTCAACGAAGGCGCGGCCTTTTCCAGGATGCTGTACTCCGTTTGCAGGTTTTGTTGGGCCCGAACCAGTTCGGCTTCCACTTTTTTGGCTTCCAATTCAAACTTCTCCGTCAATTCGCGGTGGTAGTCGTACAGTTGGGTCAAGGAATCCGCACGAACGTAGGCGATTTTTAGGCCGTCGGTACCGCCGGTGGGCGTGGATTCGGAAGAGGTGCAGGAGGCGGCAAGCATCATAGTGGCTGCGGCCAAGGAGGTAAAGATCAGTCTCATGAGCGTGAAGTTACGGAGTTGAGGGCGTTGCGCACCAAGGATTCGTCGGCAATTTCCGGCACGGTGATTTTCAGCCGCGGTGTGCGCACCAGCTCGCGCCCAATGGCAATGAGGGCTTCCGGGTTGCGGGCCCAAGCGCGCCGGGCAATTCCGTTGTTGACGTCGAAGAACAGCATGGTTTCCAGTTTGCGGTCTGCTTCTTCCGAGCCATCCAAAACCAGGCCAAAGCCGCCGTTGATGACCTCGCCCCAGCCCACGCCGCCGCCGTTGTGCAGACTGACCCAGGTGGCGCCGCGGAAGGAATCCCCAATGGCGTTGTGCACGGCCATGTCCGCCGTGAAGCGCGAACCGTCGTAGATGTTGGAGGTTTCACGGTAGGGAGAGTCCGTGCCGGAGACGTCGTGGTGGTCCCGTCCCAAGATCACGGTGCCCAGTTCGCCGCGGGCAATGGCGTCGTTGAAGGCGCGTGCTAGCGCGATGCGCCCCACGCTGTCTGCGTAAAGGATGCGCGCTTGCGAGCCCACCACCAAACGGTTTTCCTCCGCCTGTTCAATCCAGCGCAGGTTGTCTTCCATTTGCAAGCGGATGTCGTCCGGGGCCGACGCCGCCAGGGTGCGGAGTACCTCTGCGGCAATGCGGTCTGTGGTGCGCAAGTCGTCCGGATTTCCCGTGGCGCATACCCACCGGAACGGGCCAAATCCGTAGTCAAAGCACATGGGCCCCAGGATGTCTTGCACGTAGCTGGGGTAGGAGAAATCCAGGCCGTTTTCTGCCATAACGTCTGCACCCGCCCGGCTGGATTCCAGCAAAAAGGCGTTGCCGTAGTCAAAAAAGTACATGCCGCGGGCGTGCAGGGTGTTCACGGCGGCCACGTGCCGGCGCAGGGTGGCTTGCACCTCCGTCCGGAATTTCTCCGGGTCCGACGCCATCAATTCGTTGGATTCCTCGTAGGTATAACCCTGCGGGTAGTATCCGCCTGCCCACGGATTGTGCAAGGAAGTCTGGTCCGATCCCAGGTCCACGTGCACGTTGCGCTCCACCAGTTTTTCCCACAGGTCCACGGTGTTGCCCACAAAGGCAATGGAGGTGTTTCCGCGCACGGACTGCGCTTCCAAGGCCAAATCCACGGCTTCGTCCGCGGTGTAAACCAGCCGGTCTACCCAACCTTGGGCGTGGCGTTTCTCCGCCGCGGCCGCGTTAATTTCCGCGGTAATGCTCACCAAACCGGCAATTTTGGCGGCTTTTGGTTGCGCGCCGCTCATGCCGCCCAGCCCAGCCGTTACAAACAACTTGCCCTCCAAGGGGCCCTTGGTGAATTTTCGGGCGGCGTTCATCACCGTGATGGTGGTGCCGTGCACAATGCCTTGCGGACCAATGTACATGTAGCTGCCGGCCGTCATTTGTCCGTACTGCGAAACGCCTAGGGCGTTGAAACGCTCCCAGTCGTCCGGTTTGGAATAGTTGGGGATCACCATGCCGTTGGTCACCACCACGCGGGGTGCCCACGTGCCGGACGGGAAAACGCCTTGCGGGTGGCCGCTGTGCAGGTGCAGGGTTTCGTCGTCCCGCAATTGGGTGAGGTACTGCATGGTGAGGCGGTACTGGGCCCAGTTTTGGAAGACCGCGCCGTTGCCGCCGTAGGTAATGAGTTCGTGGGGGTGCTGCGCCACGGCCGGATCCAAGTTGTTTTGGATCATCAGCATAATGGACGCCGCTTGGCGGCTCACAGCGGGGTACTCGTCCACCGGGCGCGCGTACATAGGGTAGGTGGGGCGGTAGCGGTACAGGTAAATTCGGCCGTATTCGTTCAATTCCCGCGCGCATTCTTCCGCCATACCCGCGTGGTGCGCCTCCGGGATGTAGCGCAACGCATTTCGAACGGCGAGTACTTTTTCGTCTGGGGTCAGGAGGTCCTTGCGCTTGGGCGCGTGGGAAACGGAAGGGTCCCAGCCGGGATGTTCGGGGAGAAAGTCCGGAATTCCGGCGCGCAATTCGTCTTGAAACGTCATGTTTGGGTGCATTAGGATCCGGCGGTGGGTTTGCCCGTCGGATTGAGAACTCTGCCCGTGCCTTTGTCAAACCCGTACGGACAGTGCCGGCAGCCGCTTTGGCAGCAGTGACCGCGCTTTCGGTGGTACGCTTCCGTGAAGACCAGGTAGCCTTCCGGAGTGCGGTAAAAATCTTCCGGGTCCAGGTTTTTCATGTTGGCAAGGGTTTTGCAAAGGTCGGGAAAGAATGATATTTGCAGCATGAGGGCATCGGGATTTATTTGCTCGACGGCGCTGGTTTTTAGTGCCGTGTTGGGGACGTTGCGTGCGCAGCCTTCTGTGGCGCAACGCATTCAGTACATTGAGGAACACGCGCCCTTGGCGGTGGAGGAAATGCGTTTGTACGGAATCCCCGCAAGCATCACGTTGGCCCAAGGCATTCTGGAGTCCGCAGACGGAAAAAGCAAGTTGGCGCGGGAAGGCAAAAACCACTTCGGCATCAAGTGCCACCAAGGGTGGTCCGGGCCGTCCATGCTGCTGAACGACGACCGTCCGGACGAGTGTTTCCGGGTATACGGCAGCGTGCAAGAGAGTTTCCGGGACCACAGTTTGTTTTTGAAGACGCGCAGCCGCTACGCCGAATTGTTTTCTTTGCCGCCCGACGATTACCGCGCCTGGGCCGTTGGGTTGAAGAAAGCCGGGTACGCCACCGCTCCGGACTACGCAGAACGCCTCATTCGCCTGATTGAGCAGAACGACTTGGACCAATACGACCGTCAAGCGGCCGCTTCCTCCCTGGCAAGACGCGACCGCAAAAAAGCCGCCCTAGCCTCCGGAGTGATGCAAAACGGGTTGCCGGTGTACTACGCGCAGAAGGGGCAAACCTGGGACGAAATTTCCCGCGAAACCGGCCTGAGCACGTCCTCTTTGCTGAAAAAGAACGACGCCCTGACCTACACGCCCGTTGTTGCCGGAATGCCCGTTTACCTGAAGGCAAAAAAAGCCCGCGCCCCCAAGGACCTCCCGTACCACACCGCTGTTGCCGGCGACACCCCGTGGACCATTGCGCAGCGCTACGGCATCCGGGTCAACTCCTTGTACGCGCTCAACAACTGGGAAGCCGGCGAGCAACCCAACCCCGGAGACCGGGTGGTGTTGCGGTGAGAGGGAGGCAGGCTGAGTAATTCATTGGGTTAACCGCCCCAAGAGCGGAATCGAACCGCTATCAAACGTTTAGGAAACGTCTATTCTAAATATTGACCTATTAACTACTGATATTCAACTAGTTAAAATTTCAGAAGAGGTCAAAAAGAGAGCAATCCAGTACAGTTTGCTCTGACTTTTGCGCTGACCTGAATACTTCTGTGGTTCGGCCCTAAATGTTCATTTATGAGTAAAAGTGCAAATTCCTAACTGTTACCTTTCATCACTACTACTGGTCCTGTTGTTTTACAAAATACGAAAACGCAAGAAAGAAGTTCAATACATAGAACTTCGGGATAAAATAAAGAAAGAAATTTTGGATGATTTAGATTCTAACCAGTCAATCCAGTAGTGTAAAACTATTCTATTTCTCAATAGACATTTCAATCCAATCGTGCAAATCCAATTTATTTATAAGTGGATTTAATGTCAATTTATTTGAGCGATTCATTATTATTCCATCCCGGCCTTGCCATCGATATGAATAAATTTGATATTCAATCATTAATCTGTCAACATTTAATGACCAGAATTTTCCATTTTTATAAAAAACCTCTACAGGTAATTTTCTCACCGAGTTGCAGTGATTGAAAAATTTTATCATCAATAAAATAATCACAACAATAATTGACACGACCAATACATTTATAAAATTATCGTTTTCTCGTAATAAATTATATTCCTGAAATGAATCACTAGGGGACCAAATACGAAATAAAAGTAAAGCAATGAATTCCACAATAAATAAAGAAATGAAAGTCGTTAAGAAAAGCAAAGCCAACATTCCTGTTAGGGATGCAACTAACCATGACTTTACTCTGTAAGTCAAAAAACTAAATCTGGAAATTCTTCCAATAAGTACCGCCCCATGTTCTTTTGATAGACTTTCCATATCTAAAGTTATTTTGAATCACTTAATAAACTGAGCCCACCAAAAACCCATCCAGTCTTACCTCCAGTATTTACTTGATACCAAACATCTAAACCGTTCACAGAATTGGCGGTTGGGCCAATTTCTACAATCTCACATCCCTTTTTACACTCATCTACGAGTTCCGAAGTAGATAGTAAAACCCTTGACTTTAATGAAGGTCGGTAAAACATAGACGATGCCCCGTAGTGGAAATCAACATCTGCCGCTGCTCTTTTGATGCGATTCTCAAGGATAAACGGAAAATCCCCACTCAATTCAATAAAGTCGTCGACTATTCTCAACTTGAAATCACCGATGGTTGAGTCTGCTCTTGTCGGTCTCTTCCTGTTAAGTGTAATATACTCTCCTACGAAATGGTCGTCCACTTTAGTACCCTTTAAATAGTACTCTGCTGAGCCTTGGGCATACACAGCTAAATGTCCTGTTAGTTTACTTCCTTCAACAATCAACAGTGCTTCATCAATTAACATGAACCTGGAACTGGTGTCATCAAAGTTTCGATAAGTCAAAATTCTCTTACCGCATCCATTACTTTGTTTGATGAACTTTTGTCCACTCACTCGATTGCTCAATCGCTTGAATTGTAGAATCAAAGTATCTACTTTGTTGCTAGATTGAATTGCGATGTACCCATACAAACTATCTGAACTGTGTACATTGACCAATCCTGAACATTGATATCCTTCTGAGTAAGGGACATCCTTCGTTTGATTCGGTATATCAACTTTACCATTGTCAAGATGTCCAAACAACTCAAAGTCAAAAAAATAAATGGAGTCATTACTGTACCTGTCAACATGTAGTGAATCACTTACCGTTAACCCTGTGCTCTTTGCTGTGGTTGAGACTAGAAAGAAACCTGAGTCAAAGTCATTGTGTTTATCGGGCTGACTACAACTGCCAAATAATAGAATAGAAATACAAAACCCTGAATTGCTAATGTGGGATTTAATTGAACTCATTGTCATATGAATTAAGGACACTATTCTTTTGCTTCAGAAATATAGAATGGTGAATATTAATTACCCGAATAGTACCTCTCCAAATTAAACTCATAACAATCAAACGCCTCTTCCAGATAATAATTTAAACCCCGCTCCAAGGTGCTTTTCTCAAAAGGTAATTTAATGGGTATTCTACCAAAGAGTTTGGTTCTTTTACGGCCAAATTCGTAATATTCATATGTCTCATTGCGACCTTCTCCATAATGCCACGAACCATTCTTAATCCAGTTTCTAAATTCGCCAAACGTATCAAACCCATCACCGTCCAATCTACAATATCTGTAAAATCCACTACTTGATTTTCCTTCAAAATGAAACAAGACGAATCCCTCATTCAGTAGACCTTTAGCTAATTCAAATCCATCTGCATTTAGACCCGGGTTGAAATCTAAAATCATATCCAACGATATAGATGACATTTTTAGATGGGATACATCGACATCAAAAACATTTGAAGATATACTTCGAATTAATGAAGGATATACAACACCATTTTTAAATATTACTTTCGTGTACGCACCTTCAGTCTTACTGGGATAACCTCGCCACTCACCATTTCTCAAACCATTAATTATTTGCCCAGTGGCCTTTAGACTACCATCCCAATGGAAGTACCTCCATGTTCCATCACTAACAATTCCGTTGATATATGATTCCTGCAGGACAAATTCAGGCGCATCTGGATAACGGCCATCTTTATTTTCTACATTGAGTATTTTCCAATCCCCATGTTTTTTGCCATCCTTGAAATTTCCAATTGCTAATAGGTCTCCTTTATCTGTGTAAAACATCCATTCGCCGGTTCTCAGACCATTCAAATATTTTCCTCTTGAAACCATAAATCCATTTTCGTTGAATTCTTGAAAATCACCATTCAGTTTTCCATTCGTCAAAGAGCTTTTAATTAAGTGATAAAAATATGGTTTTACTTTGACTTCCTTTTCAATAGGAACTTCTTGTTGATTTTCAATCCTATTTACGATGTCTTCCGTGGATGTAATTTCTTGAGAACTATTCGAATTAATATAACTAACAACGGCGGCTATATTAGAAATAATGAGTAGAATTAATATACCAAAAAAAATTACGACTAACAGAATATACAATGATAAATCGCCCCATTTATCCCAGGTAAATGACAGGCTTACCGAAAGTCCAATTACCAATAAAACAATAATGCGTGTCAAATACCCCAAACCAAAAGTGTGTAACTTTTTCATTAGCATGTAGTGTTATATGTTTGACCTACTGGTCTGTTTATACTGCGAATTTGGATTTTTTTTCACTTTGATGCCTTGAGAGCGGGATTCATAACTTCTAGCCATTAAAAATCTGGTTACAAGTTAGATAAACTCTGAACAAGTCCCACTTTCGAAAAGAGCAAGTTGGAATTTTGGGCGTTTCCAGCGGCCATCTACAGTGAAGTTGTACTCGACCCTCCCAAATCGTCTGCCGGACTCCGCCCCAATTCAAACAGAACCCTCAAGAAAAGTGCAATTGTCACTTTCTCGCCGGCGCTGCTCCCAAAGTTTGCTCCAACTTTTGCTCCATCCGGGTAATTTGAACTCAGTTGAATGACCCGAACTATCAACCTAACTCTTTGATTATCATTAATTTGCAGCCCCGAGCGGAATCGAACCGCTATCAAACGTTTAGGAAACGTCTATTCTCCTTCGCTTTCCTTTAGTGCCCCTGCCCATACGGTGAATTGGAGTTCGTCGGGTGTGTGTTCAACCCACTGCACCCACAGGGGGAGGGCGGAGTCGTTGAGCCGACGGAGGCCAAAGGAGTGGCACTTTTGGGGGGCGTCGTCGAACGGAATTTGCGGAGCACGGAGGGCCTGGGTTAGGATGTGCAATTCTTCCTCGCTGGAGGCCCATACGGTGGCGGTGGGGGTGGCGCGCACCAGGGCGGAGGGGGCAGCGTGTACCCACCGGTTGCCGTGTTCCCGTTGGTCCCAGGCGGTGGTGGAGTCCGGAGCGCTCAACAGCCATCCGCGCACGGGAAGGCCTTGGTGGATGCCCTGAACCTCGCCCCACCAGTACCCCGATTCCCGTCCGGGAAGGGGTCTGCACCAGGTGCAACCGATCATGCGAACCGAATCTGAGGATCCGTCGACGGCTTCCAGCTGCACGCGGGTCCATTCCGGGGCCAACCACAGCGTCCAAGGCAAACGTCCCGGAGCGGGCAGGGTTTGGCCTCGGTCCAACCGGTCCCAAACGTGTGCGGCGGTTGCGCTCCAGCCCACCCAGGGGGTGCGCAACGAATCCAAACGGGTCAATTCCATCGGTCCATTCGGTTTGCCGGTACCTATGGTGTTGTCGGGCAGGAGAGAAAATCCTTGGTCGAGGTCCCACCCTGCGTTTGCGAAATGCGGTGCGTATTGGGGCTCTTCCACATCCAACTGCCGGAAGGCCTCGTCGATCAAGGTTTCGTGCGCGGACAGCGCCACCAAGTCGTTTTTCTCGCCCAAATACAGGGGGAGTTTGTCGGTGCCCAGATTCCACACGGTTCCGCCCGCGTAGGCCTTGCTGGTGGGTTGTGCTCCCGGGCGGGAAGAACTTTTGGTGCGCCAGGCATCAAAATCCCGACGGTCCCCCAGCCAAAGCCACCCGGTGCCCTGTGCTCCGGTTCGGTGCCACACCAACCGACCTTGGGCGTCGGTTTGGGCGGAGTCCAGCCACGTGGCGGCCAAGGAATCGGAGGCGTCTGTGCGCTCCCAACGGCGCCAGGCGGCGGATTGGTGGCGTTCTTGGTGCATTTCTTGGTTCCAGGGCAGGGCCAGCAGACTCTGTGCCGGAACGGCGCGTTCGTAGGGCGTCGAGGGGTTGTTGGAGGCGCAGCCAACCAGGGTCAACGCCAGCAACAGTGCGGAAAATAGTTTCATTTGGACGGGTTTCCACCGGAAGGTTTTGCGGTGGTGAGGGCTTTCTCCGTGCGCTTCCAGGGCCTTGCGGTGGGCGTCCGTGGGGTAGCCCTTGTTGACGTTCCATCCGTAGGCGGGAAACTGGTCGTGGGCGCGTTCCATGAGGGCGTCGCGTTCGGTTTTGGCAAAGATGCTGGCGGCGGAAATGCAGGCAAATCGTGCGTCTCCCTTCACTTCGCACCGGTGCAGGATGTTGGGGTAGGGGGCAAAACGGTTGCCGTCCACCAGCAGGTCTGTGGGCGCGGGGTGGAGTTGGGCGACGGCGCGGTGCATGGCCAAATAGGTGGCGCGCAGGATGTTGCGCTCGTCTATTTCTTCCGGGGAGGCGGTGCCGATGGCCCAGGATCCGGGGGGGAGTTCGGCTTCCAGGCGCGCCCGCAGGCGGGCGCGCCGGGCAGCGCTCAGTTTTTTGGAGTCCGTCAGTCCTTCCAAGGCGTAGCCCGGAGGGAGCACCACGGCAGCGGCCACCACGGGGCCGGCCAAGCAGCCCCGTCCGGCTTCGTCAACTCCGGCTTGCCGCACGGCTCAAAACGTTGAAGACGGTCTCCGCGGAGCGGTTCCACGAAAAGTCTGCGGCGCGGCGCAAGCCGCGCTCCACCAGGGATTGGCGCTCGGATAGGGGAAGGGCAGTCATACGCTCCAGGGCTTCCGCCCAAGCGGTGGCGGAATGCGGATCCACCAGCCAGCCGGCGTCGCCCACAATTTCCGGCATGCAAGAGGCGGAGCTGCTGATGACGGGCGTTCCGGCTTGGAACGCTTCCACCAAAGGAATGCCAAAACCTTCAAAAAAACTGGGGAAACACAGGGCTTCCGCCGCGCCCAGCAACGACTGCAGGGCGTCGGATTTGGCCCGGCCCGGGAACACCACGGAAGACCGGTGCTGGGTGTTTTTCAGGGCCTTGTCAAAGGCGGGGTCCGCATGCAGGGAGTCCCCCACCAGCACCAATTCGTGGTTGGAACCGGTCTTTTCTTTGAAGCGGTCAAACGCTTCCAGCAAGAGGGCTAGATTTTTCCGGGGGGTAAAGGAGCCTACGGCCAAAAAGTAGGGACGGCCGTTGGTCCAGCGGGCTCGGGCGGCATGCGCTTCGTCCGGTGATAGGGGGGCAAAGGCGCGCTGTGGTGCGTTGTACGCGGTGTGGAGTTGGGCCAAAGGATAGCCGTAGGTGCGGTGGACGTCGGTCCGCGTGGTTTCGCTCACGGTCAAGAGGGCGTCGGCCTGACGAACGCTGCTGCGGTACATCCAACGGTAGTAGGCGCCCAACACCCGCCCCAAATCCTGCGGGCGGTGCACAAAACCCAGGTCGTGGACGGTGCCCACCAGGGGGACGGATCCGCGCAGGGGCAGCATGCCGTCTGGAGACCAATAGACGTCCGGTTGGATGCGTTTTAAGGCGGCGGGAACCGCTGCGCGGTTCCACAGGTGCCAAAGGGTCCAATGGCGCGCGGGGGGCGGCAGCACGTGCACGGTGGCGTTGGTGAGAAAATCCCACGATGCGGAGGACGATCGGTCCACCAATACGTGCCATTCCACTTCCGGATGCTGCGCCGTCAAGCGTTCCAGCAGCGCACGCGTGTACCAACCGGTTCCGTCCAATCCGGAGGTCAAGAGCCAGCGCCCGTTGACGGCAATGCGAAGTCTGCGGTTCATCCATTCAAAAGTAAGACCTTTGCACCGATGGCGAAACGGAAAATCCCCCCGCATTGGGAGCGTTTGTTGCGCGGGAGTGCTTTGGTGCTCGCGGTCAAAGTGCTGGGGGCTCTCTCCGGGTATGCCTTTGTCTTTCTGTTGGTGCGTGAATACGGCAAAGAAGGCTACGGTTCGTTTGAGCTGGCCTTCACCATCCTTTCCTTGGCCAGCGCCCTGAATCGCTGGGGTTGGGACGGGATTGTGGTGCGGGAAGTTTTGGCCCGAAAAGGCAAGAAAAAGAAGCAGAACGCGGTGGTGACCGCGGCGTTTTCGTTTGTGTTGGCCACTGGAGTGGTACTCAGCGCTGCGCTGTATTGGGGCGCCCCGTTGCTGGGTCAACTGTTTCATTCCGAACAACTTCCCCAACATTTGTCCGTAGTGGCCGTCCTCCTAATTCCGTGGGGTTGGTTCCAGTTGCGGTCCGACGTCTTTCGCGCCAAGAACAACCTTTTGGCCTACGGCCTGTGGCAGTACGGCACGCTGACCTTATTGGCGTCCATCCTTTTATTTTTGGTGCCGGTAGACACCTCCGTTTTTTCTCCCGTTACCTTGTTGCTGTTGGTTTTGGTGCCGTTTTTGGCCTGGAACCTGTGGAAGTTGCGCGCCCCGGCGGCGTCCGTTTCCCTTCAAGAGCAACGCGCGGAATGGAAATTGGCCCTGCCCGGCGCCACCTCCATGCTGGTGAGCAGTTTGCTGTACTTGGTCCTCTCGTGGTCCGACACCCTCATGATCGGCTATTTTTTGGACGAAAGCGCCGTGGGGCTGTACCGGGTGTCGTTTAAAGTGGCCACCCTCATTGTGTTTGCGCAGTTTGCGGTGAACGCCCAAGCCGCCCCAGACATAGCGCGGTATTGGGCCCAAGGAAACCGCGAATTGCTGCAAAACGCCGTCACGCGGATTGCGTGGATCAATACGGTGGTGGCCCTGCCGGCCTTTTTGGTTTTGACCTTGGCCGCCCCGTGGTTTTTGGGCTTTTTTGGGGCGGACTTTACCGCCCAGGCCGGCACCCTCCGGTGGTTGGCGCTGGGTCAATTGACCAACGCGTTGTGCGGCCCGGTGATGTACCTCCTGAACATGACCGGTCACGAGAAGTCGGCCCGAAACACCATGGCCGTGGGGGTGGTGGTAAACCTCGTTGGAAATGTCGTTTTGATTCCCACCGTGGGCATTGCTGGGGCGGCGATTGCCACAAGTTTTACCATGGCCCTTTGGAACGGCTGGGCGATGGTGGCGGTGTACCGCAAAACCGGCATACGAACGTTTCTTTTTTGGCGTTGATTGGGGCATGAACGCGGCTCCTGATTTTGCCCTCATTGGCGCAGCAAAGGCCGGTACCACGCAACTGGCGGGGTGGTTGGCGCAGCACCCGGGGATTTATTTGAGTCCGGTAAAAGAACCGCATTTTTTTGGTCGGGAATTTGACCCCGCCCGGTTCTCCGATGCCTACCGACGCCAGCATCCCCCTCTGCCCGCAGACTATTTTTCCCAACTTCCCCTGGCCCCGGTTCACTTGGCCTTTGTGCGCGACGCCGACCAGTACGCACAACTGTTTGCCGCCGCCAAACCGCACCAGGTGCGGGGCGAGTGCAGCACGGGTTATTTGTTTTCCACCACGGCCGCTGCGGAATGGTCTGCGGTTCGGCCCGACGCCCGTGCGGTGGCTCTTTTGCGCGATCCGCGGGACCGAGCCCTCTCGCACTACAGCATGGCGCTTCGCTACGGCTACGTCCAGGGGTCTTTTGCGGAGGAATGGCAGGCCGACGTCCGACGTTCTTCCAAAGGGTGGGGGCGGTCCGAGAATTTTTTTGAATTGGGTTGCTACGCGGACGCCGTAGAACGTTGGTGGTCTGCCTTAGGCCCGGACCAATTATTGCTGGTGGATTTTGCCGATCTCCGCGATTTCCCGCTGGAAACGTACAACCGAGTCCTCCGCCATTTGGGGTTGGCTCCGGTGGACGCTGTTCCGGAAGCGGAGCGGTTTGCGGCGCGCACCCCGCGGTTCCCGCGGGTGAACCGCTGGCTGCACGCCAGCGGTGCGGCGCACGCGGCACGCCGCCTCGTCCCCAGCACTTTGTGGACTTCCCTGAAAAACAAGTGGCTGGCCCCGGGCAAGCCCACCTTACCGGCGGACGTGCGCGCGGCGCTGCGCGCCGCCTACCTCCCAGACCAGCAGCGCCTGCAGGCGCTGCTGGCCCAAAAAGGACTTCGCCTTCGGTCCGTAGACGCCTTTCTGGCGGAAAACGAATAATCCCCACCGCGCGCGGACCCGCACCCCGTGCAAATGCGTAAATTTGTGCCCGTTATGGAATACAACTCCACCTTTCTGCTTCAGTTTTTGTACCAATGGCGCAAGCCTTTGCTCGCGTTGCCGCTGGTAGCCGGGCTTTTGGGCGCCGTCGCCTCCAGCTCCTGGTTCATCAAGCCGCTCTACAAGAGCTCCGTGATCGTTTTCCCCGCCACCACCAACTCCGTCTCCAAAGTTTTGCTGCCGCAAACCAGCTTTTCTGAAGACGACATGTTGGCTTTTGGTGCCGAAGAACAGGCCGAACAGCTCATTCAAATTTTGAATTCCGACGAGATTTTTGACACCATTGCCGTCAAATTCAACCTGTTGAAGCACTACGATATCGACCCCACCGGGAAGTACAAGATGACCTACCTGCGCGAGGAATTCAACGACAAAATTTCCTTTCAACGCACCCAATTCATGTCCGTGGAAATCCAAGTTTTGGACACGGATCCCAAAGTGGCGGCGGACATCGCCAACGAGATTGTGGACATGCTGGACCGCGTCAAGTCTCGCATTCAGCGCAACCGCGCTTGGTACGGATTCAAAATCGTGAAGGGCGAGTACGACAAGGTTCGGGACGATGTCTTGGAAATGGACGCGGAGCTGCGCAATTTGCGCAAGAAGGGCGTGCACGACTACGAGCAACAAAGTGCCGTCATTTCTGAGCAATTGGCCACGGCCATCTTGGAGGGGAAAGACAAGAAAATTGTTCGTGAGTTGCAGAACATGCTGGACACCCTGGCGCGCTACGGCGGTCGGTACGTAGCCCTACGGGACGAATTGTACTTGCTCAAGCAAGAGGAAGTGAAAATCCGCACGAAATTGGATCAGGCGCGCGTGGACGCGGAGCAATCCATGCCCGCCACCTTCCGCGTGACCAAGGCCATCCCGGCCGAGCGCAAAACCTACCCGGTTCGGTGGTTGATTGTGGCCATTTCCATGTTCTCAGCCTTTGTGGGCACCATGCTCTTTATTTTGGTGGCCAACGCCATTAAAGACCTCCGCCTGAAAGAAGCGTGAACGCGCCGCTTCCACCGCGTTGGGTTTGGGCCGTTGGCTTGGCCCTGGGACTGTTTCTTGCTGCTGCGGTAGCTTGGGAACAGTACGCTCTGCTGGCCGTTCCGGTGGTGCTGGCGGTGGTGTGGTTTGCTTTTGTTCGGATGGACTGGTTGGTTTTGGCCGTGGTGGCTATGACCCCCCTGAGCGTCACCCTGCAGGACCGCGGATTCAACGTGGGGCTCAGCTTGCCCACAGAACCCTTGCTGTTTGGCATTACCCTCCTTTTATTTTTCCGACTCATCATGACCGGTCGCATCAATCGGGAAGTGGCGCGCCATCCTGTTTCCTTGGCCATCTACTTTTACTTGGGCTGGATGTTGCTCACCTCCATCACCAGCTCCATGCCCTTGGTCAGCATCAAGCATTGGGTAGCGCGCGTCTGGTTTGTGGTGCCCTACTTCTTTTTGCTGGTACACGTTTTCCAAACAAAATCCTACCGTGAGCTCTTTTTTTGGCTGTACCTGTTGCCGTTGGCCGTGGCCGTGGCCTATACCTTGAGCGTTCACGCTCAGTACGACTTCAGCAAGCAGACCTCCACGTGGGTCATGTATCCTTTCTATAAAGAACACACCGTGTACGGAGCCGCTTTGGCCCTCTACATCCCGGCCGCGCTCTATTTTGCCTTGCGCAAACAATCCCTGCTCACGCGCATGGGGACGGGCTTCTTGTTGTCCCTCCTGCTGGTGGGCTTGGTCTATTCCTTCACGCGGGCGGCGTGGTTGAGTTTGGTGGCCGCAACGGGAATCTTCCTCATCCACCGCTTGCGAATCAGTTGGTCCGTGGTTCTGTTTTTGGGTTTGATCGGTTTGGGCGGCTTGTATGCCGTCAAAGACCAGGTGCAGCGGAGTGCGGAGCGCAACAAGGCGGTGTCCTCCGATAAATTGGGCGAGCACGTGGCCTCCATGAGCAATATTTCCACCGACGCCTCCAATTTGGAGCGCCTCAACCGATGGAATTCAGCCCTGCGCATGTTTCAAGAACGACCCTGGACCGGCTGGGGTCCGGGTACCTACCAGTTCCAGTACGCCCCCTTCCAGCATTCGTCGGATTTAACCATCATTTCCACCAACGCCGGGGACAACGGAAATGCACACTCCGAGTACATTGGGCCCTTGGCGGAGGAAGGCGTTTTGGGCCTGGTCGCCGTCTTGCTGTTGTTGGCAACTTTTTTGCGAACCGGGGCGGCCGTTTTGCCACACTACCGGGAAAAAGCCGCTTCCTTCACCAACGACTATTGGCTCGCGGTGGCCGCCGCCACCGGGCTCGTAACGTATTTCACCCACGGGGTACTCAACAATTTCTTGGATACCGATAAAGCCTCCGCTCCGGTGTGGGGATTCGCGGCTTTGCTGGTGGCGCTGGATTTGCAAAGGCGCAAGGAAATGAACTGAAGGTTAGGAATTTGTGAACAAAAGTGTTGTTGGAATTAAAAAATTCTTACATTACACCACTTAACACAAAAATAACCTTTATGTCAAACAAACTGATTGCTGGTGTACTGGGCGCTGTTATGGCGGTTGGTGCAGGGGTGGCACCGGTTCGGGCGGCTTCAACGGGTTTCCCCGATCAGCGGGATACCACGAAGTCCGGTCAGCTGGGTGAAGTCACCGTCTCTGCTTTGGGGGTTCAAAGCAGCAAGGACAAGAAGGGCATTGCTTCCGTGAGTGTAGCGGGAGGAAGCGTCCAGAAGTCTGGTGAAAGCGGAATCATCCAAGGTCTATCGGGCAAGGGCTCGGGCATCCTGGTGACCCGTAACTCCGGAGACCCCGGTGCCGGGGCATACATTCAGATTCGCGGTCAATCAACCATTACCGGTTCGATTCAGCCGCTGATTGTGGTGGACGGTATCCCCGTAAGCAACTCCAGTGTGGGGCAGGGCGTAGACGGCGTTGTGCAACAAAGCCGTTTGAACGACTTGAACCCGGACGATATTGCTTCCGTTGAAGTACTGAAAGGTGCCGCAGCAGCAGCAGTTTGGGGTACTCGTGCGGCCAACGGTGTGATCATGATCACCACCAAAAAGGGCAAGGCGAATTCCAAAGGATACAACGTTGAAGCGCGTTTCTCGGTTGGCGTAGACCGCATCAACCGCGAATACGAAAAGCAGAGCACCTTTGGCCAGGGCGTGAACGGAAACTTTGCGCCCAACAACGCGTTGAGCTGGGGTGATCGTATTGCGGATCGCAAGGGAGGCGCGGATTCCGTGATCACCACGGGTCGCTACTTTGAGGCGGCAGACGGCACCAAGTACTACCCTATTGCGGAGCGCCGCAGCCAGGAGGTGTACAATCAATCCAACCGCGACCAAGTGTTCCGCGACGGTTTAACCATGGATAAGAGCATCAGCTTGTCCGGCGGCAGCGAGCGGGGCAACTTGTTTGTGAGTTTGTCGGATTGGGACCAAAAGGGCATTCTGAACGGTTTCTCAGACTACCGTCGTACCACTGGCCGTGTGAACTTCACCAACAACCTGAACAACAACCTGAAAGTGGGCATGAACGCGTTCGTGTCTAAGGTGAGTTCCAACCGTGTACAGCAGGGCTCCAACTTGAACGGTTTGTATTTGGGTTACTTGCGTACGCCAGCGGACTTTGATAACTCCGACTACGAGGGTACCTACTACGACGCCAACGGAATCCCCACCGTGGGAGCCCACCGCGGCTACCGTCGCTACTTAGGAGATGCCGTTCCTACCTACAACAACCCAGGTTGGACGCTCAACAGGCAGGTAAACACCTCCGAAGTGAACCGCATCATCATCACCCCTGAGTTGAATTTGCGTTGGGGCGGTGTGCACCAATTGACGGCTCGTTACGGTTTGGACTACAGCGGCGACGACCGCATCACCTTCTTCCCGGTGCGTTCCGCCGCCAGTTTGGCCAACGGTTCTTTAACAGATGAGCACATCAGCGAGACCGAGTCTTCGTTGTTGGTGTTTGATCGTTCTACCTACAAGTTGAACCAACAAACCAACATGGCGGTAACGGTAGGTTATACTGCCAACTCGCGCCGTTTCCGTTCCATCGGCGGCAACGCGTTCAACTTCATCATTCGCGACCAAGAGCGCTTCACGTTGGGAAATGCCACCACGGCAAACAACAGCCCCTTCAACAGCCGCTCAACGGTCATCAACAACCGCGGTTACGCCGTGGTGAACTTGGATTGGAAAGATCGGTTGTTTGTAGAATTGACCGGTGCGGCGGAAGCAGCTTCCACCTTTAAAGGTCAGTTCTTCTACCCGTCTGCCAACTTGGCCTACGACCTGACCAAAGATTTAAACATGGACCCAAGCGGCCTGTCTTTCTTTAAGGTTCGTGCTTCTGCGGGCACGGTGGGTGTTGAACCGCCCGCGTACATTTGGACTACCAACTACGTTTCTGCCAGTTCTACTTCCGGTTGGGGTGAGGTTTTGGACGCCAGCTACTACGGCGGCTCTACCTACCGTTCCACCGTTCAAGGCAATCCGAACATCGCACCGGAGCGCAAGACGGAATACGAAGCAGGTTTTGATGCCCGCTTCTTCAACAACAAGGTGAGCTTGAGCGGTACCTACTACCAAAACACCACCGTTGGTGCCATCTTCGCCGTGGATGTTCCTGCTTCTACCGGTTTCTCCTCCAAGTGGGACAACGCCGCCACCATTTCCAACACCGGTTTGGAATTGGACGCAAAATTGGACGTAGTAGACACCCGCGATTTTAAATGGAATTTGTACGGCAACTTCACCCGCAACCGCAACATGGTTGATGATTTGCAAGGTGTTCAGTCCATCTTCTTGGCAGGCTTCACCGGTTCTTCTTCCCGTGCGGTTGAAGGACATGCCTTGGGCGCTCTGTGGGGCGGTAAGTTCCAGCGCGATAACGACGGCAAGTTGATCTTGGACGCCAACGGGTTCCCCCAGCAAGCCATTGAGGAGGGCGTTATTGGCGATCCTAACCCAGACTACCGTGCTGGTTTTGGAACTTCTTTGACCTTCAAGGGCTTGTCCATGAACGTTTTGTTTGAAACGTCTCAAGGTCAAGACATGTGGGCAGGTACCTCAGGCGTATTGAAGTATTTCGGAGTGGATCCGGAGACGGCCAACGAGATTACGGTTACTGCGGAGCAAGCAGGTTTGGTGAAAAACATCAACGGAACATCCATTGCAGATGCAGCAAACGCCAACGCAGATGGAACGTACACCGTGCGCGGTAATTTGGGCAACTTCGGGACGGAGAACGACGTGTGGTTGGACCAAAGCTGGTACACCGGCTTGGGCGGTGGCTTCGGCCCGGTTTCCGAGCACTTCATCACCGACGGTTCTTGGACTCGTTTGCGTGAATTGAGCTTGGGCTACAGCATCCCGCGCGCTACGGCTAAGAAAATGGGATTGGCCTCATTGGATTTGGGATTCACCGGCCGCAACCTGTTGCTCTGGTCTCCGTTCCAAGGGGTTGATCCTGAATTGAATTTGACGGGCGTTTCCAACGGTCGCGGTTTGGATTACTTCACCAACCCTGGCACGAAGTCGTTCATCTTCTCCGTGCGTTTGGGCCTTTAATCAACTCCCATAAAAAATAGAAAACATGAAAAATTTCGTGAAATTCGGGAGTGCAGTTGGCGTTGCCGCAGTCTTGCTGACGGCGTGCGAACCCAACGACATCAACTCCACCAATCCCAATCAATTTTCGGACGCTTCTCCGGAATTGATGATCACCGGTGCCCAGCTGGCCAACGTTATGGTTCAGGAGGGTGAGCTTGCCCGAATGGGCGGCATCTTTGCCGGTTACTTCCGCGGTTCCGATCGCCAATACATCTCCGTTGACCAGTACAACGTAGTAGCCGGCGATTTGGACAATATTTGGGGTACTTTGTATGCCGAAGGCATTGCGCAGTCCCGCATTATTCAAGCCAAGGCGGAAGCTAAGAACAACTTGGTGTTGAAAGGCATTGCTCAAGTTAATGAAGCGCAGCTTTTGATGACTGCTGCGGCGTTGTGGGGCAATGTACCCAATGTTGAGGCATGCGATGTGGAGAACTTCCCCAACCCATCCTACGACAACCAAGCGGACGTTTATGCTGCTGCCATTGTGTTGTTGGACGATGCCATCGCGAACGGAGTGGGTGGCTCTACTAAGTTTCGTGCGGCTTATGCGGGCTCGTTTGACTGGGAAGAAGTTGCCAACACCTTGAAGGCACGCGCTTACCTGCATTTGGGCAACTACGCCGCTGCTAAAGCTGCTGCCATGAATGGCATCAGCGAAGGCAACGACATGTATGCTTTGCACGACGCGGGTTACACTCCAGGCAAGCACAACTTGTTCTACGACTTTTTGGATTGGAACCGTGGCGGCTACATGAGCTGCTCCGGATCGCATATTGAGAAGTTGATGACCGCTACTAGTGCCGATTACCGCGGCAATACGAAGACGGACGAAACCGAGCGTTTCAATTACTACTTCTTCCCCGGTGGTTACACAGACTTGGATCCCAACTGGGACGATGCGTACTACGGCGATCACTACGGCATCTTCGCGTCGGACAACAACTACTTGTTGGTGTCTTATGTAGAGAACCAAATGATTTTGGCGGAGTGCTACGCTCGTGAGGACAACTTGGCGGATGCCTTGGTGGCTCTGAACAACGTGCGTGCTGTACACGATGCTCAGTTTGGCGGATTTGACGCCTACGACCTGACGGATTTCGGCCCCGCAGGGTTGGTCGTGGGTGCCACGCAAAAGGAAGCTTTGATGAAGGAAATCTACACGGAGAAATACATCTCTATGTTTGGCCACATCGAAGGGTTCAACGACGTTCGCCGCACGGGCAATGCCTTGGGCATTACACCCCATGCAGGTTCCATGCTTCCTCAGCGCATGTTGTACCCACAAAGCGAAATCAACTCCAATACCAATGTACCCACACCACGTCCCACGACGTTTGACAAGGTGCCCATTTGGAACTAATTTCCGGGACCAATCGGTCCTTGTTTCCAGCCGCCTCCCTCCGGGAGGCGGCTTTTTTTTATGCGCGTTCGCATCTTGCCGGCGTTCGCGGTTGCACCCAACAAAAAGGGCTGCCTCCATGCGGAGGCAGCCCTTATTGATGGGTGCGGTTGGCG
>CAZDDX010000001.1:0-637296 GCA_964504345.1 uncultured Owenweeksia sp. | reverse complement strand
GCGCCCCCTTTTTTTATACCAGGAACATTCGGATTTCAATAGGCCGTAATCGATGATTTCAGCCTTGGGTGTAGTAGGTGTAAAACCACGGAATGGTTTCGATTCCCTTGCGGTAGTTGGCCAAGCCGTAGTGCTCGTTGGGAGAGTGGATGGCGTCAGAATCGTACCCAAAGCCCAGCAGGATGCTTTTGGCGTTGAGCTCTTTTTCAAACAAGGCCACGATGGGAATGGAACCGCCGCTGCGCACGGGGACCGGTTCTTTCCCAAAGGTTTGTGCTACGGCCTTGTGTGCGGCCAAGTAGCCCGGGTGGTCAGGTGGGCACACGTAGGCCCAACCGCCGTGGTGCGGCGTCACGCGGACGGTAGTGCCCTTTGGAGCGTTGGACTCCAAGTGCTTTTGGAACAGTTCGGCAATCTTTTCTGGATTTTGGTCCGGAACCAAGCGCATGGAGATTTTGGCAAAGGCCTTGGAGGGAATGACGGTTTTTGCGCCTTCGCCCGTGTAACCGCCCCACATTCCATTGACGTCCAGAGTAGGGCGTATGCCGGCGCGTTCCAAGGTAGTGTAGCCCGTTTCGCCCACCACGTCGGTCAGGTCCAGCGCCTTTTTGTAGGCTTCCAAATCAAAAGGAGCGCGGCCCAGGTCGGCCCGAGTTTCTGCCGGAAGGTCCGCCACGTCGTCGTAAAATCCAGGCAGGGTGATTTTTCCGTCCGCATCGTGCAGAGAGGCAATGAGATGCGCCAAGGCATTGAGCGGATTGGCCACGGCACCCCCGTACAGACCGGAGTGGAGGTCCCGGTTGGGCCCGGTCAGTTCCACTTCCATGTAGGCCAAGCCGCGCAAGCCGGTGGTGATGCTGGGGATGCCGGGCGCCAACATACCGGTGTCTGAAATGAGGATGACGTCGCAGGCCAGGCGTTCGCGGTTGCGTTCCACAAACCACGCCAAATTGGCAGATCCTACCTCTTCTTCGCCTTCAATCATGAACTTCACGTTGCACGGCAGCGGCCCCTGAGCCAGCATGGCTTCGATTGCCTTCACGTGCATGAAAAACTGACCCTTGTCGTCGCACGCCCCACGCGCAAACAGGGCGCCGTCGGGGTGGATGGGGGTGGTGCGCACCGTTGGTTCAAAAGGAGGGGTTTCCCACAGTTCCAAGGGGTCTGCCGGTTGCACGTCGTAGTGCCCGTACACGAGGACGGTGGGGGCGTCTGGCCCAACGGTGTAGTCCGCGTACACCACGGGGTAGCCCGGTGTAGCGCACACTTCCACGTTGTTCAGGCCGATTCGGTGGAGGTGCTCCGAGACGGACTGGGCGGTGGCGTGCACGGCGTCTGCATAGGCGGGGTCCGCACTGATGCTGGGCAGCCGAAGCAACTCCTTCAACTCGTCGGTAAATCGTTCAAAGTGCTCGTTCAAATAAGGGCGTACATCCATGATTCAGGCGTTTTTGCGAAGGTACCTCAAGCACGTGAAATTCGCTATATTTGGAAGATGTTCTCCAAGCGACCGATCGCCTGCCTCTTGGCATTCGCATCCCTCGGTGCGGTGTCCTTTGTGCACGCGCAAACCATAAGTGTCAATTCAGCAGCACCGCGCAACAACCCGCAATGGTTGGCGCAAAACGTATTGGTAGGCCCCAGTTTTTCACTTCTCCCACAGCCGATCAATCTCAATACCAATATGTTTTTGAATCAGGGCAACAGTACCCAGATTGGTAAATTTACTTTTCCCGCTCACAACGCCAATTTTGGTTTGGATAGCGGCATTGTCATGGTCACGGGTGGTGCAAACGACGTTGTGCCTGGCCAGTCCGGATCGGCAGGTTCTGGTGCGTCCCAGTCCGCGAACTTACTGACGGTACTTTCCGCAATTGGGAGTTCCCAAACGTCATTGAACGACAAGGCTCAAATCATGTTTTCGTTCATTGCACCGGGCGATTCCGTTAAGTTTGATTATGTCTTTGCATCCAACGAATACGCCGGCTATACGTGTACCTCGTTTAACGATGCCTTTGGTTTTTTTCTCATCGGCAAGGGCATCAATGGTGGCAGTGTCAACACCATAGACACCGTAAATCTTGCTACCATTCCCAACACCAACGTGCCGGTTGCGGTTAATACCATCAATGGTGGTGCACCTACGGGCTCCGGTACGGCTGCCACTTGTATTGCTGCGAATCCCAATTATGTGGCACACTCAGTGTACTTTAACAACAACGTGGCAGCGGCAGGCTTCAACACTTCGTACAGCGGATTTACGGATGTGTTCACGGCCAAAGCGCGCGTGCAGTGTGGCCAGTTGTACACCATCAAAATGATCATTGCGGACGTGTCCGATGGCGCACTGAATTCCGCCGTCTTCTTGGGAGCCCGCTCCTTCCAGCTGCCCACCATAACCCTTTCTCGCTCCACCAATTCTGGCAATTCGTTTTCGGACACCAACGTCGTGGAGGGTTGCAAAGCGTCCGGCTTGATCATTGAGCGCCAAGGCGCGACTACTGATACGATGCGCATTGCGTTCACACAAAATCAGGGCACGGCCCAACCAGGTGTAGATTTCACGCCATTGCCGGCACTGGTTACTTTATTGCCCGGTCAAACCAAGGATACGATCTGGATCCAAGCGTTTGACGACGGCATTGCCGAAGGCCCCGAGGTCATCCAACTCGTGATGCAGCCAGTGAGCACTTTTTGCGCGGACTACCCCTCGCAAGTGGTTCGCTACCGAATCCGAGACAAAATAAACCCGGCCGCACCCATCTCGCTTCAAGCAGGCAACGACACGCTTCAGTGCCCTGGTGACCAAGTCACTTTGATTGGTTCGGTGACCGGTGGTGAAGGGGTTGTAAGATCGTGGTGGAACACGGACACCACCGGGGGAAATCAGCTAGTGGCTAGCCCCACAGCACAAACGACCTATTACTTCTACGCCCAAGACGAGTGCATGGCAACGGCTGTCGTTGATTCCATTACCATCTATTTCCAACCGGTGGACACCCTGAAAACCATCCCGGCTTCCACCATCATCTGCCCGGGCACGGTGGTGAAAATCGGCAACACCGGCTACGTGGGCGGCGCCTATTCCAACATTTTGTGGGAAACGGGCCAAAACACGGACAGCATCAGCGTCTCTCCGGCCACCACGCGCTACTACAAATACACCCTCACCGGGGACTGCGGCTTCACCCGAACGGACTCCGTTTGGGTGCAGGTCATGCCGGTTCCCAACGCCTCCTTTGGGCACAACGTGGACGGCATCAATCCGCTCAAAGTACGCTTCCAAAACCTGGCCACGCCGCACAGGACCTGGAGTTGGAATTTTGGCGACGGCACCCCCGTCAACACCACGGACGCCAACCCCATCCACACCTACGCCATCCCAGGGCGCTACAACGTGACCCTGGTGATCACGGACAGCCTGGGTTGCTCCGACGCCGTAACGCTTGAGGTAGTGGTGCAGATGGACTACTACTTCTACGTCCCCACGGGCTTCACGCCCAACGGAGACCGCGTGAACGACTACTTCCTGGTGAAGGGCTTGGGCATTGAAGGCATGGAGCTGCAAATCTTCAACCGCTGGGGCAACCTGATTTACACCTCCACGGACATCACGCAGGGTTGGGACGGCACCATCGACGGTGAACCCGCACAAGCCGGCGCCTATTCCTACCGCGTGCTGCTGCACTTGCCGTTGGGCAAGAAAGCAGAAGAAACCGGAGTTTTTACGTTGTACCGGTAAGGCTTGGTGAGTGATGTGCTGCCCGCGCAACGCGTTGCAGCAGCTTTCCGTTCAGCGCTTAGCAGCTGGTTCCGTGAAGAGCCAAACGATTGGCTACAGCACAAATACCAGAACCCCCATGGAGTAAATCAGATATACCTTCAAAAAGGTATCTAGATTTCGCGCGTGTTGGGCCTTGACCGGTTCGTGCACACCGTTAACATAGGAAATACGCTCCAAAGACCGCAAAAAAGCCACGGACAGGCCTGCGGGAAAACCGAGTGAAATAAGTCCCGGTTGCTCCAACCACCAGCCGGAAATCACCGCCGCCGCAGCCGCCGTGAAAAGCACCGCTTGGGACTCCCGGTATCCGCGCACCTCCGGGTGTGTTTGGGCGGACTTGGCCGCTTGGCGCGCAGACTCCACCAAAAGCAATACCAGGCCGTACACCAATAAATGCCACGGCAAGGTGTTCAACCACAAACTGCAGCTCAGGAAGGGCAGAAAAGCCAGGCCTGCGGCCACGGCGTGTGCGCCCCGGTCCAACGACCGCCTCTTGTGCGAATAAATCCACAGGAGTGCCGCGTACACGGCGAAAAAAAGACCCATGCGGGTGCCCAAGTGCCAGGCCAAGCCCAGGCCAAAAAACCAAAAGGAAAAGGCCAAAGGAATGCCGTACTTGCGCACCACGGTGCGTTCAAACAACGTACGCCAAGGACGATGAATGAGGTCGTGTTCGGCGTCGTAGAAATTATTGATCAAGGATCCGCCGGAGACCAAAAGGGCATTGATCAGCAGCAGCAAAACCGCAACGGACCAACCTCCGTTAAAATCCCAAGCTGCTGGGTTGCTTTGAAGGAGTTTCCAGAGAAAAACACCTTGGGCAACCGTTAAATAAGCAATATTGTACCACCGGACTGCCAGCAAAAGTGCGGCCGTCCGCAGGGCAAGTTTCCGGGGCAAACCAGCCAATTAGAAGCGGAAAATGACCTCGGGGTCGTGGGTTTTCAACAGGGGAGCTGCTGCCTCAAAATCCGGGGCAAAGCCCAAGATGTACCCGCCGCCGCCAGAACCGCACAGCTTCAGATAGTAGGCATTCGTGTCGATGCCCTTTTGCCACAATTCGTGGTAGCCGGAAGGGATCATCGGGTCAAAATGCTCCAACGCCAAGCGACTCAGCGGCTTGAGGTTGCGGAACAAGGCCCCGGGATCTCCTTGCAGAAAAGCTTGGATGCAGGCATCGTTGTACTTCTTGAACTGATCCTTCATCACCTTGCGGAACCCTTCTTCTTTCAGCTTTTCCATGAAGTGGGTCACCAGCGGTTGGGTTTCCCCAGGCGCGCCGGAATTGATGAGGAAAACAGCCCCCTTGCCTTCCGCGTTTTCTTCCGGAAGGAGGACCGTGCCCAAATCGTCCGACGACCGAATCAACAGCGGCAATTGCAGGTAGCAAATCGTGGGGTCGATGCCGGAACTGCGTCCGTGGAAAAAGCTTTCCATTTGCGCCAGTTCGGCTTTTAAAGCCACTAAACGGTCTTTGTTAAGCTGATGATCCACGGGAATGGGGTTGACGGCGTAGCGAGCGTACAGCGCCGCTACGAGGGCTCCGGACGAGCCCACGCCAAATCCCTGCGGAATGGACGAATCAAAAAACAAACCCCGGTCCAAGTCGGCGTCGAGCTGAACTAAATTCAAGGCCGCTAAAGCTTCTCCGCTGTCTGCCAGTGCGTGCAGATGACGCGCAAAGGCGCGCAGTGCCTCCTGAGATTCCGTGACTTCAGAAGCAACCGAAGCAGCGTCCGTCGGTACAAAGCGGAACGAACCGCGATATTCCTTGAACGGAATGGACAACGCCATGGCGTCGCGGATGATGCCGTACTCCCCGAAGAGCAGGATTTTTGCGAAAAAGGAGGGGTTTACGGAATTCAAAGCAGGGGCTTGGGTTCGGTCAGTTGTTGGGGACCTGCACCCACGCGGTCGTGGATGAAGGCGCCGTCCTTGCAATGCGCAGACAACGAGGTGGTAACAAATTCCCGAACGGATTGTTCAGCGCGCGCTGGATACAGCACGTGCACGTTGGCACCGGCGTCCAAAGTGAAACCCACTTCCAGGCCGTCGCGACGCGCGTTTTGAATTTTCTCCAAGATGGCCAACGTTTCCGGCTTCATCAGCACAAAAGGCGGGTTGGACGCCATCATCAGGCCGTGGAGCATCAACGCCTCGCGTTCGGCCAACGCCAAAAAGGAATCAACGTCTCCGCTGGCGAGGATGGGTTGGAACGCCGCTAGGTTGTTGTGCGCCGTGGCAAATCGGGCCTCCGCAAACGGGTGTCCGTTCATCAATCCGTGCCCTACGGTGCTGGAAACCGCTTTTTGCCCGACGTCCACCAACAAAACGGTGTCCCGGAAATCCGAAAAGACCGGGTCTACAGTGTGCGGGTAGGGATGGGCCCACTCCTGGTTGCTGCCCGGGACGGAGGGCGTTCGGCCCCAAACCACCCAGCCGCCGTACACACTGCGTGAGGCGCTTCCGGAGCCCAGTCGGGCCAAGACGCTGGCTTCGCGCAGATCGTCTTTTGCGGGAATGCGTTCCTGAAACTCGCGAGCCAAGGAAACCACGCACAACGCCAGGGCGCTCATGCCGCTGGCAGAACTGGCAATGCCGCTGGAATGCGGAAAGGTGTTGTGGGTTTGGATGCGCCAATCAAAATGTGCGGTCCACGGATGGCGCTCGGCAATGGCCTTGAAAAAGCCGGCTACCTTGGGCACAAACGACGGAGTATCCACGCCGTCCACCCACACCTGAATTTTTCCACCCCCGGGTACAATTTCCACCAACGTCTCTGTGCGGCAGGCGTCCAGCGTCATGCTCAACGAAGGGTTGGTGGGCAACTGGGGATGCGTTTTCCCCCAGTACTTGACCAACGCAATGTTGGACGGACTTTGCCAGGCGGTATGGAAACTCATGCGGACAATACTTCAGCTTCGGGAAGAATCTTTTTCACCAATCCCTGCAACACTTTGCCGGGACCGACTTCCACAAACCGACCGATGCCTGCGGCGCCCATGGCTTGCACGGACTGGGTCCACTTGACCGGGCCGGTGAGTTGCGCAATCAAATGCTCCTGGATTTGTGCGGGGTCTGAAACGGCTTGAGCCACCACGTTTTGCACCACCGGGCACACGGGCTGGTGAAAGGTCGTTGCGGCAATAGCAGCGGCCAACTCGGCGCGGGCCGGCTCCATCAGCGGCGAGTGAAAAGCACCGCCCACCGGCAACAACAAGGCACGCTTGGCGCCGGCGGCCTTCGCGGCCTCGCAAGCGGCTTCCACCGCAGGGAACGCACCAGAAATCACCAACTGCCCAGGGCTATTGTAGTTCGCGGCAACCACCACGCCGTCCGTGGCGGCGCAAATGTTTTCTACGGTTTCGTCCGGCAAGCCCAAGATGGCGGCCATGGTGGACGGTTGTGCTTCGCAGGCCTTCTGCATAGCCAACGCGCGGGTGTAGACCAACTTCAAACCGTCCTCAAAAGACAAGGCACCGGCGGCAACCAAGGCGGAAAATTCGCCCAACGAATGGCCGGCCACCAAATCCGGACGGAAGGAATCTCCCAGGGCAAAGGCTTGCGCCACGGAATGCAGAAAAACGGCCGGCTGCGTCACCTTGGTCTGTTTCAGGTCTTCGTCAGATCCGGTAAACATGATGTCCGTCAGCGAAAATCCCAACAGTTCGTCCGCGCGGCGGAAGTAGGTGGGGTCTGCGTCAAAAAGGTTTTGGCCCATTCCGGTGAATTGGGAACCCTGGCCGGGAAAGAGGTAGGCTTGTTTCATGGGGGACAGGTTGAATGTCGGGAGGGGGAGGGGTCCGACGGTTTATTCGCCGTAGTATTCCACCGCGTTTTTATCGGTTTCGCGCAAGCGAATGCAGTGCAAGGTGCCACCCAAGTCTGCTATGGGTTGGCGGAGCAAGGCCCAAAAGGCGATCGCTAGGTTTTCGGTAGAGGGCAATACGCCCTGAAGGAACGGCACATCCACATTGAGGTTTTTGTGGTCCACGCGGTCCACCACGCAGTCCATCATGACCTGCTTCAGGTCCACCAAATTGAGTACAAAACCGGTGTCTGGATTGACTTCACCCTTCACCACCACGGTCAATTTAAAATTATGTCCGTGGTAGGCGCGGTTGGCACACTTGCCAAAAACGGCGTCGTTTTGCTCGTCCGTCCACTTGGGGTTGAACAGTTGGTGGGCCGCGCTAAACGACTCGGTCCGCTCAATGTAAATCACCTTGGATAGGGGTTAACGGGTGGGGGCCGCAGCCACTTTTTTCACGACCATTTTCTTGGTCTTCTTGCCTTTTTCTATTTGGTAGCTAACGACCAGACGGTCCGGCGTAAATCCGGCTCCGGCAGGAACTTCAGTCAACAAACCAAAAGTTTTGTACCCCTTGGGATTCAAAACGGCCTTAGCACCATTTTCGGTAGTGGTTTGCACTTGAGCGTCTGTGGATTTTTTGGCTTTGGAATCTTCCCAACGCACGCTTTTCACCACAAACCCTTGGTTGGGGGTCTTTTTCACCACCACCAAAACGGTCTTTTCCGGTTGACGCACAATTCCCACGCCCGAAGGTCCTCCGCAAGCCGTCAACGCCAAAAGCGTCGCGCTTAAAAGTCCTACAATAATCCCTTTAGCCATCTTTTGCAAAGTTTCCGCAAAGGTCGGGATTGTTCGCCAAACGCGTGCATTGCCGCGGCAAAAATCCACGTTTACCTCAAAAGACCAGGGGAATGCGCACGATTGGTGGGGAACCGGCCAGATCGGGTTGGGTTACCAGCTGCCGCTGGACCCGCCACCGCCAAAACCGCCGCCGCCAAAAGCGCCACCGCCGCCTCCGCCAAAACCGCCTCCACCGGAGCCGCCGCCAAAGCCGCCCATGGGAAAAAAGAACGGTCCACCGCCGGAACGGCCACCGGAACCGTAGGTAGGCCCCTGATTGTTGCGGTTTCGGTACGCCAACAGCATGAGAACGGCCACCACCAAAAGCGGGGCATAAATCGGGAGATTTTGTTTTCCTCCGCGCTCTTGCGCTCGGTACTGACCTTGGGTGGCTGCAAAAACGGCTTCAGCACCAGCCCGCAGACCTTCGGCCACGTTGCCTGATTTGAATGCAGGCACAATTTCGTTTTGAATGATGTGGGAGCACGTAATGTCCGGCAATTCATCCTCCAAACCATAGCCCACTTGCAGTGCCATTTGCCGGTTTTCTAAGTCCACCAGGAGGAGGGCGCCGTTGTCCTCGTCTGCGGAGCCAATGCCCCAACGCTGGCCCAACTCAACTGCATAGAGGTTGATGTCGTCCAGTACACCGTCGGTTAAGACAACCACCAAACGCGCTCCAGTCGAATCCAGTCGTGTTTGGAGCAAAACTTCCAGCGCCTGTTCTTCCTCCGCGCTCAGCGGATTATTGGCCGTACGAATAACCACCAAGCCGTCGTTTTTGGACCATTGACCCAAATCTTGGGCGGCTAGTGTCTGCAGCGTACTCCAAAAGCCTAGAAGCAAGAACAGTCCGCGAGCCAGTGCACTTTTCATGCGTTCCGACTGATTTCGTCCGACAATTCGTTTTGGTCCGTTTTTCCGTCAAACGGGAAATGCTCGTGCAACTGCTCGCCGCACAGATGAATGCCCGCAACCAAGCCGTCGCCCAGCCGGCCTTCGCGGAAGTGCGCCAGTGCGGCCTCGCGAACGTCGTCCCAAAAGGAAGTGCCTACGCGAGCATGAATGCCCGCGTCCCCAACCACCGCAAAGGCGTGGGATTCGGGGGCCAGTAAAAACAAGATGCCGTTTCGCTCTTGGGTTTGGTGCATGCGCAGTTTTTCAAACCAACGAACCGCTTCTGCGTACGCTTGGTCTGGCGCGCATTTTTTTTCCAAATGCACGCGAATTTCGCCGCTGGTTCGTTGCTCTGCTGCCGCAATGGCAGCCACAACAGCTTTTTCTTCGCTCGGTGTAAGTTGAGGCACCGTGCTTATTCGAAATTGACGTCGGGCGCCTGTTCCGAACCGGCTTCTGCTTCAAAGTACCCTTTGGCCGCAAATCCGGTCATTCCCGCGATCAGGTTGCCCGGAAAGCGCTTAACTGCGGTATTGTAGCCTTTCACGCTCTCGTTGAAGCGATCGCGCTCTACTTTGATGCGGTTTTCGGTCCCCTCCAACTGCTTTTGCAGGTCCAGGAAGTTTTGGTTGGCCTTTAAGTCCGGGTATTTTTCAACCGTAACGAGCAATCGGCCCAATGCACTGCCCACACCGGCTTGCGCACGTTGAAATGCGGCCAGTTTTTCGGGAGAGAGGTTGGTAGGGTCAACCGTTACAGAAGTGGCCTTGGCGCGCGCATTGACGACGGCTTCCAAGGTTTCACGCTCAAATTTAGCATAGCCCTTGACTGTGTTCACCAGGTTGGGGATGAGGTCGCTGCGTCGCTGGTAGGCGCTTTCCACGTTGGCCCATTGACTGGTTGAACCTTCGTCCAAAGAAACTAAGTTGTTGTACCGGCCAATGCCCCACAACAGGGTAAGGACCAAAAAGCCGAGCACGGAAAGGAGGATGATGTTGGAACGGGTCATGGTGTGTTCGTTGTTTTTAGAGTGTTTTTTTGAACTGCTGCAGTTCTTCACGCAACTTCATCAAACGCCGTACCACATCTTCCACTTGTGCCGTTTCGTCCGGATTTTGCTGTTTTTTTTGTTTTGCGCCTTTCAGGGTAAAACCCCGTTCCTTGACCAAATAATAAATCTGGCGCAGGGTCTCAATGTTTTCTGGGGTGTACATGCGCACACCACGTGCATTCGTTTTCGGACGCAATTCCGGAAACTGCTTTTCCCAAAAGCGTAGCGTGGAGGTATTGACCTCAAACATAGCCGCTACATCACGAATTGGGTAGTAGCGCTTTTCGAAAAAGGTGGGAATATTTGGCATGGTTTTTTCTTACTGATGGCGGATTTGGGCAGGTCTCCGCACGAGAATTTACCCAAAATTACCGCCTTTTTTTGTATATTCGCCTTTCTCGCAAAAAAACAACACGTGTTTCGTTCCTTCCTCCGACCCCTCATTTTACTGCTACTGCTTGTGGCGGGTGCGGGTGCAAACGGACAAACGCAACGTTTCGCAGCTTTGGCGGCTCGCGCGGTTGATTTGGACAGCATCGCGACGTCGGACAAAGTACTTCGTCGATTTGAATACAAGGAACCGGAAGTGTTCCGCATGCATTGGGATACTACGAAAGTGCATGTTTTGGATTTTGATTGGTCCCAGCAGCAAGACACCTTGTGGCTCTGCGCAACGGACATTCGCCACCGACGTTACCGCACTCCGGTGCGCGGGGAAGTGGTTTCAGCCTACGGATGGCGTCACCGCCGCATGCACCACGGTATTGATTTGAAATTGACCACGGGAGATACAGTTTTTGCTGCTTTTGACGGCAAAATCCGCTACTCCGACTACAACTACGGTGGATACGGAAATTTGGTGGTCATGCGCCATTTTTCAGGTCTAGAAACGTACTATGGCCATTTGAGCGCTTTGTTTGTAGATCCCAATGAGTACGTGAAGGCAGGTGACCCCATTGGTTTGGGCGGAAGTACCGGCAGGTCGTCTGGCCCCCATTTGCATTTTGAGGTGCGGTACATGGGCTCTGCGTTCAATCCAGAATTTTTAATCGATTTCAAGACGGGTGCCCTGCGCGATCCAAACGTTTTGCTGCACCAAGGTAAGTGGGCATACCACAAGCCCAAGGCCGCTTCACTGTCCACGGCGGACAACGAGGCGTTGCACGAGGCGCCACCGGCGCCGAGTGCGGTTTATCGCGTGAAGAGCGGAGATACGTTGTACTCCATTGCCAAGCGCAACGGAACAACAGTTCAGGAGTTGTGCCGCGTGAACGGCATCAGCGAGCGACGGCCCATATATGCGGGGCAGCGTTTGCGTTTGAAGTAAAAACCACTATTTAGAGGAAGCCGTGCGGGGCTGTTGCCCGATCGGCTAGCGCATTCCCAAACTCAGTCAAACGACTGGTTGGTGCGGTTGGCTTCTTCCACCAATGCGGCGTATTCGGCCGGGGAGAGGTCGTTGAAAAAGAAATTGATGGGGTTGATTTTCCGACCGTTTTTGATCACTTCGTAGTGGAGGTGTGGAGCGGTGGAACGGCCGGTGCTGCCTACATAACCGATGAGGTCGCCGCGCTTGACGCGCTGGCCCGGACGCGCCGCGGCCCGGGACAGGTGGGCGTACAGGGTATGGTACCCGTATCCGTGTGAAATAACGATTTGTATTCCGTAACCACTACCGCCGAGGTCTCCAGGGTGGACCACCGTTCCGTTGCCTGCGGCGTAGATGGGCGTGCCGGTTTTGGCCGTAAAGTCTATGCCGGAATGCATTTTGCGCACCTTGTATATGGGGTGGACGCGGTAGCCGTAGCCGGAGGCCAGCCGAACGTTGCGTTTGGCGGGAACCGGACGGATGGCCGGGATGGCCTCCAAAAGTTGTTTTTTATTCTGGGCCAAGGACACCACTTCGTCCAGGGATTTGGACTGCACGTACAAGCGTTTGCCCATTTCTTCGGCCTTGCGGTCGACGCGTTCCAGCAGCGCCCCGTTGCTCATGCCGCGAATTTGTGCGTACCGTCGGTCCGTATTGCCCAGGTTTCGGCGCAATTCGTGCGGCAGCGGATCCGTTTCAAAAACCAAGCGGTAGACCTCGTTGTCGCGGGTCTCCAACGCGCTCAGTGCCTCGTCCATGGCTTCAATACGCTCTTCCAGGGCCTCCATTTGAAGGTTGGTCTCATCCAGTTCCCGCTGCAGTTGCTTCTCGCGGGGGGAGTCGAACACGGCGGAGAGCAGGAAAAACAGGAGGATTCCCACCAAACTGGTGGTCAGGGCAAAGAGGGAAACGTCGCGTACCCAGTGCTTCCACGTGCGTTCAATTTTTTTGAACGCCATGGAGAGGGGGTCGTAGTAGTACTTGGTTCTGCGCGCCACGGATTATGCCCTATTTTTGATGCTTCTAAGATAGTACACATGACCGCGCGCCAAATCCGCCAAACTTTTCTCGACTTTTTTGCCTCCAAAGGCCATGCCGTAGTACCGTCGGCACCACTGGTGATCAAGGACGACCCCACGTTGTTGTTTACCAACGCAGGCATGAATCCGTTCAAAGACGTCTTTTTGGGCGTGGCTCCGGTGGTGCATCCGCGAATTGCGGACACGCAAAAATGCCTCCGCGTTTCTGGGAAGCACAACGATCTTGAAGAGGTAGGGCACGATACGTACCACCACACGATGTTTGAAATGCTGGGCAATTGGAGCTTTGGCGATTACTTCAAGGAGGAAGCGTTGACGTGGGCTTGGGAGTTGCTGACGGAGGTCTATAAAATTGACAAAGATCGCCTGTACGTGACGGTTTTTGGGGGCGACAAGCAGGACGGTTTGGCGCCGGACGAGGAGGCCAAAGCCATTTGGCGTCGGTTTGTTCCCGAAGAGCGCATTTTATACGGTTCCAAGAAGGACAATTTCTGGGAAATGGGCGACACCGGTCCCTGCGGACCCTGTTCGGAAATTCACGTGGATTTGCGCTCTGCAGCCGATCGCGCGGCCGTCCCGGGAGCGGACTTGGTGAACAACGACCACCCGCGGGTGATTGAGATTTGGAACAACGTGTTCATGGAATTTTTGCGCAAGGCCGACGGTTCCTTGGAAAAGCTGCCGGCGCAACACGTGGACACGGGCATGGGTTTTGAGCGTCTCTGCCAAGTCATCCAAGGCAAGGAATCCAACTACGACACGGATGTGTTTGAGCCGTTGATTGCCGAGTTGGAGCACATGACCGGCAAGAAGCGCGGCGAATCTGAGGCGGGCGATGTGGCCTTCCGCGTTATCGCGGACCACATTCGGGCCGTGGCCTTTACGATTGCGGACGGTCAGTTGCCCTCCAACGGCGGAGCGGGCTACGTCATCCGACGCATTTTGCGTCGCGCTGTTCGCTACGGCTACAGCTCTTTGGGCTGCACCGCGCCCTTTATGTACCGTTTGGTAGCGGTTTTGGCTCGGGAAATGGGCGATTTCTTCCCGGAAATTCGTCAGCAACAGAAGTTAGTGACCCAGGTCATCCAAGAGGAGGAAGCGGCCTTTTTGCGCACCTTGGAACAGGGTTTGCGCTTGCTGGACGACACCATGGCCCAATTGTCGGCCGGTGGTGTGGTGGACGGCGCCAAGGCCTTCAGTTTGTACGACACCTTTGGTTTTCCGCTCGATTTGACTTCGCTGATTCTACGCGAGCGCGGTTTTGGCCTGGACGAAGCGGGTTTTCAATCGGAAATGACGCGTCAAAAGGAGCGTTCTCGTGCCGCCACGGCCCAGGAAATGGGCGACTGGATGGAAGTGCAGGGCGGCGAAAATTCCCGCTTTGTGGGCTACGACCAAGTGCGTTGCGACGCTCGGGTGGTTCGTTACCGCAGTGTACAGTCTGCCAAAGGCAAGCAAATACAGGTAGTTCTGGATCAAACGCCGTTTTACGCGGAGAGCGGCGGTCAGGTGGGAGACCGCGGCGTGCTGTACGTTGGAAGTCAGGCGCTGCCGGTGGTGGACACCAAGAAAGAAACGGGCCAGGTGGTACACTACGTTGCTGCGGAGGCGTCGGATTGGAGCGCGCCCGTTCGCGCAGAGGTTGACGCGGCGGCGCGCACGCGCACCGCGGCGCACCACAGTGCCACCCATTTGCTGCATGCGGCCTTGCGCACGGTGTTGGGTACCCACGTGGAACAGAAGGGCTCCTTGGTGTCTCCGGACGGTTTGCGTTTTGACTTTGCGCATTTCCAGAAAGTGGGGGCGGACGAGTTGGCGCAGGTGGAGGCCTTGGTGAACGCTGAAATTCGCGCAAATCACCCGCTGCTGGAGGACCGCGCCAGCTCGTTGGATGCCGCCAAAGCCCGCGGAGCAATGGCCCTTTTTGGCGAGAAATATGGCGAGACCGTACGCGTCATCCAATTTGGCGACAGCATTGAGTTGTGCGGCGGTACCCACGTGTCGGCTACCGGTTCTTTGGGTTTGGTGAAGATTACCAGCGAAGGCGCTGTGGCGTCTGGAGTACGTCGTTTGGAGGCCGTTGCAGGCGGCGCTGCGGAAGAATGGGTTAACGGCCGCTTGGCGCAGTATAAATCGGTTCAGGAAGCTCTAAACAACGCGCAAAAGCCCGTTGAGGCGGTTCTGCAGTTGAAGGAAGAGAATGCGTCGATGACCAAGCAGTTGGAGGTGCTCCAGCGCGAAAAGGCCGCGGGATTGAAGGATCAATTGCTCGCCCAGGCAGAAACGGTATCCGGCATTCGGTTTATGTCCTACGAAGGCGCCTTGGACGGTGGTGCGGCGAAGGATTTGTGCTTTGCACTCAAGGCGCAGCCGGCGTCGGCCATTTTCTTGGCCGTTTTGCAGGACGACAAAGTGAATCTGTACGTGGCCGTATCCGACGATTTGGTGGCCCGTGGAGCACAGATCAACCAATGGATCAAGTCCATTGCCGCACACGTGCAGGGCGGTGGTGGCGGTCAGCCTTTTTACGCCTCGGCAGGCGGCAAAAATCCCAGTGGCGTTTCGGCAGCCCGCGATGCCTTTAAAAACCAACTGAGCCAATTATGAACCCTACCACACGTTTGATTGCCGCAGTGATTGCCCTAACCTTGGGCGGAAGTTCCACTGCATGGGCCCAAAAGACCTCCGGCCCCATTTTCTACACGGACAGCGACCTGAAGGAGAAAGTGGGCTTTGTGGAAGTTCGCGGCGCGGGATTGGTGGGTTTGCGCCGACTGTCCACCAATCCGGACGGAACCGTGGCCAATCCGGAGAACAACCTCTTTGGCCCCGGCTTGAATTACGGCGGAGGCGTCTTTGGTGCTCTGGCCCTGCGCGGAGCCTTGCACGTTGGCGTTGGTGTGGAAACCAATCGCTGGGGGTATGTGGCTAAATTTTCCCCGATGCTGTCGGTAGAACCCTTGGTGTACCGGGGGGATTATACCACGTTTCCTTTGCGGGCCGGATTCATTTCCGAAGTCAGCGAAAACTGGAACTTGGAAGTATGGCCGTCGACGTCCGTAAACATTTTGCGCAAGTTCCAAGCGGGCGCCAACGACTGGACAGAACAAGCTACCCAACGTTTTTGGTCTGGTGGCATCCTCCTGCAGGGCAGCCGAGCAACTGGAACTTCCGGTCGCCTGGTGTTGGGCGCCGTTTTGGATCTGGGTTTTGCCCCGCTCTACGACAGTTCTTCACGCGACGAAGAATTGCCTTTCCGTTTGGGGTTGTCCGCCGGCTATCGGGTTACGTTCTGATAAATTGCTTTTTGACGCAAAAGGCGGCGTTTCTTAGGCGTTAAAGCGCGGGCAATAACTGCTCCAATGCCATCCCGCGGGATCCTTTGATCAAAACGGTGGCTCCATTTAGAACATTCGTGGTAAGTTCGTTTAGAGCTTCTTCTGTGGTGGCAAAGGATCGTTTGGCCGGCCTTTGGCAGGCAGCGTAAAGCGGTCCTACCGTCCAAACAGACCAGTGCGAAGCGTTGGTGTGTACCCAATCCAAGATGGCTTGGTGTTCTGCGGCGGCCCATTCCCCCAATTCGAACATGTCGCCCAATACCACTAAAGGATTTTCGGCATTCTGCAGTTGGGCAAATGCTTGCAAGGAAGCCAACGTACTGCTTGGATTGGCGTTGTAGGCATCGAGCAATACCCGATTGCGGTCCGTGGTGCGCCATTCCGCCCGGTTGTTCTTGGGCACGTAGCTTTTGATGGCCGATGCGGCCTCCTCTGCATTGATTTCTAACCAATCGGCCAAGGCCATGGCCGCCGCGATGTTGGTGGCTTGAAAGGCTCCAGTTAAATGCGTGTGAACGCGGATTCCACAACACTCAATTTGGGCAAATCCTTGCTCGTCCGCGGGCAGGATTGCGTAATGCGTTTTGGCACCGGAATCGGTGCCAAAAGTCCAACGTTCCAAGACTTCTGTGCGGCGCATTTGCTCGGCGTCGTTGGAGTTCACGAGTGCCGTTCCGTTCCATTCGCGCAGGCGGTCGTACAGTTCTGATTTCCCCTTGATGACTCCTTCAACGCCTCCAAATCCTTCCAAATGCGCTTTTCCGTAGTTGGTGATGTAGCCCAAGTTGGGGAGGCACATGCCGGCAAGCGCGTAAATCTCGCGTTGGTGGTTGGCCCCCATTTCCACCACGGCCAACTCGTGCTCGGGTTTCAATTGCAGTAGGGTGAGGGGCACGCCAATGTGGTTGTTTAAATTCCCGACGGTGGCCAAAACGTTGTACTTCCGCGATGCCACGCGTGCGAAGAGTTCCTTGGCCGTGGTTTTGCCGTTGCTTCCCGTGAGGCCCACCACGCGTTTTCCCCAGGCAATCCGATGGTGACGTGCCAAATCCTGCAAAGCGGTTAAGACGTCGGGCACCACGATGTAGCCGCTTTGATCCGACCAATCTTCCCGATCCACCACAACGGCAAGCGCACCATGTGCCAATGCGGCTTCCGCGTAGTTGTGGCCGTCAAAACGGTCTCCGCGCAAAGCAAAATACAGTTGGCCCGGTTGAAGCGAGCGGGTGTCCGTTTGAACCCCAGTTGATTTTAGAAATAGAGAATGCAGTTCGGGAGTGGTCATGGGACAAAGGTGCAAAAGGTTCACAAAAAAAGCCACCCGAGGGTGGCTTTTTTTCTAAAGGACTTGCTCCATTACATGCGGTAGCGACGGAACGTCTTGCGCTTCACTTCTTTAGCGCGCTTGGTGCGCTTGCTGGATTCGTTTTGGAAGCCAACGCGGTCCATAGCGCAACGGAAACCGATGTCGTCCGTGGCTTGGTCTTGCTCCAAGTAGCGGCGTGTTCCCGGGCTCAACCAGTACGCGCGGTCTTTCCAAGAACCGCCCTTGTACACGCGGGTTTGGTTGCCGATCATGGTAGTAGCACCGTAAGCGTACATCGCTGGCTCACCTTCGGCCAACCCTTTCTCGTAGTAAATGGATGACTCCACGTCTCCGTCCAAGTAGTCGCGGTAATCAGACTGTTGGTAGTTGCGACGCTTCAAGTTCTGTTCAGCGGTAACGGCCTTAGAAGGCAATTGACCGGGCAAACGAACCACGTTGGAATCATTGTCGTACTGAGGCTCAGTTAGGACGGATAATTCGCCCAAACCTTGGTAATCGTTGTCAAACTGCTGGAACTCATTTCCACGGAATGGACGGTGATCCGACATGTCGCTGCCGCTCAACGGACGGTATACGTCCAACACCCACTCAGACACATTGCCGGCCATGTCGTACAAACCGTAGTCGTTGGGCGGGTAGAAGCGCACCTGCATGGTGATGTTGGCTTGGTCGTTCAAGAAACCGGCCGTACCCATGTTGTCGCCACGTCCACGCTTGTAGTTGGCCAACAGATCGCCACGTTCTTTTTTCTCGCCGTTGCGCACGTTCGAACCGTTCCAAGTGTATTTATTGCGGTCAAGGGTGCGGTTGTACACGCGGTTACCCACTTCTGCATAGGCGGCAAACTCCCACTCGGCCTCTGTTGGGAGGCGGTACTTCGGTAACAATATCCCGTCTTCAATACGCACCGGACGACCTTCTTTTCCGTATCCGCTGTTGGGATTCAAATCTTTTAGACCTTTTTTGTTCTGTGCCGTGTATTCGTTTGGCTTGTACAAATAGGTTTCTGTGTTGAAGTTCTGGTCGTCTTTTTGGTCGTACATCGTACGAAGTACGCCCTTGTCGATCAAAATCTGTTCGTTGACGCGGTCCGTACGCCAAGAGCAATAACGCATGGATTGCAACCAGTTGACACCAACCACTGGATAGTAGTTGTAGGCCGGGTGGCGCAAGTAGTTTTCTACGTACGTCTCGTTGTAGCCCAATTTATTGCGCCACACCAAGGTATCCGGCAAGGCAGAAGTGTAGATTTCTGGGTAGTAATCGTAGTCGTATACACGACGCAACCAGTAGAGGTATTCGCGGTAGTCTGCGTTTGTTACCTCGTTCTCGTCCATGTAGAAGGAGGCCACCGTTACGCGGCTAGGCTGGTTGTTCCAATCTCTTTGGAAATCTTCTTCAACACGGCCCATCATCAACGTACCGCCTTCAATGAAGACCAAGCCGGGACCGGTTTTTTGGCCCTTGTACTTTAGGTTGATTTGAAAACCGCCATTTTTCTTATCGTTCAGGTTCATGCCCGTGGAGCTGGACTTGGGACGTGAACAAGAGGCCAAGCTCAGTACGGCGAGGGCAGCCAGTGCGGCAATGCGAATTGATTTCATCTCTTCAGCTTAAAATTTGGGGCACTTAATTTCGTTGTAGCGGGTCTTGCGGGTACGGCAAGCCAATCGGTACGAAAGAGTTACTTCGTGTGCTCCGCCCAAAGTATTTTTTAACGGGGAAATGGTGTAGTCGTAGGAGTATCCAAAACGCCAAGGCACGTCGTTCGGCGCTAAGCCTACTAAAACAACCAATGCATCAGGATTGTAACTCACGGCTCCCAAAGCCTGACGGTAAGCCAAACCTCCGCTCACCGGTCCACGGTTGAAAGACACCCCTGCGGTGATTTGGTGCGCACCCCCTTGACCTTGGTAAACGATGTTCGGGATCAGTAGGTTGTCCAAGCTGTTGTACAGGCGTTTGCGGCCCATGCGCAAGGTGGCTCCTGCTTGTGCACTAACCTTCACTGGAAGGTTGCCGTTCCGGAAAAAACCTTCGTCGGGCTGGGTCAAATGGTGTGCTGAGGCGCCAAAGTAAAAGTTCTCCGTAAAACCAACCATGCCAATGCTTAGGTCCACGTTGGAGGTGTTGGTTTGGTTGGGCGCAATTTCGTTCGTGGGTTTAACAAAGCCGTAGAAGGGGTCGATTTGATCTGGGAACGTCAAATTTCCCCAATCCAGAGCACGTTGACGGAAAGTTCCTTGAAACCCAGTCAATACGCTGAATTTGCGGTTGACCTTCAGGTGGTAGGAATAAACCAGGGACGCTTCGGTCAAGCGCAGGGTGCGGTTTGCAGACTCGTCTTGCAACACGATGAGCCCAAGACCGCCGTTCAATTCATCAACATACTGATCGATGGACGTGCTGTACGTTTGGTAGACACCTATACCGGGGTATTGATTGCGGTAATTAGCGTGTACGGTTGGACACTGCTGAACACCAGCAAATGCCGGGTTTAAGTAGATCGGATTGGCGTAAAACTGCGAGAAATGAGGGTCCTGCGCCCATGCCTGAAAGGCACTAACTCCGGTGACAACCAATACGATGAGGCGCTTTAGGGCCATTCTGCACGCTTTTTTAGGAAGCACAATAATACGACATTTCCGCATTTCTCGTAAAAAAGGTGGAATTTTGGCGCACCATTTTTTCGATTTTCGCGTTACTCCGTTAGACTATGAAACGCATACTCCTTTATTTTCGTCTGCTCGCCGTTGTGGGAATTTTATCGGTGGGCACCTTGAGCGCACAGCACAATCCCTTGAAACAAGGCGATTGGGCGCGTGTTGCCTGGATGACTGACGGTGTATACGCCTTGAAGGGCAGTGATTTAACCTCGCTTGGAATGGGGCCTGGGCCTTGGCCTACGTCTCAGTTGGGGGTGTACCACAATCCAACGGGTTTGTTGCCGGAGCGCAACAATGCCGCACGTCCGAACGGTTTGAAGTCCTTGCCCATTCGGGTGGACGATGGAGGAGACGGTCAGTTTGGACCCACAGATGTTCTTTATTTCTACGGACAGTCGCCGCATGGGTGGAATTTTAATGCCGCCAGTGGTCGGTACGAACACGTGCAGCATATTTACTCGGACACGGCGTATGCTTTTGTAACCACCACGCAAGGAGGGACTCGTATGGGTACAGCAAATGCCGTCTCGGGTGCCGTGGATCGTGAGCGGAGTCGAGCCGTGGCGGTTGCCTTCCACGAGCGCGAACAGCGAAATTTAGTGGGTTCAGGGCGTCAATGGTTTGGTGAGTTGTTTGATTATTCGTTGGTGCACCCGGTTGCGCTTGATTTACCGCCTTTGGATGCGCAAAGCAAACTCTTTTTCCAAGTGCGTGCCGCCGTGCGAACGACCCAGTTTGGTCCTCGAATTGTCTTTCAAAGCAACGGCCAGGAGTTGGCGTCGGCTCAAGGGAATCCGATCTCTGCCGTGGCGGGGGCTGATGTAGCAGCTGCCGTTACTTTGGGAGGTATGCACCAACCGGGCGTTGCCGGGGTTCCCTCGTATACGGTTGCATTGGACCGGGCGGGCGTCAACGGTGCAGTTGCTCATTTGGACTGGGTTCGCGTGGAGGCAGATGTTCCGTTGGTTCAGTACCAAAAACCGGTTTGGGTTCGGTCTTCTTCCGATTCTGGAAAAGTGGTGCGCTATTCCGTAGAGCAGGCCGCGGCAGGTGCAGTGGTTTGGGAAGTTGGTCACCGCGGAGGGCGTTATGTGGAGCGTCCATTTGTGCGTGTGGGTTCCGTTTTACAGTTTGTAGTTCGTGAGGATTCAACTCGGACGCACGTTGTTTTTTCGCCCGATCAAGCTCAGGCTCCATTGCTGCGCGGTCGGGTTGTGAATCAAAACATTCGCGGACTTCGTGGGGTGGATTACTTGGTGGTAACCCACCCAGATTTTCGGGAATCGGCGGATCGATTGGCCGCGTTTCACAGGGAGTACAGCCGCTACCGAACGGCTGTTGTGGAGGTTCAAGAGATTTACAACGAGTTCAGCAGCGGAGCGCAAGATTTAGTTGCGATTCGGGACTTTATCAAGCATTTGCGCGATTCTGCGGCAACACCAGAGGACCGGCCTAAGTACGTCGTTTTGTTTGGAGATGCATCGTACGACTACAAGAATAGACTGTCGAGCAAGCAAAATTTCGTACCGATCTACCAGAGTCCGGCCAGTTTTTCTCTGTACTCCTCTTACTGTTTGGATGACTTCATCGGTTATTTGGACGCCAACGAAGGCGCGAATTTCACTTCCCAAGGATTGGACGTGGGAATTGGGCGATTGCCAGTGACTACGGAGGCGGAGGCGGAGGCCTTAGTGGATAAAATCATTGGCTACGCTACGGATACGACGGCTTACGGGCCCTGGCGCAAGCGGTTGTTGTTTGTGGCGGACGATGCCGATGCGAGCTGGGAGTCTACCTTCTCTGCTGCGCAAGAGGTTTTGGCGAATCGGGTGGAAGCGGACTTGCCCTTTTTTACGATCAATAAAATTTACACCGACGCTTTTTTGCAGCAGAGTTCCTCCGGTAGTCAATCCTATCCCGCAGCTCGGGAACAGCTGCTGCGCTCCATTGAGCAAGGCAATCTGGTGACGAGTTATTTAGGACACGGCGGAGAGGTAGGCTGGTGTTCGGAGAATTTACTCCAATTAGGGGACGTGAAGGAGTTCAAGAACGGTCACAAACTTCCGCTGGTGGTGACCATTACGTGTGAATTTTCTCGGTTGGACGATCCGATGCGTACGAGCGCGGGGGAGGAGTTGTTGCTGAATCCCAAGGGAGGGGCCATTGCCCTATTGTCTACTACGCGGGTGGTAGGCGCCTTTGAGGGAGCGGTGATGAACGACTCCATTTTTGCTGAGTTGTTCAAGCGCGAAGACAATCGCTACCGCACGCTGGGGCAAATCGTACGCGGCGCAAAGAATGGGGTGCGCAGCGGCGATAAAATGCGCTTCACGCTGTTGGGAGACCCCGGATTGCGGTTGAATGTACCGCGGTTTGGGGCCGTATGGGATTCGGTGAACGGTGAGGCATTGGCTGCCGGGGTGTCGCCGTCGGACACACTGAAGGCCCTCTCCGATGTGGAAGCTACTGGATATGTGGTGGACGACCTGGGACAATTTTTGCCCAACTACCGCGGGGTGGCCTATGTGGAGTTGCTGGACAAAAAGGTACAGCGTTCCACTTTGGTCAACGACGACCAGGGAGTTGCTGTACCTTTTTTACTCCAAGAGAATGCCGTGTACCGCGGACGCGTTCGTGTGGAGGACGGTCGGTTCAAAATCAAATTTAAAGTACCGTTGGACATCGCTTTGAACGTGGGGCCGGGCAAGTTGACCGCCTACGTGTTCAACGATACGTCCGACGGCATTGGTTCCCGCACGGACGTTCGGATTGGCGGCTTGCGAGCGAATGCCCCGGTGGACACTTCCGGCCCGACGGTTTCTGCCTACCTCAACGACACGTTGTTTCAGCCGGGAGGCTACACGGGTACAGACCCAGTGGGTTTGGCGCGCTTGTACGATCCCAGCGGCATCAATGCGGTGGGCAACGGCATTGGCCACGACGTTTTGGGCGCCCTGGACGGGGCATGGAATGAAGCGGTTGTGCTGAACGGGTCTTACGAGTCCGACTTGGACCGCTTCGACCGCGGCACCGTTCGCTTGCCGTTTTTTGATTTGCCGGAAGGTCCGCATACGTTTTCGGTTCGGGCCTGGGATGCATACAACAACCCGGCGGTGGGTTCGGTAGATTTTGTGGTGGTGCGGGGCCAGTTGTTGCAGCTGGACGAGTTATTCTTGTATCCGAATCCGTTGGCTTCAGGGCCTTTGACGGTGGCTTTTTCGCACAACCAAGACGGTCAGCCGCTGGAAGTTGGCGCCAGTTTGCATGCAGCGGACGGACGCGTGGTGCGAACCTACGACTGGGTGGGAACGCCCAGTGGTAACCGGACCGAACTCGTGGACTGGGACCTAAATGCCGATTCCGGAGGACCCTTGGTTCCCGGTTGGTATTGGGTTCGTTTGCGGGTGAAGAATACGCAAACCGGCCAGCGCGACGTTGTAGGGGAGCGGTTGGTTCTGATTTCGAACTAAACTCTCCCGCAAAACCACTCTAAAGCATCCTATTTGCCCCATGAATCCTGTATCTTTGTCCCCTATGAAAAACGCTTTGCGCAGCGCATTCGCGCTGGGAATCCTCTGTGTTGTGGCCCCGGCGGCACGCGCTCAAAATCCGTACGCCTCCAAGTTGAACGTGGTAACGTCGGCCATGCCGATGTTGAACATTGGCCCGGACGCACGGATGGGTGGAATGGCCAATGCTGGTGTAGCCGCCTCTGTAGACGCCAATGCCTTGTACTGGAATCCCGCCAAATTGGCCTGGGTAGGTCAAGGCAATGCCATGGGCGGCGTGGCCTACACCCCGTGGTTGCGCGCCTTGGTTCCGGACGTTGAATTGATGTTTGCCAACGCCGTTTTTGGGGTGGGCAAGCGCGGCGGCCTGGGCGTGGGTCTCCGCTATTTTTCCTTAGGGGACATCACCTTTCGCGACGAGAACGGCAACGAGCAAGGCACTTTTCGACCCTACGAAGTAGCTGTTGACATGGCCTATGCCTTGCAATTGAATAAAAATTGGTCTGCTGGAATTTCGCTGCGCGGCGCATTGTCCGACTTGACCCAGGGCCAGGTTGTAGGTGGCTTGCAAACGAAAGCAGCCACTACGGTAGCCTCCGACGTGAGTTTTTTCTACCAAGGCAACACGTTCAACATGGAGGATGGTCAAAAAGGTCAGTGGACGGGCGGTGTTACGTTGAGCAATTTGGGCGCTAAGGTGAAGTACACCGAGAGCGGTTCTTCGGATTTCATCCCAACCAATTTGCGCGCTGGAGCCGGGTTTAACTGGACGTTGGACAAGTACAACCGCTTCACTTTGTTGACGGACGTGAATAAGTTGTTGGTGCCTACGCGCCCGGTTCGGGATCTGCAAGACATTGATGAGGACGGTGATCGTTCCGAGATCATTGCCGGAAAGGACGACCAAGTCAGTGTGATGCAAGGAATAATTCAATCGTTTGATCCGTCGGCCAAACCAGACGGGACGGCGGAATTGCTGCGCGAGTTCATGTTCAACGTGGGCGGCGAATACTGGTACGACGAAAAGTTTGCCGTTCGCGGGGGGTACCAGCACGAAGACGCCACCAAAGGCAACCGCCGCTACTTCACCATGGGCTTTGGCATCAAGTACTCGTTGATCCAACTTGATTTTGCTTACTTGTTCCCCGCAGACCAAACGGTTCGCTCTCCGTTGCAGAATACGCTCCGGTTTAGTGCACTTTTGGATCTGAACCAACTCTTGAAGTGATTTCGGCGTATTTTTGCACGCCCTTAAAAAAGTCCCCATGGCCAAGAAAAAACTGACCAAAGAGGTTTACCTCAAGTGGTACGAAGACATGCTGTTCTGGCGCAAGTTCGAAGACATGACTTCCGCTTTGTACATCCAGCAAAAAATTCGCGGCTTTCTGCACCTGTACAACGGTCAAGAAGCTGTTTTGGCGGGCGCTTTACTGGCCATGGAACCGGGAGACAAAATGATCACGGCCTACAGAAACCACGTACAGCCCATTGGTTTGGGGGTAGATCCGCGCAAAATCATGGCGGAGTTGATGGGTAAGGTAACTGGAACTTCCCGGGGTAAAGGTGGATCCATGCACATGTTCAGCAAGGAGCATCATTTTTACGGCGGTCACGGCATTGTAGGCGGCCAGATTCCTTTGGGCGCTGGATTGGCTTTTGCCGACAAGTACGAGGGACGGAACAATGTGACGCTGACCTACATGGGCGACGGAGCCGTGCGTCAGGGCTCGTTGCACGAGACGTTCAACCTGGCCATGCTTTGGAACTTACCAGTAGTATTCATTGTGGAGAACAACGGTTATGCCATGGGTACTTCCCTAAAGCGCACGGCCAACCACGAAGAAATTTGGAAGTTGGGCTTGGGCTACGAAATGCCGTGCATGCCCGTGGACGGAATGGATCCGGCTAAGGTGTACGACGCCATGCACGAAGCCATGGAACGCGCCCGTTCCGGCGGTGGTCCAACTTTTTTGGAAATCCGCACCTACCGGTACAAGGGACATTCCATGTCCGATGCGCAACACTACCGCACCAAGGATGAGGTGGCGGAATTCCAGAAGCAAGATCCCATTTTGATTGCGCGCTCGGTATTGGAATCCAAGAAGTGGGCTAAGGAGTCTGATTTTGAGGAAATCGATGCCCGCGTCAAGGCTTTAGTTCAGGAATGCGTTGCGTTTGGTGAAAACTCACCGTTCCCAGAAGCCCACGAATTGTGGCAAGACATTTACGTTCAAGAGAATTATCCCTTCATTAAAGAATAAGTTTCCCCATGGCCCTAGTAATCAATATGCCCCGCTTGAGCGACACCATGACCGAAGGTGTGGTTGCCAAATGGCACGTGAAAGTGGGCGATACCGTGAAAGAAGGCATGTTGCTTGCTGAGATTGAGACGGACAAGGCAACCATGGATTTTGAGGCTTTTCCAGGCCAAGAAGGCGTTTTGCTGCACATCGGAATTGGCGATGGGCAGATGGCTCCGGTGGATTCGTTGCTGTGTGTCTTGGGTGCCGCCGGTGAAGATATTTCCGCATTGCTCCAGGGCGGTGCTCCTGCAGCGCCAGCCGCTGCCCCCGTTGAAGCACCTGCTGCCGCGGTTGCGCCTGCAGCAGTGCCCGTTTCCGTACCCGCTCCAGCAGCAGTTGCCTTGGCCCCAGCTCCGGTGGTGAGCTCCGGTCGCGTGGTAGCCTCTCCCTTGGCCAAGCGTTTAGCGGAAGCGAAAGGTATTGACCTGCGCACGGTAGCCGGTTCTGGCGACGGTGGGCGGATTGTCAAGCGTGACGTGGATTCTTTTGTCCCCGGAACTTCTTCAGCTGCAGTGGCGGCTCCTGTTTTTGCCGGTACCGAAGGCTACGTGGACACGCCCAACACGCAAATGCGCAAGACCATTGCGCGTCGTTTGAGCGAGAGCAAATTCACTGCGCCGCATTTCTATTTAAAGATCACCGTGGACATGAGTGCCGCAATGGCTGCCCGTGCGCAGTTGAATGCGGTTGCCGATGCCAAGGTGTCGTTCAACGACTTGGTAGTGAAGGCCTCCGCATTGGCATTGAAGAAGCACCCGGCCATCAACAGTGCTTGGATGGGCGATTTTATCCGGACGTACCACCACGTACACGTGGGGGTGGCCGTTGCCGTTGAGGACGGTTTGTTGGTTCCTGTAGTGCGCCACGCAGATGCCAAGTCGCTCCAAGCGATTGGTACCGAGGTGAAAAGCTTTGCTCAAAAAGCCAAAGACAAAAAGCTACAGCCCTCTGATTGGGAAGGTAATACGTTTACCATAAGCAACTTGGGTATGTTTGGCATCGACGAGTTTACCGCGATTGTCAACCCACCCGACGCGTGCATTCTGGCCGTCGGCGGCATTCAGGAAGTGCCCGTGGTGAAGAACGGCCAGGTAGTTCCCGGCCACACCATGAAGCTCACCCTGAGCTGCGATCACCGTGCGGTGGACGGAGCCACGGGCGCCGCGTTTTTGCAAACTTTGAAGCAGTATCTGGAGGCACCGGTAACCATGCTCCTCTGATGGCGGGCTTGAAACGCTTGGCGGATTTGCGTTCGGGCGAAGGCGGCGTCATCCAAGATTTATGCTTGGACGATGTTCCGCCCAAATTGCTGGAAATGGGTTGTTTACCCGGCATGCGCGTGACCATCAACTACACGGCGCCTTTGGGCGATCCGCTGTGTTTGGATGTAGACGGCTGGCAGTTGGCTGTTCGGAAGGACTTGGCCGAACGAATTTGGGTACAAACCGATCAAGACTGAGCCATGTCGGATGCAAAACGTGCCCTGCGCATTGCCTTAGTGGGCAATCCAAATACCGGCAAGAGTTCGGTGTTCAACCGCTTGACCGGTCTGAGCCAGAAAGTCAGTAATTATCCGGGCATTACCGTGGACAAGCTTTCCGGTTTGGCCAAGTTGAGTGCTACGGCATTGGCGGAGGTCATTGATTTGCCGGGAACATACAGCTTGCACCCCAACGGGGAGGACGAGCGGGTGGTCTACCAAGCGTTGGTGAACCCGTCGGAGTCCGACCGGGCCGATGTGGTGATTGGCATTGCGGACGGCACCAACCTGAAACGGCATTTGTTTTTGTTCACCCAAGTTTTGGACTTGGGTTTGCCCGCCGTTTTGGTGGTGACCATGCACGACGAAATGCGTTTGCGCGGACAATCTGTTGACTTTGAGGCCTTGGGCGCCGCCTTGGGCGGGGTAGAGGTAGTACCCGTGAACGGGCGAACGGGGTTGGGGCTGGACCGTGTGAAAGAGGCAGTGCTTCGCGCGAAGGGGGTTCCGGTATCGGATCGATTTTTTCAGCCGCGCAAAAAGGGCGCCGCTTGGTTGGACGAGGCCATGGCCTTGAGCGGCAGCAGGACAGAGTATGAGGCCTGGTTGTGGGCTACGGAACCCCCTGAGTTTGGCGCGTCCGCTTGGGTGCAGCAGCGCAGCGCATCACCGGATCGTCTTCGCGTGGACGAGACCGTTCAACGCTACAGCGCTTTGCATCGATTGCTAAAGCCGTTACTGCACTTGGATCCGGGCAAAGATTTGACGCGTTCAGCGCGCATTGATCGGGTATTGACCCATCCATTGTGGGGCGGCTTGACGCTCATTGCGGTGCTCTTTTTGCTGTTTCAGGCGGTGTTCTTTTGGGCCGAAGGTCCCATGAACGCCATCGACGCTTATTTTTCCCATGTGGGCGCTTGGGCGGAGTCTGTTTTGCCGGCGGGGGCCTTCACGGAGCTGCTGGCCAACGGCATTGTGCCCGGTGTTTCCGGGGTTTTGATGTTTTTGCCGCAGATTGCGCTGCTTTTCTTTTTCATAGCCTTGTTGGAGGAAAGCGGGTACATGGCGCGCGTGGTGTTCATGCTGGATCGCGTGCTGCGGCCCTTTGGTTTGAGCGGCAAGAGCGTGGTTCCCATGGTGAGCGCCAATGCCTGTGCCATTCCGGCCATTATGGCGGCGCGCAACATTGAGAATCCGCGGGAGCGGTTGTTGACGGTTTTGGTGACGCCGTTCATGACCTGTTCGGCCCGACTCCCGGTGTACACCGTTTTGATTGCGCTGGTGATTCCCAAAGTGGCGTTTGGGCCGTTCGACGCGCGTGCTTTGGTGCTTTTTGCCTTATATGCCTTGGGATTTGTAGTGGCCCTGGGGGCGTCGTCCTTGGTGAAACGGTTTGTGCCGGTGGGCACCAGTGCACCGTTCTTGCTGGAGCTGCCCCGGTACCGACTGCCGTTGGTGCGGAACCTGTGGAACACGGTTTTTCAAAAGTCCCGGAGTTTTGTGGCGGAGGCCGGTAAAATCATTCTGGCCATCAGTATTTTGCTGTGGTTTTTGGCCAACTACGGACCGCTTTCTTCTGCGGAAATGGACCAATTGGATCCTGCTCAACGGCTGGAGCAGAGCTACATTGGCCGCATTGGGCACGCCGTGGAACCCGCCATCCGCCCTCTGGGCTACGACTGGAAGGTGGGCATTGCGTTGCTGTCCTCCTTTGCCGCGCGCGAAGTGTTTGTGGGCACCATGGCCACCATTTACGCCGTCGGTACGGATGATTTGGGCACCGTCCGGGAACACATGGCGCAGGAAATCAATCCAGACACCGGCGAACCATTCTTCAATTTGGCGGTGGGCGTATCCTTGATGCTGTTTTACGCGTTTGCCATGCAGTGCTTGAGCACCTTTGCCGTGGTGAAAAAAGAAACCGGAGGGTGGAAATGGCCGTTGATTCAAATGGCCGGCATGACCGCCTTCGCTTACTTGGTGTCTTTTGTAGCCTATCAAATATTGGCGTAAATTGAGGTGATGCAGGACGTACTTGCTTTTTCCAGTTTGGGTTGGGCCCTCTACACCTTAGTGCGCGTGCTGTTTGCGCCCAGCAAGGCGAATGCGGGTTGCGATGCGTGCGTAACCGCTCCAAAGACAAAACATGGGTGATTTTATTGTAACCGGTGCCCGACGCGGCATTGGCCGGGAAGTGGCGCTAGCCTTGGCGGCTGCCGGACACACTGTTTGGGCGTTGAGCCGAACCGCTTTAGATCCCGCGGACTGGAAGGTTCCCCACGTACACCTGAGGACGGTGGATCCGGTTCGGCCGGACCATTGGCGTGTGTTTGCAGAAGAGTTGCGCACCCAGGGCCGGACGGTCTCTGGTTTGATCAACAGCGCCGGCTACTTGGTGCGCAAGCCTTTGAAAGAGCTATCGCCTGAGGATTTCGCCGACTCCTTTGCAGCCAACGCCACCGCGCCCGCGTTGGCCGTGCAAGCGCTGATGCCCTTTTTTGAGGCGTCGGTCCACGTGGTCACGTTGTCCAGCATGGGCGGATTTCAAGGGTCCGTGAAGTTTCCGGGCATGGCGGCGTACAGTTCCAGCAAAGCGGCGGCCGTGTGCCTGACGGAAGTGCTCCAAACCGAATTCAACGACCGCGGTTGGTCCTTCAACGTGCTGTGCTTGGGCGCGGTGCAAACGGAGATGTTGGCGGAGGCTTTTCCCGGCTTTGAAGCGCCGGTTTCTGCCGGCGAAATGGGCGCTTACGTGGCCGATTTTGCGCAGAACGGACATCGGTTTTTCCGCGGCAAGGTGCTGCCGGTTTCGTCCACAACCCCCTAAATCGGTGGAAACCGGAAGCATCATACGTTTCGGTGCCGTCTGTTGGGTCCTCGCGATCAGCACGGCAGCGCAAGCGCTTGGGATGCCCGCCGGAGGGCGGTTTCGCACCGGTGCGGTGGCGGATTCGGTACCGGCAACGGCCAGTTCCTCAGTTGCTTTAGATTCCGTGCGGAAGGTCGTTCCAATGCCTTCGTTTATGGGCCGATGGGAGCAGGTAAACGTGAAGTACACCACCATTCAAAGTTTGGAGGGTTCCTTGGACCAAAAATTGCCCCAACTCACAACGCCATACCTGGGCGCGCCGAGTTTGGATTTTTGGAGCCTGGTATCGCTTCCGCGCGGCGGATTTATTTCCCCTGTTCATTCCTTCAATCCTTCCGGTTGGGCGTTGCCGGCGGACGGTTTGCCGCTGGAGCTTCGGGAGTTTTTGCGCGTGCCGGTGACCACCGTTTTGTTGGAGGGTACCAACGGAACGGCTTCCGGGCAGCAGTTTGGACTGCGCGCGGGGCTTCCACTTTCGAGACGGACGGATTTGGCGGGCCATTTTGTGCGCACCAACGCCAAAGGCCCGTACGAACGGCAGTCTGTTTTGTCCGACGACTTCTTGGTTCGGGTGGTTCGGCGCGATTCGGTGGGGCCGGGGAGCTGGTTGGCAGCCGTGCAACGGTTGTCTTGGAAGGGATTTGAAAACGGCGGGGTGGTGGACCCCTTGGAGGTAGTGGGAGTTGGGTATGGATTCCGGAACCGCGCCTTAGTGGATACGCGCTGGGGGTTGGCATCGTCGCACCGCGTCAGCACCCAGGCCTTGGTGCAGCGCAGGTGGAAAAACGGAAGTCTGGGTTATCGGTGGGAGCAGAACCGTCGGGCCTTCAAGCCGGACGCGTTGGGGTTGGACACCGCTTGGGGAGGGCAGCACCGACTGGAGTACGTAGGTTGGGAACGGCTGTCGGTGGCGATTCAGGCCACGCAGTTTCGTCCGGACTCCGCCGCGTTGAGCACTGCCGGTTGGCAGCGTTGGACGCCTTCCGTGGGGTGGAGAAACGTGCGGACGCGCTCGTCGTGGATGCTCTCCGGACGTTTGGCGTGGGATTCCCGATGGGGGTGGATGCCCCAAGCGGAGGCCGCATTCAATCAAAAAGTTCGCCCGGATCGATCGACGGCGCAAGCGGGTGAAGCGGTTGAATTGGCTGCGGCCGTTGTTTCGGTTTCGTCTTTTCGCCTGCGCGCGCAGCGCATGGAGGTGCCTTGGTTGTGGCAATCGGACTGGGTGGGAGCGGCCCCGTGGCAGGCAGAAGGCCATTGGTTGCCGCTGGCCCCCTGGGTTCGCGCGGATCGGGTTCCTGCGTGGTCCATCACGGCGCGCGGCTGGCACGGTTTGCGCGTTCCAACGTCCTCGGGCTATTTGGGGATTCGGTCGTTTACGGAACCGACGTCCGCCTGGACGCTGCAGTCTACGGTTGATTTATCTACTGGTTTGGGAACGGGCGGCGCTTCCTCCCGTTGGCGTTCGTCGTTGCGGATGACTGGGGCCTTGAGTTCAAACGCCTACGCGATGCCCGTGCCTCTGTTCGCCTATGTGGGGACGGTGGCGCGGAAGTGGAACCTGGAGGACCGCGGGGTGCGCATTGAAGCCGAGTTGGGTGCGGTGGGGAATTCCCCGTACTTCGCCCCGGCCTACGACCCGCGATGGGGGGCGGAGGTGGCCCAAGTGGGCTGGTTGCCCGCCGAGCGGCAGCGCATTCAGCAGTGGGTTTTGCCGTTTCTGCAGCTGCAGGTGCGGTGGAAAACGGCGTCGGCCTTTGTGGTTTTGAATCAATTCAACCAAGGCTGGGGACCTTGGGCCGCTTTTGCCGCGCCGTACATGCCTGTGGCGAACGCCCACCTGCGCTTGGGCGCTCGGTGGTACTTGTTCAACTGAGGACAGGGGCGCGGTGCGCCCGCAGGTGCCGCACCGCGGTGGCGGGAGAACCTCAGGTTTTTTGCTTCTTTTTTTCGGCCGCCGGGAACAGGATGTTGTTCAGGATGAGTCGGTACCCCGGGCTGTTGGGGTAGGCGGCGAGTTCCGTGGGCGGGTCTCCCACTTGGTGGCGGTAGTCCTCCGGGTCGTGGCCGCCGTAGAAGGTCCAGAGGCCCTTTCCAAAGCCGCCGTGGATGTAGCGGGCTTCGCCCGCGGCCGGGAAGGCCCCCAAAATACGCACGTTGGGTTTGATGGTGCTCATGCGGAAGGCGGTGGTTTGGCCCATGAAACCGGCGATGGTCTTCTCGTGGTTTTGGCAGAGCATGGTGGCCACCGGATCCCACTTCGCGGAGAAGTCGAACAAGGCAAAGAAGTCCAGTTCTTCCGGAACCCGACGGGTGTCCGTCACGTCGATGCTGGATATTTCGTACTGCTCCGGCACCGTGACCAAATTGAAGTTTTCAAAGGCTAGGGTGTTCAAGAAATCTAGCTTGCGTGGAGCGTCCGGATCGGCGGGGTCGCCGTCGAAGACGGCGGCGCAAACGTCCGTTTGGTGGGCGGCCCGGGCCACGTCGTAGCTGTCCGTGGCGGAGCACATGGCAAACAAAAAGCCGCCGTTGGCCACGTAGCCTTGAATGCGCTCGGTAACGGCGCGTTTCAGTTCGGAGACCTTGGAAAAGCCCAGCGAGGCGGCTTCTTCTTCCGCGCGCTTTTTGTCCTCCATGTACCAAGTAGCGTGGCGGTAAGCCCCGTAAAATTTGCCGTATTGGCCGGTGAAGTCCTCGTGGTGGAGGTGGAGCCACTCGTACTGCGCCAAATCGCCACGAAGGATCTCGCGGTCGTAGATGCGGTCGTAGGGAATTTCTGCGTACGTCAGCACCAGGGTGACGGCGTCGTCCCAGGGTTGCTTGCCGTCCGGCGAATAAACGGCGATTTTTGGGGCTTTTTCCAGTACGACGAGCTCCGTGTTGGAGGAAGGGGAAGCGAGTTCCGTGCGCAGGGCCGCGGCCTCACCGTCCGCGATGGGTTCGCCGGAGACGCCGCGCACCAAGCATTCCCGACGAATCCAGGGGTCGTCCGGAAAGAGGAAGCTGCCGCCGCGGTAGTTCAGCAGCCATTCGCCTTTGGTGCCGCGCTCCAGGGCGCTGAAGGCAATTCCGTAGGCCTTGAGGTGGTTGGCCTGCCCCTCGGCGTCCATGGGAATCAACCAGTAGCCGGCCCGCAACGCTGGGGCCAACAAAACCACTACCCAAAAAAGCAAATGTTTAAAACGGTGCCGCATCGTCGGACATCGGTTCAATGGGCCCGAAGGAAGTCGGTTGGTTCATGCTGGACTCGTATACCGCAGACGGCGCGTTGGGGATGCTGTCCAGGTCCGAAAACTTAGCCATGGCGCCCTCAAAGCGCAATCGAACGTTCTCCAGCGATCCGTTCCGGTGCTTGGCAATGATGAACTCCGCCTGGCCTTCGCACGGGGTTTGGTCGTCGTCCCACTCGTGGATTTGGTAGTATTCCGGGCGGTAAATGAAGGACACAATGTCCGCATCTTGCTCGATGGCGCCGGATTCCCGAAGGTCGGAAAGCAGGGGACGCTTGCTGCCGCCGCGCGTTTCCACGGCCCGACTGAGCTGCGAAAGGGCGATGACCGGAACCTGCAATTCTTTGGCGATGCTCTTCAGCGACCGCGAGATGGTGGAGATTTCTTGTTCGCGGTTGCCGCTGCCTTTGCCCACGGCGGCCGTCATCAACTGGAGGTAGTCGATCACAATGATGCCCACCTTGTGCGTGGACACCAGACGTCGGCACTTGGCACGGAGGTCAAAGATGGACAACCCAGGGGTGTCGTCAATGAACAGGGGCGCGTTTTCCAGGGCGTGTACCTTAGTGGTCAGTTGCTTCCACTCGGTGGGGGACAAATTGCCTTTCCGCAGGGTTTCGGAATTGATGCCTGTTTCCGACGCGATCAAACGCATGATCAACTGCACCGAAGACATCTCCAAACTGAAAATGGCCACCGGAATGTTGTGGTCTATGGCCATGTTGCGCGCCATGCTCAACACCATCGCCGTTTTACCCATACCCGGACGGGCCGCAATGATGATCAAATCAGACCGCTGCCATCCGCTGGTGACTCGGTCAACGCCGGTAAAGCCCGACGGTACCCCGGACAGGCCTTCCTTTTTGGAGATTTCCTGGATGCGGTCCAAGGCCTGCTTCACCAAATCCAAAGAGGACTCGTAGTTGCGCTTCAGGTTGCCCTGGGCTACGTTGAACAAGCTTTGTTCCGACTTGTCCAGCAATTCCAGCACGTCCGTTCCTTCGTCAAAGGCGTCCTCAATGATTTCCGAAGAGATGCGGATCAGCTCCCGTTGGATGTGTTTCTGCACCACAATCCGCGCGTGGTATTCCACGTGTGCCGACGAGCTGACGCGCTGCGAAAGATGAATCAATTTGTATTCACCCCCAACCGCCTCCAGCAAGCCCTGCTGGCGCAAATCCTGGGAAACCGTCAGCAAGTCAACGGCCTGACCGCCTGCGAACAAACGCGAAATCGACGCAAAGACGTGTTGGTGTGCCTCGCTGTAAAACGCTTCCGGCTGGAGCAAATCAATCGATCGGCCCAGTGCTTCCCGGTCAATGAGCATGGCCCCCAACACCGCTTCTTCCAAATCCAGGGCCTGGGGCGGAATGCGTCCGCCGTCCAGTTGGACGACTTTGGATTTGCGGGGTTTGCCGTTGTTTTGCGGCTGAGGGGCTCGTTCCATGAATTCGGGGCAGAAGTTTTAAGCGTTGGTAGTGTTCCGTTGCAGTTATTCGTTCACCACGCCCATGGCGCAGAATTTCTCAATGCGTTCGTCCACCAATTGGTCCAAATCTCGGTCCTTGAGGGCGCGGTATTCGCGGTCGATGGTTTCCGCCAGGGAAGCGAACATTCCTTCGGGATCGCGGTGTGCTCCGCCCAAGGGTTCGGGTACGATGCCGTCGATCAGGCCGTTGGCCAGCATGTCGTTGGCGGTCAATTTTAGGGCCTCTGCGGCCTGTTCCTTGAAATTCCAAGAACGCCACAAAATGGACGAGCAAGACTCCGGCGAAATAACCGAGTACCAAGTGTTTTCCAGCATGAGGACGCGATCGCCCACGCCAATGCCCAAGGCTCCACCGGAAGCACCTTCGCCAATGATGATGCAAATCACCGGGGTGCGCAGCTTGGCCATCTCAAAGATGTTGCGGGCAATGGCTTCGCCCTGGCCGCGCTCTTCGGCCTCCAAGCCGGGGAAGGCGCCCGGGGTGTCGATCAAGCAAACCACCGGACGCTGGAACTTTTCCGCCATTTTCATCAGGCGCAGCGCCTTGCGGTACCCTTCTGGGTTGGCCATGCCAAAGTTGCGCAGCTGGCGCATTTTGGTGTTGATGCCCTTTTGTTGGCCCAGGAACAGGTAGCTTTCGCCGTTGATCCAGCCCCAGCCGCCCACCATGGCCTTGTCGTCCTTGACGTGACGATCTCCGTGCAGCTCCGAAAAGGTGCCTTGGGTCATGGCGTTCAAGTACGCCAAAGTGTACGGACGGTTGGGGTGGCGCGAAAGTTGGACGCGTTGCCAAGCGGTAAGGTGCTCGCTTTGGGACTTCAACAGCTCCGTGCGCGACTGCTCCAAAGCATCAATGGCCGCGCTGAGGTCCACGTCGGACTCTTGGGCCATGGCGCGTGTGCGCTCCAATTGTTCGTCCATCTCGCGGATGGGGGCTTCAAAATCAAGGTATTCCATGGGGATTCGTCGAACTTTAAAAGTACTACAATCGGTTCAATTTTCGGAAAGCGTTTGCGGTCTTTTTCGCCACGTGTGCCAAAGGACCAAGCCAAACAGCCACAGGGCGCCGGCGTAGAAGCCGCCGGAGAGTTGCTCTTGCTTGCCGAAGACCAAAACGGCCAACGCAATGCCGTACACCGGTTCCAAATTGATGGTCAGCATGACGGTAAACGGACTCAAGAACTGCATGACCTTGACGGATTGAATGAAGGCGTAGGCGGTACACACCGTGGCCAACAAAACGAGCCACAGCCAATCCCATCCGCGCGGTGCGGTAAGGCTGGTCCACAGGTCACCGCGCAGGGCAACGGCCAGGGTGAGGGCCGCCAAAGCATGGGCCATTTCGTGCAGGGTGATGGTCACGGGTTTGAGGCGCTGCACCAATTTCCCGTTCAGTACCGAAAAAGTAGCGGACAAGAGGGCGGAGAGCAGGGCCACGCCAATGCCCCAAGCAAATTCAACTTCCGCAGAAAACAGGATGCCCACGCCCACCACCACGCCGGCGCCCAGAAGGCCCTCTGTGGGGGAGAACCGTCGGCGAAAAACCAATGGCTCCAATAGAGCGGCAAAAAACGCTCCCGTGCTCAAACACGCCAGAGCCACGGAAATATTGGCAATTTTAATGGCGTGAAAAAAGGTCACCCAATGCGCGGCAATGACCCAACCGCCCAAAGCCAGCCAACCGCGGTCTGCCCAGCGTTCCACGCCCTTCAACTGACCGGTTGCCGCACCGTAGACCACCAAAACGCCCAAGGCCAAACCCACGCGAATCCAAACCAACGTGAGTGCGTCCACAGAAATCAGCCCCCCAAGCAAGCCGGTAAATCCCCAAATGAAGACAATGAGGTGCATCAGGGCCAAGGGGCCTAACGTGTTTAACTTGTTGCCAATCATTTACTTGGGTGCTTTTTTCGTCATCCAAACGGCGATGCCGGCAAACAACAGGTTGGGAGTCCAAATGGCCAGCGCCGGGGGAAACGCCAGGGAGGTGACCAGCATTCCGGTGAGTTGTACCACAAAGAGGTAGGTTACGGCCAGGGCCAAGCCCAGCGCAATGTTGTTGCCCAGTCCGCCTCGCTTTTTGGGACTGGCCAGGGCCACGGCCAAATACGTCAACAAGAAAACGCTGAAGGGGTAGGCGGACCGACGGTGAAATTCCAACGACAACCGTTTGACGGTGGGGGAGCCGCTGACTTTTTCTGCTTGCAGAAATTTCCACAAGTCCCACGAATTCAGGGTAGACATTTCCGACGCCGTGGGCAGCACGCGGTCCGGTCCGAACGGGAGGACGGTGTCTAGGGAACGTCCGGTGGTCAGGATTTCGCCGCTGGGTTGCAGGGTGCGCAAGGACCAAAGGTCCAGAAACCAGCGCTGTTTGACGGTGTCGTACCGCGCAAAATCTGCACTCAGTTTGCGCTGCAGTCGACCGTTCTCAATGCTTTCCAGGGTGAGGTGGTAACCGGATAAGCGGTCCGGGCTCCAGGTTTCGAAGTACAGAAACGTGCCGGGCGATACCTGCCGGTGAATGTTGATGGGGCGTTCCTCACGAACCGGGGCGTCCAAAACGTAGCGGTCTTCAAAAGCAATCCGTTTCGCATTGGAGGCGGGAATCCACCAATGCTGGAGCAGCAAAAGCAGCAAGCAGACCGACCCCGCGGCAAGGGTGTAGGGGCGCAGCAAGCGTTGGTAGCTCATGCCGCCCACCAGCATGGCCACCAGTTCCGTTTGGGCCGACAGCCGCGAGGTAAAGAAGACGGTGGACAGAAAGACGATGAGCGCGCTAAACAGAGTGCCGTAGTAGGCCACGAAATGCACGTAGTACTGGGATACGACTTCGCTGGCCGGCACTTGGCCCGTGATGAAATCGTCCAGCTTTTGGGAGACGTCAAACACCACGGCAATGGACATGATGAGCGCCAGGAATAAGACGTACGTTCCCCAGTACTTGCCAATTAGGTAGCGGTCCAGACGGGTCATACGGGTGCGGTTCTCGCGCGGAGACGCGTTACAGGCGTTGCTGCAATTTGGGAACTACTTGGTTTTTCCAAGCAGCAAAAGTGCCTTCGGTGATTTTTTGTCGGGCCGTTTCCACCAATTCCAGGTAGAACCGCAGGTTGTGGAGCGTGGCAATTTGCTTGCCCAGGGATTCGTCGGCGTGAATCAAGTGGCGCAGGTAGGCGCGGGTAAAGGATTGATCCACAAAGCTGGTGCCGGCGGGGTCCAGGGGGGTGAAGTCGTGGGCCCATTTCGCGTTGCGCAGGTTCAGCGTTCCTTCCCAGGTGAATATTTGGCCGTTCCGCGCGTTGCGGGTGGGCATGACGCAGTCAAACAAATCCACGCCCAAGGCAATGTTTTCCAGGATGTTGGCGGGGGTGCCCACGCCCATGAGGTAGCGAGGTCGGTCCGCGGGGAGGCGGTCGCACACCAATTCACACATGGCGTACATTTCGTCGTGGGGTTCCCCAACGCTCAGGCCGCCAATGGCGTTCCCCCAGGCGCCTTTTTCTGCTACCACATCCGCAGATTCTTTGCGCAAATCGGGATAAACGCTTCCTTGAACAATGGGAAACAACGCTTGATCGTACCCGTACAGCGGCTGGGTTTCCTTCCAGCGCGCCAAGCAACGGTCCAGCCACCGGTGGGTGCGGTGCATGGCGTCGCGCGCGTAGGGTTCCGGGCACGGGTAAGGGGTGCACTCGTCAAAGGCCATGACGATGTCCGCGCCAATGTTCCGCTGGATGTCCACCACGGACTCCGGAGAGAATAAATGTTTGCTGCCGTCGATGTGGGATTGAAAAGTGACGCCTTCTTCCCGGATTTTCCGACGGTCCTCCAGGGAGTACACCTGAAAACCGCCGCTATCTGTGAGCATGGGACCGTCCCAACCCATGAATTTGTGCAGGCCGCCGGCTTCATTCAAAACGTCTGTTCCCGGCCGCAGGTACAGGTGGTAGGTGTTTCCCAGCACAATGCCGGCGTGCGTGTCCTCTTTCAAATGATGCGGAAATACGCCCTTGACCGTTCCCACCGTTCCCACCGGCATGAAGAGCGGAGTCTGAACAGGACCGTGGCCCGTGTGAAGTACTCCAGCGCGGGCTTTACTTCCGGGATCTTGGGCAGTGAGGTCAAATCGCATGCTGCAAAAGTACGCCGCGCTTTTCACTACTTTTGTGCGATGTTTGACCCCACCCACCCAACCGTTTTCTGGACCGCCTTCAGCATTCTGGCGGGCGCTGTTTTTTTCCAAATTTTCTTCTGGATGGGGGTGTTTGCCAAAGTGGCGTGGGCCTCCAAAAAAGGAACCGAAGTTCCTAACCGTTTGCCGCCCCTAACCCTGCTGGCTGACGGTCGAAACGCAGAGGAGTTGTTTCCGAAGCTCCTGGAGCGTTGGGACCAACTGGAATATGCAAATCGTGTAGATTGGGTGGCCATTAATAACCAAAGCGTAGATGAAACCGAGGAGGTTTTGGACAAGCTTCGGCTGCGTTATCCCCAGATGCACCAGGTGTTGGTGCCCAAATCCGAACGCTTTTACGACAGCAAGAAATTCCCCATCACCCTCGGCATCAAGGCGGCCAAGACGGAGGCGGTACTCCTCACGCACGCGGAGGGCCTTCCCGTTTCCAATCAATGGGCCGCGCACATGGCAGCGCCGCTGGCGGATCCCAACGTACGCCTTGTGTTGGGTGCGGTACGCATGGAAGGTGGAGAAGGATGGTGGGCACGAACCGTCCGGTTTGCGCATGCTTTTCGTCAATTGGAGTATTTGTCTTGGGCCAAGTGGGGCCTTGTAGTGTCTGGAGACGGGGCAAACTTGGCCTACCAACGTTCGCTCTTTTTTGAATTAAAAGGATTTCTTTCGCACATGCACCTGACTGCCGGTGAAGACGACCTCTTTGTGAACGAGGCGGCATCCCACACCCAGGTGCGGGTTCTGCTGCAGCCGGAGGCACAAATTACTGTTCCGTTGCCGTCCAGCAAAGACCGTTGGAAGCGCACATTGCGGGATCAAGCACAAGCGCGTTCCGCGTACCGACCCTCCACCCTTGCTGCACTTCAGTTGCACAGCTGGGCTCAGTGGCTGTTTGCCTTGTCCGCATTGGGAACTGCCGCGCTGATCCCCTTGGTTCCGAACTGGTGGATTTACTGGTTGGCCCTGGTGGGCGGTCGGACCTTGCTGGTTTGGATCCAGTGGGCTTTGGCCGGACGCTTCCTCGCCTTGGGTGGATTGGTGGCCTTGTTCCCCGTTCTGGAATGGGTCTACTGGGGACAACGCGCGGGTCTTGCCCTTCTCCGTATGTTAACGCCCGCGAAGCGTCGTTGGTAGGATGGAAGCACTACTTTCTTCCCAAGAAGCCAACGGATACTTAGAATCCTTGGGCTTGTTCCTGACGGACCACCAGCGCGAACTGTGGCAAGCCTTGCCGACGGAATTGGCCGTATGGAACGCGCAAATCAACGTGGTGTCCAGAAAGGACATGGAGCACGCCGCAGAACGCCACCTCCTGCATTCTGCCTGTTTGGCGCCTTTTTTGGGCCCTTTGGACGGTCAGCGCGTGGTGGATATTGGCACCGGCGGTGGGTTCCCGGGCATCCCCTTGGCCATTTTGTACCCCAACACCCACTTCACGCTGGTGGATTCCATCGGCAAGAAAATCAAAGTGGTTCAGGCCTTGGTCGACTCCCTGGAATTGAAGAATGTGGAGGCCGTGCACGCGCGCGTGGAGTCCTTACCCGGCGGCTTTCGCACCGCAGTGACGCGGGCCGTTGCCCCCATGCCTCAGTTGTTGGAATGGATGCGCAACCAATGGGCCCCGGGCGCAGGACGCCGGTTGCTGGCCCTTAAGGGTGGCGATTTGCGGGAAGAATTGCAGGGCATTCCCCACTGCACCGTTCATCCGCTGGCGGACCGCATTCCCACGGAGTTTTTTTCCACCAAATCCGTGGTGGAAGTGCGCGTTCGGTAAGAATCAGCCCGACCGCTCTGCGCTTGCGTTGTTTTTAGCACTCCAAAACCAACAAAAAAGGCCGGTAAACCGGCCTTTTTTGGGTTCAAAATCCGCGGCGCGCACGCAGTGTGCGCCGCAACTGCTCAACCCAAGAACGGGTAGCGGTAGTCCGTTGGGGAAACCAACGTTTCCTTGATGGTGCGGGGAGACACCCAGCGAATCAAGTTGAGGTAGGAACCCGCCTTGTCGTTGGTGCCGCTGCCACGCGCGCCGCCAAACGGCTGCTGGCCCACCACGGCACCCGTGGGTTTGTCGTTGATGTAGAAATTGCCAGCGGCATTTTCCAAACGCTTCATCGCGTGCTCAATGGCGTACCGGTCGCGCGCGAAAATCGCTCCAGTCAACGCGTATTCAGACGTTTCGTCCACGAGCGTAAGGGTTTCCTCCCAAGCAGCATCTTCGTAGATGTAAACGGTCAAAACCGGGCCAAAGATTTCCTCCACCATGGTTTTTGACTTGGGGTTGGTGGTCACTACCACCGTGGGGGCCACAAAGTAGCCCACGGACTTGTCGTACGTTCCACCCGAAAGGATGGTGCACGACGCATCTTGCCGTGCTGCCTCAATGTAGCTTGCGATTTTGTCGAACGAACGCTCGTCGATTACGGCCGAAAAGAAATTGCCGAGGTCCGCCGGGGTGCCCATGCGCACGGTAGCCAATTCTGCGGCCAGCTTTTCTTTGAAGGCGGCTGCCAGGGAGCGGGGGATATACGCCCGCGAAGCTGCGGAGCATTTTTGGCCTTGGAACTCAAACGCACCGCGCAGGGCGTTGGCCACCACCGCATCTACGTCAGCGGACGGGTGCGCCACAATGAAATCCTTGCCCCCGGTTTCGCCCACGATGCGCGGGTAGGATTTGTAGCGGTCCAGGTTGTTGGAAATGGTCTTCCACAAATGGCGGAAAACGCCGGTGGAGCCTGTAAAGTGAAGGCCAGCAAAATCTTTGTGGGAGAAAACCACATCGCCCAAATCCGGGCCGTCCACCGTAACCAAATTGATGACGCCTGCTGGGAGCCCCGCCATGCGGAACAGGTTCATCACCACGTGGGCCGAATACACCTGCGTGTCCGCCGGTTTCCAAACCACCGTGTTGCCCATCAACGCGGGCGCAGCCGGCAAGTTTCCGGCGATGGCCGTGAAATTGAAGGGCGTAATTGCCACTACAAAACCTTCCAACGGGCGGTATTCCAAGCGGTTCCACATTCCCGGGGACGAATCGGGTTGTTGCGCGTAGAGGTCCGTCATGTACTGCACGTTGAACCGCAGAAAGTCTGCAAACTCGCACGCCGCGTCAATTTCTGCTTGGTGTGCGGTTTTGGATTGCGCCAACATGGTGGCGGCGTTGATGGTGGACCGGTAGGGGCCGCTCACCAGGTCCGCAACCTTTAAAAAGATGGCAGCGCGCTGTTCCCAGGCCAAAGATCCCCAGGCCGGGCGCGCGGCCAAGGCCGCTTCCACCGCAGCTTGAACGTGGGTTTTGTCTCCGCGGTGCCAAGCGCCAATGGTATGGTGCCGGTCATGCGGTGGGGTGATGTTGACCGTTTGGCCGGTGCGAACTTCTTCCCCGTTGATGACCATGGGAATGTCTACGTGCGCCGCGTACAGTTCGTTGTACTTGGCGATCAACGCCTCGCGTGCGGGCGTTCCGGGGGCGTAGGAATACACGGGTTCATTGACCGGTGTGGGGACGCGAAATTGACTGTTGGAAGACATAAGAAGGTGGTTAACGCAAGGGTTGATGATCGTAACGGAAAGTCAAAGGTCGGGCGTAAAGGGGTATGCGCCAAAGATGCGCAGATCCGGAACTCAAAGATCCGTTGGATCGGTGGGTTCTTGGATGACCTGAATCACTGACCCTTCATAACCCATCCGCAAGGCACTCAATCCGCCTCCGCGCCAGCAGCCGGTGTCAATACCCCAAGCGCGCGGTGCGGCAAAAAAGGTGGGTTTTCCGGTAGGTTGCACCACGTGGCCAAAAAGTTGAAGCTTTCCCACAGAGCGCAAGGGGGAGCGGTTGTGAAGCACGCCGCGGCTGCTGAAGGCATTGTAAGGATCACGCGCTGTGGCTGCCACTCCAGCGTGGGTCACCAACAAATAGGGTGTTTCCCATTTAAGCGGCAATTGGCGCATCCATTCGGCCGTTTTTCGCAGGCTCACCTCGCGTTTGACAAAGTCTTTTTTGGACTTTTCCACCACCGGAAAGACCTTTCCGTCCAGGATGGATTCCTCAAACATCAGTTCGTGGTTGCCCTTCACCACAAATACGTGGTATGGAAATTCAGCTTGCAACCCCCGCACATACTCCACCACCTTGGCGGAACGTCGGCCCTTGTTGACCAAGTCTCCGGCAAATACCAAAAACTCTTCCCCGGTTTTCCAATGCAATTCTACCAACCGTTTAACGGTTCGGTAGCATCCGTGGACGTCGGCAACAACCAAGACATTCATTGCGGTGGAGCGGTTATGCGGCTTTTGGGCAGCGATGGTGCAGCAGTGGAACTGAAGCGGGTGTTTGTTGCTGGATTGGGCAGGGAGGAGATGCGTTACTTTTCCAACCCGTTTAATTCAAGCTGATTAACTGTTCAGCATCACCGGCATCACCAGCATCAAAATATCTTCCCCGTTTTCGGTGCCGTCGGACGGAACAATTAGTCCGGCGCGGTTGGGCGAAGACAGTTCAATGCGCACTTCCTCGGATTCCAAATTGCCCAGCATGTCTGCGATGAAGCGGGAGTTGAAGCCGATTTCGATATCGTTGCCCTCGTAGTGGCACGTCAAGCGTTCGTGGGCCTTGTTGGCAAAATCCACGTCTTCTGCGGAAATGTGCAACTCGTTGCCCGCCACCTTGAACCGAATCTGGTGCGTGGTTTTGTTGGCGAAAATGGACACGCGCTTGGTGGAGCTCAGCAAGGACGTGCGGTCCAGGGTCATTTTGTTCGGGTTGTCCCGCGGGATGACCGCCTCGTAGTTGGGGTATTTCCCGTCGATCAGGCGGCAGGTGAGGACAGTGTCGTCGTACTCAAAACGAGCGTTGGCTGCGGTGTGGGTAATGGTTACCGTGTTGGCGCCGTTGCCCACGGATCCCTTCAGCAAATTCAACGGCTTTTTGGGCAAAATGAACTCCGCGGTGTGGTCCGTGCCCAAGTCCGTGCGGCGGTAGCGCACCAATTTGTGGGCGTCGGTGGCCACAAAGGTGAGGCTGTCGGCCGCAAACTGGAAAAATACGCCGCTCATGACGGGGCGTAAATCGTCATTACCGGCCGCAAACAGGGTCTTTTGAATGGCCGTGGTCAGCACGTGCGCGGGCAATTCAGCGGAGCTGGCGTCTTCCAAATCTGGAAGTTGCGGGAATTCAGATCCGTCCACGAAAGCCACGGAGTACTTACCAAAATCGCTGCTGATCTCCACCGCGCCCGCCTTGGCGTCGAAGGTAAAAGTCAGGGGTTGCTCTGGGAAAGACTTTAGGGTATCCAGCAAAATGCGCGCCGGTACCGCTGCCAAACCGTCGCCGTCCGCCTCAACGCGCACGGTGGTGCTCATGGTGGTTTCGAGGTCCGACGCCGTTATTTTTAACGCCGAAGGAGCCAGCGCAAACAAGAAGTTGTCCAAAATCGGCAACGTGTTGTTGCTGTTGATGACGCCGGAGATCGATTGCAAGGAGCGGAGCAATTGGCCGCTGGAGACGATGAATTTCATAGGAGCAAATTAACGGAACGAACGAAGGGAAAACAAGGCCGATTGAAAACCGTGGCGTTGGATCAACACGAACCGACCGTCGCTCACAAAAGCGTAGTATCGATCCGGGTCAAAGCGCGATGCCGGTGCGCCCTCAAAGGGCACCGCTTCCGGATCACCAGGTACATGGAAGGCCGTCAGCGTCCAATCTTGGTCCTTGGAGCGAAGGTACAATTCGAAAACCGGTTGGCTCTTCCGCAAGCTGTCTTGTTTGCCAAAAACTTTATCCGACGGGATGATCATGCCTTCGTACATCAGCGTGCGGTAGGCCGCAAAGGCCGCCTGTACGGACAAATCCCGCGGTTGGGCCAGGGGAGCGCCTTTTTGTCCGTTGGCCAAGAGGGGGTACACGGCGTAGCTGCCGTCGTCCGCTCGGGTCAGCGCCACGGAGGCCGACGTCGAATCAAAATAGCGCATGCGCACCTCGCGCAGGTCCCGGTGGTCTACGCCAAAAAGGGTGCGGTCCCGCCACAGATCCTCGCGGGTGAAAAACCGGGAACTTAGGTAGCCGTTGAAGCCGGGAATGTGCACCGCATACGGTTGGTCTGCCCCGTGGAGCATCATGTAGGTCCCCAACATGTCTGGGGTTTCCGTGCCTACGTAAAAATGCTTAACCTCCTCGCCGTTGGCGTACACCGTTACCTCCTTGCCGTAGGTGGAAAGGGATTGAACAATGGTGGGCAGGGCAGACTGCTGCGGAAAATTGCGCAGTTCCATGCGGTGGAAGGTTTCCAGCAGCACCTCAACGGCGTCCGGCCGAGCGGGGTATTTGCCGTTCACCATCCAGCGTCCGTTTTCTCGGGAGAGCACCACGGTATCCGGCGTCTTGTCCCAGATCTCAATGCGGTCTACGGTGGCGGTGTCCCGGTAGGAAAAATCGTAATTCTGTTCGCGGTGATCCGTGCCCAGGGAAAGGGAGTAGCGGTACAGACCGTACCCCGCCAAAGCGGTGCCGGCGAGCAACAACAGGAGCGTTTTGGGTTTGCGGAGCAATCGGCTCATCGGGGAGTGGAGTAACGTCGTTTGCGGTTGAGGCGGAACAAGAAACCGCCCAGTGCCACGAGGGCCAGCGGCAATACGGTATTCAGGGTTTTCCAAAAGGAACCCTCGCGGGCCACCCGTTGTGCGTCCAGCAGGCGCAATTTCACTTCACGACTGCGCACCCCAATGAGCCCTTGGCTGTCCAACAGGTAGTCCACCGCGTTCAGAACAAAATTGGAGTTACCGTACTGCATGTCCGTGTACTGATCGTAGCCCATGGGCAGGGGCACTCCACGGGCGAGGTTGGGATTTACCACGTTGAGTTGGTTTTTGGCCAAATCGCCGTCGGCCACCACCACCATTTGCGTGGGTTTGCTTTCTCCGAGCAAAGGAATTTGCTTTCCCTCCTCATTGTTCGGCGCAATGCGGTTTTTGAAGACGGACGGGAATGTTCCTTCCAGCAGCACGGCCATGGGCAACAAGCGGTCCTGGAAAGTGGCTTCCACCGGCTCCTCGTACAGCGTGCGCAGGCTCACCACGCTGGGCGTAGCTTGCCGCTTGGCGTAGGGCGAGGACTGCAGCAAGACGGTCTTCTTCACGCCGGGAACGGCAACGGTGTCCAGGGAGGTGCCAAACTCCACGCGCACGGCATTCAAGTCCTTGGAAATGGGGTGCTTGGTTTGCGCCATCAGCAACGGAAAATACACCCACCGGTGCACGGCCCGACGGTCGTTCACCCCCCCCGCCACCAGGTCTTGCACCAAACTGGTGTTCACGCGCACCCCGTACCCAAACAGCTGATCGCTCAAGCGCAGGGCGTCCCACTGAGGGTAGGCCAAAAATTCCGGTGCGCGGCTCAAACTGTCGATTTCCGCATGCACCGCGTCCACCGCCCAAATCACCTTGCCGCCGGACATGATGTACTGGTCCAGCAGCCACTTGTCCAGGTCGCTGAACGGTTGGGTGGGCTTGTTGATGACCACCAACTGGTATGTATTCAAACGCAGTTGTTGCTGCACCAAGGACAGCTGATTCGTCACGCTGTCCACCACAAACTCCCGCAGATTGAAGCGTTCCACGGCATAGTTTTTGGACAACTCGTATTCCAAGCTCGCCGATTTGGGACGAGGCAACTCGCCGTGTCCTTCCAGCAGGGCCACGCGCGGACGGTCCGGAACCACCAACTGACGCAGGGAATTGGCCAGGGCGTACTCCAGGTTTTGCACCGACGCGTTGATTTGCGCCTCCGGCGCCACCGCAAACTGCTCGGTCAGCAGCAACACCACCGTTTCCTTGTCTCCGTAGGAGGCCACGGCCCCCGGAAACAATTCCACGTTGCGCACGCCATTTTTTTCCTTGATCTCTACCTGCACGGCGCCCAGTCCTTTGGTTCGCAGTTGCTGGTACACTTCCGCCCGGTCCCGTTCGTCCTCCGATTCCGACGGATCCACCAATCGGAACTGAACCAGTCTGTTCTCCGCCCGGAATTCGTTCAGCATTTGCAGCGTTTCGCGCTTCAAACGTTGGAAACCCGTGGGCAAGTCACCCTCCAGATAAACGGTAAAGAGCAGCGGTTCGTCTACTTGCTCCAACAAGGCCAGTGTGGATTTGCCCAGCGAGTACCGCTTTTCAGCGGTGAGGTCCCAGCGGAAATGGCCCCATTGGGAGGCCACGTTCACGGCCAACACCACAGCCGCGAGCACGGCCCAGTCCCGGGCGGGTTTGTTGCTATTTCCGCGGCGCATGAGGACCCAGCGAGCGGCGCCCAGAAAGAGGGCGGAAATTCCCGCAAAGTAAAAGATGTCCCGACTGTCCAACACCCCGCGCGAGAGGGAGAGGTAGTGCTCGTTCATGCCCAACTGGAGGATGAAGAGCTGGATGCCTTGGAAGATGGACAAATCCGCCATGCGTTCGAGGCCGTCGAACAGAAAGAAGCTGCCCAGCATGCCGCCGATGAAGGCCACGATGGTGTTGTCCGTCAGCGAAGACGCAAAGAGCCCGATGCTGAGGTAGGCCGAAGCCAAGAGGAACAGCCCCACGTAGGAGCCGGCCACGCTGCCCAGGTCCATGTTGCCGGTGGGATTCCCCAGTTGGTAGACGGTGACGGCGTAGATCAGGGTAGGCAGGAGGGCCAAGGCCACCAAAACCAATCCGGCCAAAAACTTGCCCAAAACGATTTGGCCGTCGGACAAAGGTTTGGTCAACAGCAGTTCCAGGGTGCCCAACCGGCGTTCGTCCGCCAGCATGCGCATGGTCAGGGCGGGGATCAGGAAGAGGAACACCCAGGGCGCCAGCATGAACAGGCCGTCCAGTTGCGCGTAGCCGCTGTCCAACAGGTTGAATTCACCCGGGAAGAGCCACAAGAACAAGGAGGTCAAGGCAAGGAAGACCACCAAAACGGCGTAGCCGGTGATGGTGGCGAAGAAGCTGGCGATTTCTTTGAGTACGAGGGCGCGCATGGCTTAGGCAGGAATTGCTACAGGACGGACGGTCCACGCACGCGCCGGAGCGCTGAACGTGGCCTTGACCGGGGGCCAAATTTCGGCAAATAGTGGGGATGTTCGGTAGTTTTCTAGATCGGATTCTGCAGACCACCGGCTGAGGGTGAAAAATTGACCCTTTTCGGGGCCTTCCAGCAGTTCCACGGAACGGCATCCGGGGAAGTTTTGGATTTGGCTTTGGTAGGTTTTGAAGAGGTGCAAAAACACGGCGTGCTGTGCGGGATCCACGGAAAGCTGCACCCAGCGAACGCACGCGGCGGGGGCGGCCGCTGCGCCGCGCTGGGGCGATTGGGAAGAGCCGGTTGGCGCTTCAGCCGTGGGTTGCGAATCAGCGTGCATTTCCAATATCAGCGTGCATTCCCAAAGAGCAAAGAAATGGGGGTGTTGGCCTGCAAACCCATGAGGGAGGCCGCGGTGTTGGCCTTGGTGTCCGGCTCCGCCAAACCAATTTCCAAGTAACCGCCGCGGTTGTAGCGCAGAAAGAGGTCGCCCGGTTTTCCGGCGTCGCGCAGGGACTCCGGCCAGCGGGAGACCTTGCGGCCACGCACCATGGCGTGAACGGGGCGTCCGGCGGCCAGGGATTCAATCCAAGGCTGGGTGGCGTTGGTGACGGCGTTGCCGTAGTGGTCAATGAATTGCACAATGCACTCCGCGGCGCCTTCGTTCAAAACGCGCGGCTCTGGGAGGGATAGGGTGTTCCAACGGGCGAGGGGCGTGCCCAGGTCTGTCAGTTGGTGTCCGCGCGCGAGCCGCGCAGCGGCGAGCGCAACGGTCTCGGAGGGGTGTTTACTTCCCTCCGGCGCGTGCAACCGCACCAGCGATTCCGGGAGGACGTCGGGCCGAATCAGTGCCATGCCTCCGTGGTTCATGCCCACAAAAAAGTGGCCGTCCGCGCGGTAGGCAATGGGGAAAACGTCTACAGACGGGGCGCTGTCCACCAGCACCACGTGCACCGAGTTTTTGGGGTAGTGCGGGTAACTCAACCGAACGATGTACGCTGCGTCCAGGAGGTTGCGGGGCGGAACGGCATGCGTGATGTCCACCACCGGCACGGAAAAACCCAATTGGATCATCTCCCGCCACACGGTTCCGCGCAGGGCGGCGCCGTCGGGGTCCTTGGGTCCAAAATCCGTGGTGAGGGTTATCATGGGGATGCCGTACTTTTGCGTGCATAAAGGTACCGATTCCCCCTTGATTGAGAAGTCCATTTCCCTTGAAGATGTCGAACCCGCTGCGGTGTTCGGCGCACACAACGCATACCTGAACCAACTGCGCTCGTATTTCCCCAAAATCAAGGTGGTGGCGCGGGGGAACGACGTCAAATTGAGCGGGGATCCGCACGACGTGGCTCAGTTTGAAGAAAAACTCCACCTCATTGTGCTGCACGTGCAGCGTTTTCAGGTGCTCACGGAGGAACAGCTGGACCGCATTGTGCAGGAGACCGGCCCGCAGGTGCTGCACCAGTTGGCCGCGCACGACGAAGTGATTGTGCACGGGGTGCACGGAATTCTGGTGAAAGCGCGCACCGCCAACCAACGCAAAATGGTGGAAGCCCTGCAGGAAAACGACATGCTCTTTGCCTTGGGACCGGCTGGAACCGGAAAAACCTACACCGCGGTGGCGCTGGCCGTGCGGGCCCTCAAAAACAAAGAAGTCCGCCGCATTGTGCTGACGCGTCCGGCGGTGGAAGCCGGGGAGAACCTGGGTTTTTTACCCGGAGACATGAAGGAAAAACTGGATCCGTACCTCCAACCGTTGTACGACGCTTTGCGGGACATGATTCCTGCGGAGCGTTTGGTGCAGTATTTGGAGAACAAAACCATTGAAATTGCGCCTTTGGCCTTCATGCGCGGCCGCACCCTGGACAACGCCTTCGTCATTCTGGACGAGGCCCAGAACACTACGCCCGCACAGATCAAAATGTTTCTGACCCGAATGGGCCGCAACGCGCGGTTCATCATCACCGGAGACCCATCGCAGCGGGATTTGCCCCGCCAAGTCCCCAGCGGTTTGCCGGAAGCCCTGCGCATCATCGACCGCATTCCGGGAATCGCCCGCGTGGACCTCAACGAGCGCGACGTCGTTCGCCATCCTTTGGTTCGTCGAATCATTGCGGCCTACGACCGGTTGGACGAAGCACGGCGCACCACAGCCGAGGTCTCCGGCGAATCCCAAAAACCCGCTCCATCCGAGCCTCAACCGTAAATCAAACGCAAGCCTTTTCTTCTCCTATGCTTCAACTCGGCCAATTGGATTTTTACCGCGGTAAAGTGCGCGACGTCTACACGCTTCCAAACGGTTTGTTGGCGGTGGTGGCGTCGGACCGACTTTCCGCATTTGACGTTGTTTTGGACCAACCCATCCCCTACAAAGGGCAGGTTTTGAACCAAATGGCCGGTCATTTTTTGGAAGCGACGGCAGACATCGTCCCCAACTGGCGCCTGGGGTCTCCCCATCCGCTCGTGACGGTGGGCTACAAGGCAGAACCATTCAAGGTAGAAATGGTCATCCGCGGATACCTGTCCGGCCACGCTTGGCGTACCTACGCGGCCGGAGGAAGAACGTTGTGCGGCGTTGCGCTTCCGGAAGGTTTGCGGGAGTCCGACGCCCTGCCGGAACCCATCATTACCCCCACCACCAAAGCCGCCCTGGGCTCCCACGACGAAGACATTTCGCGCGAGGCCATCCTGGAGCAAGGTATTGTGGCAGAGCAAGACTACCTGCAGCTGGAAGCCTACACGCGGGCCCTTTTTGCACGCGGCCAAGCCATGGCGCGCGAACGCGGACTCATCTTGGTAGACACCAAGTACGAGTTCGGCAAATTACCGGACGGCACTGTGGTCTTGATCGACGAGATCCACACCCCAGATTCCAGTCGCTATTTTGAGGCCGACGGCTACGAAGCGCGGCAAGCGGCCGGCGCCGCCCAGCAGCAACTGTCTAAGGAATTTGTTCGCCAGTGGTTGATTGCCCACGGATTTCAGGGCCAAGAAGGACAGCTTCCCCCGGTGTTGCCGGAGTCGTTCATCGACGAAATCACCAGCCGCTACATCAACTTGTACGAGCGCATGACGGGCAAGAAATTTGTGAAGGCTGCGTTAACGTACCAAGAGGACCACTTACGCCAGGCTGTATCGGATTTTATTGCTAACTTGAAGTAGTTGTTCGCTGCTCCTTTAAATCAAAAGATCATGAATCCAATCAAAACTGCCGCATTCGCTTTCGCATTATTCGCTTTTGGATCCGCAAGTCACGCCCAGATTTTCCAATACGGCGGCTTGATTGGCGCCAACTACGGAGCCATTGAGTCGGATATTGATCCGGCCAATTTGCCGCAAAACTGGCAAGAGGTAGATGCCGTGGGTACCGGTGGCTGGCACGCAGGTTTGTATGCACGCCTGAAAGTTTTAATGGTGTACGTTCAGCCGGAGTTGGTGTACACGCGCTTGTCCCACGAGGTAACCTTTACCGACGGTCAAGGCCAAGTTGGCGCAAAAATTGCCAATCCTGTAAGCCGGGTGGATCTGCCCGTTCAAGTGGGCGTAAAATTGGGATTTCTGCGTGCTTTTGTGGCGCCGGTTTGGAGCGCCAACATCAATTCCTGGAACGACATCACCAATTTTGACCCGCAAACTGCAGGTACTTGGGGTGCCCAGGCAGGAGTGGGTTTGCAATTTGGCAAAAAAGTTCAATTGAATGTTCGGTACGAAGGCAATCTAACTCCGTACACCACCAACATCACACTTCCCGGAAACCTCGTCATCCCTTCGGACAACCGCCTCAATCAGTTGGTAGTGGACATGGGTTTTGCCTTTTGAGGTAACCCGTGTAGAAAATCCGCACAGATAGCAAGGCATACGGCCGGCGCACTCCCCAAGGAGTGCGCCGGTTTTTTTTACCAAGCCCGCACTTCCAGTCCGCCCCATCGAACACCGTCCAACAGCAGCCCCATTAGGTAGTTGCTGTCCGGGAGTTCGGTGAGTTGGTTGCGCAGCACGTCGTTGGGTTGCAGGTGGGAGGCCAGTTGAACCCAGGCGTAGCCCAGGAGTTTGCGGTCTTCCACCCAAAAAACGGTGGTTTCGCCGGTTTTTCGTCCTTTGTCCAACACCAACGCTCGGGCCGGAAGCGTCATCTCCAGCAGAGATTCCCAAGCTTCGTTTTCGGTCCAAGCGGTTTGGTTGGGCCGGATGTGCGCTTCCCACGATGCCGCCCAGTCTCTGCCGTGGCCCGTGCGTTGCACGTAGACGCGCGGCTTTTGGTTGTGCACCGGCCGTACGTCAAAGGTTCCGGAGGTTTCGTCTTCGGTTGGGATCCAGTACATGCCCATGCCCAAATTGTAGCGATCCTTGGGTTTGTTGTACGGAGGTCGCAATTGCTTCAAGGCCAGGTTTTCCAGCATCTTGGCCAGCGTCCAAGAACCGGTTTCTTCGATTTGCACCGCGGCCACTTCGTTTTGGAGCGCTTCGGCTTTTTCGTTGGTGGCCAGAAAGTGTCGGTCAATTTTGTTCCGGAGTCGGTCCGACTGCCCCACGTACAGTACTTTTCCTTGCGCGTTGTACAAGTAGTAAACGCCGGTGGTGTCCCGGTACTGCTTGATTTGTTGCGTGAATTTGTGGTCTCCGCGCACGCCCAACGATTGGTCAACGGCCAAGCCCTCAATGCTTTTCTCGCGGTCCTTGGCCAGGAGAATGCGCAGCAGTTCCACCGTGGCTCGCGCATCGCCGTCCGCTCGGTGGCGGCTGGTGTTGCTGATGTTGAGGGCCGTGCAAAGTGCGTCCAAACCGTAGGATTTCAGGCCGGGTATCAAGCGTTTGGCCAAAGGAATGGTGTCCAGGGTTTTGCGCTCATAGTCGTAGCCCAGACGCGCAAATTCATCCTGAATCATGCGGTAGTCAAACGGGGCGTTGTGGGCCACAAAAACGGCTCCTTCGGTCATTTGCACCAAACGCTTGGCAATCTCCGGGAACTTGGGAGCGCGGGCCACCATCTTGGGGGTGATGCCGGTGAGCTGCTGCACAAAGGGTTGGATGGGACGCTCGGGGTTGACCAACGTGATGAACTGGTCCACGATTTCGTGTCCGTCGAAGAGGAAAACAGCAATTTCCGTGACGCCTTCCTCGCCTGCTTTTCCGCCGGTGGTCTCTACATCAATAACAGCGTACAACGTACTCATCGGCTTCCAAATAAGGCGCTTCCCACGCGGATGAGGGTGCTGCCGTTTGCAACAGCAATAGGCCAATCTCCGCTCATGCCCATGCTTAAAGTATCCAAGTAATCCCAGCCCAGTTGCTCTTTTCCGGCGAGGAACAAGGCACGAAGCTCGGCAAATTCACGGGCCACTTGCTGTTGGTCCGGGGTGAAGCTGGCCATGCCCATCAAGCCCCGTATGCGCACGTTGGGGTAGGCGCTCAGGGCCGCGCGGGTCATTAGGGGAATCAGCTCCTCTGAGGAAAATCCGAATTTGGTCTCTTCCTGCGCAATGTGCACTTGCAGCAAGGCGTCCACGGTGCGGCCGGCTTTAGCGGCTTCGGTTTGAAGCACCTCCAATACCTTCAACCGGTCCACCCCGTGCACCAAGTGCACCCACGAAACAAAATCCTTGATTTTGTTGGTTTGCACGTGGCCAATCATGTGCCAACGAATGTCTTGGGGCAGGGCGGCGTGTTTTTCCGCCATTTCCTGCACCCGATTTTCGCCGAAATCCCGCTGGCCGGCGTCGTACGCGGCTTGGAGGTCCTCCAAAGGCTTGGTCTTGGACACGGCCACCAACAAGACCTCCGGAGGGAGTTGGTCGCGCAGCTGCTTTAGGTTATCTGATACAGAACTCATTTCCAAGCATATAGAGTAACTCCGCTGCGGAGTTTGGGTTCGATGTACGTGCTTTTGGGCGGCATGCTCGCTCCGCGGTCCGCCACGTGTTCCACGGCAGACCACGGCGTGGGCGCCAATCCAATCCACCAGTCTGCAGGATCTTGGTTGCGGGCGAAGTCCGGCAATGCTGCGGTACCCGGCACAAAGGACAAACGTTTGTCCGTGCGCAAATCCGCAATGCCCCACAGGGGTCCCAGCAATGCTTCGGAACACCAGTCTACGTCCAAAGCGGGTTGTAGGTGCGGGGTGATTTTCCAGTGCTGGTTGTTGTGGGAAATACAGAGGACACCGGTGGGCAGTTCTTGCGGAAGTTCGGGGCACGGGGCAACCTCCGCCACCCGGTGCAGGGCTTCCCAGGCCTCCGGATTGGGAGCGCCGGCGTGCACCACCCGATGGAAGGGGCGAATCACCAACTGGTCGTTGGCCAGTACAAAGGCCAAAACGCCGGCGGATTCGTTGCCCAAACGGGCGGAGGATGCGCAGCGGTGGTGGCCGTCCGCAATGTACAAGGCGTCAATGGGGGCGAGGAGGGCGTTGATTTCCGCCTGCTCGTTTGGGGCGTTGACCAGCCACAACGCGTGTTCCGCCCCGTCTGCGGTGGCAAATTCCGCCTCCGGACGCTCCAAACACCGTCGTTCCAACCACTCGTTTAGCGTTGGGACGGGTTGGTGGGCCAGCAAGACGGGCTCCGCATGAAATCCGACGGTGCTCAAATAGCGCGCAAATAGGTCCTCCCGTTTGGAAAGCGTTTTTTCGTGCGCCTTCACGGTTCCGTTTTGCAAATCTGCGGTGGGAACCAAGCCCAGTATTCCCGTGGTGCGGTGGCCGTCGGGCGATTCTTGGCGGTAAATCCAAAAGGCTTCGTCGCGTTCGCGGGTTAGGTAGCCGCGCTCCAAAAAGGATTCGTACGCGGAGCGAACAGCCTCCTGGTGCGCTTGGCCGCGAAGACCGTCCGCATGCAACGGGTGAATAACGTGCAAAAAGGAGAACGGGTTCGTGGTTTGTTTACCCCGCAAATCTTCCGATGCGTAGGACACGTAGGAACGCGTGGAGACCAATCCGGCCTTGGAGCGCGGCGGGCGAACCGCAGCAAACGGAAGCAGCTGAGCCACGTTATGCGTTCGCGAGAGCGATGATTTGGTCCGCCAATTCCTCGCCAATGCGGTCTTGGGCTTCCAGGGTTGCGGCGCCAATGTGTGGGGTAAGGCTCACCTTGGGGTGCATCAGCACCTGAACGGCCGGCGTGGGTTCGTCCACAAAAACGTCCAAACCGGCAGCGGCCAAGGGACCGTGGTCCAGCGCGTGCAGCAGGGCTACTTCGTCCACCACTCCGCCGCGTGCGGCGTTGATCAGGACGGCACCGGGCTTCATTTGCGCCAATTCCGCGGCACCTAAAACTTGGTTTTTGCCTCCCACGTGGAGCGTCACAAAATCGCTGGTGCTCAGCACCTCCGCCAAAGACATCAGGTCCGCTTGAAAGTTCAGGCTCTGGCCGTCCGCAAAGGAAACCGACACAGAACCGTCGGTGGCGTAGGGGTCAAAGGCAGATACGCGCATGCCCAGTCCAAACGCCATTTGCGCCACGGCGCGTCCGATGCGACCAAAGCCAATGATCCCCAAGGTTTTGCCGCGCAATTCAATTCCGGAGGCGTAGGCCTTTTTGAGGGCGTCGAAGCGTTGATCGCCTTCCAAGGGAACCTGGCGGTTGGAGTCGTGCAAGAACCGCACCAGTCCAAACAGATGTGCAAACACCAACTCCGCAACGGATTGCGAGCTGGCCGCGGGGGTATTGAACACCGCCACGCCCTTGCTCCGGGCGTAGTCCACGTCGATGTTGTCCATGCCCACGCCGCCGCGGCCCACGGCCTTCAAACCGGGGCACGCATCAATCAAAGCCTGCCGAACCTGCGTGGCAGAACGCACCACCAAGGCGTCGATGGCGTTGCTGTTTAAGTAGTCAATCAGTTGTTCTTGAGCAACTTTGGTGGTGTCTACGGTGTGACCTGCGGATTGCAAGCGGGCGATGCCCGCGGGGGACATGCCGTCGTTGGCGTGGATTTTCATGCGGAATGCGAAGCGGTTAGTCGGGAATCAAACGAGGGAAAATCGGCGGTGCGGGAAATCAGGCGGTGCGCTCAAGTTCGCGCATGCAGTCCACCAACACCTGCACGCTTTCCAGCGGTAAAGCGTTGTACATGGAGGCGCGGTACCCGCCCACGGAGCGGTGGCCGTTGATGCCCACCACGCCGGCTTCCTTCCACAAAGCGTCAAAGCGCGCCTGGTGCGCGGCTTCGTCGTGCAGCAAAAAGCAAGCGTTCATGTGGGAGCGGTCTTCCACCGCGGCCGTTCCGTGGAACAAAGGATTGCGGTCTATTTCTCCGTACAACAGGGCTGCTTTTTCGGAATTGCGTTGGTGCGCCCAGGCCACGCCGCCGTTGGCCTTGAGCCAACGCAGGGTGAGGAGGGAGGTGTACACGGAAAATACGGGGGGCGTGTTGAACATGGACTCGCCCTTGATGTGGGTGGCGTAGTCCAGCATCGTGGGAATCCAACGTCCGGACTGGCCCAGGATGTCTTTTTTCACCACCACAAGGGTGGCGCCGGCGGGACCCATGTTCTTTTGCGCTCCGGCGTAAATGAGGTCAAATTGATCGAAGGGACGCGGACGGCTGAAGATGTCCGACGACATGTCGCACACGTTCCAACCGTGGGCAAAATGCGGAATTTCCTGCATTTGCGTGCCGTAGATCGTGTTGTTGCTGGTGGTGTGGAAGTACTGCGCGTCGTCCGGAATGGCGTACCCCTTGGGGATGTAGCTGAAGTTGCGGTCTTGTGAATTGCCCACCACGGTGACTTTGCCAAAACCTTGCGCTTCTTTGCGGGCATTGGTGGCCCAGGTGCCGGTCTCCAGGTAGGCCGCGTGACCGCCGTCGGTCTTCATGAGGTTGAAGGGAACCATGGCAAACTGCAGGCTGGCTCCGCCTTGCAGAAAGAGGGCGGCGTAGTCGTCTCCCAAGCCCATCAGTTCCAAGCTCAACGCCATGGCTTCGTCCATTACGGACACGAAGTTTTTGTCTCGGTGGCTGATTTCAATCAACGAAAGGCCCATGCCGGCAAATTCGCGAACGGCGTCGGCCGCACCGGTGAGGACTTCTTGCGGAAGGATGCAGGGGCCGGCGGAAAAGTTGTGTTTCATGGCAAAAAGGGTTGGTGCAAAGGTAGGAATTTGGACGGGAGGGCGGGATCTATTCGGTGGGGGCAGGACGCAGTCCGTCTTGGGGCTCGCGGATGCTCCGGGTGGGGCGAACGGGGCTTCGCAGGTCGACGTTTTCTTGCACGGTCCATTTTCCGTTTTTGAACACCAAAACGTCGTAGGTGAGGTCCGGGCCGAAGGAACCGAAGTCCGGCGCGCCGTCGGCGGCTTCGCCGCCGCGCGGCGCGCAGTGTTCCACCACCACGCGTTTGTTGGGGGCGTCCCAACGCACCGACGCCGTGACGCTGGCGCTGTAGCGCAGAACCAGTCGGTACGGCCGCTTGCGAAACGTTTGGCTGTTGAATTTCTTGACGTCAAAAAAGGCACCGCCAAAGCGCGGATCGCCATTCCGGTCCACCGTGAGGACGTCGATTACTTTTTGGTGCACGCGTCCGTCCAACGGCCGGAAGCCCAGCACCAAGTAGTGCGTTTTGCTGCGCTGGCGCACCGTAACCAAGCGGTAGGCCAAGGTTCCCGGCCAGGTGGTGGCCGTTGCCCGCGCGTATTCCACAGTACCCAGTTTGGCCCAACCGTCGGCGAGCCAATGGGTTTTCCACGTGCCGCGCTCGGTTAGCGCCCGTAGCACGCCAAAGTGGTCGTACGTTCCTTCCGTGCGGGGAACCACATACGTCAGCAGCGCTACTTTTTTATCGTCCGACGGCAGTATGCTCAGGTTGGGAACGGCCTCGCGCAATCGATCCCAGTTGCCGTTGGACTCGGTGTAGGCACGCAGGGCTTGGTGAAACGTGTCTGCCGCGGCCAAGCGCTGCACTTCCCACTCCGCGCGCAGGAGGCGAGGGCCGGTGTGGGACAACACCTGCAGCAACGAGTCCTGCGGGTTTTGCGTGTTGAGGGCGTTTTGGGTGGGAAGCGGGGTGGCGCTGGCGCCAAAAACGGCCAGGCCCAGCACCGATAATCCCAGCAAAATGTTGCGCAAGAATCCGGCGGCGGGTTGGGCGTGCATCAGTCTTGGTGCAAAAAGGCTTTTTTGCTCTCCAGGCTTTCCTTGCTTTCCACGTGATCTTCGTCCGGGACGCAGCAATCCACGGGGCACACTTCAGCGCATTGGGGCGTTTCGTGGAACCCAACGCATTCGGTGCATTTGTCCGTCACGATGTAGTACACGTCAAAGCTTACGGGAACCTGAGGGGCGTCCGCATCCGCTTGCGCACCGCTGGGAGCCACCACGGATCCGCGCAGCGACGTGCCGTCCGCAAAGCGCCATTCCATGCCGCCTTCGTAGATGGCGTTGTTGGGGCATTCGGCCTCGCAAGCGCCGCAGTTGATGCATTCGTCGGTGATTTTAATCGCCATGGTTCCGCGTACTTTTGCACAAAGGTACAAAGGATGGCAACGCTCCAACAACGCCAAGAGGCGCTTATTCACTTGGGAAACACCCTCCGCGATTGGCGCTCGGATTGGGCGGACCAAGCGGTTGTGGCAAAGGCAAAAAACGGTTGGTTTTCGGAATCCGAAGTGCGTCGGGCCGCCGCCGCCTGGGCGGCCGCCCTCCTTCCCTCCGCCGTGCGCGACTGGTCGGCAGGCCTCCCAGACGCGCCCTTCCCCCCCCGCAAAGTGGGCCTCATCGGCGCCGGAAACCTGCCCCTGGTGGCCCTCCACGACGTCCTCAGCGTCTACGCTTCCGGTCATTCACTCTACCTCAAACCCAGCTCAGACGACGCCGTCCTGCTGCCCCACGCGGTGGAAGTGCTCCGCGAGGTTGATCCCGACGCCCCCCTGTTTCGGGTGGAACGCCTCAACGCCATGGACGCCGTTTTGGCCACCGGAAGCAGCAACAGCCGCCGCTATTTTGACGCCTACTTTGGGCACCTGCCGCATGTTTTTCGCGGCACGCGCCACAGTGCGGCCGTCCTCCACGCCGGCACCACCCCCGAACACCTTGCGGCCCTGGGGCACGACGTTTTTGATTACTACGGCCTGGGGTGCCGCAGCGTCAGCCACCTGTGCGTTCCTCAAGACTTTGACATTCAGCGCGTATTTGCGGAGTGGATGCCTTTTTCCGACGCCGTGAACCACCACAAGTACGGCAACAACTACGACTACCACCGCGCCTTATTCATGCTGAACCAAGACCCGTTTTTGGAAAACGGCTTTGTGCTGTTCCGGGAGTCCGAGGACTTGGCCTCTCCCGTGGCCGTGCTCCACTGGCACCGCTATGCGGACGAAGCGTCCTTGCGTTCGTGGTTGGACGACCGACGCGACCAGCTGCAGTGCTTGGTGGTGGACCAACCTCAAGAATGGACTTCGTTCCCGGCCGTGGCCTTTGGCCAAACGCAAGCTCCGGGCCTGACCGACTACGCCGACGGCGTGGACGTTCTGGCGTTTCTACGGGGTTTGTAGGGAAACGACGCGGCACTTCCTTAAATTAGCATGTCGGGCATAAAGTTTATAGTGCTCATTTGTTTTAAAAAGTGGAAGGGTGAGATGCGTTTGAATTTTAAACCGATTTTGCGCAAACGATTTTGGATTGTTGTTGTTTTAGTGTCCGCTATTGGCGGTGCTGTTTCATCAATAATGATTTGGAGGAAAGAGAACATTATTGAATCGGCGAAGGAGGCATACATTAGTTTGGGAAAGGAATCAAGAACCCCGACACTGGGAAAGATTTCAAACAGTAAAGAATTACAGCAGTACAGGGATTACATTAACGGTAGTACTCGTTTTGTTAATTGGAAATCTGGAGGTTCCCTTGTAAATGGTCAAAAAGTGAAAATCCTTGATTATTCTCTCGATAGCACGCTCATTAAAGTCTTAGTAATAAGAGAAAGGAATACGATGCGCTATCCTTCGAGAGAAGAGCATTGGATACATAGAAAATATGTATCCGAAGTGCCATGTTCGTTTTAATTTCAATTACTTCTCCAGACAATCTGAACCAAACAAAAGGCAAGTTCTAGATTTCGAGGTCCTTCCCAAAATCCAAGGCGGAATGCATCGCTTTGGATAGACGGGTTGTTCATCCAATGCCCGAAGGTGTTGTTGTAGGAGGCGCGGTTTTACTCCGGACGTTCCAATGCGCCCAGGTCGGGGTAGGGCAGTCGGCTCAAACCGTTGAGGCTGATGGGTACCCGTTGGGCGGCGGGAAGTCGGCCCACGTTGAGCGCGGGGGAAAGCGAATCCGGAAGGTAGTTGGATTGCAGGGGGCTTTTGAGGCGCGCGGATAGGTTGATCAGGCAGCCGTCGAAATGGGTTAAATCGCTGAGGCTGTACACCGGCGGATCCGGTTGGGTGCGGATCGTCAACAAGCATTTGTCAAATTTGTAGTTGAAGGCGGCTCCGTCCACCTTGCCAATGCCCACCTCCTGCACGTTGTTGCCCGTTACGATGCAGTTGGCGAAATCCGCTTGGAGCAGGGGGCGTAAACGCTTGATTTGGTTGGCGTCTTCGTAGTAGTTGAACAGGCCCAGGGTGGGGGTGGAGCGGCCGCTCCCAAAGTAGTTGGCCACGGTGCAGTGGTCCATCACCACGCGTCCGCCCAGTGCGTACACTCCGTAGAGGCCGGCGTCCGCTACCACCGTGTTGGTGGCGCGTACGTTGCCAAAGCCGCTGTAGATGCCCGCGCGGCTGTGGTGCTCCACCACGGTATTGTGGAGGGTGAGGTTGGGCGTGCTGGACGCCGTGGAATCCACCCGGATCCCCACGGTTCCGTTCTTCACCACGGCGTTTTGGAATTTGGCCGTGGCGCCCGATTGCACAAAAATGCCGCCCAGGGCGCCGCCCCATTGACCGGGGATGTCGTCGTAAAAAGGTTCCAGTCGGTCTCCCTGAAAGACCACCGGATTTTGCAGGCTGCCCAGGGAAAGGGGATCCACCTCCAAGGTGCCGCCGCGGTACACCCACAGGCCGGAATTGGCGTGGAAGTGGATTTGCGTTCCGGGCTCAATGCGAAACGTTTGGGCGCTGTCCACCACCAGGTAACCGTAGACCACGTGCGGCTTGTCGTTGGTCCAAACGGTGTTGGGGGGGAGGATTTTGTAGGGGATGCGCAGGGGTTGGTTGGGTTCCGGTTGCGGGATGACCAATTCGTTGGTGGGGTAGTGGAAGTGCGCGTCCAGGGCCAAGGTGACCAGGTCAATGTCTTGGCGCACGTTGCCGGTTTGCACCACAATGGAATCCGTGTAGAGGAATTGTGCGCCCTGCGGCGGTGCCGTCACCTCCACAAAAATCCACAGGGAATCCCCGGCGGCCAATTCCACGTCTTCCACACTGGGTCCGGCGTTGCCGTTGACGTTGATGCGGAAGGGGCTGCTGGCGCCCCCGGCAAGTTCAATGCGTTTGATCCGCAGGTTGTCCGACGTCGGATTGACGACGCGAACGCTGCGCGTGCTGGACCCCACCTGCGCGAAGACGGTGTCCAAAAAAACGGTGTCTTGAGAAAAACGAAGCACGGCGTCGCGCTCCACGAAGTTCATTTCGGGGCTGCAGGCTGCCGTCCAAAGCAGGGTTGCGAGAACCGCCGCGCGTAGAACTATTTTTTGTATCTTTGCCATCCGCAAATTGGGAGTCGGGCAAAAACTCGACTCAATTTTAATAAAAAACGCGATGAAAAAAGGAATTCACCCCGAGAGCTACCGCATGTGCGCCTTCAAAGATATGGGCACGGGCGATATTGTCCTCAACAAATCCTGCGCCAACACCAAAGAAACCATTGAGGTGGACGGCGTGGAGTACCCCTTGATCAAGATGGAAATTTCCATGTTCTCCCACCCGTTCTACACGGGCAAGGTGAAGTTGATCGACACCGCCGGCCGCGTGGACAAGTTCCGCAACCGCTACGCGAAGTTCAGCAAGTAATACACCCCATTTGGGTTCAAAACCGCCCCTTGGGGCGGTTTTTTTATGCTCTGATTTTTCAGGTCTTTCCGTAACTTGTCGCTTCATGAGTGCACTGAAAATAGTATTGGTGGATGGCGCGGAGCGCGCCTCTTTGTTGCCGTTGGTGGCCACGCGCCCGGTGGGCGATTTGCGCTTGGGCATTGGAACGCTGGCGGAAAAGTGGCGCAAGCGTTTGGGTGCCGACGTGTACTTCGGTACGGAGTCCCTGTTTCACGCCCTCCCGGCGTATCCCTCCTGGGACGGGCCGGCCGTGTATTGGGAGGCCGGTGTTTGCCCCACGGAAGCCTTGGCGGCCGCCGCCGCCGATCTTCGGCTCGGCCAAACCCTGGTTTGGAACGAGACCGTCGTTGCCGTCTTCGCAGACCGTGCGGCCTCCGATCCGCGACTGCTCCCAGAGCCCACCGCGGACCGCGTCGTCGTCTCCGACGCCTCCGCCGTCCGCATCACCCGCCTCTGGCACCTCTTCCAGCACAACGGTGCGGAATTGGAACGCGATTTTGCGGTGTGGACCGCCGGACGAACCTCCGCGCCCGTGCACCCCAGCACCACCGTACTGGGCGATCGATTCTTTGCGGAGCCCGGCGCGCAGGCGCTGGCCAGCGTGCTCAACACCACCACCGGCCCCATCTACTTGGGGGCGGATTCGGAAATCCAAGAAGGGTGTATGGTGCGCGGCGGCTTGGCCTTGGGCGACCACGCCGTCCTGAAAATGGGCGCCAAAATCTACGGGCCCACCACCGTGGGCCCGGACTGCCGCGTGGGCGGTGAGGTCAACAACAGCGTGCTGTGGGGCCGCTCCAACAAAGGGCACGACGGCTTTTTGGGCAACGCCGTTTTGGGCGAGTGGTGCAACATTGGCGCAGACTCCAACAATTCCAACCTCAAGAACAACTACGAAGAGGTCAAACTCTGGAGCTACCCGCGCGGCAGTTTTGAACGCACGGGGTTGCAATTCTGCGGCCTGGTCATGGGCGACCACAGCAAGTGCGGCATCAACACCATGTTCAACACCGGAACCGTGGTGGGCGTGAGCTGCAACGTATTTGGCGCCGGTTTTCCGCGCAACTTTATACCGGACTTCAGCTGGGGCGGTCCCCAAGGACTGTCCGAATACACGCTGGACAAGGCATTGGCAACGGCCGAGCGCGTGATGCAGCGCCGCTCCCTAGCCCTGACCCCGGCGCACCGCGCCATTCTGTCTGAGGTGCATGCCAAAACGGCTGATTTCCGCCGTGGCACGACCCTTGCCTAACGTTTGTTTCCATGGATGCACTGAACTTTTCCCGACTGATGTCGGACGATACGGATTTTATTCCCCTCGTTACCAACGAAGAAGACAACAACCTGCCGGAGGCTGACGTCCCGGAGGTAGTGGGCATTTTGCCCCTGCGCAACACGGTGCTGTTTCCCGGTGTGGTTTCGCCAGTCACGGCCGGACGGGACAAGAGCATCAAGCTCATCCAGGACGCCCAAAAAGGCAAGAAAATCTTTGGCGTCATGGCCCAACGCAACCCGGACACCCAGGATCCGGAGGCCGACGACCTCTACGAAGTGGGAACCTTGGTGCAAATGGTGCGCATGTTCCGCATGCCCGACGGCAACATCACGGCCATCCTGCAGGGCAAGCGCCGCTTCCGCATTGTGGAGACCGTGGGCGTCAAGCCGTACCTGAAAGCCAAAATTGAGCTGCTGGACGACGTCCGCTACACCCAAAAAGACAAGGAATTCAAGGCCCTGATGTCCTCCATCAAGGAATTGGCCCTGCAAATCATCCAAGAAAGCCCCAACATCCCGTCGGAAGCGCAAATTGCGGTCAAGAACATCGAGTCAGACACCTTCCTGCTGCACTTCATCGCCAGCAACATGGCGGGCATCGAAGTAAAAGACAAGCAAGAATTGCTGCAAGAGGCGGATTTGAAGGCGCGTGCCCACGGGGTGTTCAAGCACCTGACGTCGGAACAGCAAATGCTGGAGGTCAAGAACGAGATCGCCAACAAGGTGCGTCAGGATTTTGACCAGCAGCAGCGCGAGTACTTCCTGCACCAGCAGATGAAGACCATCCAGGAGGAGTTGGGCGGCGTCAGCCAAGAGGCAGAGATTGAAAACCTGCGGCAGCGGGGCGTGAAGATGGACTGGCCCGTGGACGTGGCTGCGCATTTTGACAAGGAATTGTTGCGCTTGCAGCGCATGAACCCCCAGGTTCCGGATTTCAGCATCCAGCGCTCCTATTTGGAGCTGATGCTGGACCTTCCGTGGAACAAAACCGCCAAGAAAAACATTGACCTCAAGCGCGCGGCCCGCATTCTGGACCGGGACCACTTTGGCTTGGAAAAGGTGAAGGAGCGCATTTTGGAGCACCTGGCGGTCCTCAAGCTCAAGGGCGACCTCCGCAGCCCCATCATCTGTTTGTACGGCCCTCCCGGCGTGGGCAAAACCTCGCTGGGCAAAAGCGTAGCGGAGGCCCTGGGCCGTCCCTACGTGCGCATGAGTTTGGGCGGCATGCGGGACGAATCCGAAATCCGCGGCCACCGCAAAACCTACATTGGCGCCATGCCCGGCCGAATTTTGGCCAGCTTGAAAAAGGCAGGAGCCTCCAATCCGGTCTTCGTGTTGGACGAAATAGACAAGCTTTCCTACGGCGTTCAAGGAGATCCGTCGTCGGCCTTGTTGGAGGTGCTGGACCCCGCCCAGAACAACAGTTTCCACGACAATTTCCTGGAGATCGGCTACGATTTGTCCAAGGTCTTGTTCATCGCCACCGCCAACAGTTTGAGCTCCATTCAGCCCGCCCTTCGGGACCGCATGGAGATCATTGAGGTCAACGGATACACGTTGGAGGAAAAAGTAGAAATTGGCCGCAAGCACTTGCTTCCCAAGCAGTTGGAAGAGCACGGATTGCCCCCTAAGTCCGTGGTGCTGGGCAAAACGGAAATGGGTGCGGTGGTGGACCAGTACACGCGCGAATCCGGCGTCCGCGGTTTGGACAAGCAGCTCGCCGGTTTGGCCCGCAAAGCTGCCAAAGCCAAGGCCTTGGAAGAAGAATTTCCAGACAACCCCAGCGTGGAGCAGATCAAAGAGTACTTGGGCACGCCTCGGTTTGACCGGGACCGCGCCATCAACAACGACGTGGCCGGCGTGGCCACCGGCTTGGCCTGGACGCCCGTGGGCGGAGACATCCTCTTCCTGGAAAGCACCGTCTCTCCCGGAACGGGCAAGTTGAACCTGACCGGAAACTTGGGCAACGTGATGAAGGAGTCTGCCACCATTGCCCTGACCTACTTGCGTTCCAACGCGGAGGCCCTGGGGCTGAATCCGGTTTGGTTCACCAAGAACGACGTCCACGTGCACGTGCCGGAAGGCGCCACCCCCAAGGATGGACCGTCGGCCGGTATTGCCATGCTGACGGCGCTGATGAGCCTCTTTACGCAGCGCAAGGTGCGTTCCAAGCTGGCGCTCAGCGGGGAAATTACGTTGCGCGGCACCGTGTTGCCCGTGGGCGGCATCCGCGAGAAGTTGCTGGCCGCCAAGCGATCCGGCATCAAAACCGTTTTGCTGTGCGCGGACAACGAAAAGGACGTCAACGACATCCCGGCAGCATACTTGAAGGGCATGGAAGTGCGTTATGTGCGTACCATGGCTGAGGTGTTGGACTTTGCGGTGCTCGCGGAAAAAGTGAAGGCGCCCAAAGTGCTGTCCGAGGCGTAAAACGTACCTTTAGCGCGTGAAAAACCCCTCGTTGTTTTGGGGTTGCGTCGGGAAAAACCTCCTCCTGTGGGGGGTGCTGATCCTGCCCGCAACGTCCTGGTCCCAAGTGACTGTGCCGGCCCATGCCCGCGTGGCGGCACTTTCCGGTGCTGCCGTGGCGCATCCGCAAGGAGACGTTGGCTTCTCCGTACTGAATCCTGCATTGCTGGCAACCGCCTTTTCCGGTGCCGATTCCGCTGCGCGTTCTCAAGTGGTTTTGAGCGGGGCGCGTTGGCCCGACGGCCTCCAGCAGGCGGAGCTCACCGCGGGTTTCCGCCTCCGCAACCGTTGGGTGCTGGGGGTGGGCGTGCGGCAGTTGGCCACGGCTTCCCTGGCCCTCACAGACCCTTCCGGTGAAGTATTGGGCTCGTTTCGGGCGCAGGAAACGGACCCCCGCGTGGGGGTTGCCTACCGCGTAAACCGGCACTGGTCCGTGGGAGCTACCCTGCATTACTCGATGCTCGCCTACAGCCAATACACCTCCACCGCCGTATTCACGGATTGGGGCGCGGTGCGCACCTGGGCCGACGGCCGCTGGGCTGCCGGTTTGGTGGTGAAAAACCTGGGCAAAACCATAGAATCCTTCGGTGTGGAATTGCCCGCAACCCCGGTGGACGTGCAGTTGGGCCTCTCCAACCGCTTGAAGTACATGCCCATGCGTTGGTCCTTGGCCCTGACCCACCTGGAAACGCCCAACCTCAGCTACGACGACCCCAACGCCTACGACCGCGATCCGCTGACCGGCGTGCGCACCTACAACCCGCCCAGCTTAGCCAATCTGGCCCTGCGGCACGTTTTGTTGGGCGCGGAATTCACCCCCGGCAGCCGCCTGCGCATCCAACTTTCCTACGACTTCCGGCGCCAAATCGAGATGCGCCTGCCCACGCGTTCCTCCAACGCCGGTTTTGCGCTGGGGGTAGGTCTTCGGGCCGGTCGCATGCAGTACAACTACGCCAACACCTCGCTGCACGTGGCGGGGCGCTTGCATCAATTCGGCCTGGTCCGCACCTTTTAAGCATGAACGCCATCGCCATCGACGGATTTTCCTCCACCGGAAAGAGCAGCGTCGCCAAAATTTTGGCCCAACGATTGGGCTATTTGTACGTGGACACCGGCGCCATGTACCGCGCGGTGGCTTTGCACGCCCTGCGCAACGGCTGGGTAGGCCCCGACGGCTCTTCCGTCAGCCCCGCCGCGGCCGAAGCGCTCCGCGCGGGTGCCGGAACCTTGGACATCCGCTGGCGTTGGGAGGCGTCCGGCCAGCAGCACACCTTGTTGAACGGAGAGGACGTGGAGGCGGAAATTCGGACGATGGAAATCAGCCAAATCGTGAGCAAGGTGAGTGCGGTTCCGGAAGTGCGCCGGGCCCTGGTGGCGCAGCAGCAAAAGTTGGGAACGGATTCGCCGGGCGTAGTGATGGACGGGAGGGACATCGGAACGGTGGTCTTCCCGGAGGCCAAACTCAAAATTTTCATGACGGCCCGGCCGGACGTGCGCGCGGCCCGTCGTTTTGCGGAAATGGAGGCCAAAGGCAGCACCTACGGCCTCACCGTAGAAGACATTGCGGCCAATTTGGCCCAGCGCGACGCCGAAGACCAAGCCCGCTTGGACTCGCCCTTGCTGCAAGCCCACGACGCCTTGGTCCTGGACAACTCCGATTTAACCTTTGACCAGGCCGTGGAACAGGCCTACACTTGGGCCCGCGAACGCGGCTATGCCGCGGCACAACCCCACTAAGCCTGCCCGCAGTCGCGTTGTGCCTGCCCGAAGCTGAACGGCGCTCTTTTTAAGCCGGAATGCGCGCGATGCAATCCACCCCGCCGGCGGGACGGTCGCCAATTTTGACGCAAATTTCCGCGTTCAACGGCAAAAACAAGTCCATTCGGGATCCAAACTGAATGAATCCGCATTCTTGGCCCGCACGCACGTTTTGGCCCTCTTTGGCGTACATTTTGATCCGACGCGCCACTGCACCGGCGATTTGTCGGTACAAAACAGGTCCTGTTTTGGGGCCGTCCACCACCACCGTAGTTCGTTCGTTCAACGTGCTGGATTTGGGGTGCCACGCCACGAGGAATTTGCCCGGGTGGTACTTGGCGTAGCGCACGGTTCCCTCGTTGGGGTACCGATTGACGTGTACGTTCAGGGGGGACATGAAGATGGAAACCTGAATGCGTTTTTCCTTAAAATATTCGTCTTCGATCGCTTCTTGAATCACCACCACCTCACCGTCGCACGGGGCAATGATTTCGTTCGCCTGGGCCACGGTGGTGCGCACGGGGTTGCGGAAGAACTGAACCACTGCCAGGTACAGACCCAAAAAGACCAGCTGCAAGCCCAAGCTCACCGCGCGGGGCCATTCCAAGTAGTCCAATCCAAATAAGGCGCCCAACAAGAGCGCGGTAGCTACCAAAAGGATGGTTTTGCCTTCGCGGTGCATGCGCAAGGTGAGGGTAGAGGCGTAGGAGTTGTTCATTCAGGCAGGTTTTACACCCACAAAGGTACGTTTGCCGCTGCTCTAATTACTGCTGCCACCACCCAAGGCAACCCAGTACCCAACCGACCAACAGATAACTGTCCAATCGATCAAACCAACCTCCGTGTCCGGGGAGAAAGACGCCGGAATCCTTGATGCCCGCTTTGCGTTTGGCGTAGGACTCCAGCAAGTCGCCCACGGGAGCGGCCACGGCCACCGCAAGCCCCAAGACCCAAGAAGGCCAAGATCCGCTCCATTGAGGCCAATAATGGCCAAAAACCAGGGCGGTCAAGGCGGTGCCGGCAGCTCCAAAGGCCGCACCTTCCCACGTTTTCTTCGGAGAAATAAGCGGTGCCAGTGGAGTTTTTCCCAGCCATCTGCCGCCCACATAGGCAAAACTGTCGCTGGCCCAAATCAGGAAGAAGGGCACGCCAATGCGTTCCCACCGGTAGCCTTCGGATCCGTCATTCATGCTGAGCTGACCGTCAAGTGCCCAGTACAAACCCAGGTAAAACCCGCCAACGGCATAGGCCATTAACGTCAATCGGGCCACCCAAGGGAGATTGCTCATCCGACCGATTTCGCGGGCCGTATAAAAAGAGGCGACGGCTGAAAAAACCAAAAAAGGCTGGGCTCCGCGCGTTACCACGGCCAAAACAACTAATGCGTAAACGGCACCCGAAAGCGTGCGTTTTTGGGTCTCGTTCCAGGCCATTAACTAATTTGAATTAACGAACGCAACGGTTAGAGCGTCCCGTCTTCAAAAAGCAACAAGTACAGTTCGCGGTGTTTGTTGGGATCTGCGGATGCTTGGCGAACAGATTCGTCCAACTTGCCTTTTAAAGTAATGATTTGTTGCGGGCGTTGAACCCGTGTGGCGTTGTTGATTCGCCTCATGCCGTCCGACAAACTGTCTACCAGTTGCGAAGTTCGCGCCAATGCCACGTGAACAGGAGGAAATTGCGATGCCTTCAATCCACCGGTTTGGTTGTCAGTAATCATGATGCCACCCGTGTACGCAACCAATGCTTCAGCAGTGGTCACCATCACGTCCGCGTCCGACGGAGATTGCGCTAAGGGAACTTGAGCTTCTTGCAACAGTGTTTGCACTTCCGGCTCTGGGCTCCAGAAGGCACGAGGTTTGATCTCTAAATTGATGCTAACCAGGTTGTTTACGATTTCCTGATGGAAATCTGAAAACAAAAAGAATCCGCCACTGTCCGTAAAGCGTTTAACAAATTTGATTTCTAAAGGATCGTTTTCTTTAGGGGCGTATTTTCCACGCAGTGCAGTTGCGGGCTCAGAAGGCTCTAAGTCCGGACGACCGCTCAAAATGGCCATAACTTTCCCCAACAAACCTGCCATCCAACGCGTTATTTGCATAAACTACCGCAAAGTACCGAAAAAATGATTAACTCTGCGTGAATCAGAAGAATTTTCACTTACCCAATCGGGTCACGATCGCTGTCGAGATCGGTCGAATCTTTATTGGGCATAACACCTTCGGGCGCATCAGTGCTCGGTACTGGTGCTGCGGTTTCGGTTCCTTCAGTTGCAGCAGCCTGAGCAGCATCCGCTTTTGCCGCGTCGGCCTCTACGGCCAATTCGTCCAAAATGTCCTGCTTCGACTTCCAAGGACGCAGGCCAAATATGGCTTCCATGTTTTCCTTGAAAATCACTTCGTTGGCCATCAGATCGGCCGCCAAGGCATGCAGTTTATCCAAGTTGTCGCGCAGCAGTAGCTTGGCCCGTTCGTACTGGGACTCAATCAGGGTGTGGATCTCCGCGTCGATTATTTCCGCAGTCTTTTCCGAGTACGGCTTGTCAAACTGGTATTCGGTTTGGCCCGACGAATCGTAGTAGGTAATGTTGCCCAGGACTGGATTCAATCCGTAAACAGTAACCATGGCCCGTGCTTGCTTGGTGACTTTTTCCAAGTCAGACAAAGCGCCGGTGGAAATCTTGCCAAAAACAACTTCTTCCGCGGCACGTCCGCCCAAGGTGGCGCACATTTCGTCCAACAACTGCTCCGCGGTGGTGAGGTGGCGCTCCTCCGGCAGGTACCAGGCGGCTCCTAAGGCCTTTCCGCGGGGCACAATGGTGACCTTCACCAACGGTGAAGCGTGCTCCAACAACCAGCTTACGGTGGCGTGGCCGGATTCGTGGTACGCAATGGACTTTTTTTCGTCCGGAGTAATGATCATGGACTTCTTTTCCAATCCACCTACAATGCGGTCTACGGCATCCAAGAAATCCTGCTTTTCAATGAATTTCTTCTCTTTCCGCGCGGCAATCAGGGCCGCTTCGTTGCACACGTTGGCGATGTCCGCACCGGAAAATCCCGGGGTTTGACGTGCTAAAAACTCAACGTCCAAGTTGGGTGAAAGTTTCAGCGGACGCAAGTGGACTTGGAAAATGTCCTTGCGCTCGTTCAACTCCGGGAGGTCCACGTAAATCAATCGATCAAAACGTCCTGCACGCATCAGTGCACGGTCCAAGATGTCTGCGCGGTTGGTGGCGCCCATCACGATCACATGCTCGTTGGTGCCAAAACCGTCCATCTCCGTAAGGAGCTGATTCAACGTATTTTCGCGTTCGTCGTTGCCTCCGGAAAAGGCATTCTTGCCGCGTGCGCGGCCAATCGCATCAATTTCGTCGATGAAAATAATCGACGGGGATTTCTCTTTCGCTTGTTTGAACAAGTCCCGAACACGGCTGGCGCCTACGCCCACAAACATCTCCACAAAGTCCGATCCGCTCAAAGAAAAGAAGGGGACCTGCGCCTCTCCAGCAACGGCTTTGGCCAGAAGGGTTTTTCCGGTTCCGGGAGGGCCACTCAACAAGACGCCTTTGGGGATTTTACCGCCCAAGTCCGTATATTTTTTCGGATTTTTCAGGAAATCAACAACTTCCAACACCTCATCCTTAGCCCCTTCCATTCCCGCAACGTCCTTGAATGTCACGTGAACTTTCGCATCGCCTTCAAAGACTTGGGCGCGGCTCTTGCCGATGTTGAAAATTTGACCGCCAGGTCCGCCGCCGCCGCCCATGCGACGGAGCAAAAAGAACCAAAGGACCCCAAAAAGGACCAAAGGCAAAATCCACGAAAGCACTTCGCCCAAAACGTTGCTTTCGGTTTTGTACTCCACCTGCAGCTCTCCGTTCTTGGTCAACCACGTACCATTGGCCGCATAGAAGCGCTCCAATTGGGCCTCAAAAGATTCCACGGGCATTTCAAATTGGTAGTGCGGGCCGGGGTTCAATTGATCCCCGTAGCTCTTTTTCGCAATCTTTTTGTACGCTTCGTTTTTTTCGAGCGCCTCTTTGCGGAGGTACACGTAGATTTCCTCCTTGTTGACTACTTTCAGCTTTTCTACGTCTCCGCGCAGGACCATCTTGCTGAAGGCTTGGAACGTGGTAGGCAAGGTGCTGGGGGTCATGGAGCTGAATAGCTGCAAGCCCAACAAGCCTACAAACACCGCGATGTAGATCCAGTTGAGGTTAAAACGGGGCTTCAATTTTTTCGCCATGGGTTTGGGGTTGACGATCGCCTTGCGGGCGACGGCAGATTTATTTTTTGGTGGCCGATTTTGCGGTGTCCAGCGTTTTAGTCTTAGGGGCTGCTTTGGGCTTGGCCGCGGCTTTGGCCTTGGTGGCGGTTGCTGCCGCGCTCGCGGCGGGTAATTTCTTCACCACGGCTTCTTTTTTTGCGGCAGTGGCCTTGGCCGGGGTCTTGGGTGCTGCGGCTTTTTTCAATGCCTTTGCGGCATCGGCTTGCGCTTTTACCATTGCTTCCAAATCAATGACTTCCACTTTGCCATCTCCCCACAGACCTTCCAAATCGTAGAAAGCGCGTGCGGGGGTTTGAAACAGGTGCACCACCGTTGAAACGTAGTCCAAGAGGATCCACTCGGAATTGTCTTCGCCTTCCACGTGCCAAGGACGCTCGGCGCATTGTTCGCGGGCTTGCTTCCGAACGGCCTGGCCCATTGCGTTGACCTGGGTGTTGGATTGTGCATCCGCGATGATGAAGAAGGCAGCTACGGCGTTCTCCAGTTCGCGTAAATCAATGACGGTAGCATTTTCCGCTTTCAAATCGGATAAACCGTCGAGAATTGCGTGTACCAGAGGGGGATAGGCGGTCTTGACCGCGGCTTTTTTGGGCATGTGGAATGTAAAAGGCAAATTTACCGATTATTCAAGTAGCAAACGGAGTGCCAAACGGAGTGCCGTATCTTTGAAAGGTGAATCCCGGCCTGGAAATCAAGTACTTGACTTATAGCGAGTTGGACTCAACTCAGTCCGAAGCATGGCGGTATTTGGAAGCGAATGAACCGTCGGACTGGACTGCCATTGCGGCCGATTGTCAGACCCAAGGGCGCGGTCAGCGCGGATCCGGCTGGCAGAATGGCAGGAAGGGCAATGTGTTTCTGAGCATTCTGAGTCCTCCGTTGCGCTTCCCAGCGGAGCATTTGGCGGCGTTGCAGGCGCAGTTGGCGGTGTCTGCCGTGGAAGCCTTGCAGGGATGTGGACTCCCCGGGTCTCGTTGGACGCTGGAGGCAACGGAACTCAATGGACCGCACTGGGGCATCAAATGGCCTAACGATTTGGTTTTGGGCGGACGTAAGCTGGGTGGAATCTTGGTGGAAGGACGCATGCAGCACGCCCTGCTGCAGCGTTTGGTGGTGGGCGTGGGCATCAATTTAGTTGCACCTCCAACGGAGGTTCCCTACGCGGCTTCGTGGTCCGAGTGGGAAACACCTCCCCCCACAGACCGCTTGTGTCGTGCTTTGGTGGATCATTTGGTTCGCGGACTTCAAAACGCCCTAGTAGTTACGCCCGCAGACCTTTGGGGAATTGTTTCCCCGCAGTATATCGAAAATTTATGGGGCCTGGGTGCTCCGCAAGAAATAACGGCGCGCACCAGTCCGGAGAAAAAACACACGGTTTTGTTGGTGGAGCCTGCCGAAGACGGCCGCATGCGCGTTTTGCGCGACGGGGTTCCGGAAGCGCTGCACCAAGGGGAATGGGTGTGGACCTATCCGTTGCAACCGACGGCGCGGGCCACGAAGGACCGTCAATCGACCGGATTGTAAATTATTGACCCCAGGTGTCTGGAGCGGTACGCCAATCGGCCAACAAGGCAGCCTCAGAATCGCGGATGGTGCCGGATTTCTGTGCTTGGGCCAACAAGGCATTGTAATCGCTCAAGGTAATGAGGGGGCATTCCGCGTCGGCAAAGGCCTCATCCGCTTGTGGGAAACCGTAGGTAAAAATGCCAACCATGCCCAGAACCTGAGCGTACTGCTGGCGAAGGGCTTCCACGGCGGCCAGAGAGCTCTTTCCGGTGGAAATAAGGTCTTCCACCACCACCACGCGGCGGTTGCCTTCCAGGTGGCCTTCTACCTGGTTTTGGCGACCGTGTTCTTTGGCGGTAGGACGCACGTACACCATGGGAAGGCTTAAGTCTTGCGCCACCAGAGCTGCTAAAGCAATGGCGCCCGTGGCGACCCCAGCAATGACCTCAACCGAGGGGTATTGGGTGCGTATGGCTGCAACCATCTGCTCGCGCAAAAAATTTCGAACGGGCGGATAGCTCAGTGCTGTGCGGTTGTCCGTGTAAATGGGCGACTTCCAACCCGAGGCCCACGTAAATGGATTTTCCGGGCGAAGCTGAATAGCTTTAATTTGCAGTAAGAATTCTGCCGTTTGGGCAGCAACAGTTGGATTGGCAATCATGGCCGCAAAAATACATCTTCATGGACAACGCACCTAGCGCAAATGTAATTGTCTTGACGGCCGCCGGCGGTTGGGTACTAAACGAGGCCAACGAGGTCTTGTGGATCCACCGAATGGGGCAGTGGGATTTGCCAAAGGGCAAGTTGGAAGCCGGGGAAAGCATCCCCGAATGTGCTGTGCGTGAGGTAGAAGAGGAATGCGGATTGACCGGGGTTGAGTTGGTCTCTGCCCTGTGCGAAACGGTTCATTCCTATCCGCTGGACGGCGCAACCGCTACCAAAACTACCCACTGGTTTTTGATGCGCGTGGCCGGAACGCCGGCGTTGACCCCGCAGAAGTCCGAAGGAATTTCTCGTGCGGAGTGGATTCCCCAGGAAGATTGCCACTTTTTAGCGGGCACCACCTACACCACCCTGCGGGAAGTGGAGGAGGCCGCTTTCCGAGCGGGTGCATCCCAGCGCGATTGAGCTGGATAATCGGGTATTATTGGCGCTTTACGGCAGTTGAAGTCCGTCGGGCAAGAAAACCGACGCGTCTCCGTGGTGGCGCAGCACGTCCCGCACAATGGACGACGAAATATAGGCGTACCGGGCCGTGGTTAGAAGAAAGACGGTGTCCAAATCCGGAACCAATTGTCGGTTGGCTTGGGCGATGGCTTTTTCAAATTCAAAGTCCGACGGATTCCGGATGCCGCGCAGCAGGAAGTCCACCCCCAATTGGCGCGCAAAGTCAACGGTTAATCCGCGGTAGGGAACCACGTGAATGCGGGGTTCGTCGGCGTAGAACGATTCCACCATGCGAACGCGTTCGTCCAGGGTGAACTGGTAGCGTTTGTCTTGGTTTTCGCCGATGCCGATGTACAGTTCGTCGAACAAGGGGAGGGCGCGGCGCACGATGTCTTCGTGGCCCAGGGTAAAGGGGTCAAAGGACCCGGGAAAAAGCGCGGTTTTGGGCATCGCGAAGGGTTTCGTGCAACAACAAAGTGAAAAAGTCTGTGAGGGTGCGTCCGCTGGCAAGTACTTGTTGCGGAACAATGCTGGCCGGTCCCAAACCGGGGACCGAATTGATTTCAATGAGGGTGGGGCGGCCGGTGCTTTGGTCCACAATAAAGTCGCACCGAATGACGCCGCGCAGGTGCATGCCCGTGTAGAGGCGGTGGGCCAGGGCATGAATTTCTTCGGCGGTCGCTTTGGACAAGCGCGCCGGCGTGATCTCTTGGGAAGCACCTTGGTACTTGGCTTCGTAATCGAAAAATTCGTTTTCGGAAACGATTTCGGTGATTTCCAGGACGGTGGTTTTGCCGTTGAGGCGCGCCACGCCGCAGCCCACTTCGGTGCCAAGCACACCTTGTTCTACCAAGGCAAAAGGGCTTTCTTTGCCGGCCTCAGCCAGCGCGGCGGGCAGGTCGTCCCAGCGGTTGACTTTGGTGACACCAAATGAAGAGCCGCTGCGGGTGGGTTTTACGAAGACGGGCAGGCGAAGCCCGCGGTCTGCGCATTGTTGGCGCACGGTGGCCGGGTCTGCGGTGGCGTCGGTGTGGACGGAAGGAGCGGTGGGTACACCCAGCGCCGCCGCCTGCACGTTGCACGCCGCTTTGTCAAAGGTCAAGGCCATTTCCAAAGGAGCGCACCCGGTGTAGGGAATGCCCAGAAGCTCCAAGTACCCTTGCAGGGTACCGTCTTCACCGGGCTTGCCGTGGATGGCGTTGAACAAGGCGTCGAACTGAATTTTTTGGCCGTCCATGCGGCAGGAAAAGTCGTTTCGGTCCACCTCGTGCGAACGCCCTTCGTCGTCCAAAACGTGCCAACCGTCGGGCAGAATGTGGATTCGGTAGGGTTCAAAAAGGGAACGGTCCAGGTGTTCGTAAACGGCCTGGCCACTTTGTAAGGAGATCTGGACCTCGCTGGAACTTCCGCCCATGAGGACGCCAATGCGGTAGCGCTGCATAGGTCAAAGATAGGTATCTTTGGTCCATGCGATGGAGCGGCTTTTTTAAGAGCAAAACCTTTGTGGCCAACGGCGTGGTTGCCTTGGTTTTAGCGGTGTTGGTGGCGACGGGTTTGAATTGGATGCTGAAGCTGGCCACCGGTCACGGTAGGCTGACCGCCGTTCCCGACGTTTCGTACCTGCCTTTGGACCAGGCGCTGGAAGCCCTGGAGGATGCTGGGCTAGAAGGCGAAGTCATGGACTCCACATCGTATTCCCAGAAAGTTTCGCCTGGGGCGGTTTTGGATCAGTACCCGCGGCCCGGTACCGCGGTAAAAGGCGATAGGGTCATCAAGTTGACGTTGAATCGGTCGCGACCGGCCTTGGTGCCGTTGCCCGGGGTCTTGGACAAGTCGTTGGCTCGGGCCACGTACGACTTAACCTCCAAAGGATTTTCAGTGGGTACCGTTACGCGCCAGCCGGACGTTTCTACGGACGTGGTGCTGGCGGTTCAATCCCGCGGAAAGACTTTGGCGGCGGATACCAAATTGCCCTACGGCAGCGTTGTTGATTTGGTGGTGAGCGGCGGTGTGGGTGCCGGGGAGTTCAGCATGCCGGATTTGTTGGGTTTGTCTCTGGATCAATTGGAGTTGTTCCTGGCAGAAATGAATCTAGTGACGGGCGTGGTGGATCTTCCCAATCAAGACACCACCGGCGCACGTGTTTACCGCCAAGATCCCGCGGCGGGTGCGTCCGTGCGTGCCGGGGAGTCTGTTGATTTGTGGTTTGATAAAAAATGAAGAAGGGTCTTTTGGTAAAATTGGTGCGCAGCGCGTTGGGATGCTGGGTGTTCTTGACTGCTGGATTGTCGGCGCAGCCGGTGGAGCAGTTGCTGATGCCCGCGGGGCTTCCTACGGTTGAACGACCGGTTTTGCGCGGCACTGCCTCCGGTGTTCGTGCGGCCAAGACCCTGTCTACAGATACGTTGTCGTTGCCTTTTTCGGATGATTTTTCCAGCAATGCTTCGTGGAAATGGGCGGACCAAAAAGTTCAAGTAGCCTCTACGTGGGCGGTTGAGGCCCGCAGTGTGGGCCAGGCGGTGTTCGACGGCATCAATGCCTACGGCCGCGCCTACAAGACGGGTTCTTTGGGTTCTGATTCCCTTACCGACGTACTGACGTCGCCTTTTTTGGATTTGCGGACGCGGAACAACGTGGTCTTGACTTTTCTTTTTCAAACCGGCGGTTTGGGCGACCCCACGGAGTCGGACGATTCGCTTCGGGTGGATTTTTGGAATCCCGCAGACAGTTCTTGGGCTGTGGCGTGGAGCCGAGCGGGCGGGGGAGATCCGGAGCGTTGGCGTTGGGCATCGGTTCCGGTAGCTGCGCCGTGGGCGGGTCAAAACGGATTTCGTTTTCGGTTGGCCGCGCGCGGAGCGCGCGGTGGCGCCTTTGATCATTGGCTGGTAGACCACGTCTTTTTGGGAGCCAACCGAACTTCGGCGGACACGGTGTTGGAAGATCCGGCGTGGACGCAGGCGCATCCCACGTTGCTCCAGGACTACACAGAAGTTCCTTACTGGATCCCGTTTTACCCGGTAGCAGACCAAGAATACGAGTTGGAGTACCGTAGAAACGGCCCCATCCCAGTGGGCGGTTGGAGTTTGAATTTGGGAAAACAGGTGGTGACGCGAGGTGCGGACACCGTATTTCAGCGTTTGGTGGTCCCCGTCGTGTCCAATCTGATCCACAACACCAACGAAAAATATCAGTTTTCGCCGCAGCCGGCGGGAACTCCAGCCAACGAGCCTTACACGCTGGCGTCCACCATTTGGTTCGACGGCGAGAACGTGGGCATTCTCTCCAACGATTCCCTACACTACCGGCAGCGCTTTGAAAACCGCTACGGTTGGGACGACGGTTCCTCCGAACGGGCGTATGGCGTGCAAAACGTCAACGGTGGCACGGTGGCCATGTACACCCCGATGTACCGCGGCGGAGACACCCTACGGGGAATTGATTTGGCTTTTGTGCCCGCGGGCGTGGACGCCACGCAGCAAGGATTTCGCATTTGCGTGTGGGCCGCGAACAACACCCAACCCGGGGCATTGCTCTACCGGTCGGATTCCGTGTATACGCCGGACTACAGCTGGGGTCCCGATGTTTTGGTGCATTACATTTTGGATACGGTGGGCTTGGTGCTCCCGAATACGGTCTTTTTGGGCTGGCAGCAGGAAGGCACGGCGCCCATGCACGTGGGGTACGACGTCAATTCGCCGCCGGTGGTGCCGAATGTGTACGGCGAGCCGGGCATTTGGTATACCTCATTGTACCAAGGTCGGTTGCGTCTTCGTCCGTTTTTGAATCAGTTGCCGCTTGATTTGCAGGTTGCGGAGCAGCCGGCGCCGTTGGGCGCGCTGCGCTTGTACCCCAATCCCGGCCGCGAATGGCTGCGGGTGGAAGCGCCCGACATTGCTGCGCGTGATTTGCACCAACTAGAAGTTTTTGACGCTCAAGGCCGCGTCGTTTTTTCCGGACCCTACGTGCCGGAATTGGCAACGGCCCAGTGGTCCTCCGGACTGTATACCCTGCGTTTGCGCACCGCCACGGGAATTTTTACCGCGCGCTGGAACCGAATCCCATGACCCCAACCCCTGAGTTGTTTTCCAACGACCACGAGTCCGTTGATCCTTCTACATTTCCAAACACCGCTTCTTCAGGCCAATCGGTTGAATCCATCGACCCGCAAGGAGCAGCAGATGATGCTTCCGCAGAGGGTGAGGAGGAAGAAGAACTTTTTGAACACTTTCGTTTTACGGCGGATGCCGGCCAGCGCCCGCTGCGGGTAGATAAGTTTTTATTCAATTTTTTGAACGGCGTTTCGCGCAACAAAATTCAGCAAGCCGCTGAGGCCGGAGCTATTCGAGTGGACGGCAAGCCCGTCAAAAGCAATCACCGAGTCTTGCCCGGCCAAACAGTGACCGTGGTACTGACCCGTCCGCCGCGCGAAATTGAGCTGCTCCCAGAGGATTTGAATTTGGAGGTAGTGTACCAAGATGCGGATTTTGTGGTCATCAACAAGCCGGCAGGGATGGTGGTGCATCCCGCCTACGGGCACTATTCAGGCACGTTGGTGAATGGATTGATGCACCTTTTTCAGGAACTTCCCTTTACTTCGGACCGCGATCGCCCGGGACTCGTGCATCGAATCGACAAAAACACCAGCGGGTTGCTGGTGGTGGCCGTGAACGATTACGCCATGACCCATTTGGCGAAGCAGTTTTTTGACCGCACCACGGACCGTCGGTACACGGCCATTGTTTGGGGTAATTTAGCTGAGGACGAAGGCACCATCACCGGCAACATCGACCGCAGCCTGCGCGACCGAAAGGTTCGCCAGGTGGTCCCAGACGGCACCCGCGGCAAGCACGCCGTGACGCACTACAAGGTGTTGGAACGCTTTGGTTTTGCCACCGTGGTGGAATGCAAGTTGGAAACCGGCCGTACGCACCAAATTCGGGTGCATTTCCAATACATTGGCCATCCCCTGTTCAACGATACCGAGTACGGTGGCGACGAATTGCGCGCGGTTCCCTATTCACCGCCCAACTTCAAGGCTTTTGTGCACAACGCCTTTGGGGTTTGTCCGCGGCATGCGCTGCACGCCCGTACGTTGGCTTTGGATCACCCCAAAACGGGAGAGCGCCTGCAGTTCTCCAGCCCGTTGCCGGAGGATCTGCAAGCGCTCTTGGATAAATTCCGAAAGACTCAGGCGTACAATCCGGAGTAAGCTGCTTCGTAGCGCGTCAGGATGGCCTTGCGCTTGAGTTTGAGGGTGGGGGTCAATTGACCGTCCGCAATGGTCCACTGCTCGGGGCACAAGTAGATTTTCTTAACCTGCTCCCATTGACCAAATTGGGCGTTGATGCGGTCCACGTCCTTTTGGATGCGCGCCACCACCTTGGGCAGTTGAACAACTTCCGAAGGCGAACCAAATGGTAGTCCCTTGCGGTCGCAGTAGGAGCGAAGGAAGGCAAAGTCTGGCTGCACCAACAAAACGGGGTGCTTTTGATTTTCGCCCGCCACCATGCACTGCTCAATGAAGGGAGACTCTTTGAACACATTTTCCATGTGTTGCGGTGCTATATACTTGCCGCCGGACGTTTTGAAAATCTCTTTTTTGCGGTCCGTGATGCGCAAATGACCGTCGGCATCGATGACGCCAATGTCGCCGGTTTTGAACCAGCCGTCGGGCGTCATGACTTCCGCGGTGAGGTCCGGGCGGTTGTAGTAGCCCATCATCAAGTTGGGTCCTTTCGCCCAAATTTCGCCGTCGTCGGCCAATTTCACCTCCACGCCGGAGATGACGGGTCCGACGGTTCCCAGTTTCATGCCGCCGTTGACCGGTAGGTTTACGGAGATGACGGGGGAGGTTTCCGTGAGGCCGTAGCCCTCTTGGATGCTCAGTCCCGCCGCCGCAAAAATACGGGCCAAACGCGGGTTGAGGGCGGCGGAGCCGCTGGCGATGGTCTTGACGTTTCCGCCCAAGGCCTCTTGCCATTTGCTGAAAATCAATTTGCGGGCCACGGCCAGGCGGGCCTTGTACCAGGGGCTTTTGCCGTACAAATCAAATTCCTCCGCCAATTCTACCGCCCAGAAAAAGAGTGCGCGTTTGGCTCCGGTGAGGGCTTTGCCCTTGTCCATGATGCGGTCGTATACCTTTTCCAGCAAACGGGGTACCGCCGTGAAGACGTCCGGCTTTACTTCCCGAATGTTGTCGCCGATGGTCTCCATGTTCTCGGCATAGTAAACGCCCACTCCCGTATAGAGGTAAAGGTAAACGAGCATGCGCTCGTAGCTGTGGCAGAGGGGGAGGAAGGAAACGGATGTGGCGTCCGGGCCTACCGGAAGACGCTCGCGCGAGGCAATGGTGTTGCTGGCGATGTTGCGGTGCGACAGCATCACGCCTTTGGGTGTGCCGGTGGTGCCGCTGGTGTAAATCAGGGTGGCCAGGTCCAATTCTTTAACCGCGTCCATACGGGCCTGCAGCAAGTCATCTACGTCCGATGCCGCTTGTTCGCCCAAAGCGATGACGTCGGCCACGGTTTGAACGCCGGAAACCGGTTCAAAACAGTAGATGCCGCGCAGGGAGGGGACTTCGTGGGCGATGCTTTGGATTTTCTCCACCAGTGCGGCGTCGGAAACAAAGCAGTAAACAGAGCCGGAGTCGTTCAAAATGAAGGCCGATTCCTGCGCGCTAATGCTGGGGTACATGGGGACGTCGATGCCGCCGGCCTGCAAAATGGCTTGGTCGCAGAGGTTCCACTCGGAGCGGTTGGTGGTGGAAATCACGGCAACGCGTTCGCCGGCCTCCAAGCCCAACGCCATCAGGCCTTTGGAAAAGCTGCGCGATTGGCGGACGAATTCAGCTGTGGAGAGGGCGTGCCACGATCCGTTTTTCTTGGTATTGAGGGCGTCCGGACGCGGATGGTGCGTCAGGGCATAGTAAGCAAAATCAAAGAGACGAGTGGGTTGGCTCATGGCGCAGAACGAAGGTTAATTAGTGAAAGCTCGCAGGGGGCAGCGGGCGTTATTCAACGTGTCTAAGATACACTTGTACGCCGTGTACCCAAGTGGATTGAACGGGAATTTGCAGCAATTGTTCCGTGGATTGCTCTTCCACGGGCTGGTGGAAAAAGGTAAAACTGGCCCAGTAACCCGGGGCAATGCTGCCGCGTTCGTTTTCTTCAAATCCGGCGTAGGCGGCGTCGTGCGTCATCCCTTTGAGGATTTGCGCGTCCGTGAGGCCGGCGTTGCGCCCGGCTTCCCAGGTGCGGCGCGGGTCCAAGGGCTCCACGGGAACATCGGTACCCATGGGAAGGACAGGACTGGCGGCGGCGAGTGCGGCGTACCGGTACCCCAGTGCGGCCAGGCGGTCGGGTCCCAAGCGTTCGCCTGCCCAAGGTAAGTCTGAGGTGGCGTGGCAGGGTTGAACGGAGGGCAGAACGCGCAGTCTCCCCAGGGCAGCCACATCCGGATCGCTCAAAAGTTGCGCGTGTTCAATGCGCCAGCGGTGGTTCGATTGGGTGGCGTCTTCCAGCACCCGACCGTACAAGCTCAGCAACATTCCGTTGGCGGAGTCCCCAATGGCGTGGGTGTTCATTTGCCATCCTTTACGCAGCATTTCGCGCGCTCCGCGTTCAAAGTGGCGCAGGGGGTAGAGCTGTAGGCCGTGGGTGTGGGGGGCGTCTGCGTAGGGGGTTCGGAGCAGCGCGCCGCGCGAACCCAGGGCACCGTCGGCGTAAAATTTGAAACTCCGCACGGAGAGTCGATCGGTTTTGAGCGCGGCGCGGTGGCGCCAGTAGCGCCGGTCTGCGGGACGGTCGGACACCATGCCGTAGATGGGCATTTGGAGGCTGCCGGCTCGGTGCAGGCTGTCCAACAACAAAAGGTCTTCCGTGGGCAAGCCCGCTTCGTGGACGGAGGTGATGCCCAGGGCGTAGGCATCTTGTTCTGCCCGTTGTAAGGCGGCAATTTTGTCTGACCGGGTGGGGCTGAACACGGGAAGCAATTCTGTGGCGCGGTCCAAAAAAAGTCCGGTGGTGGGGTCGACGGTTCCGCCGGGAACGGCATAGGGTTGCGTGGCGTTTTTGCGGTAGAGCGGATCAATCAACGATCCCACGGCCAGGGCGGCGTGGCCGTCCACGCGGGTCAACACCACGGTGCGGTTGGGGTAGCGATGTTCCCAGGATTTCTTTGGGGGCAGGGCGGGTGTAGGCCAATCGTTTTGGTCCCAGCCGCGTCCGAATACTAAGGTCTGCTGCGGATGTTTGGCGGTAAACGCGTCCAAACGTTGGAGGCATTCGTCCCAGTTTTGGGTGCCGGTGAGGTCCAAAGTGGTGGCGCCCAAGCCCCACGCCAGGAAGTGCGTGTGGGCGTCGATCCATCCCGGATAAACGTGCGTAGCGGGAGCCGGAATTTGGGGCCAACGAGCATGGCGGCGCTGCAGGTCTTCCCACGAACCGACGGTTTGGATGCGGCCGTTCATAACCGCAATTCCTTGGTTTTCCTCCGTCCTGCCGTTCGAGTGGTGGATCACTACAGGTCCCAGGAGCAGGGAGTCCGGTTGCGGGGTGGGGGCAACCGCCGGTGCGGTGAACGAGAAGGGTGCGGCCCTAGGCGTTTCCCCGGCGGATTCCGTGGACGTGCCGCAAAGCACCCCGAACATACCCGCTAGGGTACCGAATAACCGACGAGTTGCTGCAGCAGAGAAGGAGGTTTGGAACACGTTGGTGTTGATAAAAGTGGATGAAAAACAACCCCGTGAAGATAAGCGACCCACAGCCAAGTGTTACCTTTGCACCTTATTGAAAAAGACACCCCATGCTGGACTCCTTTGCCCCCACAACGGTTGAAAACGCGAAAGAACTCGGTCTGTTGCCGGAAGAGTATGCCAAGATCTGCGAGGTTCTGGGACGTACGCCCAATTTTACCGAGTTGAGCGTGTACTCCGTGATGTGGTCCGAGCATTGTTCCTACAAAAACAGCATTGTTTGGCTCAAAACACTCCCCAAGGAAGGTCCGCACTTGTTGGCCAAGGCCGGCGAAGAAAACGCGGGTTTGGTGGACATTGGCGACGGCTTGGCGTGTGCGTTCAAAATTGAATCCCACAACCACCCGTCTGCGGTAGAACCGTACCAGGGTGCGGCCACCGGCGTGGGCGGAATCAACCGCGATATTTTCACCATGGGCGCGCGCCCCATTGCGCAGCTGAATTCGCTCCGGTTTGGGCGCATTGAGGACGAGCGCACGCAGTGGCTCCTGAAAGGCGTGGTGAAGGGCATCGGTAACTACGGAAATTCATTTGGCATTCCCACCGTGGGCGGCGAAGTTTATTTCGACGATTGCTACCTGCAGAACCCCCTGGTCAATGCCTTTTCTGCGGGCATTGTGAAGGTGGGCGAGCAGCTTTCTGCCAAGGCACAAGGCGTGGGCAATTCCGTCTACATTGTGGGCTCCAGCACCGGCCGCGACGGCATCCACGGTGCAGCTTTTGCCTCTAAAGACTTAACAGAAGACTCCGCCAACGACATTCCGTCGGTTCAAGTAGGCGACCCGTTCCAAGAAAAGCTCCTGCTGGAAGCCACGTTGGAACTGGCCCAAACGGGAGCGGTAGCGGGCATGCAAGACATGGGCGCTGCGGGCATTACGTGTTCGACGTCGGAAATGAGTGCCGGCGGCGGGGTTGGCATGGACATCCATTTGGACCGCGTTCCCACGCGCCAAGACGGCATGACCCCGTGGGAAATCCTGTTGTCCGAGAGCCAGGAGCGCATGCTGGTGGTGGTGAAAAAAGGCCGCGAAACGGAAGTAGAAGCCATTTTTGCCAAGTGGGACATCCATTGCGCTGAAATTGGCGTGGTCACTGAAGGCCCGGCCGTGCGTTATTTCTGGCACGGAGACCTGGTGGGCGATTTGCCGGCAGAGTCTTTGGTGCTGGGCGGTGGAGCCCCGGTGTACTACCGCGAATTCCGCGAGCCGGCCTACTACAAGGCCTACCAAGAATTTGACATTCAAAACGTTGCGGTCCCTCAAGACCTGCATGCCGTGGCGCAGCAGATCATTGCGTTGCCCAACATCGCCAGCAAGCGCTGGGTGTACGAGCAGTACGACTCCATGGTGGGCACGGTGAACATGAGCACCAACGGTCCGTCCGATGCCGCCATCGTCAAAGTAAAAGGAACCGAGCGGGCCTTGGCCATGACCGTGGACTGCAACAGCCGCTACGTGCACGCAGATCCGGAAGTAGGCGCCATGATTGCAGTGGCGGAGAACGCGCGGAACATTGTGTGCTCCGGCGGGGTGCCCAGCGCCATCACCAACTGCTTGAACTTTGGAAATCCCTACAATCCGGAAGTGTACTGGCAGTTTGTGGGCGCCATCAAAGGCATGAGCCGCGCGTGCGAACAGTTCAAAACTCCGGTTACGGGCGGAAACGTGTCCTTCTACAACCAAACGGTTATGGGCGACAAGGCTGAGCCGGTTTTCCCCACCCCCACCATCGCCATGATTGGTTTGGTGGAAGACAAGAGCCACGTTACGACCTTGAATTTCAAGAAAAAGGGCGACTTAATTTACCAATTGGGTACGTCGCGGGAAGACATTTCGTCCAGTCAGTACTTGGTGTACCACCACGGCATCACCGAATCTCCGGCGCCGTCCTTCAGCTTGGAGGAGGAGTATGCGTTGCAGGAGCAGGTGAAAATGTTGATCCGTCAAGGCGTGCTTCAATCCGCCCACGACGTCAGCGAAGGCGGTCTGTTTGTGGCGTTGATGGAGTCTTCCATGGCCGGCAATCTGGGTTTTGACATCACCACGGATGCGGAGATTCGCACGGACGCCTTCTTGTTTGGCGAGTCTCAGTCCCGTGTGGTGGTGACCGTGGCTCCGGAGCAAGAAGAAGCTTTTATTGACCTCATGATGCTCAACGGAGTGGAATTTGATCTTTTGGGCCACGTGACCAAGGGTTCCATCCGGATCGACGACGAGGAATGGGGACACGTAGCGGAATACAAAGACCGGTACGACAACGCCCTGCACCGCGCTTTGGGCGCCGCGTGAGGCCTTAGATCTTAGCTTCACCAAAACAAAAAGGGCGGACTCGCAGGAGTCCGCCCTTTTTTTTGCCGCAATACAAGCTCGGTACCCCCGAGGCTTAACCGCGCAGTTGCGCGCCCGCTGCTTCTAGTTTTTCCACCATGCGCTGAACGGCGTGGTCCACAGCACCGTCTTTCAAGGTGGCGTTGCGGTCCTGGAAGGTCAGGCGCAAGCCGTAGGATGTGTGTCCTTCCGGCAGGTTTTTGCCGGTGTAGACGTCAAACAACTGGACGTTGGTGAGGGTCTTCTCCTTGGTGGAACGGCACGCCGCAACCAAAGTTCGGTAGGGAACGTCGTTGGCAACCAACAGCGCCAAATCGCGCTCGGAGGCGGGGAATTTGGGCGGTTCTACGTATTTCTTCTGGACCCCAGCTGCTTTTTTGGCCAGCATTCCCCAGTCCAATTCCGCCACCCAAACGGGGCCTTCCGCGTCGGTTTCGCGCAAAAGAGCGGTGGCAGCCAAGCCTAGAACCCCCAAGGGGGTGCGGTCCAGGAACAAGGCAATCCCTTCGTCCACCAGTCCGGGGGCTCCCGCTTCCGGTAGGGGTTCTTCGGAATACCGTTCTTCCAATCCCAACTGGGCCAATAGCCCCAGTACGGCGCCTTTCAGGGCGGAGAAACCGCCCGGCCGCGCTCCCCACTGCCAGTGGGGCGCGGCCCACTCGCCCCGCAGGGCGAGTCCCAGTCGCTCGCCTTCGGCGAGCGACTGGGCATTTTCCTCCTTACCCTTCAAAACCTTGGGCAACGGCATGGCGGGCGCAGACGCTGCCCACGGTGTTTCGGAAGTCGGGTCCAATTTTCGGTACACCCGACCCAACTCAAACAACAAAAGGTTGGGCTGTTGGCGTTTGACGTTGTAGGCGATGGATTCCACCAAGCCAAACAGCAAGGTGGGGCGTAAAATGCCGAGGTCTTGGCTGAGCGGGTTGAGCACTTCCACCGCGGAATCCTCCGGAAAAGCAGGATGCTGGTGGGCGTAGGCCACACGAGTTAGGGAGTTGTTGTAGGCTTCCAGAGCGCCGTGGGCCACTAGATAGGCAGAGGCCGATTGGCGCAAGCGGTCTGCTCCCAGGCGTGGGGTGGGTGCCAAGTGTACGCGCATGCCGTTCGGGAACGGAATTTCGTTCAAACCGTAAATGCGCAGCAATTCTTCGGTCAAGTCCGCTTGGCGGGTGACGTCCCAGCGGTAGGCGGGAACCTCAACCGTCCATTCGTCGGCCTCAACGGGAGACAGCACGCGAATGTCCAGGGAGGCGAAAATGGATGCTTGAACCTCGTTGGGCACGTCGTGCCCCATCAGCTTACGCGCTTTTTCCGGAGAAAATACCACGGTGCGGGGAGCCAATACGGAGGCGTCTGCAGCCACAGCCTCCGCAACGGGGGCCAGGCGTACATCCGGGCAGGTTTGGCGAATCAAGTCCAAGAAACGTTGCAGTGCGATAAGGCCCAAGGTGGGGTCCACTCCGCGCTCGTAGCGGAAGGAGGCGTCGGTATTCAGGGCGTGGCGTTTGGCCGTTTTGCGCACGGCGCTTGGGGCAAACCAGGCGGATTCCACCACAATGCGTTCGGTAGTGGGTTGAACGCCGGAATTCAATCCGCCAAAAACGCCGGCCAAGCACAAGGCGTTGTGGGCGTCGGCAATCACCAGATCGTCCGGGTGCAGGGTGCGTTCCTTCTCGTCCAGGGTGACCAATTTTTCTCCGGGATGTGCCTTGCGGATCACCAATTGGTTGCCACCGATGCGGTCGGCGTCGAAGGCGTGCAGGGGGTGGCCCAACTCGTGGAGCACCCAGTTGGTGGCGTCTACCAGGTTGTTGATGGGCTTTAGGCCCACGGCTTGGAGGCGCGCTTGAAGGTTTTCGGGGGAAGGTTGAACGCGGACGCCTTCGATCAGAAGCCCGTAGTAGCGCGGGCAGGCTGCTTCGTCCTCCACGCGAACGGCAACGGGCGCAATGCCCGGAGTGGCGCTCAGCGGCGTAACTGAAGGAAGTTCGGCGCGGGCCGGGGTACCGCGGTGGGTGAGGAAGGCCGCTAAATCGCGGGCCACGCCAAAATGCCCCAGGGCGTCGGTGCGGTTGGGCGTCAGGCCCATTTCCAAGGTGTAGTCCGTCTTCCAGCCCAAGTATTCGGCCAGCGGTTGGCCTACGGTGGCGTCCGGGCTCAAAACCCAAATGCCGTCGTGGGAAGTTCCCAAGCCCAGTTCGTCTTCCGCGCACAACATGCCCTCGGAAACCTCGCCGCGAATCTTGCCTTTTTGGATGTTCAGGGGGTCGGTAGAACCGGAGGGGTAGAGGGTGCAACCTACGGTGGCCACGGCTACTTTTTGGCCCACCGCCACGTTGGGGGCGCCGCAAACAATGTGCAAGGGAGCATCCGCACCCACGGCAACCGTGGTCAAGCGCAGTCGGTCCGCGTTGGGGTGCTGCACAGCGGTCAGCACTTCGCCTACCACCACGCCGCGCAACCCGCCGGGGATGCGTTCAACAGCTTCGGTGGTTTCGATTTCCAGACCCGACGCCGTCAGGTGTGCTGCAGCCTCTGCGGGGGATGGAAACGGATGTACGTGGGGAAGCAGCTCCTGGAGCCATGCGTAGGAAACGGTCATACCGCAAAAGTACGAAACGGGCGTTGGTTTAGCGGTTTATTACGTCCTGGATCCCCGGAATAGTCCCCCTAAAGGACTCCGTACAAAAAGGCCGCGTACAACCAAAAGCGCAAAAACCGGGACAGCGCCACAATCAGGTACATTCGGAAGGGGAAGTTGATCACGCCTGCCACCGTGGATACGGGGGAAAAAGGCAGGGGCGTCATGGCCGCCAAGAAGATGAGCAACCCTCCAAAGCGTTTGATTTGTATGAATTGCTCGGCGAATTTTACGTCGACCCACACTTTCACTTTGGGCAGGGTGTGGAGCCGAACGCCCACCCAGTAGGATACAACGCCGCCCAAGTACGAAAGTGCTGCCAATAAGGACACCATCAACCACGGCGCGGGCAAGCTGCGGGCCCACAAAATGTAGAGGTCTGGAGGAAGAATTCCCGTTACTATTTCGGATAGGAATAAGGTAGTGATGACGGCCCACCAGGGCAGAACGCGGGTGATTAGCCCGACGGTTTCCGTCACGTCGAAGACGTATTTGTTCAGGAAGTAGAGGCCAACGACGGCAACCACCACCCCAATTCCCAATTTCCAAAAAGCGCGTCCAATGAACCGATAACCGCCCGTCATTTGGTAGAAACGGTGCATCGCGCGCAGGTACTGTCCTGCGGGTCTGATTTTGGGCAAGCGCGGGAGTTTGGGTAAGTTGGGCATCCGAAAGGAAGTGGAGGTCTATGCAGGTGGTGGGTGCGGAGCCTAGAGCAGGGCTCCGTTGCGAACGGAAAAGTACGCTCGGCAAATGACTTTAACCTACTTTGCTCCAAACAAATTTTCCGCGGGCATAGGCGGTGAAGGCCTTCTTGAGCGCTTGGTGTTGCGGCAGCCCCAGGGTGGGGTCCTCCCGCAAGAGGTTTTCCGCACACCATTTGGCCGTTTGCACCAAGGATTGATCTTGTGAAATCCGTGCCAGTTTGAACTCCAGCAGGCCGCTTTGGCGCGTGCCCAGCAAATCTCCGGGGCCGCGTAGGGAGAGGTCCACGTCGGCAATTTCAAAACCGTCGTTGGTGCGGCACATCGTTTCCACGCGCACCCGGGCGTCGTCTGACAGCTTGGGGCCCGTCATCAAAATGCAGTAGCTCTGGTCCGCCCCCCGGCCCACTCGGCCGCGCAGTTGGTGCAGCTGGCTGAGTCCAAAACGCTCGGCGTTCTCAATGATCATGACGCTGGCGTTGGGCACGTTCACGCCCACCTCAATGACGGTGGTGGCCACCATGATTTGGGTTTCCCCGCGCACAAAACGCTGCATTTCGTAGTCTTTGTCCGCCGGTTTCATCCGACCGTGCACAATGCTCACGGCGTAGTGCGGCGCAGGAAAGTCGCGCCGGATGCTCTCGTAACCGTCCATCAAGTCCTTGTAATCCAAGGTCTCAGACTCCTCAATGAGCGGATACACTAAGTAGATTTGTCGTCCCAGGGCAATTTGTTGCTTCAAAAAACCCCAAACTTTTAGTCGGTGGCCGTCCGTGCGGTGCACCGTTTCAATGGGTTTGCGGCCGGGCGGCAATTCGTCGATCACGGAACAATCCAAATCCCCGTATGCGCTCATGGCCAGGGTGCGCGGGATGGGGGTGGCGGTCATCACCAGCATGTGCGGCGGGATGGTGCTCTTTTTCCACAATGTGGCGCGCTGGGCCACTCCAAATCGGTGCTGTTCGTCCACAATCGCCAGTCCCAGCTGGGAAAATGCCACGCGGTCCTCCAACAAGGCGTGGGTGCCCACGATGAAATCCACTTTTCCGGCGGCCAAGTCTGCCAGAATGCGGTTGCGCTCAGCGGTTTTGGTGCTGCCGGTGAGGAGTTCCAGCTGAAGGTCCATGGCCTCTGCGTAGGGAAGGAGCCCGGCGTAGTGCTGCTGGGCTAAAATTTCGGTGGGAGCCATCAAGCAGGACTGGGTGCCGTTGTCTTTGGCCAGGAGCATGCTCAAAAAGGCCACCATGGTCTTTCCGGAACCCACGTCGCCCTGGAGGAGTCGGTTCATTTGGAAGCCGGTCCGGACGTCTTGGCGAATTTCCCGCACCACGCGTTTTTGCGCCTCCGTCAGCTCAAAAGGCAGCTCGTTTTCGTAAAAATGAAGAAAATACGGTCCGACGCGGTCAAAAACACGCCCGCGGTTGGCTCTCTGGCGTTGGGTTTTTTGCACCTGCATCCCCATTTGCAGCAAAAACAGTTCTTCAAAGGCCAGGCGCTGGCGCGCGGTGGAAAGGGAGTTGGCGTCCGTGGGGAAGTGCAGGCTGCGCACGGCTTCGTGCCGAACGGGCCAGTTGAATTGGCGGAGCCAGTTTTCGGGCAGCCACTCCGGGACGTTGTGCGCATCCAAGTGGACGGCGGCTCCCGCAATGAGTTTGGCCAGCCCGCGGGCGTGAAGCCCGCGGGCCGTGAGCTTTTCCGTAGTGGAGTAAACGGGAAACAACCCCCGCACCGGCCGTTGTCGGAAGTCGGCCCACTTTTCCACTTCCGGATGCGTGATGTTTCGCTTGTGTTGAAAGGCGGTGACTTTGCCGTACACCACCACTTCCTCGTTCAGGGGCAGGCTGGACTTGATCCACTTGGCGCCCTGAAACCAGACCAATTCCAAGGCACCCGTAGCATCTTCAAACTGCGCCACCAAGCGTTTTTTGGGTCCAGCCCCGGCTTCCGTCAGGCGCGTAATGGTGCCCCGAAGCTGAATTTCCGCGGGACCTTCCACGGCCTGTGCCACCGTGTAAAACTGCGAGCGGTCCACGTACCGAAAGGGGTAGTGTTGGAGCAAATCGCCCACGGTGCGCAAGCCCAATTCTCCCGCCAAAAGCGCGGCGCGTTGCGGCCCCACCCCTTTGAGGTACTCCAGCGGACTGTCCCACATAGTCATGCTCAAAAATAGGCGTTACATTCGCGTTGTCGTGTATACTTCCGGTTGGTTGGGTTGGAATTGGTTCCGTTGGGCTGCAGATGTGGCCTGGATGGTGGTTGCTTTTGCGGCTGCCGTGGCCCTTCGTTTTGAGGATTTGGACGCTCAAAACCCCGCGTATTTTGATTATTACGTGCAAATGGGCTTGGTTCAGGCCTTGGTTTGGGGCTTGTTGGCGCGCGGCCCCATGCACGCCTGGGAACCGGGTTGGGGCTGGAAAGAGACCGTACTGCCGCTGCTGCGCAACCTGGGCGTCCACATTGCGTTGACGGCTTTGCTGCTCGTTGCGCTGAAGTTTACGTTGTTTTCCCGATGGTTCTGGCTGCTGCACTTCAGTTTGTTTGTCTTTTTGGCCTGCGTTTGGCGGGCGTTTGCGCTGGCTTTGCTGCGCCGCAATTGGAAGGATTCCGCGCAAGCGCGGCCCATTTGGTTGGTGGGGCATTCGCCGGCGGCGGAGCGTTTTTTGCGGGGTTTGGGCAGTCGGCCGGATTGGGCCTTGCGCGTGGAACGCCATTGGGGGGACGATGCTTTGGCGGATTTTGAGGCACTGAGTGGCGCGTCGTGGGATCCCGTTGAACGCCCGTATGCGGTGTACGCGGCCCTCCCGGGCGGACATCCGGACATTCCCAAGCTCCTCCGGTGGGCAGATTCTCAGGGGATTCGCTTCCGGTACCTTCCGGATTTGGGGGATTGGGGAAGCCGACGAGCGGAGCTCCACACGGAGCAAGGTTTTCCTTGGGTTCAGCTGCGTTCGGAGCCGTTGGCCAACCCCATCCACCGATGGAGCAAGCGCCTGTTGGACGTCATGGTCTCTGCGTTGGTTCTGGTGATGTTCGGATGGTGGGTGCTTCCTTTAACGGCTTTGTTTCTGCAATTGGCCAGTCCCGGTCCCATTTTTTTCAAGCAAGTGCGCCACGGCTACGGCGGACAGTCATTTGTTTTGTGGAAGTTGCGCACCATGCGTCCCAACGAAGAGGCCAATCAACAAGAGGCCCAGCACAACGATCCCCGTTTGACACGCATGGGTGCAGCCGTGCGGCGGTTGGCCCTGGACGAGTTTCCGCAGTTTTTTCAAGTCTTGTGGGGCACCTTGAGTTTGGTGGGCCCGCGCCCGCACATGGTAACCCAAACCCCGGAATTTCAGCAGCGCGTGGCGCAGTATCCAGTACGGCATTGGGTCAAACCCGGATTGACCGGCTTGGCACAGGTGCGTGGTTTTCGGGGCGATTCGTCGGACCAGGAACGGTTGGACCGTCGGATTGAGGCGGATGTGTACTATGTGGAAAACGCCTCGCTGTTGCTGGACGTCCAAATTTTGGTGGAGACGGCGTGGTGGTGGATTACCGGGCGCGGAGGCGCAAAAACGCTGCCGCGTAACCGGAAATAACGCCCTCCCAGGTGTAGTCCCGTTCCAGCCGAGGTTGGTGGTTGCGGGGGATTTGTTCCGCGTGTTCCCAGGCAGACAAGGCCTCATGCGCATTTGTGAAATACGCTGCATTATCCTGTAAAACGCCGTGGTTGAAGGGGTTGCGGTGTGCGGCTACGGCGCAGCCGGAGGCCATGGCTTGCAGCAGGCCCGGATTGGTACCCCCTACGGAATGGCCGTGAAAATACAGTCGGCAATGCTGACGCAGCGCTTCCAAAACCTCGGAGTCAAAACGGGCATCCAACCATACCACGGAGGCCACGGATGCAAAACGTGCACGGATTTTTTGTCCGTGCGGAGTGGACCAATCCGACAGTGCAACCAGCGGGAAATTGCCCCGTTCGGCGGCTTCCAGTACCGGCTCCCAGTGGTTTTCCGGGACCGCGCGGGACAGAGCCAGCGCGTAGGTGCCCGATGTTAAACCAAATTGCTCCAAAAGGGAGGCGTCGGCCGGGATTGGGAGCGAAGCACCGTAGGACAACTCAATACGGGCGCGTCCGGGGTAGTGTTTTCGCACGTATTCGGTTAGGGCCGGGTGGTCGCACACCACGGCGTCTGCGGCCTGCACGGCCCAGCGCTCTTGCCACCGAAGGAAGTGCCTAACGGCAGGGGAGTATTTGCCTCTTTTCCATTCCAAACCGTCCAGATGAACCAGCAGGGCAGGTTTGTGCAGCAGACGCAGCCCGCGAAGCAACCGAAGCCAGGCACCGGAAGAGGTAGTACCCAGCGCCAACAAAACATCCGGTGGATTACGTACGGCATCCAGCAGAGAAAGTCCGTCGTAGATCAATTGTGACGCGGAACCCAATTTCTTTTCTGGGTCCCATAGAATTCTGCGTTGCACACCATTCCACTCCGGAGCTAGATCCGGATGCGTACTGGGGGTGTACACGGTAACGCGGTGGCCGAGTTGGGTTAAACCCAGAGCCAAATGCTCTGCCAATTCTTCAAAACCACCGTACCGATTGGGGATGCCCCGACTTCCTTGCAGCGCAACGTGCAGTGGTTGAACTACAGCTTCGTACAATGGAAGGAGTTTTTCTGCAGCGCGGCCCCACGAATGAGCACGAGCAAATTCTTGTCCTTCTGGGTTATGCGGAACGCGCAGGGACTTTTCCACAGCACCCGCCAATCCGTCTGGGGAAGGATGCCCCCAGGTAACGTACGGCTTTAAATCATTAGAACTCTCTGCTCCAGTGGTGAGCACCACTTGACAGCCGGTGGCCAGACCCTCCAAGGCCGTGAGGCCATAAGTTTCAAAGAGGGACGGTACCACAACGCCTTGCGCTTGGCGGTAGCGAAGGCCAAGATCTTGGGCGTCCAGACCGCCAGGAATCCAGTGAATCTCCGCGCCTGCGGCCCGCGCTTCGCGCACTTTTTCGGCAAAAAGTAGACCGTACCGGCGGTGATGTGGCGCAACTTCTCCAATAAAGGTGAGCGGTCCAGCTTGGATTCCGCGCTTGGCCAGCAAGGCCCAAGCAGAGGCCAATGCCGCTTGGTTTTTCAATCCTTCGATCCGACCAATGCAGAGCCAGCCGCTCCTGCCGCGTTCCGGCAAGTTGGATTGAAAGGAGGAGCCCAGCAAGGAAGGCCAAACCCCCGGAGGAACCACAGTGGGGTGGGCCAAACCGGGGAAATGCAACCGAAGACGCTCGGCTTCCTTTTCCGTGGTGGTGACCACCTGTTGGCTCCGCCGCAGTGCTTCCCGCTGCGCCCCAGACCATCCGAAACGCAAAATTGCCAACGGCAACATTCGGTCACGTCCCAGAAGACCTTTCGCAAGTGCCTTCAAAAGTTCCCACGGCACCCAAGCTCCGCCCCAGCGCTGAATATCGTAGGACGAATAATCTACCCACAACGTAGAATACACTACCGGTACTTGTCCCACGTGCGGCAAAAGAGCCCAGGCGTCCTGAGGACGACCCAAATTCCACAAATGCACGGCATCCAATTGTCCCGTTCGAAGCAAATCAAGTGCTAAACGAAGATCAGAAAGTACCTCTACCCGAACTCCGAGTTCGCGCAAAGCTCGAGCCGATTGCTCAATTTGCACGGTGTCGCCACCGCGAATTTTCCATAAATGGGGTCGGACAAAAAACAAGATGCGCACAGAGCTTAAAATTACGCGAACGGCGGTACATTTGACAAAACCTTTTGCCATGGCGTTCCCAAAATTTCTTGTAGGCGACAACACCGATCAGCCGGAAAGCGTATTCATCATCCACACCGAGTATCCGCGGTTCGTTTTGGACCTGGACACCGACGAAATGGAGGTGTTTGACGAGTTGGATTCCGAGAACGAAGAGGAGACCACAGCAGAAATTGCGGCCCTTGTGGAGCAAGCTGAAGCGTTTTACCAGCGCGAAGTGGATCGCTACGAGGCGATGGAGTGAGCTCCGAATCGTCTATGTCCTCCAACGGGCACTCTGAAAAATTCTTAAAATCGACGCCGCTTCCCCACTGGAAGGTGAACTTGGCGTTGGCACTCCCTGTGATGGTGGGCCAGATTGGCCACATTGCTACGGGGGTTGCAGACAGCATCATGGTAGGGCAATTGGGCACCGTGCCTTTGGCGGCGGTCTCATTTGCCAACAGCTTTTTGGCCCTTCCCCTAGTCTTGGGGATTGGTATCTCCTACGGTTTGACGCCACTGGTGGCGAGGGCTACCGGCCGTGGCAAGCACGAGAAGACGGGCCGACTGCTCAAAAACGCGCTTTGGATCAACGCCGTATTGGGATTGGCCCTGGCCCTTTTGACCTTTGCCGTGCCTTCGGCGGGTGCTTTGCTGGGACAGCCCCAAGAAGTGATGCAAACGGCTGCCGGCTACGTGTATGTGGTTGGTTTTTCGCTCTTTCCGCTGATGTTGTTCATGGCCTACAAGCAATTTGCCGAAGGCCGCGGCAACACCCGCGTGGCCACGCGCATTTCCCTTATTGGCAACGGACTGAATATTGGTTTGAATTACCTGCTCATCCACGGCGTCTGGGGCTTTCCGGAACTCGGCATGACCGGTGCGGGAGTGGCCACGGCCTTGTCCCGACTGTTCATGGCCGGCGCTTTGGCGTGGACGGTGCACGTCAGCCCGGAGTTCAAGCCGGCCTTGGTGGGCTTCCACGAGGCTCCGCCCAAAAAGAAACCGGTTCAGGCCATTCTCAAGTTGGGCATTCCTACGGCACTGCAGTATTTGTTTGAAGTCGGCGCCTTCGCCGCATCCGCCTGGATCATCGGCACCACGGGCGCCGTTCCCTTAGCGGCCCACCAAATTGCCATCAACCTGGCGAGCATCAGCTACATGGCGGCCTCCGGCTTTGGGGCTGCAGCCACCATTCGGGTAGGGCAGTTGCTGGGCCAAAACAAGCCCAGCGAAGCGCGCGCCGCAGCCACCAATCTCTTTGGTTTGACCTTAGTGTTCATGGCCCTTTCCGGGGTAATCTTCTTTGTGGGACGCCAGTTCCTGCCCTCCCTCTACAACAGCGACCCGGCCACCATCGCAGCGGCCGCGCAGCTCTTGTTGGTGGCGGTCTTTTTCCAGCTGTCCGACGGCCTTCAGGTAACGGCCTTGGGCGCACTGCGCGGCCTGGGCGACGTTAAAATCCCAACCTGGTCCACCTTTGTGGTCTACTTTATCATCACCCTCCCGTTGGCCTACCTGGCCTCAAAATACTGGGGATTGGGCGCCTTGGGCGTGTGGCAGGCCCTGGCCTTGGGACTAACCCTTTCCGCCGTCTTCCTCACGTGGCGTTTTTACCGCGTTTTGCGCGCGAAATCGATTTAAATAAACGTTTGCTGTTCTCGCTTAAGCGTACCGCTCGATGTCCTCCGCCTCGATGGTGTTGCCGCACAAAATGAACAGTCGTTCCACCACGTTGCGCAGCTGCCGAATGTTCCCGCTCCAAGAGCGCGCTTGAAGTGCTTCTAGCGCGGACGGAGAAAACTTCTTGGCAGGAAAACCGCTCTCGGAAGAAAGCAATCCGCCGAAGTGGCTGGCCAAGGCCGGGATGTCTTCTTTTCGGTGGTCCAGACCCGGCACTTTGATGACGATCACACTCAGTCGGTGGTACAGGTCTTCCCGGAACCGACCCTCGGCCATTTCTTTTTCCAGGTCTTTGTTGGTAGCGGCCAATACCCGCACGTTTACCGCGATGGATTTGTCTGCCCCCACCGGAGTGATGGTGTTTTCTTGAAGGGCGCGCAAAACCTTGGCCTGCGCAGACAGACTCATGTCTCCAATTTCGTCCAAAAAGAGTGTGCCCTCGTGGGCCAATTCAAACTTTCCCTTGCGGTCTTTGACGGCGGACGTGAAGGCGCCTTTGGTATGGCCAAAGAGCTCGCTTTCAATTAATTCTGAGGGTATGGCCGCGCAGTTGACCTCCACCAACGGCATCCGAGCCCGCGCACTGGATTCGTGGATGCGATGCGCCACAATTTCCTTTCCGCTCCCGTTGGGACCGGTGATCAACACCCGGGCGTCCGTTGGGGCTACTTTGTCCACCATTTGGCGAATATCCTCCAGCGCCGCGCTATCGCCCACCATTTGGTACTTGGAGGTAATTTTCTTGCGGAGTGTTTTGTTTTCCGCAACCAATCGGCCGCGGTCCAAAGCTTGGCGGATGGTCTGCACCAGTCGGTTCAAATCCGGCGGCTTGGCGATGTAGTCAAAGGCTCCTTTGCGCAGGCAAGAAACGGCCGTGTCCAGATCACCGTGGCCGGAAATCATGACCACCGGGGTTTCTGGGGCATGCGCCACGGCGTAGTCCAGCACTTCGATTCCGTCCTTCAACGGCATTTTGATGTCGCAAAGCACCAAGTCAAAGGTGCCAACGGCCAAGGCGTCAATCGCCTCCTGGCCGTTTTCGGCTTCCGCAATGACGTGGGCCTTGTCTTCGGTCAACAAGATGTTCCGCAACACGTTGCGGATGGCTCTTTCGTCTTCTACCAGGAGGATGCGCGCCATTTGGAGGGATTTTGAAGGAGGGTCGTCCATACGCCCTCTTTGAGTGCAAAGGTACTCAGGCCAACGGGAGTTGCGGCCGGAAGTTTTTGCAAGAGGGGAGCAATCTGCAAGGGACTCAGGTGCAAGGTGTCTGCGCGCATGGGGACCATGCCCGGCAGCTGCAAACGCTCGTTCACGGTGGTGTGGAGCAATTGCTCAAACAACGGTTCCAAGGCACCGGCGGGCCATTCTGCGCGCGTTTGCCCGGGTGCCAACGCGGGCCGGCCGTGGGCCAGCGCCCATAAATCGTACAGGGTGTCGAAGGAACCGGAGGAACCGATGAGTTGTTGGGGGCGGTACTGCTCGACGGCCGCAAAAACGGGTTGGAGCTGCTGGTCCAAGTGCGCGCTTAGCGCCGCCAAATCGGATTCCGAGAGGGGGTCGTGCGGCTGAAACTGTTCGCGCAAGCGGGTCACGCCCAGCGGCAAACTGAGGGACCACAGCACCTCCTCGCCGGAACCCACAATAAACTCCGTGCTCCCGCCGCCGATGTCCATCACCAACACAGGCTCGCGGGCGATGGGTACCGCTTGGCGAACGCCGGCGTAAATAAAGGCGGCTTCTTGGAGACCGTCGATGACGTTGAGGGGAACCCCCGCCTCGCGCTCGGCGCGCTCGGCGAATTCCGTCCCGTTTTCCGTGCTGCGCACACCGGAAGTGGCAAACGCCCACAAGCGCTCCACCCCCAGGTGCTGAGCTGCTGCCCGGAAGAGCTTCAAGGCGTGCACGCCGCGTTCCATGGCCTCGGGGGCCAATCGTCCGTTGGTGAGGCCGCCCAGTCCCAATTTTACGGGCAATTTGGTGCTCCAAACCAAGTCTGACGTGCGAACGTCGCGCACCAAAAGGTTGAAGGTGTTGGTTCCGCAGTCCACCACCGCCCAGCGGGGGGACTCCAAATTTCCAGCCGGAACAGAGGCCAACGCCGCATTCCAACCTTCCAGCGCCTCCTGCCAGCCCAGTGGGGTCATTGGTCGGACCGTACCCACTTCCACAAGTCCTTAAACGACGCTTTTTTTCCGTAGGACAGGATGCCGATTCGGTAGATGCGCGAGGCCAACCAGGTGGTGCCCAGGAAGCCCAGCACCAACAGCGCCATGGAAAGGCTCAGTTCCCAGTAGGGTACGCCAAATGGAATCCGCGTCATCATCACCACCGGAGAGGTGAAGGGGACCATGGAGAACCAAAACGCCAAGGGACTGTCTGGGGATTCCATGACGCGCATGGAAACCAACAAGGCCAGGATCAAAGGCAGGGTGAGCGGCAGCATGAATTGCTGGGTGTCTGCCTCTGCGTCCACGGCAGATCCCACCGCCGCGAAGAGTGCTCCGTAGAGCAGGTAGCCGCCCAAGAAGTAAAACAAGAACGCGCTCAGGATGAGTGGGTAGTTGATGGAGTGCAGGGCGCTCAAAACCTCAGCTGCCATGCCGCCGGAATCCGGTTGCGCCTGCATCTGCGCAATGACTTCGGGGTTGAAGGCGTCGGCCAGAACCGTAGCGCTCAAGCCCGCGTACAGCGCCGCAGTGAGTCCCACCCAGATGATGAATTGCAGCAGTCCAACACTGGCAATCCCCGTGATTTTGCCCAGCATCAATTGCATGGGCTTTACCGACGAAATGATGACTTCCACAATCCGGGAAGTTTTCTCCTCAATCACGCCGCGCATGATTTGGGTGGCGTACAGGAACACAAAAATGTAGATGAGGTACCCGGCCGCCAGGCCCAGGATCATTTTGAATTCTGCCGCACTGTTTTCTTCCTCACCGGCATCGCCCATCAAAACCGACGTCAGCCGCGCGTTGGTTTCCGCACGCTTGACCACCTCAGGGTCCACGCCTTCCAAGCGCAGTTTCTGCTCGTAGGCCTTTTGCTCCAACTGATCTTCAACGCCTGCCAGCAGGGAAATGGGTAAGTCTTCCAAGGAAAAAAGCTTGGCGTTCTTCAGGATGTAGTCCGGATCCTTGTTTTCGCTGGGGGGCAAATACAACAAGCCGTCGAATTCCGAATTTGTTTCTAGGATTTTCTTTCCGTTGGCGAGCGCCTCCGGGGTGGGTTTGAGGAATTCATAGACCACGTCCTCCATTCCCTTTTCACCTACCAAGAGGTAGCTGTGGTCCACCACCAACAATTTCTTGGGCCCCTCCGGCAAGGAGGCCAGCAGGGCCGGGGCCACCATCAGCAAGCCAAATAACAACGGGCCCAGGAGGGTCATGATGAGAAAGCTGCGCTTCTTGACCCGGGTCAAAAATTCGCGTTGGGCAACAATCCAAATGGGGTTCATGAAGCGGCGTTTTGAACGGTTTGAATGAAGATGTCGTTCATGCTGGGAACGGATTCGTGGGCTTCCAGCACGTCTGCGTGGGGCAACAAGGCGCCCAGTACGTGGTTCAAGCCTTCGCTGGCGGTCAACTGCACACACAGGGAGCGCCCCGTGCGCCAATCGGAGGCCGGCAAGGCCTCGTCAGACACCACCTGGAAGGGTGCGGTGGCTTCTACAGACAGTGCCAAACCGTCCGCTGTTTGGTAGATAACGGTGTAGCGGTGGGTGCGGTGGCTGCGCACCACCTCCGCAACGGACCCTTCCAAAACGCGACGGGATTTGTTGATCAATCCAATGTGGGTGCACATTTCTTCCACGTTTTCCATTCGGTGCGTGGAAAAGAGCAGGGTGGTGCCGTTGCGGTGCAATTCCAACATTTCTTCGCGGATTTGCTGGGCCGCTAAGGGGTCAAACCCGGAAAAAGGTTCGTCAAAAATCAATACTTCCGGTTGGTGAAGCACGGTGGTGACGAATTGAACTTTTTGGGCCATTCCTTTGGAAAGTTCTTCGATTTTCTTGTCCCACCAGGATTCCATGCCCAGTTTTTCAAACCAGTACACCAGCCGTTTTTTGGCCTCAGCTTCGGAAAGTCCTTTCAATCGGGCCAAGTACAGGGATTGGTCCCCCACGGCCATTTTTTTGTACAACCCGCGCTCCTCCGGCAGGTACCCAATGCGCGCAATGTCGTTCCGCTGCAGGGGACGGCCGTCCAACAACACTTGCCCGGCATCCGGATCGATGATTTGATTCAGGATGCGCAAAAAAGTTGTTTTGCCGGCACCGTTGGGGCCCAACAAGCCGTACAAACTGCCTTTGGGGATGTGCAGGCTGACGTCGTTGAGTGCGGTGTGGTCCGCGTAGCGTTTGGAAATGTTTTCAGCGCGTATCATTGGGGGGAATTCAAAGGTTCTTAGGCGATTGCCGTCTCTACTTCTGCCGGCAACAACAAGTGGAGCGCCTGCAGCGCGGCGTCCAGGGTAGGAATGGGCTCGCACACCAAGGTAAGGCGTTCGTTCTTTTGTTTCATGCGGAAGGTGCGCGGGTGTTGCTGCAACGCGAGCAACACCGCCTGGAATGACGGAGATTGGTAGTAGTCCGACTGGGCGTCGGAAGGAAAGTAGCCGATGGCTTTGTTTTGTTTGATCACCAACTTCTCCAGTCCAATTTTTGTGCCAAGCCACTTGACGCGCACGGCTTGCATGAGGCGTTGGGCCGCCGGGGGCAAAGGCCCAAAACGGTCCACCAAACCCTCCTGGAATCGGATTAAGTCGGTTTCCGTGGACAATGCGTCCAGCGCTTGATAGAGTTTCAGGCGCTCTTCCACAAAATTGACGTAGCTGTCCGGCAAGAGGACCTCCAAATCGGTGTCTATGAGGCAATCAGCTTCCTGGCTTCCCCATCCGCCGGGCGTGTCCGCAAACAAATCTTTGAACTCGGATTTCTTCAATTCCGAGACGGCTTCTGCCAGAATCTTTTGGTAGGTGTCGAAGCCCAGGTCGTTGATGAAGCCGCTTTGGTCCGCGCCCAGCAAGTCCCCAGCGCCCCGGATTTCCAGGTCCCGAAGGGCAATTTTGAAGCCGCTTCCCAGGTCCGAGAACTGCTCCAATGCTTGCAAACGTTTGCGGGACTCGTCCGGCAGGGAGCCCAGCGGCGGCGCCAGCAGGTAGCAAAATGCTTTGCGGTTGCTGCGACCCACCCGGCCGCGCATTTGGTGCAAGTCACTCAAGCCAAAGCGGTGGGCTTGGTTGATCACGATGGTGTTGGCGTTGGGTACGTCCAATCCGCTCTCAATGAGGGTGGTGCTGACCAGTACGTCGAATTCGCCTTCCATGAAGGAGAGCATCAGGGTCTCCAACTTGTGGCCCTCCAGCTGGCCGTGCGCGATGCCCACACGGGCATCCGGTACCAGGCGTTGAATCATGCCGGCTACTTCCTGAATGTTCTCGATGCGGTTGTGGATGAAGAACACCTGGCCTCCGCGGGACAGCTCGTACTGGATGGCGTCGCGCACCACTTCCTCGCCAAAGCCCATGACGTGCGTCTCAATGGGCTGTCGGTTGGGGGGCGGCGTGGCCATGACGCTCAAGTCTCGGGCAGAGAGCAACGAAAACTGAAGGGTTCGGGGGATTGGGGTGGCGGTGAGCGTGAGGGTGTCCAACTGCACGCGCAAGGTTTTCAACTTGTCTTTGACGTTGACGCCAAACTTTTGTTCTTCGTCGATGACGAGCAGCCCCAAGTCTTTAAACTGCACGTCTTTGCCCACCAACTTGTGCGTACCGATGAGTATGTCGATTTTGCCGTCTGCCAAATCCCGGAGGATGGCTTTGGTTTCTTTGGCGGTCCGAGTACGGTTGAGGTAGTCCACGCGCACGGGGAATGAGGCTAAGCGCTTGCTGAAGGTCTTGAAGTGCTGGAAGGCCAGTAGGGTAGTGGGCACCAAAACGGCTACCTGTTTGCCGTCCGTAGCGGCCTTGAAGGCTGCGCGAATGGCGATTTCCGTTTTTCCGAATCCCACGTCGCCACAAACCAAGCGGTCCATGGGGCGTGGTTTTTCCATGTCTGCCTTGACGTCCGCGGTGGATTTGACTTGGTCCGGTGTGTCTTCGTACGCAAAAGAAGCCTCCAACTCGTGCTGGAGGTAGGAGTCCGGAGCAAAGGCGTGGCCGGGGGCTTCTTTGCGTCGAGCGTACAACTGAATGAGGTCGTAAGCCATCTCCTTGACTCGCTTTTTCGCCTTGGCTTTGAGCGTTTGCCACGCACCGGATCCCAGCTTGTGCAACGCAGGCGCGGTTCCGTCTTTGGCGTTGAACTTGGCGATCTTGTGGAGGCTGTGGATACTGACGTAGAGCACGTCGTTGTCCCGGTAGATCAGCTTGATGGCTTCTTGCAAGGCGCCCCCCACGTCAATTTTTTGAAGACCGCCAAATTTCCCCACGCCGTGGTCCAAGTGGGTTACAAAATCCCCCATCTGCAAACTTTGCAGTTCTTGCAGGGTAATGGCGTGTGCCTTGTCGAATCCGTTTTTCAGGCGGAAGCGCTGGTAGCGCTCAAAAAGTTCGTGGTCCGTGTACACCACCCGGCCGCCCACGGGATCTTCCCATCCGGCGTGCAGTGCACCCAATACAGGCTCAAATTCCACCAATCGGCCCATGTCCTGGAACAGAGTGCGCAGTCGGTCTATTTGGGTTTGGGCGTGGGCCATCAAAACTACCGTTCGTCCCAAACGGCGGTGATTCTCCACGGTGTCTGCCAGCAGGCTGAAGTTCTTGCCAAACGCGGGAGACGGCAGGGTCTGCCAATGAACGGTGGCGTGCGTTCCTTCGCCGTCTACGGTCAACGAGCGTTGGGCCATCCCCGCTTCCCAGCGCGCCCGATTGGCAAATAATTTGTGCGGTTCTCCCCGTTGGATGGGGCCAGATAGCTGCGCAAAAGCATCTTCTGCGCGGGTGTAATCGCGTTCCAGTTTTTCGCCCACTACCTCGGGGGACTCCACCCACCACCGCGTTTCGGACGGCACAAAGTCCCAAATGGCTTCGCGGGTTTCCAAGACGGATTTGTTCTCGATGTTGGGTACCACGTCCATTCGTTCCACTTGCCCGTCGCTCCACTGCGTTTCCACATCAAACGTGCGGATGGAGTCGATCCGGTCGCCCAAAAACTCAATGCGGTAGGGGCGGTCAAAAGCATACGAAAACACGTCCACAATGCCGCCACGAACAGCGAACTGCCCGGGTTCGGTAACAAAGTCCGTCCGTTCGAAATGAAGGTCAAAGAGCGTTTCGTTCAGGAAGTCCAGTCCCAAGGCATCTCCAACCGCGAGGGAAAACGTTTGTCCCTGCAGCGTTTTGTGGGAAACCACTTGCTCAAACAAGGCCTCCGGGTAGGTGACCACCACGAGTGCCTCCGCGGGACGCCCCAAGCGGTTGAGCACCTCCGCGCGCAGCACTACGTTGGCATTGGCCGTTTCTTCAAACGCATACGGCCGACGAAAGCTGTCCGGATAAAAGACTGCTTGCCCCGGGGGCAGCAGTTTTTCCAGGTCGTTGAAAAAATAAGCGGCGTCTTCCTTGTCCGAGCGCACCACCACCAAACGCCCCAGGGCGAGGGTGGCGCAGGCGGCAGCGATGGCTTTTAGCGAGCCGGACGCGCCGTGCAGGCCCGTGCTGCGGCCCGCAGGAGTTTCGTTCCACCGTTCCAGCCATTCGGTTGTTCGGAGGTCCTTTCGGTACAGGTCTAGAAGGTGGGCTGGCGTCATGGAATTAAGTGAGGCCGCGAAATTACGGCGCAGGTGTTCCCGCTAGGAAGCCTTCGGCGTCTTCCACCATTTTGGTGCTTCCAATGAAGAACGGTACGCGTTGGTGCAGGGCGGAAGGGGTTAAATCCAAAATGCGCTGGTAGCCGTCCGTGGCTTTGCCGCCGGCTTGTTCAATAATAAACGCCAAGGGGTTGCATTCGTACAACAGCCGCAGTTTTCCCTGTGGACTTTTGGTGCCGGTGGGGTAGATGTAAATCCCTCCTTTGATGAGGTTTCGGTGAAAATCACTCACCAGCGAGCCAATGTACCGCGAGGTGTACGGACGGTTGGTGGCCACGTCAATTGCTTGGCAGTATTTGATGTACTGCTTCACGCCTTCCGGAAAATGCACGTAGTTTCCTTCGTTGATGGAGTAAATAATTCCGGTCTCCGGACACTGCATGTTGGGGTGGGACAGGGAGAAAACCCCAATCGACGGATCCAAGGTGAAGCCGTTGACGCCGTGCCCCGTGGTGTAGACCAGCATGGTGGAACTGCCGTAGGTGATGTAGCCGGCGGCTACTTGTTGGTTGCCCGGCTGCAAAAAGTCTTCCAATTGGACCGGCGTGCCCACGGGCGTCACCCGTCGGTAGATGGAAAAGATGGTGCCAATAGAAACGTTGACGTCGATGTTGCTGGAACCGTCCAGCGGGTCAATCAAAACGACGTATTTGGCGTTGGCGTGGATGGGATCGTTGAAGGCAATGAAATCCTCTTCTTCCTCGCTGGCCATGCCGCACACTTCCCCGCGGCTGCGGAGCGCCCGCGCAAACGTGTCGTTGGCGTAGACGTCCAGCTTCATTTGCCGTTCGCCCTGAACGTTGTCGTTGCCGTCGTCGCCCAATACATCCGCCAGACCGGCCTTGTTGATTTCGCGGTTGACCACTTTTGCGGCCAATCGTATGGAGGAGAGCAGGGCCGATAATTCACCGGTGGCGAAGGGAAAGTCGCTTTGCTTGGCAACCAAGAATTCGCCCAGGGTCAGGGGTCTGGTGGTTTGCATGTGCGTTGGGGTTGGGTTGGTGTGGGTTGATTTCTGAGTCCTACAAAGATAGCCGACCTGCAGCGTACTTTTGACCTCATGAATTCCGTTCGTCCCGCCCAGGCCCATGATTTTCCGGCCATCCACGCGTTGGTATGCGCCTTGGCACATTTTGAACAGGCGCCCAACGAAGTGGAGGTCACTCCAGAGTCCCTTTTGCAGGATTGGAAAGCCAGTCGGTTCGACGTCTGGGTGACCGAGGTTGATGCTTCCGTGCGCGGCATGGCGTTGGGCTTTTGGCGCTACTCCACCTGGAAAGGCCCCACCTACCACTTGGAAGATTTGGTGGTGGACGAGGCCTACCGGGGACGCGGATTGGGCGGTTTGCTCTTCCGCACGGTGGCCGAACACGCCGCGGCGCACGGGGCACAGCGCTTGCATTGGGAAGTATTGGATTGGAACACACCCGCCGTTCGCTTTTACGAATCCTTAGGTGCTGAAATTGCCCGAGATTGGTGGCCTTGCCGCTTGGACCGCGCGGGTTTGGAGCGTTTGGCAGGGTCTTTCCAACCTGCCGTTGATTCCCGGGACGCAAGGATTCAACCGTAAATCTGCTGTTTCCATGACCCCACCCCACACAAACACCTGGCGCGTTTTTAAATTCGGCGGCGCCTCTGTAAAAGATGCCGACGCGGTTCGGAACGCCGTTTCGCTGGTAGCACGCTACGGCCAGGAGCCTTTGGCGGTGGTGGTCAGCGCCATGGCCAAGACCACCAACGCCTTGGAAGGCGTCGTTCAGGCTCTAGCCCACGGTCAACGCACGGAGGCGGAAGTACTGCTTGCTCCGGTGATTTCCTTCCACCGGGAGGTGGTGGAGCACTTGGGTCTTGCGGAAACGGACCTGACCAACAGATTGGACGCTCATTGGCAATCGTTGCTGCAGGCAACGCCGACGCCCTATGCCGCCGCATACGATGCCGTGGTGGGCGGAGGAGAATGGGCCAGTGCCCAAATCTTGGTGGCCGCCCTGGTGCAAAAAGGCTTGCCGGCACGCTGGGAAGACGCCCGGAACTGCATCATTACCTCAGCCGAGCACCGCCGGGCGTCCGTGGATTTTGCCGCTACCTCCCAACGGTTGGCCCATTGGCCCGCCTCCGGAATTGCGGTAACCCAAGGTTTTGTAGGGGCCACTGCGGACGGCGTTCCCACCACACTGGGGCGGGAGGGGTCGGATTACACGGCAGCGGTTTTGGCGCATTGTTTGGAAGCCGACGAAGTCACCATTTGGAAGGACGTTCCGGGGGTGTTGTCCGGCGACCCCCGTTATTTCCCGAATCCCACACAACTTAATGAAATTCCGTACCGGGAGGCCATCGAATTGGCCTACTACGGTGCATCGGTCATTCACCCCAAGACCATCCAGCCGCTGCAAGCCAAAGGCATCGTATTGCGGGTTCGGTCTTTTGTGGATCCGGAACTTCCATCCACCCGCGTTGGTGGTACCGAAAAACTGGAGCCCAAGGTTCCCTGTTTTATTCGAAAAGCGAATCAGGTGTTGGTTTCGGTGGCTTCCCGCGATTTGCGATTTTTGGCAGAACGCGATTTGGCTCATCTGTACAGCCAGTTCCACGCCCACGGTGCGGAGGTAAATGCCGTCCAGCACGGTGCAACCCAAACGTCGTTTGCGCTGACGCACGATCACGTCTTGTTTTCCGAACTTTTGACCGCGCTGCAAGCGGATTTCCGCGTGGTCTACAACGAGAACTTGGTGCTTTACACGGTTCGCCATCCCAACGACGAGGCCATTCATTGGGTACGCGCCCAAGGCGACCGCATGCTGGAGCAGTCCACCCGAACCACGTTTCAGGCCTTGGTACGGGCTTGACGAAGGAATAGTGCCGCGGCCGCCGGCCGCGGTGCTTCTAAGTAAAAATGCCGGGCGAAGCCCGGCATTTATTGTTTTCAACCCAAAAGTGCAATTACTCCCAAGTGTAAATGTGGTACGTGTACCGCACGCGCAAACCGTTGATGCGGTCCGGGGTGTCGTCGTTGGCAACGGTAAAGCCTTCTATTTTATCACCAGGTACAAAATGCGTTCCCCACTCCAAAGCCAAAGACTGGTACTCGCTGAGACGGAACTTCCATCCCAAGTCCAAACCGTAGGTCAGGCTGGGGTTTGTCCCGTTGTAAATCGTTGCGTTGGCCGGATAGGGAACGTCGTACATGTAGGAGGACTGACTGAAAACAATTCCAGCACCCGGACGGAGGTACGGGGTGTGGAAATGCCGCTTGTAGTACTTCCCAAATTTGCGCAGGTGAAGGGTCAATTGGCCCTGAACTTGAGCATAAGTGCTGTTCATTTCAATCCCCGTAAAACCGGCTGCCGTGTGGTTGCGGTTGTCGGCATACAGCGTGCCGTACCGACCCTCAAAACCCCAGCCCCAGCGGGGACCGGTGAAATGGGTAAAGCCTACGCCAAATTGGGGACGCGCTTCAGAAAGGAGGTTGTTGATGCTGGGATTGTTGGCAAAATTGCCAATGGCGTTGGAAGTGCCTGCAAACGCAGATAAATCATAGGTACGCAGGGAGCGTTGTGCGGACAAATCGGCAGAAGAAGCCGCCAGAAAAGCCAGAAGTGAGACGGCAACAATACGGGTCATGATGCGAATGTACGGATTCAAGGCAGAAAAAAAGCCGCCCGTGGGCGGCTTTTTTGGTAAGATATACGGATTTACTGGGCGTCTGCACAGGCAAATTCACGGGCAGATTGAATCCGATCGTTCTGGTAAGTCAACGCGTAAAACGATTTTCCGTTGGCGGTGCGGACGGACCAAGTGCCCACCTTAACGCCGCGGTCGTACTGACCCACGCTCAACACTTGGCCGTTTTCATCGAATTCCAAGTATTTTCCATGGAACTGACCGTCCAACTTGAATGCGGAAATGTGAGTAGATCCCGAGTGGTGCAAGACCACGTAAGGCACCATGGACTTCACAGATTCATTTTGGCTCCAAGCGCTTACAGAGACCAATACGAAGAGGGAGAAAAGGAAGTTTTTCATGGCGATGGTGTTAATTAATTATTAACTGAGAACACTCAAAGTTAACATTAATTTAACACAAACCAAAAGTTCCGAGAAAAATTAACATTGGACCACGGCCCATGCTCCATTTACGACCAGCCAGAATTCTTGAATCAGGAGAACCGTTGATCGTGTTTGTCCAACAGCACTTGGGCCATTTTGGGAAAACTCTGGTGGCTCCAGCCTGCAATGTGCGGGGTCAATAGGGCGCGTGGATTCGCAAGTAATGCTTGTAGCTCCGCCGGCCAAGCGTCGGTTTCCAGGCCCGTTAGGCTGGCTTTTTCAAAGTCCAATACGTCCAATCCCACGCCCAACAGTCGGCCCGATTCCAAGCCTCGGAGCAGCACAGAAGTGGGTGCAATGGCCCCCCGGGAGGTATTCAAGAGGGTAAACGGATGGGCGAAGCGTGAAATCCATTCGGAAGTCACCAATCCGCGGGTTTCCGGGGTGAGGGGTAGGTGCAGGGACACCACGGTGGCCTCGCGCTCCACGGTAGCCCAATCGACCTCTTCAACACCCGACGGGGCGTAGTCGGTTTTGTATTTGTCGTACGCTAAAACGCGGCAACCAAATCCGCACAAGCGTTGGGCAAAAGCGGCACCCATGGGGCCAAAGCCTACCACGGCAACCGTTTGGTTTTCCAGTTCGTCGCCCTTGTTTTCCGAGCGCAACCACAATCCTTGTTCGATTTCCCGATGCGACCACGCAATGCGGTGCCGCAAGCCCAGCAACAAGCCCACGGTGTGTTCGCCCACGGCGGTGGCGTTGCCTTCCGCTGCAGCAATGCAAACAACTCCACGCGCTTCAGCAGCCTCCAAGTCAATGTTTTCCAATCCGGCGCCCAAGCGCATGATCCAGCGCAAGTGCGGCGCACGTGCCAAAAAATCTGCGTTGATGGGGAGGCGGGAGCGAACCACTACACCCTCTGTTTCGTGCAACGGCAAATCTTCCAACGCTGTGGTGTAGCGGCGTTCTACGCCATAGCCGCGCTCGGCCAAGCCAGACTCCAACAAAGGGTCTGTCGAGTCCAGGCAAACCACTTTTTTCAAAACGGGAGCATTAAAATCCAAAAATTCCCCGCGCAATGGCGAAGTAAATGGTGAGGCCCAAGACGTCGTTGGTGGTGGTGATGAAGGGGCCGGTGGCCAAGGCGGGGTCTATTCCGCGTTGGTGCAGCAACCACGGCACGGCCGTGCCAAAAAGGGAGGCAAAGACCACCACGGCCAGCAAAGACAGCGCTACAGTAAGGCTGAACTGCAACCCCAGTTGAGCCGCCCAACCGTAAATGAGGATGAGTGCACCAAAGATCAATCCGTTGAAGAGGCCGACGCGAAGCTCCTTGAAGATTCGCTGCCAAAAACCGTCGTCCAAGGTTTGGTTGGCCAAGGCCTGAACCACAATGGCGCTGGATTGTACGCCAACGTTGCCGCCCATGGCCGCAATTAACGGGATGAAAAAGGCCATTTGCGGCAAGAAGGCCAGCTGGCTTTCGTTTGAGGAAATGACCGTGGAACTCACCAAGCCGCCTACCAGGCCCACCAACAGCCAGGGCAGTCGGGCGCGGGTAGACTCCAAGAGGTTGTCGTCGTAGTCCACCTCTTCCGAAAGACCGGAAAGCAATTGGTAGTTACTGTCTGCCTCATCCTGAATCACGTCTACCACGTCGTCGATCGTGATTCGGCCCAGAAGTCGGCCCAAATCGTCCACCACGGGCAGTACCACGAGGTCGTATTTTTTCATGATGCGCGCCACTTCAACCGCGTCGGTGGTGCTGGTGACGGACCGAATTTTGCGGTCGTAGACCTCCGCAATGGGCGTGCGGGTGCTCAAGGTCAGCAATTTTTTCAGCGAAAGGAGCCCCAGCAACACGTCGTTAGGGTCCACCACGTAGACCGCGTGCACGTGCTCCACTTCTTCCGCTTGTCGACGCATTTCACGCACGCAGTGCATGACGGTCCAATCTGCCTGTACCTTGATCAATTCGGTGGCCATCAGGGCTCCAGCGGTTCCTTCGGCATGCGTCAACAAGTCCGCCAAGTCCTTGGCCAGCTCGACGTCTTCCAGGTTGCTGAGGACTTCGCGTTTCTTGGCTTCCGGCAACTCGCCCAGCAAATCCGCGGCGTCGTCGGAATCCAGGTTGTCCAGCAAAACCTCGGCAATCTCTTTTCCGGAAAACGTTTCCAGAATGTCCGCCCGCCGGTCGTCGTCCATTTCCATCAGGACCTCGGACAACTTGTCCGACGGGAATTCGGCCAAAACCGCCAGCATGGAGGATTCGCCCAACTCGTTCAGTACCTCGGCCGCATCGGCGGGGTGCATTTCGCTCAGCTCAACCGCAATGGCCGCACTTTCCCCAGCCTGCAGGCGGAGGAGGTAAGCGTCCAGCAAAGCTTGAGTCAATTCAGCTGCCACGGTACAATCGTTCAGTGAGTTCCACGAATTCGGCAACACTCAGTTGCTCAGCCCGACGGTCCGCCCACGGGGCCAACGCGTCCTCAGAGTACAAAGGTAAGGATTTCAGCGCGTTGCGCAGAGTTTTGCGCCGTTGGTTGAAGGCGGTCTTTACCACCGCAGCCAATTGACCGTAGGGCACAACGGGCGGGTCCTCGCGTCGGACCAAACGAATCACCCCGCTCTTGACCTTGGGCGGCGGATTGAAACTTCCCTCGCTCACGGTGAACAAATACGTGGCGTCAAAGTACGCTTGGGTTAAAACGCTCGTGATACCGTACACTTTGGAACCGTGCCCGGCCGCCAAACGCTCGCCAACTTCTTTCTGAAACATGCCCACCAGTTCCGGAATGCGGTCCCGCATTTCCAGCAAACGGAAAACGATTTGGGTGGAGATGTTGTACGGAAAATTCCCCACCAGCGCGAATGCATCCGTTCCCCAATTGGCCGGGGGAGACCAACGCAAAAAATCGCCCTCCACCAAGTGGGGAGCGAGTTGCGGGTAGTGCGCTACCAAGTAGGGAATGCTTTCGGAGTCCAGTTCTATGGCCCACGTCTCAAACGGTTTTTCCAAAAGGAACTGGGTCAAAACTCCCATTCCCGGTCCAATTTCCAGCACACGTTTGCAGCCCGACTCCGGGTCCATTGGGATTTGGACGGCGTCCGCCAAGCGTTGGGCCACGGACGGCTCTTTCAAAAAGTGCTGCCCCAGGTGTTTTTTTGCGCGTACGGATTTCACAACAGACCGGCTCTTTTTAGCAAGGGCTCCACGCGCGGTGCACGTCCCCTAAATTGTTCAAACAAAATGCCGGGCTCAACGGTGCCGCCGGCGGACAACAAGGAAGCAAAATCAGCGCCTACCTGGGGACTAAAAATTCCTTCCTCCTCAAACCGAGCAAAGGCATCGGCGTCCAAAACCTCCGCCCACTTGTAGGAATAGTAACCGGCGGAGTACCCACCGCTGAACAGGTGGGAAAAAGCAGTACTCAGGGAAGTGTTGGGTTCACGCGGCAGCCATTCCACGGGAGCCAGCGCCGCAGCTTCAACGCCTTCCACGTCAGTGCCTTCGGTTCGGGACCAATCCGCGTGGTGCCAGGCCAAATCCAGCAGGCCAAAACCCAATTGGCGCAGCGTGGCCAAACCTTCTTGAAAGTTGGACGCATCGCGCAATTTAGCCACCTCGGAAGCGGGCAACGATTCCCCCGTGCGGTAGTGCTGTGCAAACAGCGCCAAGGCCTCCGGTTCCGTGCACCAGTTTTCCATGATTTGGCTGGGCAGCTCCACAAAATCCCACCGTACGTTGGTGCCGGTGAGGGAAGCAAAGGTTCCTTCCGCCAGCATGCCGTGCAGGGCGTGACCAAATTCGTGGAACAGGGTCAGTACTTCGTTGAACGTCAAGAGCGCCGGGGTTCCGTCGGCGGAAGGCGGCGTAAAATTGCACACCATGCTGATGACCGGGCGCGTCTCCTGGCCCTGAGCGTCGGTGGATTGGGACCGGTAGGACGTCATCCAGGCGCCTTGGCGTTTGCCCGCGCGGGGATGAAAATCCGCCAATAGGTGCGCGTAAAAACGACCGTCGGCCCGCCAAACTTCAAACATTTGTGCGTCCGGATGGTAGGTGGGTTGGCCCGACGCCTCCACAAACCGCAGTCCGTACAGGCGCGTGGCTACGGCAAAGGCCCCGCCCAAAACGCGGTGCAGCGGGAAGTAGGGCTTGAGGGCCTCGTCGTCCACGTCGAAACGCATTTTTTTCATCTTTTCCGACGCATAGCCCACGTCCCAACGGCGCAATTCCGTCAGGTGAAGGTGCTGCGCTGCAAATTCGCGCAGTTCTGCGGCTTCGCGTTCGGCAACCGGCTTCGCTTTCTGGGCCAAGTCCAGCAGAAATTCGCGCACGGCCTCCGGGCTCTTGGCCATCCGTTCTTCGAGCACAAAGTCTGCGTGCGTGGCGTACCCCAGCAGTTGGGCGCGTTGGCTGCGCAAGCGCACCAATTCCGCCACCACCGCGCGCGTGTCGTTAGCATCACCGCGGTAACCGCGTTGCCCAAAGGCGCGCCACAGTTGTTCCCGGCCGGGCCGGTAGTCGCAATAGGTGAGGTACGCCAGGTACGACGGTGCGTGCAGGGTGAACAACCAGCCCGATTCTTTCCCGGCTGCGCGGGCGGCTTGTTCTGCCGCTGCCAAGGCCTCTGCGGGAATTCCGGATACCTCTTCCGGTGCTGTGCAGTGGTACGCAAAGCCCTCCAAGTCCGCCAAATTCTTCTCGCCAAAACGCAAGGAAGCCAAGCCCAAGGCTTCGTCCAGGGCGCGCAGTTGCTGCTGACCCGCAGCGTCCAAAAGGGCGCCGTTGCGCACAAAACGCTTGTAGGTCAATTCCAGCAAGCGCTGTTCCTCCGCAGTCAACGTGCGATCCGGAGCATCGTGCACGGCGCGAATGCGCGCAAAGAGCTGTGGATTCAGGCCGATGTCGTTGCTCAAGGCACTCAACGCGGGCGTGAGTCGCTGCGTCAAGGCCTGAATTTCCGGAGTGGTGCACGCACTGTTGGCGTTGAACAGTTCCTCCGTCAAAGCGTCCAAGGCATAACTCGAGCGTTCCAAGGCCGCCACGGTGTTGTTGAACGTAGCCGGTTCGGAAGCGTTGGCCAACGATTCAACCGCCATCCGAGCGCGGTCGATCTCCAACCGAATTTCTTTTTCCCACGACTCGGGATCCCGTTGGGGAAAATCCAGGGCGGTGACGTACCCCTGGAGGTAGGAGTAGTGGGGCGTTAAGGCGCCGTTTCGGCATTCTGTGGCGCGTTCCAAGCGGCCGTCGGCGTCTGCGTTCAACAGGGCCGGCAACACGTGTTCGATGAATTGTTCGCCAAAACTTTCCGACGCATCCCGTGGAAGGGCGGTGGGCAGGTTGTCCACGGCCAAAACGCCAATGCTTCCGGGGGTTCCCAGGGGAACTTCTTGGCCGGACCCCGGATCCCAGCCGTAAAACGGCTCGTCCAAGGTGGACGGGCGCAACGTGCAAGGGATGGGACCGGCGATGTCGCAGGAAATGTCCCCCACAAACTTCGTACGCGCTCCCAAGGCTTCCTCTGCCGTAAAAAAGGCGGGCCCTCCTTCGGCGTAGTAGTGGCACGGCAAGTACAGGTCAGCAGCTTGCAAAACGCGCCCAAAAGTGCTGCGGTAGCGCTCCGGATGCTGGTGAAACTCGGTGCGGTCAAAACCGCCACCGTCGGCGCGTTCCGCGTAGTCTTGGGACGTAAACACCGCATAAACGCGTTCGGCCCCGTCGTATGCTAAAAATTCTTCCGGCGTGCATTCCAAAAAACCGGCGGCGCGCAGCACTTCTACCGCTCCTTCGCCCACCCGACCGCGGCCCGTGACGGCCACCTTGAAATTGGTGGGGTAGGGCAATTGCGGCAAGTGCAACAGCAAGTCCGCCAAACCGTGGAGGGAGCGCGGGTCCGGCAGGTTCCAAGATTCCATTGCCAAACCCCAGCCGCGGAGCGCTTCGTACGCGCCCACCAACCCGGCAAACCGCCCAAATCCAATCACGCGCTGGCCGTTGGGTTGGGTAATTCGCTCCCAATCAATTAGTTCCACTTTTTTGTCCAAGCACGCGCGGAGCAAACCGCGGTTGTAGGGCTGAAACTTAAAGGTGTGGGAAAAGAAAAAGTGACGTTGTCCGGGCCGCAAATAATCCAGTTTAACTTCTTTCACGCCCAATAAATAGGTGGCGTCGGATAAGTCAGCAGTTATGAAACAGCCGGCCGCAGCGTAATCCGAGTCGTCGAAAATCCGAACCGCGCTGGGCTCCACCAAGATGCGCTCCACTACTCCGTTTTGAAGGAGGGAAGCACATTGCGTTGGCGTGAGAACCGCCCGACGGTCCACTGGAATTTTTCGCTCGCAGAGCAGGCCCAGGACAAGATTTTTCATAGGTTCCAAAGGTACGCCGTACCAACGGGAGTGCGCTTGAAAAAGGGGTGCGGATCCTGAGGAGATGAATAACGCTCGGAAAGCGCGTGGTCAATCCCAACTTCTATTTGGCGGCCCCTTAGCGAATCCGGAAGGTTCCCTTGGCTCGTGCAGCGGGGTCGTTCGCAATGTTAGCAGCATCGCGCAGCGAATGAACTGCTTGGTGTACGGTATCGCCAAAATAAACCACGTCCACGCGGACGTTGTGCTCTTGGCGCAAACCATAATCTTGTAATTGCATTTGGTACTTGATGTCCAAGTCCCGGAACACGATTTCATTTAGGACAAAATAACCGCCTCCGTTGGTCCATTCTCCGTAATTCCTTAGCGCAAAATTAAAAATCTGCCCCGATTGAATTAAATCTCCGTTGAAGTACCGGCTGGCGTATGGAGTCAACGGTGGATCTATCCGTACGTAAACCGTGGTTTGAACTTCTTCGTAAACGCGGTCGCATCCGGCCAAAGCAAGCACGGGAAGGATTGCGGAAAGGAACAACTTGAAGGTCCGGCCCGAAGGGAAGAAAGTGAGCTTCATGGAAATGTGGTTCGAGGGTTGGTTGATGCGGCTGGTGCCGTTAGGACGGCCCATGCTGTCGGTACTAAGTTCGTGAAAATTTAGCGGTACGGATTTGCAATTAGTGCAAAAAGTCAGCGGATGTTTACGGCTCCATGTAGCATTTGTCGCGTAAATTCGTAAAAAAGGTCAAAAAACAAACGTCATGAACCTACTGAAAATAGCTGCTTGCGCCGTTTTATTCGCTCTAGGCGCAGCAAAGGCTGGGGCTCAGGTTGTTCCCAATGCAGAATCCATGCAGGTAGGGCAGATCTACCGCTTTGAATTGATCGACGGTTCCAACCGCAGCGGCGTTTTGGATTCTGTGGATACCGATTACGTTTACATCACCAATTTGGTTTCCGGTCCGGACAAGTTCTACCGCAAAGCGGTCAGCCGCGCGCGCATTCAAATTCTGGGCAAAAACGGTCAGTTTGCCTCGCCGCACTACAGCCGGTATGTGTTTGGACCGTCGGCCATCCCGCAACGCAAATCGGAACTGTATTGGAACAATTTGTGGTTGGAGGCCAACACGTTTCAGTACGGCCTGACCGATAACCTCTCCGTGGGGATGGGTTTTGGGTTGTTCTCCACCTTGGCCGGGTACCCGCTTTTGATGCCCAACGCCAAGTACGGGGTGTCCCTCAACGAAAAACACCACGTGGCCGTGGGTGCCATTGGTTTGATGCGTTTTGAGGACTTCAGCTACGAGGGTGCCGGTGCGCTTCCGTTTGCGGTCTACACCTACGGCGGTGCAGAATCCCAAATATCAGCGGGACTGGGTTGGTTGTACGACGACCAGTTGCTGAATGGTGGAGGCGGTTGGGCTTTGTTCCCTACGTTTTACGCCGCCGGCTCCCACCGCGTGGCGCGCGGTTGGTTGATCGGCGGGGAATTTTACCAACTCATGTACAACGAGTACGATACGTGGCCGGGCGGCACGGTAATTCCCACAACACAGTCCTCGACCATAGCCATGTTCTATGGCCGCAACATTCGGCCCTCCAGCAGTTGGGACTTTGCCGTATGCACCGTGGTTGGCCCTTATGGCGATGTGGTACCGTTCCCGTTGTTTGGGTACACGCAGCGGTTTTAACCACCGCGAGCTGGGGTTGAATTGTTGCCCACTCACAAAAAAAGGCTGTCTCGTCAGGAGGCAGCCTTTTTTGTTTTAAACGGAATTAAAATCACCATTGCCAGACAAACGACCCGCTGTGGTAATGCGGTCGTCCCGGCTCCGGATAGGTGCCGTCGTCCTCCAACGAAAACGCTTCCGTGTGCACGGTGTCTCCATACGCCACCACGTCCAATTGAAAACCCAAGGGGCCGCGTGCATCGAGGTCGTCCAAATAAATCCAGTACTTCATCTCGGTACCGCGAACGGCGTAATCGTTACGGGCGGTGTACGCCCCGCCATCGAGCCATTCGTGGTAATCCCTAAGGGCAAAAACCACTCGCTGACCAGATGAAGAATTCCAGTTGAAATTATATGATTCCAGCGAATCAGCGGCGCGCACGTACACGGTGACCGGCTCTTCGCCGTAGTCGACCGTACAAGCAGCAAGTGCAAGGAGGAGCAAGGCGGAAATTCGGTGGAGCAGGCGTGGAAAACGGTTGGTAAGAGGGTGGAGCAACACAGGGAAAAAGGGTTTGTGGAAGACAGAATTGAAGATTGCAATTTCGGACTTGTTTGGGCTCTGGCAGTTGCATTTTTTGCAAATTCAGGACAGAGGTTTACGGCTCCGGCATACGGGGAAGTTCCTAACTTGGTTGCCTTAAAGATTATTCCATGTTCTTGCGTTCCCTTCTTGCTCCCTTTGCATTCTGTTTTGCGGCCTATTTCACGTTTGGTGCGGCACCGTCGGCCCACGCCCAAACCTCCCCATCGCTGCAAGTTGGGCTCAATTACACCTTTACCTTGTTGGACAGCACCCGAATTTCCGGCGTACTGGATTCGGTTACGGATCGGTTCATCTACTTCACACCCGCCAAGCGCAACAGCGATCGCTTGTACCGCGCAGCAGTAGCCCGTATCGCGTTGGGAGCGGCCGTTGGACAGGGAAGTCGGGCTCAGATTTTGGGGCAATCTCCGCACGGTTCGCGCAGTTTTTTTGCACCTACGGCCATTCCCATGAAGCGCGGTGAATTACTCTACAGCAATGTCCTGGTGGAGTACAATACGGTGGAATACGCCCTCACGGATCATGTTTCCGTTGGGGCGTCGGGCTTGCTTTTTTCCTCCCTCCTTTGGGGGCTACAAGTAGCGCCAACGGTCAAATATGCCCACTCCTTCAGCCCAACCCGCCACGCGGCGGTAGGTGCGGTGGGGGTACTGGGGGCGTGGCAAGGGGCGTACGAAAGTGGCTCGTTAATGCCTTTTGCGGCGTACACGTGGGGCACCGCCGATCGCAACGTTACTGCGGGAATGGGGTGGGTGTACGACGATTTGATTTTTGGCACGCCGGTGAAAAGATGGGCCCGCTACCCAACGGTTTATTTTTCCGGTACCCGACGCGTGGCGAAGCGCTGGTTGGTGGGCGGCGAGTACGCCTTGACCACCTTCACCGGAATCACTTCCTGGACTGGAGGAACGGAATTCACGCTCGACGGTACGTCCAATGCAGGCATTGCCTATGCCCGGTACTTGTGGCCGCGTTTCAGCGTGGATGCAGGTTTGGGCGTGCACGTGGATCAGTGGGGGTGGGCCGCAGCCCTTCCTTTGGTAGGGGCGTCGTTCCGGCTGTAGGGGGCTCGCTCAGCGGTTCGTTCCCCGGTTCGTGGATTTTTTTAGCGCACTGCGCAACGTTTTGTCCGATTTTTGCATCTAACGGACGTCGTCATTGCCCAATCACTCCTGCTACCAACGTACCTACTTGCGCACACTCTATCCTTCCCGCGTTTTTAGCGCTGTTTTTTTGATGCTTTTGCTGTTGGTTGCGGCCGTGCCGAACGCACGTGCGCAGCAACCGCTCAAGCACGAGGTCTTAGGTACGGCCACGGTCGTAGCCAAGCCTACCGATCGTGCCCGGGAAGTGATGCGGGCCGCCATCGCCCAGCGCAGCGTTTTGGCGCAGCGGCTGGAATCTTTTCAGTGCACCACGTACGCCAAGTCCTCGTATTGGGAAGGCGGCGAAGTTCGCCTTCGCGAACAGTTGGCCGTTACGCGGTACCTGGGGCCGGGCAAAATGAGCGACGAGGTCCTCTTGTTCGACGACCACAAGGCGGGTCCGCGCGGCGGACAGTCGGTGGAAATCAATGCGTCGCTTTCCTTTGAACGGCAAGACAACATTGCTCCGCGTCAGTTTGTGGCCCAAGACGGGGCGCATTTTTACGACGGCTGGAAGGATTTTGACCTGAACCTCTACCGCGGCAGTTTGGAGTTGCCGCGCCTGTTGCCCGTAGCCGTACCGTCGCCCTTGGCAGACGATGCGTTGGTGCACTACAAGTTCACGTTGTTGGACATCGACTCCGTTCGCGGACGCACCGAATACCGCATAGGCGTTGGACCGTCGGCCTTGGCAGCTCCGGGGTTTGTAGGCGAATTGACGGTGGAAGACAGCGCTTGGAGTGTGGTTCGGTTTGTTTGGCGCGTTCCAGAGGGCTTGCGATTGGGCAACTTAGGACGCGTGGTGGTGGTTCAGGAACACGTATGGGCCGGGGTGGATCCCGCGCGCGAGGCACTGGTACCGGTGGAACGTGTGGTTCGGTACCGATGGGGTGAATTGGCGGCGGACACAGGAGCGTTGCGCTTATACCACAACGGTTGGCGAATCAACCCACCCCTTCGGGTGGCCGATGTGGGCTTGGCGGTGGTTCGGTTTGCGCCGGGGGCCGAAGAGGCGGGCGCAGCGGCTTGGGCCGCAGTAAGACGCGCACCGCTGACCGTGGAGGAGCGTCGGTTTGCCACCAAGCAAGACAGTCTTTTGGTTTATCGATCGTCCGACGCCTACATCGATTCCGTGGATGCGGAATACAACAAGCTGCGCTGGTGGGAACCTTTGGTGGCCGGCATTGGCTACCGATCGCGGGTGAAGGGGTACGCGTGGAACATCGATCCCCTGGTGGCACAGATGCGCTTTTTTGGCGTGGGCGGCTACCGCCACAACGTGGGCGGCGCCTACGAGCGGACGCTGCCCAATCAGCGCCGTTGGGAAATCCGCGGAGACGTGGACTACGGGGTGGTGAATCAGGACGTCAAGGGGCAACTGGCTTGGACCTATACCTACAAACCTGAGAAGTTTGGCCAAGTACGGCTGGCGGTGGGGGATCAGTACGTGCAGATCAACTCCTACGAGCCTATTTTGGGAACGTTTGCGCGCGGCAACTACGCCCGAAAGATTTCCTTCTCCGGAAGCCACCGTTTGGAGGTGCGCAACGGACTGTACGTGCGCTCGTCCTTCGATTTTGCCGCGAGACGGTCCATCGACAACCTGCGTTTGGAGGAATGGGCGAACAACTTGTTTGGCGAATTGAATCAACCGCAACCGTTCCGCCCGTACACCGTTTCCTTATTGGGCTTGGAGGTGCTCTACCGCCCCGGGCAGCGCTACCTGTTGCGTGGCAACCGCAAGATTGCCTTGGGTTCGCCGTATCCGGACTTCACCTTCCGTCTGCAGCAGGGCGTGCCCGGCTTCTTGGGCGGCATGGTGGGCTTTACTTCGCTGCGGTTTGAGGTATCCGACAACTGGGAGCACCCGCGTTGGGGGTATACCCGTTGGTCTGCCGGTGCGGGTGGCTTTTTGGCCCGAAATCTGGACAGCATTCGGTTTATTGAACACAAGTTTTTCCGCGGGTCGGACCAAGCTATTTTCTCCAACCCCAGCAATTCGCTGCAGGCCTTGGATTCCACGTACAACACCGCCCGTCCGTATCTGGAATTTTACGGCGTGCACCATTTTGCGCACAGCCCGCTGGACTACGTGCCTTTAATCAAACGCTTGCGCGCCACTCCGGTGGTGGGAGGCGGCGGTATGTTCATAGGCGAGGCCAATTGGCTGCATTTGGAAGCCTACGCGGGCATTGAAGTTCCGTTCCGATTGTGGGACCAACGCGTGCGCTACGGCATGTACTGGGTTCGACGCATTGGCGAACCGACCCCGGAGGTGTTCCGCGTCAAATTTGGTTTTGATTTCTACGACGCCTACCTGGGGCGCTGGAATTACTAGAACTGGATGGGCTTTCCCCGAGACCGGCAGATCTCGTTAAGCCATGGTTCGGTGAATCGTTTCCTCAATGGTGTTGGCCATCTCCGCGGTGGGCAGGTCGTTGGGGTCGCCGTGGAACGGATCTTCGATTTCTTCCGCGATCAACTCCACACTGGCCAAAACGTACAGAATAAAAGCCGTGACCGGCACCACTACATAGCCCATGCTTTGGGCATACACTACGGGAAAAATCATGACGTAGTAGAAGATGAATTTTTTCAAGAATACGCTGTATGAGAAAGGAATGGGCGTCGTTTTGATGCGTTCGCAGGCGCCGCACACATTCATCAAATCCGACAATTCCGGCTGCAGGTGCAGCAACTGATTTTCCGTTAAGTGTCCTTGAGCAACCGCTTGGTGCATCTGCCGAATCAATTCTTGATGGACCGCCAGCGGTTGGTGCGGTGCGTTGTCCCAGGGAGTTGGAGCTGCGGGATTCACCGGCGTGCGCTCGTTGCGCAGGTGGCATTGAAGCGTTTGGGCGAAGGAAATCAACGTTTGGGCCAAGCGGTGTCGATCTTCGTTGTTGTTTGCAAAAAGAACGGCAAAATGATTGGCCAGTATCCTGCTGGAATTGGTTAGGGATCCCCATAGTTTTCGACCTTCCCACCAGCGATCGTACGCGGAGTTGGTGCGGAAAACAAGCAGTAAGGAAAGCGTGAAGCCCAGAATGGTGTATATGATGGATATACTCTGCGTGTGGGATCGAAGCTCTGGGTCGTTGAGGTAATTTGCTTCCAGGTACGTAACGATTCCGGCGTAGGCCGCAACGGCCCACAAGAGCGGGCCCAAAACGCTGAGCGTTTCCGATTTGTGGAGTCGGAAAATGAAGGTGAACCAGGCGCGCGGGTTGTAGGCAATCATGGGAGCGAAAGTACGTCGTTTCGTTTAGCTTGCGTAAAATGGAAAAAAGCCCGCTTGCGCGGGCTTTTTTGGGTGGAGCTGGCGGGAATCGAACCCGCGTCCAAACAAGGAAGCCGAGGGCTTTCTACATGCTTAGTGACCCATTAATTTTCGTCGGCCGGCCGCGGGGGCACGCGCTACCGGTCGCTTAGACGCTTAAAGTTTCAAAACAGCCGAGCGCCCCGGCCATTCCTATTCCTGCATTTCCAGCACCCCCTGATCGGCCTCCGCAGGTCAGGGATTCCGGGGGATGTCCTGCTCCCGCACCTGGTGCGGGACAAGCTTAACCTACAATCTGCAGATTAAGCGGCAAGAGCGTAGTTAGACTCGCCAATTAGAGATTCCAGCATTGTATTTACGAGCATTCAACTGGATAGCTCGGCATGCTTACACACTTCTTCGTCTTGCTGTCAAAACCGGTCAGCCCCGACGCTTCTGCGCTGGTGCAAAGGTACGTCAATTTGAGCCGCTCTGGGGAAAGAAAGCAACGCGTGAAGTTTTGCGAAGGGGAAATAGGATTAAGCTGCTCGACGCAAGTGCCGCTGGTGAAAAGCGTAAAACGCTTCCTGAGCTTGCTCCGGACAGGTATAGTATGTCGGAGCACTCACTTTAAGCACCACACCCAAGCGCGGTTGACGGAGCACGTGCCAGGCATGCCGAAGCCAGTCCATAAAAAAGCCAGGACCCATGGTGTGGAAATAAAGCGGAGCGGGGTTGCTGTACCGAATGGACAAAAAGGCGATGGGCAGTGACTCATTTACGGCAGACTGGAACAGTCCGGGTTTTACTTCTTGAACCGCATGAGCTCCGGTGGTTTGACCTTCGGGGAAGACAAAAACGCTGGTGCCGTCTTTAACCTTTTGAACGACGGTTTCCCGAACTTTACTCCTGCTTACGGGGCATTTTCGCCGCACCCAAACGGTTTGAAGTGCTCTCCCCAGCCACCCAATGAACGGTGCAGAACGAAATTCATCAGCGGCCACCAAAACCGACGGCGATTGACCCACGGCAAACAGGATGTCCAAGTAGGAGGGGTGGTTGCACAAATAAAGGGCGGGTTGGCTTGAAAATTCACCTTTCACCCGCGGATGAAGGGTTAATGCACGGCACAACATACGCAAACCTCCCAACGTGAATTGATGCGCGCGGTATGTTCCGAGGCTCCAGCGCACCAAGGGTATCGCTGCAGAAAGCAGCGTCAAACCTAGCAGGGTGGCAAAGCCCCGAAGAATTCCAATTAAGCAGTTGGCAATCATTCGGTTAATGTAGGAAATAGTCCTACATCAACCGTGGCAAATAGACATTTTCTTGCCGATTATTTTATTATTGGATGAAAAAAATCCCGCCCTAAAGCGCCTTTGATGCGCCAGTTTGCGCTAAGAAATCTTTAAAATCAGGGCAAAAACGTGTTGGAGCGGAGGGTCTCAAACAGCACATTGGAGGCCTTTTTGGTGAGTCCGTCGCGCACCTGATCGCGCATGTTATCGATGGCGCGCGGGTTGTACACGGTCCGAAAACGTTGGTCCAACTGGCCCTTCTGGTTGTACGAGATTACGTCCGTTGCACGTGCTTCGTTTAGGGAACCCCACGAGCCGGGATACAAAGTAGCCGCGCTACCGCCCGAATATTCCGCGGTGGCTACAATTTGTTCCCGAAAATCGCTTACCTCCCGGCTACTCACCACCTGTTTGGTACGGACATCTTCTAGTTTGAAAAGGAATGTTCCTTTTACATAAAACCGGTAGTCGATGTCGAAGTAGGTGACCTTGTGGAAAATGTCTTTACTCGTTTCTACCCCGGTTTGCGGGTCTTTTACTTTTACCGTCTCCTTTCGGTAGCCTTGACGTTCAAACCGAGAGGCCATTCCGGGCTGTTCTTGCCAATCCGTCATTTCCATGTTCAAGAGGAAATCAGGCTGTTCAGTCGCGGCGAAGCGGTACTGTTCGTTGTAATCGATCCACTCGATGAAGGGCTCTTGTGTATTGATCAAATTGCTGAGCAGATCCGCACGAAGGCCGCGGGCCAAATCTAGTTCTTGACGGGTGGGGGCAATGACGTCCCGAATGCCCACCGTGACTTTGCCGAGGTAAACGGCTGAATCTTGCAATTGGCGGCTGTTTTTGTACGCTTCACCAATGGCTTTTTCCATATCAACCCATTGGTAGTAGGCCGTACGGTAGCGCTTGACCTGATACGATTGCAGACCTTGACGAAACAGTGGTTCGGCCACGGATACGCGCCACTGGCTGCGAATCAACGCGTTGTCTGGGTCGTAGCGAAGGGCGTTTTCGTACAGTCGTTGTGCGCCGGAGAAATCGTTGCTGTTCAAGGCAGCGTCTGCTTGCGCCACCAACTGAGCCACATGACCTTGGCGCAACTGGGCAAAACGGCTGGTGTAGATTTCCAACCCCGTCAATTCAATACTTGACTCGGCAGCGCGTTCCACCAAATTGCGCCCCCGCACATACGATTCCAAGGCCCCAACCACTTCGTTAGCGTCGGCACGTTTTTCAAATTCAGCTCCAATGCGTATGATTTCTCGTTGGCCGACTACCGTTGCCTGTACCAATGCCTTGGTGTTGTTTGGGTTGGCTTCCAAGGCGTCTAGGGCGGACTCCGCCGCTTCGTAGCCCAAGCCAGCGGCTTCCAGTTTTTTCGACCGTTTCAGGGCGGTGGCAGAGGGGCCACATGACGCGGCCAATCCGGCAAACAACAACAGCGTCAATAAGGTTCGTAGTTTCATAGATGCTTAAGGTACAAAATAAAAAAAACCGGCGCAGGCGCCGGTTTTCTACTACTCAATCCGTACTGGAATAATTACTGTTTGCGATTCCAAGATCAACCCAAATAGGTCTTGAGGATCTTGCTCCGCGAGGTGTGCTTCATACGACGAATGGCTTTCTCCTTGATTTGACGCACGCGTTCGCGGGTCAGATCAAATTTCTCGCCAATTTCCTCCAGCGTGAGCGGGTGTTGCCCGTTCAAACCAAAGTACAGTCGGATGACGTCTCCTTCGCGGGGCGTGAGTGTGGCCAAAGAGCGCTCGATTTCCGTGCGCAAAGAGTCCACCATCAAATCCTGGTCTGGGTGCGGAGAATCCGAGGAATTCAATACGTCGTACAGGTTGCTGTCTTCTCCTTCCACCAGCGGTGCGTCCATGGACACGTGGCGACCGGAGTTGCGCAAGCTTTCCTTTACGTCGTCTTCGCTCATTTCGAGGATCTCCGCAATCTCTTCCGCGCTGGGCGGACGTTGGTGCTGCTGCTCCAACGAGGCATAGGCCTTATTGATTTTGTTGATCGAACCGATTTTGTTCAAAGGAAGACGAACAATCCGGCTTTGCTCGGCCAAAGCCTGCAAAATGGATTGGCGAATCCACCAAACGGCGTACGAAATGAACTTAAAACCTCGGGTTTCGTCGAACCGCTGCGCGGCTTTGATCAATCCCAGGTTACCTTCGTTGATCAGATCCGGCAGCGTCAAACCTTGGTTTTGGTATTGTTTGGCCACGGACACCACAAAACGGAGGTTGGCTTTCGTCAACTTCTCCAAGGCGCGTTGGTCCCCCGCTTTGATGCGCTGGGCCAATTCGACCTCTTCTTGGGCCGTGATCAGTTCAACTTTACCAATTTCCTGCAGGTATTTGTCCAACGACGCGGTTTCGCGGTTGGTAACCTGTTTGGTGATTTTTAACTGACGCATGGGTTGAATCTACGGATTTTAGGCTTCGCTTTCGTTGTTGTTTTCGTTCCGGCGGGGGCGGTCGTCCCGACGGGGACGATCGTCACGGCGCGGGCGGTCTTCACGCGGTCCGCGGTCTTCGCGAGGTGCACGCTCCACGTAACCTTCCGGCTTGGGAAGCAATACTTTGCGGCTCAAACGCAATTTTCCTTTGTCTTCACCGATCAATTTCACTTCCACACGATCCCCTTCTTTGTATAGGGCAGATGGGTCTTCAACGCGGGTCCATTCCATTTCGGAGACGTGCAACAAACCTTCCGTTCCGCGTCCGATTTCCACGAACACGCCAAACGTTTGGATGCCCTTTACGGTACCGTTGTAGGTAGCGCCGACTTCGGGAACAAAGCAGATTTCGCGGATGCGCTGCTGCGCCAAGGCCAAGCCCTCTGGGTTGGTTCCGGAAATTTCGATAACCCCTTTGTCGTCGACTTCGTTGATGGAGATGTGGCAACCGGTTTCCGCTTGCAAGCCCTGAATGATCTTGCCGCCGGGTCCGATGACGCCACCAATGAAATTCTTGGGAATTTCCATGATGATCAACTTGGGAGCGTGGGGCTTCAATTCTGCACGAACGGCAGGAACAGCTTCCAGCATTTTGCCCAAGATGTGTGCGCGACCTTCTTTGGCTTGCATCAAGGCCTTCTCCATGATCTCGAAGGTCAAACCTCCGATTTTGATGTCCATCTGACAAGCGGTGATGCCGTTTGCCGTTCCGGTCACTTTGAAGTCCATGTCGCCCAAGTGGTCTTCGTCGCCCAGGATGTCGGACAATACCGCAAAGCGATTTTTGTCTGTGATCAAGCCCATGGCGATGCCGCTCACCGGACGGGTGATTTCAATACCTGCGTCCATCAGGGCCAGGGTTCCTGCACATACAGTGGCCATGGAGCTGGAACCGTTGGATTCCAAGATGTCCGATACCACGCGAATGGTGTAGCCTACGGAATCAGGAACCATGCGCTTTAAGGCGCGCTGGGCCAGGTTGCCGTGTCCAATCTCGCGACGGCTTACGCCGCGCAAAGGGCGAGCTTCACCGGTAGAGAAGGGAGGGAAGTTGTAGTGCAGGTAAAATTTTTCCTCGCCAATGTGGGTAGCGGAGTCGATGCGGTTGGCATCCATGCTGGAACCCAAGGTTACCGTAGTAAAGGATTGGGTCTCGCCGCGGGTGAACAACGCACAGCCGTGCGGTCCGGGCAACACGTCGGTCTCCACCCAAATGGGGCGAATTTCCGTGGTGGAACGTCCGTCCAAACGACGGCCGTTGTCCAAAATTTGGTTGCGCATGGCATCGTACTCCACGTCGTGGTAGTACTTTTTCGCCAACTCACCGCTGGTAGCCAATTCCTCTTCCGTCAAACTGGCGAGGAATGCATCGCGTACTTCGCGAAACTTAGCGCTGCGGAGGTGCTTGTCTGCCAAACCCAATCCGGCAACGGCGTAGGCTTGGTCGTAGGTTGCTTTTTTCACGCGCTCGCGAAGAACTTCGTCGTGCGTTTCGTGGCTGTACGTGCGCTTAGGGCTGCTGCCGGGAACGCGTGCGGCCAGCGCCAATTGGGCAGCCACTTGAACTTTGATGGCTTCGTGGGCAGCGGCAATCGCCTCCAGCATTTCGGCCTCGCTCACTTCAGACATTTCTCCTTCCACCATGACGATGCTGTCGGCAGAACCGCCAATCATCATTTCGATATCTGCATCAGCCAGCTGGGCAGGAGAAGGATTTACGATGATTTTTCCGTTGACGCGGGCTACGCATACTTCCGAAATCGGACCGTTGAAGGGGATGTCGGAAATGGCCAAAGCCGTAGAAGCGGCCAAACCGGCCAAGGAATCAGCAGCAACGTTCTCGTCGTACGAGAGCAACGTGATGATCAATTGGGTCTCGGAATGGTAATCTTCTGGAAACAGGGGACGCAAAACGCGGTCCACCAAACGAGCAACGAGAATTTCGCGGTCTGCTGGGCGCATTTCGCGCTTCAAGAATCCACCGGGCACGCGGCCTGAGGAAGCGAATTTTTCTTTGTATTCCACCGTGAGCGGCATAAAGTCCACACCCGGACGGGCGTTGGGGTCCGATACCACGGTAGCGAGCAGTGCGGTTCCTCCGCACGTAACCAAGACAGAACCGTCTGCTTGGCGGGCCATTCGGCCGGTCTCCAGGGTGATTGTGCGGCCGTCAGGCAGGCGAATCTCTTCCCGGATGGGGGTTGGGGCTTTCATCATTTCAAACATAATGGGATGGACCGGAAAGAAACGCGAAAAGGCAATTCCGAAGAAATTGCCTTTTCTACGCTTTTCGCGGTTGCGAACGTCTTATTTACGTAAACCGAGCTTCTCAATGATTGCGCGGTAGCGGTGAATTTCGGTGCTCTTCAAGTGATCCAACAAGCTGCGTCGCTTGCCCACCAAGCGAACCAATGAGCGCTCCGTATTGAAGTCTTTACGGTTCTTTTTTAAGTGCTCGGTCAGGTGGTTGATGCGGTACGTGAAGAGGGCGATTTGGCCTTCAGCCGTTCCAGTGTCTTTAGCGTCTTTGCCGTGAGCGGCGAAGATTTCTTGCTTCTTGTCAGCAGTTAAATACATGCCTTGATCGTTTAGATGGTTGTGCTGTACTCCGATTTTCGGAAGGGCAAAGGTACGAATTATTTCCCAATTCCCGACGAATGTTGTGTATTACACTTCTACAGGAGGATGGTTTCCGACCAATCGGAGGTATTCGCCAATCTTGTTCTTCATGTTTTTTCGTTCCACTATGAAGTCCAAGAATCCATGCTCCAAAACAAACTCCGAGGTTTGGAATCCTTCCGGCAGGTCTTTGCCGATGGTTTCTTTGACCACGCGTGGGCCGGCAAATCCAATGAGGGCGTTGGGTTCCGCGATGTTGACGTCGCCCAGCATGGCGTAAGAAGCCGTAACTCCGCCGGTGGTGGGATCCGTCAATACACTTACATAGGGAATGCGGTGCTTGTCCAGCAGGGTCAATTTGGCAGAAGTTTTGGCCATTTGCATGAGCGAAAAGGCCGCTTCCATCATGCGCGCGCCGCCGCTTTTGCTGATCATGATGAACGGCTGCTTGTTTTTCAAGCTGTGGTCAATGGCACGAGCAATTTTCTCGCCTACTACGGAGCCCATGGAACCGCCAATAAACTTGAAGTTCATGCACGCAATAGTTACGGGCAGGCCGTTTAGGGTGCCGTAGCCGGAAGTAAGGGCGTCTTTCAATCCCGTTTTTTTGCGGGTAGCCTCCAAACGGTCTGTATATTTCTTGGTGTCCTCAAAACCGAGCGGGTCTACCGCGATCATGTTGGGATCCAGCTCGGTGAATTCGCCGTTGTCGAAGAGAAAGGAAAAGTACTCCTCCGCATCAATGCCGTCGTGGTGACCGCAGTTGGAGCAGGTCCACAGGGCGTCGGCGTGGTCGTCTGTATTGACCACCACCTTGCACTTGGGACACATGTGCCACAAGCCGTCCGGTGAGTCTTTTTTTTCTTCAGTAGGCGTGGTGATGCCTTCTTTGGTGCGTTTGAACCAACCCATAGGTACGTTTTTTTACGCGATGGTTACCGCGGGATCCAAGTAGACGTTCTGAATTTCTTGAAGCAGGGCAACGCCTTCGTGGAACGGACGCTGGAAGGCTTTGCGCCCCAAAATCAAGCCCTGCCCTCCGGCGCGCTTGTTGATGACGGCCGTGGCAACGGCCTCGGCCAAGTCACTGGCGCCTTTGGACTCGCCGCCTGAGTTGATGACGCCTTGGCGGCCCATGTAGCTGTTGGCTACTTGGTACCGGGTCAAGTCAATGGGGTGGTCTGTAGTCAATTGCGAATAAACGGCCGGATGCGTTTTGCCGTGCTTGGTGGCCAAGTAACCGCCGTTGTTGGTGGGCAATTTTTGCTTGATGATGTCTGCCTGGATGGTGACGCCCAAGTGAATGGCCTGGCTGCTCAAATCTGCGCTGGTGTGGTAGTCCACGCCGTCCACTTTGAATCCTGGGTTGCGGGTGTAGCACCACAAGATGGTGGCCATGCCCAATTCGCGGGCGCGTTCGAAGGCTTCTGCCACTTCCAGCAATTGGCGACGCGATTCTTCGGCACCAAAGTAGACCGTAGCGCCAACGGCTACAGCACCCATGTTCCAGGCGTCCTCCACCGAACCGTACATCGTTTGGTCGTACTGATTGGGCATGGAGAGGAATTCGTTGTGGTTGATTTTAACCACGAACGGAATTTTGTGCGCGTATTTGCGCGAAACACTTGCCAAAACGCCAAAAGTGGAAGCTACCGCATTGCAGTCGGCCTCAATGGCCAATTTCACAATGCTTTCGGGGTCGAAGTAAATGGGGTTGGGGGCAAAGCTGGCACCCGCGCTGTGTTCGATGCCTTGGTCCACTGGCAAAATGCTCAAGTAACCGGTACCGCCCAAACGGCCCTTGCCGTAGAGGGTCTCCAAACTACGAAGTACTTGGTTGTTGCGGTTGGTCTGTGCAAACGAACGATCCACAAAATCCGGTCCGGGCAGGTGCAGCGTCTCCTTGGGGATGGCGGTGCTGGTGTGGTTCAACAAGTAGTCGGCTTGGTCGCCCAAAAGGGTGCGGATTTGCTCGATGGCCATGGCGGTTTGCTTAGATGATGAGGTGGCAAAGGTATCTTTTTTTGGCTAGAACGGGTAACCAATTCCCAGGTTGAGAGCGGTTTTTTTCAACCGAAACGGGAGCACCACGAGTCGGTCCGACAGGGGCTCGGTGGGGTCCCAAAGGCGAATCCCCCAATCCGCGCGCACCACAAAAAAGGAAAAGTCGTACCGCAGTCCAAATCCTGCACCCAGGGCAGTTTGGGCCAGGAAATTACGCGGCGTCCAGACCACCAGCGGAGCCAATTCCGGCAGGTTCAGCAAACCGGTTCCTTCCCGCAAATTTCGCGGCAGAAGCCAGGTGTTGCCGGCGTCCACAAAGGCAGCGCCGTAGAGCGAACTGGCGATGGCAAAGCGGTATTCTGCGCTGAACAGGAGTTTGGCGGGGCCAGTGGATACGTAGCGCAGGGTGTCAAAGACCGCACCCGGGAAGGCGCCCGGTCCCAAGCGGTACGCCGGCCAGGCGCGTAAATCGTTGCTTCCACCCGCAAAAAAGGATTTTTCAAAGGGCGGCAAGGTGGGGGAGTTGGCCAGGGTGTAAGCCACGCCCACCAATCCGCGGAAGGCCCATTGGCGTTTGCCGGAACGCAACCACCGGTAGCGTGCGTCCAATTCCGTTCGCAGGTAGTGGGCATAGGGAACCTGGGCGACGGTGTAGGATCCGTCCACTTGGTCCCAAGAGGCCCCAGTCAGGCGACGAAAGGCTTCCAAGGTTGTTCCGGCGCTTTCCAAGGACCAATTCAATGACTTTTGAATGGATTTTTTGGTAGGAGGGGACCACTGCAAACGGTAGGTGCTCGCAGCGATGAGGGTGTTTTGGAATCCGGTTTTGAAAAGCAAGGAATTGACGTAGGCGGGATCTGCGTTGAGTAGGTGAATGTAGGCCAGGTCCACCAGCGCCAAGCTGTGTTCTGCGCGGGGGGTGGGTTTCCAATCAAAGAGCAGGCGGGCACCAAAGGTTTGCCGGGCAAATTCAGGGCGTTGTTGGAGGTTCAGGTTGAGCCGGGCTTCGGTGTAGGCAGCGGCGAGGTTTTTGGGCTTCCAGGCTTGGGGCCAACCGTAGAGCCGAGGCCAGTGCAGGGAGGTTTCCAGTCCCCATTCGGCGGTGTTGAACAAGGCTTGCTGGTCTCCGGAGACGGCCTGCGCAGAAAGGGCGCCGTTCAAGCGAAGCTCCCAGCGCTCGGCGCCGCCCCAAACGTTGGAATGGCCCAGCCCGACGGTTCCTCCGAGTCCGTAGAGTCCGGAGGTGGTAGTGCCTTCGGTGCGGAAAAAGACGCGCGCCGCAGGCGCGCGAACCACCAGAAGGTCTGCATTGATGGTGTCTCCCCGCGCCTCGCTGAATCGCCATTCCGCGCTTTGAACCGCCGGGAAGGAGCTGACTCTTCGGACGGTCTGCTCAAACGAAGACGCTCGAAAGGTGGTTTTTGGTCGCGGTACAATCCACTCGTTGAGGCGGTTGGCGTTGAAGGAATGCAAACCTTCCGTAGACACCTGACGGATGCCCGTAGCGGGATTTGAGACTGGCCGTCCGCCCGCGGAGCCGTCGGTGTAGCGGTAGTTGGGGTAAACGGTAATCTGCCCAACGGTTCGCACCCGGTGGGGAGTGACGGCGGGGCCGGAGGGAGTTGTGACGTACGGATCTTCCAATAGGATTTCCAAATGCGCAATTCCCGGCGTTTTTAGGGTGTCGATCTGGATGCGCACCAACTCCGGTCCCATGGAGAAAAAGCCCAACTCGCGCAGGACAGTGGCGATTCGGTTGCGTTCGGCGTCCAAGGTGATGGAACGCAAGGGAGCGCCGGCATGCAATAAACTCTCCGACTGCAGGGGGTGTGCGGCGTTGGCTTCTTCCAGTGCCGGTGAATAATAGGTGAACGTGCAGGTGCCAATCCGAAACTGCGGACCGCGCTTTACCTCGTAGGTTAGCGCGGTTCGTTGCGGCTTTTTTCCTTCCGTGTACGCAATCGTTCCCTGGGCGCGCAGGTAGCCGTCGTTTTCCGCGACGTGTTCCAACTGCCGAAGGGTTTTTGCGGTTCGAACGGGATCCAGCACCACGGGCGCTTCGCCAATGCGGTGCAGCCAGCGGGCCCAGGCTTTTTCCGAGTCGCGCGGGGGGAGATTATGCAGGGCCAAGTAGGCCTTCCAGCCCAGGATGTTGCGGTTGGGCAATTGCTGCACCACTTCCCAATACGCATCGTCGGAAGTAGCCTTTCCGTCCACTTCCAGGCGTACGCCGGTGAGCAATTTTTCTTGAGGGAGCAGGCGTCTGACGGGAGAACACGCGGCCAGCAGGGCGATGCCGGCAACGATCAACGCAGCGCGTGCCATGGTGTTCACTTAATCGCCGCCAATTGAGCCACGGCTTCTTCCGGGTTGGGGGCGCCAAAAACGGTATTGCCCGCCACCAGTACGTTGGCGCCGGCGGCCAGCAAGAGCGGCGCGTTTTCCAACGTGACCCCTCCGTCGATTTCAATCAGCAAATCAGGGCCTGCCAGCGCGCGCAGCTGGCGTACTTTTTCGTAAGTGGACTCAATGAATTTTTGCCCGCCAAAGCCGGGATTGACGCTCATCAGGCACACCAAGTCTGCGTCGCCGACGATGCTCTCCAGGGCTGAAATGGGCGTGTGTGGGTTGACCGCAATGCCCGGGCGCATGCCCGCTTGGCGGATGGCCTGCAGGGTGCGGTGGAGGTGGGGGCAGGCTTCGATGTGCACCGTGAGGTGGTCCGCACCAGCGTCGCGAAAGGCACCGATGTAGCGATCCGGCTCCACAATCATCAAATGCACGTCCAGCGGCTTGGTGGCCGCCTTTTTGATGGCTTTGACCACCGGAAGTCCAAACGATAGGTTGGGCACAAATACTCCGTCCATGATGTCCACGTGGTGCCACGCGGCGGCACTTTGGTCCATGCGACGAACGTCGCGTTCGAGGTTGCCAAAGTCCGCAGAGAGTAGGGAAGGAGCGATGAGGGCCATGGTCAAATTTTTACCAAAGGTAGGGTGTATCTTGCGCACATGGAACGAGACTCCGGCCTTCCCGCCCCCTTGAGCAAACGTTTGGCCAAGGATTTGCGTGCGTTGCAGGCGAAAAAAGGCCGACTGTCTGCGGGGCAGTTTTTGGTGGAAACGCCCAAGGCCGTGCAGTCCTTTTTGGAATCCGGATGGGAGCCCGTAACCGTGGTGGGTACCTCCGATTGGTGGGCTACCGTTCCCGCACAGTCGTCTTGGGGACCCCACGCTGCCGCGTTTGTGGCAACGATGTCCGGAATGGCAGAGGCCTCTTCTTTGGAGACGCCGTCCTCCGTATTGGCCGTGTTTTCCTTGCCCTCAGAAAAGTTTCCCTCCGGAGAACCACTCCGCGGAATTCACCTGGTGCTGGACGGTGTGCGCGATCCGGGTAATTTGGGAACCATCGTTCGCTTGGCGGATTGGTTTGGCGCAGCAGGCGTTTGGCTTTCAGAGGATTCGGCCGACGCCTTTCAACCGAAGGTGGTACAGGCCTCAATGGGTTCTTTGGCACGTATGCCGGTACGGCGTTTGCCTTTGGAGCCGCTCTTGCGAACGTGGAAAACCGTGGGCATTCCTCTTTGGGCAACGGACATGGAAGGAACCCCGTTGGCCAAAATACAGGCACCGGAAACGGTTGCGGTGGTATTGGGGAACGAAGGACGCGGGATATCGCCAGAAATTCGGACGCTGTGTACGGAGGTGGTCACTATTCCGCGCGTGGCGCCGGGAGCAGAATCGCTCAATGTGGCCAACGCGGCAGGGATTGCCTTGTACGAATTGACCCGGGCACTTTAGGCCGACGGATCTGAGACCTTCCGCTTATTCAAACGTAAAGACGATGTACGTGCAGCGGCTCTGCAAGCCGTTGAGGGATGCCACATAATTGGTTCCGTCTTGCACGCGCAAATCTCCTTGACCAAATTGGTAGCGCAGTTGGGGGGAGAATTTGAAGTACTCAAAATACAAGTCCAATCCGACGCCCAGGTCGTACCCAAAGTCTTGTTGTTGTAGTTTGAACAGGCGGTCGTCCACTACTTTGGCTTTGCTGGCCAAATCCAAGGTGTAATTGGCCGATGCGATGGCGTACCATCGGTGGTTTCCAATCCGGTCCGTTTTCAACTTTAATTCCAAAGGCAGAATCACCAACGACGATTCGACTTTCTTATCGATCCAACGCCGTTGGCCGGTACTGGGGTCCAGGGCATCAAACTGCAGCAAACGTTCGCCTGCTGAATAGGTGGGAATGTGGCGCAGGTCCATGTGTTTGTTCAAGCGGAAATTGCTCACAATGCCCACCATGAAACCGGGTTGTTGGGTGCTTTTTACGTTGAATACGGACTCCGGCAGCTGGGTGGCCGGGCGCACCCGAAAATCCATTTGGTTGACCCCCAAAATGAACCCAAAGTGAATGGGTTTGCTGTCGTACCGCGGTAGATTCAATGTTTGGTTTTGCCCCAAAAGATTGGTTGCGAGCAACAGTGCCGCAAGGGTGGCGAAAAAGGGGCTGTTCATGAGGGAATAACGCACGGAAGGGGACATTATTTTTCGGCGAGGTACAAGGTGGCAATGCCAAACGTTAAGGGCCGCGCGGAAGCATTGCGGTAGCCGGCTTTGGCCAGTTCGTCCAGAAATGCTTGTCCGTAGGGAAAAGCCTCCACCGAAGCCGGTAGGTAGGTATAGGCGGCAGAATCCCGACTCACCCATTTTCCAATGCGGGGGAGGATGTGCTTGAAGTAGAAGAAATAAAAGGCGCGGAACGGTTGGCGGGTGGGTTGTGAAAACTCCAGTACGGCCAGAGGTGCGCCGGGTTTCAACACGCGGAGCATGTCCACCAAGCCAGCCTGTAAGTTTTCAAAATTGCGAACCCCAAACGCCACCGTGACGGCGTCGAACCGGTTGTCTTCGAAGGGAAGCTTTTCGCCGTCGCCCAAGATCAACTGTACCCGATTGGCCAGGCCGCGTTGCGCTACTTTCTGGCGCCCAACGTCCAACATGCCCGCGGAGATGTCTGCGCCTTCCACTTGCGCGCCCGGGCAACCTTTGGCCAAAGCCATGGCGAGGTCTGCGGTGCCGGTGGCCACGTCCAACAGCAAGCGGGGTTGGTAGCGGGCTACGGCGCGTACGGTTTTTTTGCGCCAGCCTACGTCGATTCCCAGGGACAGAACGCGATTCAAGAAATCGTATTTGCCGGCAATGGCGTTGAACATATCCGCCACTTGCTCCTTTTTGGAACCGTCGGAATGGTAGGGTTTTACGGTGGACATGGGGTTAACCAACTTCAATTTGGGCGTCCGGGTACCGGTAGGTAGCGGACTCTTTGCGCGGCTTGCTCAAAGCGAAGGCCAAAGTTACCGTCCCCACGCGTCCCACGAACATAGATACCATCAAAATAACCTTGCCGGCCGAGCTGAGGGAACTGGTGATTCCGGTACTCAAGCCAACGGTGCAGAACGCACTGACCTCCTCAAAAAGGAGTCTAGCCAATCCAAAATGAGCGTCCGTCATGGTTAAAGCAATAACGCTGATGAAAATTAGGCTGATGGAAAACAAAAACACCGAAAACGCGCGCCGCAGCAGTTCCAAGGGAATAGTGGTTCGAAGCAGTTCAACTTTTGTTTCTCCGCGGATTGTGGACAAGGCGGAAAGAAATACCAACGCAAAGGTGCTGGTTTTAATTCCGCCTGCGGTAGAACCGGAATTACCGCCAATGAACATCAGGAAAACAAAGAACAAAATGGTGGGAAGGGCCATGGCGCCAAAATCGAGGGTATTGAAACCCGCCGTTCGCGCGGTAGCGGATTGAAAAAAGGAACCGATTAATTGGGAGGACCAATCTGAATTCCGGAGTACTCCGTTGCGCTCCAAGGCCCAAAAGACCAAAGTGCCCAAGACCAACAAAGAGGTGGCGGACCACAGCGCTATGCGGGTGTTAACGGAAAGGTGCTTCCACGGTTGGTTTCTACGCGTTTTGATTTGACGGTACCCAAAAAGTTCCCGCATGGGTGAAAAGCCCATGCCGCCAAAAATGAGGGTGAACGCAATGACCATGTGGAGCCCATACGAATGAACCGTGGAGGGGTCCATTAAGCCAGACGGGAATAGGGCGAAGCCGGCGTTGTTGAATGCGGAAATGCTGTGGAAAACGGAGAAGAATACGCGTTCTCCGGTATTGGAAAAAGTCATTTCAGGTCCCCAACTCACGTACAAAAGAATAGCAGACAACAGTTCAATGGTAAACGTGAGTTTGTACACTTGTTTGAAGAGGTCCATTCCGGACTCCAAAGATTCGGTACTGTAGCTTGCTTGCAGCAGACTGTGGTAGCGCAACCCCATGCCGTTTCTGGAAAAAAGCGCCAACAAGGAGGCAAAGGAGATAAAATTCAAGCCGCCCAATTGGATCAAAACCATCAAAACAAACTGTCCCTTGAAGCTCAAAACGCTGCTGACGTCAAAGGTGGTCAGTCCGGTTACGCAAATGGCGGAGATGGTGGTAAATCCGGCGTCCAGCAGACCCAATCCGGAACCGTCTGCCGTCATCTCCGGAAGGAGTAAGAGGCCCGTTCCAAGAAGCCCCAAAATTCCAAAGCTCAACACCAACATACCTGGAGGACTGACTTGCAAGTGCGCCAGCAAGGAACTGGCTTTACCAACCTCCAGGGCAATAAAGAGCAAAAAATACCCTTGAACCAACACCATGAAGAACTGGTCCAGCTGTTGGAACCCCAAGTACTGCCCCAATTGCGACATGGGCTCAAAGCCCAAGAAATTGATGCTGATGATGTTGAGGAGCATGTAGGCCATCAACACTCCTTCCCATTTGGACTCCCGCAGGTACTGTCTGGGGTTGAAGGAATAAAAGAATTCGATGACGTACTTGAAAATATAGTATCCAATGGTTCCCTTTAGGATCCACTCCACCCAGGCTTGGTCTTCTGCGTTCAGTTTGAAACCGTGGAACACCACCAAGGCTGCTACCGCGGCCATGCTGATGGGCACGGACAAGTAACGAAGCCCTTTAATGACTCGTGTTTTGCTGTCGTAAATGCGGAGGTTGACCCATTCGCGCACGGCGTCCAGCGGGGTGTGCTTTCCTTGGTTAGGCATGGCGCAGAGCGGCAAAAGCTTGGGTTAAACGTTTGCCCGCCTCGACCAAATCTTCCGATGAAGCGGCAAAACTCCACCGAATGTATCCGGGCAAGCCGAATGCGTCGCCGGGCACCGAGGAGACGTAGGCCGTTTCCAAAAGGTGCAGGCACAATTCGGTTGCGGAAGGGAATCCATTGGGCGCCAAATAGGCGGAGGCGTCTGCAAACAAGTAAAAAGCGCCTTCCGGCAAGGCCATTTTGAGGCCGGGTATGGGGGAGAGTGCGTTGAAAAAGAGGGAGCGTCGGGACGTAAAGGCGTCGGTCATGTAGGAGACGTCTGCACGACGGGTACGCAGGGCAGCCACCGCCGCGTGTTGCGTAATGCTGGAAGTGGCGCTGGTGAACTGACTTTGGATCTTTTCGCAGGCGTCCGCCACGTCTTGTGGGGCCGCTAAATAACCCAAGCGCCAGCCCGTCATGGCAAATCCTTTGGAGAGGCCATTCACGGTTCCCACGCGGTCTTTCATGCCGGGGAGGCTCGCCAAACTCACGTACGGTTCCTGGTACCGGATGTACTCGTAGATTTCGTCGGCCAAAACAAATACTTGGGGAAAGTCGCGCAAAACGGCGGCCAATCCTTCCAGTTCCTCGGGGCTGTATACGGCGCCGGATGGATTGTTGGGGCTGGAGAAAATCAGGAGTCTGGTTTTTTCGGTAAACGCCGCACGCAGCTGATCCGGAGTCATTTTGAATCCCGACGTCAGGTCCGAAACCGGGGAAACCACAACACCGTCGGCAAATTCCACCAAATCTACATACGAAACCCAGTAGGGGGCGGGAACGACTACCTCATCGCCCGGGTTGACCAGCGCCAAGACCGCGTTCGCAATGCTTTGCTTGGCACCGGTGCTGACGATGATTTGGGAGGGGGCGTAGTCCAATCCGTTTTCGTCGTGCAATTTGGCGGCAATGGCCGCGCGCAGCTCCGGGATGCCGGGTACGGGAGTGTAGTGCGATTGGTTGTTGTGAATGGCCTCAACGGCAGCGTCTTTGACCCAACTGGGGGTGTCAAAATCCGGCTCGCCCAAACTCAAATTGACCACGTGGTGGCCTTGAGCGGCTAAGGCCCTACTTTTCTTCGCCATTTCGATGGTCATGGGCAATCCCATGCGGGCGACACGATTGGACAATTTTGCCATGCAACAAATGTAGTTATTGCCGATATTCGCTGCATGGAAGTATTCTTGGATGTGGTGCGGAGTGTTTTCCCCGCCGTATTGATGTTGATCTTGGCGTATTTGATGCTGACCTCCTTCATGGAGAACGACGAGCGACGCCGGAAAAGTGAGTTGCGCCGCGCGGCGCAAAACCAGGCGTTGCCGGTGCGCATGCAAGCCTACGAGCGTCTTACTTTGTTGTTGGAGCGCATTGCTCCGAATTCCTTGTTGGTTCGTGTTCAGCCCGGTACGTTGTCTGCACGGGAGTACCATACCTTGTTGAATTTGACCATCCGCCAGGAGTTTGAATACAATTTATCGCAGCAGATTTACGTTTCGGCAGAAGCTTGGCAGATGATTACCACGGCGAAAAACGCCTTGGTGAGCATCATCAACCAGACCTCTAATTCGTTGGATCCGCAAGCTTCAGCTGTGGACTTGGCGAAGCGCATTTTGGAACAAACGCTCCAAATGGAGACCATTCCCACGACGGCTGCGCTCAATTTTCTGCGCAACGAAGCCTACATGGAGTTCTAATGGGGCGTCAAGATCCAAGAAAATAAACAGGGGGCACGTCCGGACGTGTGCCTTGGTCCGGGTGATTCCGGTAACCATCGGTTTTTATTAATCCAAACTTGGGAGCAGTCCGGCGGAACGCAAGGCTTCTTCCACGGCACGGCGCGGATCTGTTTGGTTTTCCACCACGGCTTGGGCCAATGCATTCCAGCGTGCTACGTGGTCCGGGTGCGAACGCAATAAGTCCCAGGCAGCGTGTTCCAATCCCTCCCAGAAAGCTTTTTTTAGCTGACCCGTACGGCGTTGGGCCCAACGTCCGGAGGCGTGTGCGTGGCGAAAAAATCGGTCCAGCGTGGCCAATAAGTCCTCCATACCCGCACCGGTCAATGCGGAAACGGTTTGAACGGGGACGACCCAGTGGGATTCTGCCGACGCGGTAAAGCGCAAAGCAGCGCGCGCATCGGCAGCGGCTTGCTGCGCCGCGGACAAGAGCGCTCCATCGGCCTTTTGCACGGCAACGACGTCCGCCACCTCCATGATGCCTTTTTTCATGCCCTGAAGCCCGTCTCCGGAAGCAGGCATCAACAACAAGAGGAGGCAATCCACCAGGTCGTGCACCGCCGTCTCGGACTGGCCTACCCCGACGGTTTCCACCAAAATGTGGGTGTATCCCAAACGTTCGCACAGAGTAATGGAATCGCGCGTTCCCCAGGTTACGCCGCCCAGAGAAGTGCCGGCCGGTGAGGGACGCACAAAGGCGCGCGGGTGCAAGGAGAGCTGCTCCATGCGTGTTTTGTCCCCCAAGAGGGATCCCCCGCGCACGGAACTGGACGGGTCCACGGCTAGTACGGCCAGTTTAGCTTCCGGCTGATCGCGCAAAAGCAGTAGGCCGTAGGCTTCGGTCCAGGTGCTTTTGCCAACTCCCGGTATTCCGCTGACACCCAGGCGAAAAGACGGCTGAACAGGTTCCGGGAGCGCCTCCAATAGTGCCGTAGCCCGAATGCGGTCTTCCTGCCGGGTGGATTCCACCCACGTGAGGGCGCGCCCCAAAGCGGCGCGGTTGCCGGATTGCAGTTGGTCCAGAAATGCCATCCAATCCACAGATCCGGGGTCCGGTTGCGTTTGAGCAGCCGATGCCGAGGGGGGGAGGTTGGGATTGAGGGCCACGGAAAGCTGGGGTCAGGCCTGGAAGTCGTTGGTCAAGACGCGCAAGATCTCCTCTGCGGCCTGGGGTATGGGGGTTCCGGGACCGAATATCGACGTGGCGCCGGCCGCAAAGAGCTCGGCGTAGTCTTGTTGCGGGATGACGCCGCCCACCACGATGCGGATGTCTGGGCGCCCGAGCGCAGCAAGGGCGGCAACCAGCGCGGGAACGAGGGTTTTGTGTCCTGCGGCCAAAGAAGACACGCCCACCACGTGGACGTCGTTTTCCACGGCTTGTTGGGCAGCTTCTTCCGGGGTTTGGAACAAAGGACCCATGTCCACGTCAAAGCCCGCGTCGGCGAATCCAGTGGCCACCACCTTGGCGCCGCGGTCGTGACCGTCCTGCCCCAATTTGGCTACCAACAAGCGCGGACGTCTGCCGGTACGGGCCGCAAATGCCGCGGCCTGCTCGGCCACGCGGTCCAGCGGACCGCCTTCTGGGAAAGAGGATTTGTACACGCCGCTCACGGTTTGAATGCGCGCCTGGTACCGGCCAAAAACCCGTTCCAGAGCGTCGCTGATTTCGCCCAAGGTGGCGCGCTTGCGCGCCGCCTCCACCGCCAAAGCTAACAAATTTGCGTCGGTTCGCGCACCAGCTTCCAAAGCGGCTATAGCCGCCGCCACCCGTTCGGGGTTCCGGCTCGCCTTCAAGTGGCGCAGTCGAGCCACCTGCGCCTCCCGAACGGCCACGTTGTCCACCTCGCGGATTTCCAACTCGGCCTCCGGTCCGGTGCTTTTGAACGCGTTGACGCCCACTAATACATCGTTGGCCGCGTCCAAGCGCGCTTGTTTTTGTGCAGCCGCCTCTTCAATGCGCAGTTTGGGCCATCCCGCTTCAATGGCGGCGGTCATGCCGCCTTGTTCCTCCACCGCGCACAACGTGGCCCAGGCCTCGTCGATCAACGCTGCCGTGCGCGTTTCCAAATGGTGCGCGCCGCCCAAAGGATCCACTACGCGGCAGATTCCTGTGTTTTGCTGCAGGAACAGCTGGATGTTTCGCGCAATGCGCGCGGAAAAGTCCGTGGGCAAGGCAATGGCCTCGTCCAGGGCGTTGGTGTGCAAACTTTGGGTGCCGCCCAAGGCGGCTGCCAGTGCTTCAACCGCCGTGCGTCCCACGTTGTTGAAGGGCTCCTGCTCCGTAAGACTCCAGCCCGACGTTTGGCAGTGGGTGCGCAGCGCTTGGCTCTTGGCCGAGGTGCCGCCTTCTTCGCGCACAATTCGGGCCCAAAGGACCCGGGCGGCGCGCATTTTGGCCACTTCCGTCCAGAAATCCATCCCAATAGCCCAAAAGAAGGACAGTCGGGGCGCAAATTCATCCACCGCCATACCCGCCGCTTTTCCCGTTCGCAGGTACTCCCGGCCGTCCGCCAGGGTGAACGCCAGTTCCAAAGCGGGCGTTGCACCGGCCTCCTGCATGTGGTAGCCGGAGATGGAAATGCTGTTGAACTTGGGCATGTGGGCCTTGGTGTACGCAAAAATGTCCGCCACAATGCGCATGCTGGGCTGCGGCGGATAGATGTACGTGTTGCGCACCATGAACTCCTTCAGGATGTCGTTCTGAATGGTTCCCTGCAGGGCCGACGGTTCTACGCCTTGTTCCTCTGCGGCCACAATGTAAAAGGCCAGAATGGGCAGGACGGCGCCGTTCATGGTCATGGAAACGGACATTTCGTCCAAGGGAATGCCGTCAAACAGCACTTTAGCGTCTTCCACCGAGTCGATGGCCACGCCCGCTTTGCCCACATCTCCCTGCACGCGGGGATGGTCCGAGTCGTACCCGCGGTGGGTGGCCAGGTCAAAGGCCACACTCAGACCTTTCTGCCCCGCCGCCAGATTTTTGCGGTAAAAGGCGTTGCTTGCTTCCGCAGTAGAAAAACCTGCGTACTGGCGAACGGTCCACGGCCGTTGGGTGTACATGGAGGCGTAGGGTCCGCGCAAAAAAGGCGGCAGTCCGGCGGCGAAGTGGCGCAAGTCTTCCGCGCGGGTGGGGCCCGACGGTGTTGGCGCGGCTCCGGCTGAAGTTTGGAAGTTGCCCAAGGGTTTGCCCACGGGCAATGGGGTGCCTCGATACGTTTCCCAAGCGGCATTCGCCAAGGCGTTGGTGAGCACCTCCAGTGCGTACGAGCCGCCTGCGGGATCCGCCAAGTTGTCCAGGTGGGATTCGTAGGTGAGCAGGAGGCTTTGGTGGCGCGCCCACCGGCGCGCCCGTGCGTCGGCTCCGGAAAGCGGAGGCGCGCAGCGCTCGTCAGCGCCGCCGCAGGCGGCGCTGACGAGCTGCCACTGCGTGAGCACCAACGGATTGTGCGGATCGTTGCCCGGGTCCGCAGGAAGCAATCCTTCCGCGCAGATCCACAGCGGCGCCGCCGCAGGCGAGGCGCCGCGTTCGATTAACCAATGCGCCCACACCGTGCGCAAGGCGCGTAAGGCGGCTACTTCGTACAAGAAATCGTCGGTCACCGTCAAGTGTACCCACACTCGGGAAAACACATTAGGCCCGCAAGCCGCAAAAAGTTCATCCCATTCGCTCAAGGCAAAAGCCAAGGCGGGCACTGCCGGAAGGACGGACGTTGGGGTGGAAGAGGAGGCGGGGGAAGCCGGATTGTTTTTGGTGCGGAATTCCCCGGCATTTACGCCCAAGCGCACTCCGGCCGGGAGCTGGGCAAATACGGACTTCAGGGCTTCGCCGCGAACGTTCGTGTTCAACGAGCCTTGCCACTCCTGAGGGTCCATTCCTAAGGCGATCCAAGCGGCTTTCCACCGTTCAAGAAAGGCTTTCGGATCGCCCTCCACCACGGCATGGATGGGGATGATGTTGGCCTGGATGCCGTTCAGAAGCTGGGTGAAGTCTTCATCGCCGCGGAGGTAGAAAAGCAACGACGAAGCTCCGTCTTGGAGAGCTTCCAGCGCTTGAACGTTCAAGACCTTGGGGTCGCCGGGACCCAATTGTTCCAAGGTATGGGTGTAGGCGGAAGCGCGGCGTTGCGCCGCGCGTTGTGCGACCGCAGCGCCTTCCGGCAAGTCAAGGATATCTTCCTCGGTGTAAAAAGGAGCCACCGGAATACCGTCTGCGGTGCGGTGGGCGTAGGCGGGTTCGGGAGCGCCTTTCCATTCTTTGGCAAAGGCGGATTCCCACGCGGAGCGCGGAGTCGGCTCGAAGCCGTCCAGGGGCATTGCAGCCATTTATTCGGGATTTTTGGCGGATTCCACCAAGACCACTTCTTCGCCGGGTCGGTGCATCCAATAGGTTTCGCGCGCAAAGCGCTCCAGCAATTCGGGGTTCTTTTCCACGTCTTGCAGGCGTCGTACTTGCCAAGAAATTTCGTGCTCGTAAAAGGCGATTCCCGCGTCCAATTCGGACAATTCCGCGTCCAATTCGCGCTGAATCAGGTAGGAATTGGAGTCCAAAAAGACCATCCACACGGCAAAGGCACCGGCGGTCAGGACGTACTTGTTCCAAACAATGCGCCAAGCTCGCTTCATGAAACGAAGGTACAACAGATTCCCGATGCAGTTCTCCTCTCGCGCCGGGGTCGTTCCATCAACCGTGGAGCTGTTTGTCCAGGAGTTTTCGGTACCGTCCGTTGGGCAGCGCTAGCAACTCCTCGTGGGTTCCCAACTCCACCACCTGTCCTTTGTGGAACACGGCAATGGCGTCCGCATGGCGCACGGTGCTCAGGCGGTGGGCCACCACCACGGAGGTGCGTCCGGCCATCAGTCTTTGAAGGGCGTCTTGCACCAAGCTTTCGCTTTCGGAGTCCAAGGCAGAGGTGGCCTCGTCCAGGAGCAGAAGGGACGGATTGCGCAGCAGGGCGCGCGCAATGGCAATGCGTTGGCGTTGTCCGCCGCTCAATTGCACGCCGCGCTCGCCCACCAAGGTGTCCAATCCCTGCGGAAAGGACTGGATGAATTCCAGGGCGTTCGCTTGTGCGGCAACTTCCAAAAGGGCTTCGTCTGTGGTGCCCGTTAAGCCGTAGGCAATGTTCTCCCGAAGGGTGCCGGAAAACAGGACCACTTCTTGGGGGACCAACGCCATGGTGCGGCGCAGCTCGGCCAGCGGAAGGGTTTCCAGGGGGTGTCCAAACCACTGAATGCTTCCGGACTGGGGCTGGTGGAAGCGTAGGATGAGTTGGATCAGCGTGCTTTTTCCCGCTCCAGAAGCGCCCACCAGGGCAATTTGACCGCCGCGTGGAACGCTGAGGGTCAGGTGCTGCAGCACGGGGAGTTCCGGGCGTGCCGGGTAGGAAAAGGAGACGTCCGCGAACGCCAAATGGGGGGCGTTGGGCAACGGCTCCGGAAGAGCTTCCGATTGTTTGTTTTTCTGCGCGTGTGGCGGGCGGGCGTCCAGCGGTTCGGTGGGCGTGTCCAGCATGTCCAGCAGGGCTTCCGTGGCGCCTACGGCTTTTTGCAGGCGCGCATACACATCGGCCATTCCGCCAATGGAACCGCCAATGAACCCGGAATAAATCACAAAACTGACGAGTTGTCCGGTGGCCAATTCGCCGGTGGCAATGAGGGTGGTACCTTTCCACACCACGGCCACCAAGGCGCCAAACAGGCCCAAAATCAAAAAGCTGGCAAAGGCCCCGCGCAAGATGCCGCTCTTGATGGCCAACTGGGCTACCGTGTTCGTGCGGGTTTCGTACCGACGCCACTCAAAGGATTCGCCGGAGAAAGCTTTCACCGTGGCGATTCCCTGCAGGGCTTCTTCCACAACAGCGTTGCTTTCTGCGGAGGCATCCTGCACTTTCTTGCTGTACTTGCGGATGCGGGATCCAAAAACCACCGCCAAAACCACCACCACGGGCAGCACGGCCAGCATGAATACGGTCAACTGCGGGCTGGTGTAGGTTAGCAGGGCCAAACCGCCGCCAATGACCACCACTTGGCGAATGAATTCGGCCAGGGTGGTGGTGAAGGTTTCCTGCAGCACGCCAATGTCCGACTGCAGCCGGTTGGTCAACTCGCCCACGCGTTTTTCGTGGAAGTAGGGGAGCGGCAGAACGATCAAGTGCCGGTACATGGCTTGGCGCAAGGAGGCCAAGGCGCGCTCCGCCACGCGTTCAAACAAAACGATGCGAAAAAAGGAGAAAACGGCCTGCAAAACCAAAATTCCGGCCAATTGCAACGCCAAAAGGTTTAACGTGTTGGGTGCTTTCTCCGTGGCGTCTACCAGTCCGCCCAGCAGGCCGGGAAAGGCCAAGTTGGTGCCGCTGGAGAGCAGGAGCATCACTAGGCCCAAGGCAAATTCACCGCGGTAGGGGCGGACGTAGGGGTAGAGGCGCCCCATGCGGCGGAGCGAATTCCAGCGGAGGGGTTTTTTTGGGGATCCCTCGTTGGAGGACGCGGCGGAGCCGCGGCGGTGTTGGGCCACTTAGTACTTGTTTTTGTCTTGAAAATCCAGAGACTTGACGCCCAACACCTTGAGGAGGCGCTTGGCGTTGATCTTGATGCCTTCTTTCACCGCAGTAGCGGCCTTGCGCCAGGCGCTGTCGTCCGGGCGTGCAATGAAGCGCGAGTCCGAGTAGCGGAAACCGTCCTGAATGGGCGTGAAAAAATAGGCGTAAAACGACTTTCGGGTCTCGCCTTCGGGGACCCGAATGGTTTGGTACCCGTGGGGGGAGTTTTCGTCCGTCAAAAAAATCACGGCGCGGTTGTGGGCCGGGGCTATGCGCTTTTCCGCACGCTTCATGAACTTGTCCCAAATTTCCAGGTGCCCGCCGTATTCATCCTTCCAGTTGCGGTTGAGGTAAATCAGGAGGTTTACCCGACGCCACAAATTGGACTCCGGATCGTAGTTTACGTCGATGTGCACGTCCACGTAGGAACCGTCGGCTCCTTGGTGCACGCCTGAACCCAGCGGGTTGTCTGGAGTGAGCAGGCCGTCGATTCCGGTTACCGTGCTGATCCACGCCGCAAAAGACTCCGACCGGATGGCCTCACGGACCTCGCGAAAGGCAGGGTGCCACTCGTCAAACTTGTAGTCTTCGGCCTTGTTTTCGTTGAGGCTCTTCCGGCGGACCTTCAGGGCGTCCATGGGCGGAAAGTTTCCGTGCAGCAGGTTGGCCGTTTCGACGGTCAGAAAACCGTCGATGATCAAATGCTTGCAGGGGGTTCCTGCGGCAAATGCTTGGCTCAGAACAGCGGTTTGTTCCGGGGTGAAGTGAATGGGGTTAAGCGGTCCCATGGCGTCGGCGCAAAAGGGTGTAAAAAAGAGTGGGCATCCACCGGTGCAAAAGCAATGCCAAGCGCTCGGTGGGGGAAATGAGGTAGGTTTTGAAGCGATGGGTTTGGGCAGCGGCCCACAGGCGTTGGGCCACGGCCTCGGGCGATTGCCCGGTGTGGTTTTTGGCTTTTTGCCCCAAGGCGGTACCGGATTCGTTCAAGGCGCTGGCCATGATGGTGGTTTGAATTACGCCCGGTTGCATCAGTTGCACGCGAAGGCCGCGGTGGGCCCAGGCGGCGTAAAAGGCTTCCCAATGGCGCTCCAGGGCCGCCTTACTGGCTCCATAGGCGGCGCTTTCCGGCTGGCCAAATTCGGCAGCGATGGATCCGACAGCCACCAACTGTCCGCCTCCCTGGGCCAGCATGCGCTCCGCCAAGAGCTTGGCGGCTTGCACGGGAAAACGGTAGTTCAGGGCCAGCAACTGCTCTTCCGCCCCGGGGGTGGTGGTGAGCGGATTGCTCCACTGGGCCAAGCCGGCGCATAAAAAAGCGCGTTGAATGCCTCTGGATTCGTTCCAAACGCGATCGATCAATTCAGACAGTGCACCGGGTGCTGCGAGGTCCGCCGGGACCACCACGGCGTTTTCCGGATGGGGGAGGGTGGCACGCAGCGCTTCCAAATCGGAGGCGTTCCGGGCGGTAAGCACCACACGGCAGCCGCTCGCCGACACGACGTGCGCCAGAGCGGCCCCCAAGCCGCGCGAAGCTCCTGCAATCCAAACGGTTTCCATTCCTTAGTACAAAGGTACGGAATCCCCGCGGGCAGGCGGTTCGGTTGCATCCAGATCAAAACAGTTCGAAAAAATACGTGGGACAGGTTTTGTACATTAGAAATAACTTTCTATCTTTGCCGCCCGATACGTAAAACACAAACGACCCATGAAACGCACGTTCCAGCCCTCCAACCGGAAAAGAAAGAACAAGCACGGATTCCGTGAGCGCATGGCCTCGGCCAATGGTCGTCGCGTTTTGGCTGCGCGCCGCGCACGCGGTCGTCGCCGTTTGACCGTGTCCGACGAAGGAAACCACAAAGGGTAATGCATTCCCTCTATTTTTTGAAAGGTGTTGCTTCCGCAGCACCTTTTTTTTGTGCGTAAATTTCAAGAGAAACTACGTCGCCCCTCCGCCTCCCGCAACCCACTGTGTTTCAACCACCGAATAAAACGCCCCGTCATGCCCCGCAACCCAGAAATTAAATCAGTCCTCCTCATTGGCAGTGGCCCCATTGTGATTGGCCAAGCGTGTGAATTTGATTACTCCGGATCGCAGGCCGCACGTTCGCTGCGCGACGAGGGCATCGAGGTGTCTTTGATCAATTCCAATCCGGCCACCATCATGACGGACTCGGTAGTGGCGGACCACGTCTACCTGCTGCCGTTGACGGTGGAGTCTTTGGAGACCATTCTCAAGGAGCGCAAGATTGACGCGGTACTTCCCACGATGGGAGGCCAGACGGCTTTGAATCTGTGCATTGAGGCGGACAGCCAAGGTTTATGGGAAAAGTACGGCGTTGCCATCATTGGGGTGGACATTGACGCCATCCACATTACGGAAGACCGGGAGAAGTTCAAGCAGCTCATGCTCAAGATCGGTATTCCCATGGCCCCGGCGCAGACGGCGGACAGCTACCTCAAAGGAAAGGAGATTGCGCAAGAGTACGGTTTTCCTTTGTGCATTCGGCCGTCGTTCACGCTGGGCGGTTCCGGCGCGTCGTTTGTGTTCACCAAAGACGAGTTTGACAACGCGCTCAAGCGCGGCTTGGAGGCGAGCCCCATCCACGAGGTACTGATTGACAAGGCTTTGCTGGGTTGGAAAGAATACGAATTGGAGCTCCTTCGGGACCGCAACGATAACGTCATCATCATCTGTTCTATTGAGAACATGGACCCCATGGGCATCCACACGGGCGATTCCATCACGGTGGCTCCGGCCATGACGCTGTCGGACCGCACCTATCAGCGCATGCGCGATATGGCCATCCACATGATGCGCTCCATCGGCAACTTCGCAGGAGGATGCAACGTGCAGTTTGCCGTCAGCCCGGACGAGAACGAGGACCTGGTGGCGATTGAGATCAACCCCCGCGTGAGCCGGTCCTCTGCCTTGGCCTCCAAAGCCACGGGGTATCCCATTGCCAAAATCGCTGCTAAGCTCGCCATTGGCTACACACTGGACGAGCTGGACAACCAAATCACCAAGACCACCACGGCGTTCTTTGAGCCCACGTTAGACTACGTCATTGTGAAAATTCCGCGTTGGAATTTTGACAAATTTGAGGGCGCGGACCGTCGGTTGGGCTTGCAGATGAAGTCCGTGGGCGAGGTCATGGGCATTGGCCGCACGTTTCAGGAAGCCCTTTCCAAAGCGGCGCAATCGTTGGAAATCAAGCGCAACGGCCTGGGCGCGGACGGCAAAGGCCTGACGGACCAAAAGCTCATCCTCCACAAGTTGGAGCACGCCAGCTGGGATCGTGTGTTCGTTTTGTACGACGCCATACAATTGGGCATTCCGCTGCGCAAGATCCACGAAATCACTAAGATTGATTTGTGGTTCTTGAAGCAGATTGAGGAAATGGTGCTGCTGCAGCGCAGGATTGAAAGTTATTCGCTGGACTCCCTTCCGTACGACGTGCTTTTGGAGGCCAAGCAAAAGGGCTTTGCGGACCGCCAAATTGCGCACATGGTGCGTTGTTTGGAGAGTGAGGTGCACGAGAAGCGCGTGTCCCTGGGCATTGAGCGCGTTTGGAAGATGGTGGACACCTGTGCGGCGGAGTTCCCCGCGCAGACGCCGTACTACTATTCCACGTTTGAAGCACCGTCGGTCCTGACGCCCGGAGGGGTGGCGGTTCCGGAGAATGAATCGGTGCGGTCCGACCGGCCCAAGGTGGTGGTACTGGGTTCCGGTCCCAACCGCATTGGCCAGGGCATTGAGTTTGACTACTCCTGCGTGCACGGGGTTTTGGCGGCCAAGGAGTGCGGCTACGAAACCATCATGGTGAATTGCAACCCGGAGACGGTTTCTACAGATTTCAACACGGCGGACAAGCTTTATTTTGAGCCGGTGTTTTGGGAGCACCTGTACGACATCCTGCGCCACGAAAAGCCCGTTGGGGTGGTGGTGCAGTTGGGCGGCCAGACGGCCCTCAAATTGGCGGAGAAGTTGGAGCGGTTTGGGATTCCCATTTTAGGCACTACCTACGAGAGCCTGGATTTGGCCGAAGACCGCGGTCGTTTTTCCACCTTGCTCCAGCAGGAGGGCATTCCGTACCCGGAGTTTGCCGTCATCACCAATGCGGACGAAGCACGTGCCGTTGCCGCGAAATTGGGCTACCCCATTTTGGTCCGACCGTCCTACGTTTTGGGCGGCCAGGGCATGAAAATCGTGATCAACGACGACGAGCTGGAAACGCACGTGGTGGAGCTCTTCAAGGACTTCCCCGGGAACCGCGTGCTTTTGGATCATTATTTGGCCGGCGCCATTGAGGCGGAGGCCGACGCCATCTGCGACGGTGAGGACGTGTACATCATCGGCATCATGGAACACATTGAGCCGTGCGGCGTTCACTCCGGCGATTCCAACGCTACCTTGCCCCCCTTCAATTTAGGCGAGTTGGTGATGCAGCAGATTGTGGACCACACCAACAAGATTGCCAAGGCCTTGGGAACCGTCGGGCTGATCAATATTCAGTTCGCGGTCAAGAACGACACGGTCTACATCATTGAGGCCAATCCGCGCGCTTCCCGCACGGTGCCGTTCATTTGCAAGGCGTACGACGAGCCCTACGTGAATTACGCCACCAAGGTGATGCTGGGCGCCAAAAAGGTGAAGGACTTCAATTTCCAGCCCAAGCGCAAGGGCTGGGCCATCAAGGTGCCGGTCTTCAGCTTCCACAAGTTCCCGGATGTGGACAAGACCCTGGGACCGCAAATGAAGTCCACCGGCGAGGCCATTTACTTCATTGAATCGCTGAAGGATCCCCTGTTCCAGAAGCTGTACTCCGAGCGCAATTTGTACTTGAGTAAGTAGGATTTCGACCCCCAAAAGACCAACACCCCGGGCGGTATGCTCGGGGTGTTTTTTTTAGAATCGGAGGTGTTTTTCGCCCGCATTCGGAGCCGCGTACTCACTTCGCGCGCACCGGAAAGTGGTGTGTATGCAGGGCGTAGTTGTCCGGTTGCAACGTGTCTTTCTGAACGGCAATTCGGTCAGCTTGGTGCAGTTTGAAATTGGCTCGGGCCGACGGGTCCTGCCGGTAGGCGTCGTTCATTTGCCAAACCACCAGCACCAAGGCAATGGCCGGCAGTACGGATAGGACGCGCTTCACCAGGGGCGGGAGTAGTTCGTTTTTGACAACAGCAACGGACCAAACCAGAACGGTTGCGGTCCAGGCCATGCGCTGCCGTACAAAACCGCCTTCGCCCAAGTGGTCCGGACCTACGATGGCCCACACGGCAGCAAAAAACACCATGCACCAAAGGACCCAAGAAAAACGTCGAAAATGAGGCAGGCGCAGCGGCACAGCTGCGGCAACCCAAACAGCAAGGGTTAGTACACAGGTCAGTAGCAATCGAAGATCCAAGCGTAGGGCCAATACATCGCCCAATGCCAGTCGTGCCAATCGTTCCAAAAAAGGGACCGCCCGCGGTGCGGATGCTGCATCGCCGGACGCACCGGAAGCAAACCATGTGTACCCAAACACCAGTGCCCAAAAAGCGCCATGCGCTAAGGAAAGAAAAGGGAGGCGAGCTTTTGCGGCGTTCTGAAAATAGCTGGGTTTTGCTTGAACGAAGCCGGATGCATAAAGGAGAAGAGCTGCCAAACCCACAAAGGCCAAACCCAATGGATGTGCAAAATAAAGGGCTGGCCACAGCAGGTGTATCCAGAGACTGGAAGGACGAAGTTGGAGCAGTCTGAAGGCAAGAAGGGCCAATCCCGCTGCGGCAATGAAGTTGTAAAAGCCTTTAAAAAACAATAGGTTGAAGAAGAAAACGGGAATCCATGCAGCCAGTTCTGGGTGTTTTTGTCGTCGGCCGGTTGCCCAAAAAATAGCTGCAGCAAAAGGTAGTGCCAGCAGCAGCTGGAGGATTTTCTCCGCAACGGGTCCCGTAGCTCCTAAGGCCAACAAAACTTGAAGGACGCGGTGGATCAGTTGGTTGGAGAGCAGCGGGTGGTTGGGTTCCGCTACCGCCGTCCATGCAGGATCTCCTGCCGCTAAGTGGTTCAAGGCCAAGGCTTGCCAGACGTGGCTGGGGCCGTCTTGGGTAGCCAAAGGAAGGAGCAGAAGTGGACAAAGCAACAGCAGCCACGCTCCCCATCGGTAGCTTTTGTGGTTCATGAATCGAGGGTTGATTGCATCCAATTCAATAACTTCTGCGCCAAAGCAGCTCGCGTGTAGGTGGACGGATCTGCCGCGCCCGTTCCGGGTTTGTCCAATGCCTTTTGAAGGGCCTGAGCAGCGCGCTGGCAACCGTCGTCGGTGGGGTCGAACAAGGATCCGGCGCGGTTTTCCAAAAGCAGTTGTTGGGCATCGCCGTCGGTTTCCGGTCCAAAGCCCCATACGGGCCTGCCGGTTCCCAGGTATTCAAACAGTTTGCCGGTGAGAATCCCGCGGTTGTTGGGGAGGTCCGGGATCAAAAGCACCAGTAGGTCTGCGGATTGAAGCAGTTGAACCGACTCCCGATGGGGGAGGTACCCCATGAGCTCCAGGCGGAAGTCGTCGGGGAATTCGCGTTCCAAGGCATGCAAGGCGTCCACAGCTTCGTCGGCCGGTTTTCCGGCCATTCGGAAGACAAAGGATTTGCCTTGGCGCAGGGTTTGTTGGAAGGAGGACACCAGGGCCGCAACCGGGTACTGCAGGGACAGGGTTCCGGTGTAGGCCAGAACGGGGGTATGGGGCTCGGTGGGTGGTTTTCGGTTCGGATCAAAGTCTTCCGGGTCGTATCCGTTGGGAAGCACCAAGAATTTGGCGGCGTCCACCCGGCTGGATTTGCCCACCAAGGTGCGCTTGAGGTCTTCGCTGACCACCAAGACTCGCCGGGCTTCTTCCAACACCGTGCGTTCCAGTTTTCGGTCGTGCGCGCGTGCCCACGAGGTAGGGTAGAAGCGGTCGTAGTAGTAAATGTCCGTCCACGGGTCCCGGAAATCGGCGGTCCACGCGATGCCCTTTTCCCGCTGGAGTTGCCGGCCGATGAGGTGGGTGGAGTGTGGCGGCCCGGTGGTGATGACGTCGGTGTATCCTCCTTCGGAGAGCAGCTGCCGGGCGGTGCGCAGGGCGTGGCGGTTCCAGCCTTTGCGCGGATCCGGCAAGAAGAAATTCCCGCGAACAAAACGAGACAAGGCCTGCAGAGGCCCCGGTTTTCCGGCCTGATTGGCAAATCCAGAGTACGGAACCTCTTTGCGCCCCGTAAGGCGCTGGTAGGCGGCAAACCAATCGGTGGCGGGAGTGGTTACCGTTCTGATTTCCGCAACCTCCTGCAACAGCGATTCGTCTTGCACCGGATAGGTGGCTGCGGCCGGATCTACGGTCAGAACGGTTAATTCCTGCCCGCTGCGCTGCCATTCCTTGGCGGTTTTCAGCCAGCGCTGCACGCCTGGACCTCCCGCCGGCGGCCAGTAGTACGTTACGATGAGAATTTTTCCGGCCATCAAGCCGCGCTTGCCACTTTTCGGTTGCGCAGTTCTTGCCAAAACGCCCCGGCCAAGGCCAGGACCAACAAGATGCTAAAGCCCAAGTCAATTTGTTCTCCGGTGGTGTAGGTGGTAGGTTCAAAACGAAACACTACCTCCTTCGTGCCGGCAGGCAAAACGGCCGCACGCAGCACGTAATTCACCCGGATGACGTCCACTTCCTTGCCGTCGGCCTCCGCAATCCAGCGCTGACCGGGAACCTCGTAGAACAGTTCGGAGAATACCGCCAAACGGTCCGCGGTGCAGCCGCGAACGGTGTACGTTAGGGTTTTGGGGTCGTAGGTTTTTAAGCCGATTTGCGCGGCGGAATCCACGCCTACCGGCAAGGCAACGTCTGGGGCAACGTCCTGCGCGTCCACCACGGCCGTACGCTGGGGATCAAAATCCGTGAGTGCCGCCATGGCGGCGTCCGGACCGTCTACGCGGTTCACTTCCGCGGGGAACCAAGCGTGTCCGCAGGCCGCCAAATTGGGTTGGGCGATGGGCTGGTTGTTGTTGTCTTTGACAATGAACCACTTGGTGTTGAGCATGTTGTAGACAGAAAGGTTGCCCTTGCTCAGTTGCCGATCGATCAAATCTTGGTAGCGGGCCAGTTTGGCGCCGTGGTACCCGCCCACGCTTTTGTGGTGGTAGGAGGTGTAGGAATCGGAGGTGAGGCCCGCACTGGTATTGAACACGCGGTAGTGGGGATCCGTGTCTTTTTGGATCAACAAATCCGCCTGCGAGGGGGCAAAAGCGGCTTCGTAGTCCCGACTGGATACAAATTCTTCGCTGCCCAGTTGGTCGCGGTCAAACCGCCACTGATCCACCAAAACCAAGGCACCCAGTCCCAGCACCACATGGAGGGTTTTGACTTTGCCCAGCAAATGTCCCCACAATAAAGCAGCCGTCAGTACCACAAAAAGCAGGGTGCTAAAGGCGGAATTGCGCAGCAGAGCCTCGCGATCCGAACGAAGCATGTTCAGATCGAATCCCTCTTGGCCAAATCCGGCGTCGCGCGGACTTTCCAAAGACAAAAACGCCGGGCCAAAAAGTGCCAACAAAAGGCTGAGTCCGCCGGTGATGTATAGCGCCCAAAGCAAACGCTTTTGCAGCCACTCGCGCCCTTGGTTGCCGTTCATCCACGTCTGCAGGCCCACAAAACCCAGGTAGGGAATGACCAGAAAGGCCACCACCAACGCCATGGAGGGAACGCGGAATTTGTTGTAGAGCGGGAGGTAGTCGAACACCATACGGTTGATGAATTCTGCATTTTTGCCCCAGGCCAAAACGGCACTCAAAAGCAAAGCCGCCAACGCCCAGTTGCGCGTGGGACCGCGCACCACCAACAAGCCCAAAACAAACAAAAAGAAGACCACCGCGCCCACGTAGTAGGCTCCGTTGACCAACGATTGATCTCCCCAGTACATGCGGGAGCCCACCAATTGATTGGAATTGGCCTCCAACGCCTTGCCGCTGTAGCCCTGTTGGCGCAGTGCGCCTTCCACAAACTGGTACGTTTCTGTATCTGCATAGGACTGTTTGGCCCCGCCGCCCATGAGGTTGGGAACGAAGAGATTCAACGTTTCGCTGACGCCGTAGGACCAGCTCATGGCGTAGTCAAAATCCAAACCCGCTGCGGGTTTCTGTGCGGAACCGTCGGTTTGTTCCGGCGTTAAATCCGAATGCCCACCGCGCATGGACGCCTTGGTATACGCATAAGAGCTCCACAGGTTGCCGATGTTGGGTCCAATACCCACCAGCGCCGCCAGAGCGAGAACCACCAACTGCTTGGCCCATCCGCCCGCCGTTCCGGTGCGAAACGCATGAACGCCAAAAGCCACCACCATGGCCAGAATGGGCAGGGCCGTGTAAAAAGTAATCTGGAAGTGGTTGGCGTGGATGCTCATTCCGGTGAACAAGGCGGTCAGCGCAAAACCCAAGGCCAAACGTCCGCGCAAGGTGAGCAAAACGCCCAAGAGGAGCGGTGCCATGTAGGCCGCGGTGCGGATTTTGGCGTTGTGGCCGGCCGCCAAGGAAATGATGAAGAAGGCGCTGAAGCCAAAAGCGATGGCGCCCACCACCGCCAGTCCCGGATCCACCTTCTCACCGCGCAGCAGAAAGAAGAAGCCTATCATGAGGGTGGCGATGATGTAAATGCCGGAATCCAGGCCCAAAACGGTGCTGATGGCCGTTTGGAAGTACCCCAAAACATTGTTGGGGTAGAGGGTGGACACCTGGAAGGTGGGCATGCCGCTGAACATGGAATTGGTCCAGAGCGGCTCCTCCCCGGTAGCTTCCCGGTAATCCACAATTTCCTTGCCTTTGGCCAGGCCCATCAGAATATCATCCTGCGGTATGGACTTGTTTTGGAAGACCACCGGAGCAAAATAAACCACATTCAAAGCGGCCAAAACCAGTACGGGCAACAACCAATTGCGGTTGGATTTCCAGGAAAAGAGAGCGTTCATGAGTAAGGGGTTACAAGAATGCACAAGTTTACGAAGAATTGGCCGTTACTTTGGGGTTGGAATGAACAACCTCACCTTTCCCAATGCAGTGGTCATCGGTGCGCCCAAATGCGGGACCAGTTCCCTCTATTTTTGGCTGTCTGCCCACCCGGAAATCTGCGCTTCTCCGGTCAAAGAGACCTTCTTTTTTGCCGACGACGTCAACCGATTCAACCGTTCGGCCAATGTTCTGGAACACGGTATAAGCGCGTACGCTGCGTACTTCAAGGGCTGCGCTCAGGCCCCGGTGGTTTTGGAAGCCACGGCTCCCTATTTGTACTACCAGCAGGCATTGAAGCACATTCCGGCGCTGCCGTCCCGTCCCAAATGCATCGTGATTTTGCGGGAACCGTCGGCCCGACTCTACAGCCAATACCGTTTTGAACGTTTCCGAACCAAGCGAATAAACCAGTCTTATGCCGAATACGCCAGTGATCCCGTCTTGCTGCAGCATGGCGATTACGCGCACTGGCTGAGGCCGTGGCAGGAGGCTTTGGGTGCGGATCGATTGCACGTGGTGCTTTTTGAATCTTTACTGCGCAATCCGCACGGGGAAATGGAGCGCATGGCGCGTTTTTTGAACGTGGATCCGGGCTTTTACGCCAACTATTCCTTTGTGCAGCACAACGAGACGGTGGCCATCCGCTCCAAGCGTTTGCACCGCCTGGGGTTGGCGCTCCAGCGGTACGTTCCCCATTCCGTGCAGGAAGCCTTGTTGCCGCTGTATTTGAAAATGAACGCCGGAAAAATGCCCGCCAAGGACCCCGATGACGACCGTGTGCGCGCAGAGGTGAGCGCTCAATACCGCTCGCTGCAACCGGGATTGGAGGCCCTTTTTCCGGACTTGGATTGGTCGGTGTGGGGATCGTAAAAAGACAGAGTATTTGGAACGCCGTGGGCGGCTACCTGGGGGTGGTGGTGGGAGCCGTCAACGCCTTGGTTTTGTTGCCTTGGGCCTTTGCAGCGGATCCCGATGGGTTTGGTTTTGTCCGATGGATTTTGTCTGCAGCCCTTTTGGTAGGTGCCTTCGCCCATTTGGGGTATCCACACGCCTTGGTGACTTTTGCTCCGCGGGTAGCGCCGGAGCGCAAAGCAGATCTTTTTGGCGCCGGTTTGGCCTCCGCAGCGGTGGTGCTGTTGGCGTTGGGGGCCCTGGGGCTTTGGAAAGGGGACGGCTGGGTGGCCGCAGCCGTGAACAACCCGCGTTTTGGGTGGGGCTGGGCGCCTTTGTGGGCCTTGGTGGCCTCCTACGTGCTCTTTGAGTTGGTGGCGAGCCAGGCTCAATCCGCCTACCGTGTGGTGGCCCCGCAGTGGATCAAGGACGTGGGCCGGAAATCCGTTTTGACCCTGGGGGCGCTGGCCCTGGTACTCGGCGGACTCACTTTTCTTCAATTTTTGTGGTGGGTTACCGCCGGCCACGTGCTGTTGACCGTCGTTCTGGTGGTATATGCGCGAAAGTGGATTCGGGTGGGGTGGGACTGGTCCAACTTGCCGTGGCGCGCCTTCTTGGCGTATGCGGGATTCATGGTTTTGACCGCCGGTGCTCAGATGGTTATGGGGCAATTGGACGTGGTCCTCATTGGCAAGCGTTTGAATTTGGCCGAAGTGGCCCGGTACAGCATTGCTTTTCAATTGGGGGTGGTGGTCTCGGTGCCGGCCAAAGCCATGGGGTACTCCCTCCGGCCCCTGATTGCGGAGGCGTGGTCTCGTTCGGACACCGGAACCCTTTTGAATTTGGTCCGACGCGGCGGCGTACATCAATTCTATGCAACCGCCTTCCTGGTTTTTGGCTTGTGGTCCTTACTTCCGGCAGTGGAGTTGTACCTGCCGGCTTCCTACCGCGGGGTTTCTGATTTGGCACTCTGGGTGGCGGCGGCGCAGCTGATCCATGTAGCCACGGGGGTTTCCGGTTTGGTGTTGCTGGCCAGTCCACTGTTTCGGTGGGATTTTTGGGCCAACGCGTTGCTCATTGTCCTGCTGTTTTCGTTGGGTTGGTGGGCATTGCCGCGCTACGGCACCATTGCCATGGGCTGGGCTTTGGTGGCCTCTGCGGTGGCGTACAATCTATTCAAAGCATTCTTGGTTCAAAAACTGCTGCATGCTTGGCCGTCTGGGGTGAAGCCCCAATGGGCAATGCTGTATTTTGTTTTGGCCGCGGGGGTTCATTTAATGCTACTCTGGTTGCCGTTCGGGACGGTGCTTGCCGCACTTGTGGAAGCGAGCCTGCAGGGAATCCTCTTTTTGGCGTGGATCCTACAATCGCCGGAGTTGCCGGATTTTAAACAAATGTTGAACGGTTGGACGCGTCGATTCCTCCCCAAACAGCCTAATCTGTGAGCCGGGTTCCACGTGTACTGTGGCTCACGCCTTGGTATCCGGACCCAACGCATCCGTACCGCGCGGCCTACATCCGCGCTCAGTTTCGTGCGGCGGCCGACCAGGTAGAAGCGCAGCTGCTCTTTGTGGATGTGGAGCGCGGCTCCGGTTGGTGGCATTCCCGGTGGATCACCTCAGAACCCAACGTGTTTACGTGGGAGGTTCGGAGCGTTTTTTGGAAGTTTTTGCGCCACGCCCCGGGTTTCCTGGCCTTATTGGCCGCTCGCCAAGCATTCCGAAAGCTGCCGAGCCTGAACCGGCCGGATCTGGTGCACGGAAACATTGGTTTCCCCGGGGGAGTGCTGGCCCAGGTTTTGGCACGACGCTGGGGCCTGCCTTACGTAGTCACGGAACATTGGTCCAAGGCGCAAAGCTGGTTGGGCCATCCGCTCTTTGGGGCGCAGCTGCGCCGCGCGTACGACGGTGCCCAACGCGTTTTGGCCGTTTCCGAACATTTGGCGAATGATTTGCGCGCTCAAGGCATTAAAAAGGTGGTTGTGGTGCCCAACGTGGTAGATTTTGCCCCGTACACCCACCGCGCCGAGGGTGCGGAAGCCACCAACAATCCCACGGTTTGGCGCTGGCTGTCTGTGGCGAGTTTGATCCCCAGCAACGCCGCCATCAAACGCGTGGAGTGGATTTTGGACGCTCTCGCTTGGTACCGTTCCCATCGGCCGGAGGTGGCGGTCTTTTGGACCCACGTGGGCGATGGGGCGCGACGTCCTGCATTGGAAAAGATGGCTCGCAAACGAGGCCTGGAGTCTTTCATTCATTGGGCCGGTGCACAAACACCAGAAGCCATTGGGGATTTGATGCGCACGTCAGATCTCTTTTTGCATCCCACAACGCAAGAAACATTTGGATTGGTGGTACGGGAAGCCTTAGCTACCGGTCTGCCGGTGGTGAGTACGGAAATCCCGGCGAATCTTTCGTGGTGGAAATCCGAGTTTGGGGTGCTCACGGCCTTGAATTCGGAGTCCTTTTTGGCCGGAATTCAATCTTTTGAAGAGAACCGTACGCACGTGCGGGCTGAAGTTTTTGACCGGAATAGCTTTACCCCGGAGGCGGTAGGGGCTGAACTGCTGTCCGTTTATCGGGAAATCGTTTGATCCATTAGTGGGTTTGACCCATCAATTCGCCCGCGTCCAAACCGTGCTTCGCCCCAAAAAAGTCATGCCCATGACGTACCCTTTAAAATAGAGGGTTCCGTTGGACTGAAGTTTACAATAACAAGCATACGTCTTCCCGGATTTGGTGTCGTAAATCTGACCGTCTTGCCATTCTTTGGCGTCGTTGTTCCATTGAAGCCCCGTGAGCACCACCATTCCGTTGAGCACTCGGTTCCGCAACTTTTCTTCCGGATTTTTTCGATCGCGCTTGGGCTTGCTGCCGTCCTCATTGAAATCGTTTTTCACCCAAACAATCTTGCCGTAGTACTTGCCGTCTGCCTTTTTGAACACTTCCACTTTTCCGTCTTTTTCCTCATTGAACCAAACGCCCAAGAGTTGGTCCTGCTTTTGCGCGAAGGTTTTAAAGCTGAGCAGAAGGGCAAGCAGGAGTAGGCACTTTTTCATTTGGAAACATTGTTAAGGTAAATCGGTTGGAACGGACGACGCGTCGCTGGCGTGTATTTTCTGTGCTTGCGCTACACTGGCGTTCAATTCGTAGCCTACAATCAGACCGATGGCGTTGATGTAGATCCACAACTGCAGGATCAGCAACGTGCCAATGGAACCATACAGTTGGTTGTATTGGGCAAAGTGGGCCACGTAAAACCCAAATGCGGCGGACGAGGCCACTACCAAAACTGTGGCTAAAATGGCTCCCGGACTGATCAACCGCCAAGGCGCCTTAGAAGCAGGACCGTATTTGAAAACCAAAGAAACGGACAACAAAATCAAGGCAATGAGAATGGCGTAGCGCCAAGCAATCAGCAGCTTCCATTCTGTGCCCAAGTGGGTTCTGTGGTGCATCCAAGCGGCAAGGAGGCCCTCAGAGGCCACCAAAAATGCAATTCCAGCGATCAACAAAACGGACAAGACAGCCGTAAGGATAAATGCAGCTAAGTACTGAGACCAAAAATTGCGGTGCCCAATGTTGTAAACACTTTGGGTAAAGTTGGCGATTAGGGCCAAGGTGCCGTTGGTGGCGAAAATCAAAGCGGCCAAAACGGTGAGGCCCAAAAGGTCTCCGCGTTGAACCGTGAGGATGTCGTTGATGGTGGACTGTGTGGCTTCAAAACTGTTGGGCGGAAGTACGTCTTGGAGCAACGCAAAGAGCTCCTCTTGAAAACCGTCGATGGGAATGAAGGGAATGAGGGTAAAGACAAAAATGACGCCCGGAAAAAGGGCCATAAAGAAAGAGAAGGCAACGGAAGCCGCCCGGCTGGATACGGCTCCTTCGTACAGTGCGCGGTAAAAAAAGGTCCCCAGGTCCCACAAGCTGAGGTTTTCCAGAAAGGGAGGACGAATTTTTTGGAGCCAAAGCTGCACCGTGCGCAAAACACCGTTCATGCGCAAACTGCTTTAAAGTTCAAGTCCAAACTCTTTACGCTGTGCGTCAATGCACCCAGGGAAATAGTGTCTACGCCTGTTTCGGCATAAGCGCGGAGGGTTTGTTCCGTAATGCCACCCGAAGCTTCGGTTTGCAAGCGACCGTCAATCAATTTCACCGCAACGCGGCATTGTTCCGGGGTGAAGTTGTCCAGCATCAGGATGTCTATTCCCGGGGTATTCAAGGCCAGCTCCACATCGGCCAAGGAGCGGGCTTCCACCTCAATGCGCAGCGATTGATCGTGTTTTTTCAGGTACGCTTGAACGCGCTCCACGGCTTGGGGAATGCCGCCGCAAAAGTCGATGTGGTTGTCCTTGAGCATGATGAGGTCGTACAACCCTTGGCGGTGGTTCTGGGCGCCTCCGGTTCGAACCGCGTACTTTTCCAAGTCTCGCCAGCCGGGGGTGGTTTTTCGGGTGTCCAAAAGCGTCACTCCCGTGCCTTCCACAAGTTGCGTCCAGCGCCGGGCAGCAGAAGCCACGCCGCTCAGGCGCTGCACAAAGTTCAGCAAGGTGCGCTCCGCCGTCAACAACGAAACCAACGGACCTTCCGCCCAACCCACCACCGTTCCCGGTTCCAGAAGGGATCCGTCGGTACAATTGGGTTTCCACACGAGTGCGGCATCCACCGCCTGAAGCACCAAGGGAACCAAATCCACCCCGGCCAAAACGCCCGTTTCCTTAGCGCGCAGAACCGCACGTCCGCGTTCGGTAGGGCCAAAGCACGCCAGGGCCGAGTGGTCCCCGGGAAAACTCGTCCGTCCGGTGCCCAAATCCTCAGCCAATGCCGCCCGAATCAGGGCATCTACGTCTTCCGTGCGGGATCCGCAAACGAGCTCAAAAGGGGAGAAATGATTGGCATCCATGGGGTGTGAACTACCTTTGCAAGGTACAAAACAGCACCGTGCAAACCGTATTACTCACCGTTGGAGCCACCCAGGAAGGATACCTCAAAGAGGGGATTTTGCTGTACGCCAAACGGTTGCAGCGCTACACGGAATTCAGCCATGCGGTGGTTTCCTCGGCGGACCGTCTCACCAGCGCCTTAAAACCAGGCGATTATCTCGTTTTGCTGGACGAACACGGGGTACTGTTGCCCTCCACCGGTTTTGCACAGCAGATGCAAAAGTGGATGAACAGCGGCCCCAAGCGCTTGGTTTTCGCGGTGGGCGATGCCTACGGTTTTCCGGAAGATTTTCGGGCCAAATCGTCGTTTCAATTGGCTCTGGGCCCCATGACCCTCACCCACGACATGGTGCGTTTGGTCTTTGTGGAGCAGCTGTACCGTGCGCACACCATTCTGCGAAACGAACCCTACCACCACGCGTAAACCCCTATCTTTGGCGCCTGTGGCACACACGTACGCATCTTTATTGGAGGGTTTTTCCCGTCGGGAGTTTCCTCCGGTGGTGGTTGCGGCCGGTGCCGAAACGTACTTCATCGACGCCTTGTGCGATCGGTTGGAGGCTACGGCGTTGACGGAGGACGAAAAAGCGTTTAACGCCAGTATTTTGTACGGTCGGGACGTTTCCGCCGCGGATGTAGTGTCTGAGGCCCGACGGTTCCCCCTCATGGCGGATCGCGTTTTGGTGGTGGTGCGTGAAGCGCAAAACCTGCGGGACTTTGAAGCGCTGTCGTCCTATTTCAAGAACCCCAATCCCACTACGGTGCTCTTTTTGGCGTTCATGGGCAAGACCCCAGACAAGCGCCGGGAGGGGTACAAAAGTTTGCTGGCTAACCACCACGCCTACATTGAAGCGATTCCGTTAAACGAAGGCCAAGCGAAGGCTTGGATCCGCTCGGAGTCTACCCGACGCGTTTTGAAAATCGAGGATACGGCCATTTCCTTGCTCTACGAATCCGTAGGCACGGATTTAACCCGACTGGCCCACGAGTTGGACAAGCTTGCGGTGGCGTTGGGTGAAGGTGGGATGGTTACGCCGGTGGAGGTGGAGAAACACGTGGGAATTTCCCGCGAGTTCAACAATTTGGAATTGATCCGTGCTTTGGTCAACAAAGACCCCAACCGCGCGTACCGAATCGCGGACGGTTTGTCCAAACAGACCAAGAGCACCCCATTGCCCATGACCTTGGGTTTTTTGTACGCAACCTTTGGAAAAGCACTTGTTTACGGCAGTTTAAGGCATCTGGGCAGCGCCGCAGCAGGTGCGGCCATGGGGCAGAAAAACCCATACGCTTTGAAGGATTACGAAGCCATATGCGCCAAGTATCCCCAAGCCAAACTCGTGCGGATTGTGCGTTACCTTCGCGAAGCCGATTTGGCCTTCAAGGGCGTGCGAACGGGAGGTGCCACCACCGACGAATTGCTGCGAGAGTTGTTGTTTAAAATACTGGTATGAAATTGTATATACGCGTTCCGGCCAGCCGGATGGTAGCTTTAGCTTTTGGTTTTTGGGCCCTGTTAACATCGGTGCCTTTGGCCGCTCAAACCACGGGGGTGGTGCGCGGTTACGTGTTTGAGAAATCCACCCAATTGCCGTTGGAAGGCGTCTCCGTCAAAGTGCTTCCCAAGGGAGGCTTGGTGTCCACCAATAAAGAGGGATATTTCCAGGTCAATCAGTTGCCTTTTGGCGACTACACGGTGGAGGTTCAGTTGTTTGGTTACCAAAAAGCCGCCCGAAAAGTTGTTTTGCGCGCCGGTAAGGTTCCGTCGGAAACCTTCTACTTAGAGGAGGAGTCCACCGTATTGAAAGACGCCAGTGTCACCGCTAAACGTCAAGAGGCCCAGGGCAAGGTCATGACCGCTCAAATTAATTTGTCGGCAAAGAACATACAAACCTTTTCCATCGGAGGCGAGCCGGATTTGGTGCGTGCGGTTCAGGTACTTCCGGGGGTAGTTTCCACGGGAGACCAAGGCGGCCAACTGTACATCCGCGGTGGCGCCCCCATCCAGAATTTGGTCAAGCTGGACGGAATGATTTTGTACAATCCCTTCCACAGCATCGGTTTTTTCTCGGTCTTTGAAACGGACATCCTGAAGTCTGCAGACATTTATACGGCCGGTTTCAATGCCCAGTATGGCGGTCGTAATTCGTCCGTGATGGACATCAAAACCCGTTTGGGAAACCGCCAGCGCGTGGCGGGAAAAGTCAGCTCCAGTACCTACATGAGTCGGGCATTGGTGGAGGTTCCCATTGGCAAGAAGGTAGACGGCATCGCCCCCAGTTCATTGCTGCTCACGGCCAAAAAGTCGTATTTGGATCAGACGGCGGGCCTATTTTACCCCTACGTAAAAACCGAATTCGGGGGACTTCCATTTGCGTTTACCGACGTGTACGGCAAATACGGTTTTCAAGGCCGCAACGGCTCCAACGCCAACGTATTCGGCTTCCGGTTTGAGGACGGCACCCAATTGGCGGTGGACAAGGCCATTGGCTGGGTGGCCACTGGCTACGGCGCAGACATGACCATTGTACCGCCGTCCAGTTCCACCATCATCAAAGCGCACTTCGCGCAGTCGGACTACTCCATTTCCAGCACGGAAATCGCCGGACGCCCACGCGAATCCTCCATCGATGGTTTCAATGGTGGTTTGGACTTTACCTACTTTATGCGCAAGTACGACCAGCTCACCTACGGGTTGGAAATGATCGGGTACAACACGAAGTACCGTTTTACCAATGGGGTTGGGCGCGTATTGCAGCAGAACGACAACACCACGGAAGTGGCCGGATACCTCCAATACCGCTACCAAACCGGCCGCTGGTTGGTAGAGCCCGGTTTTCGGGTCCACAACTACGGAGCTTTGGGTATTGTGCGTCCGGAGCCGCGTTTGGGCTTGAAGTACAACGCCACCGAATACCTGCGCATCAAGGCCTCCGGTGGAATGTATTCCCAGAATTTGGTGGCGGCCAACTCGGACCGCGACGTAGTGAATTTGTTCTACGGTTTCTTGAGCGGAAGTGGAGACGTACCCAGTACGTTCGACGGTGCTCCCGTAACTTCCAAACTGCAAACCGCAACCCACGCCGTTTTGGGTACGGAGTGGAACCTGACCCCGCGTTGGACGTTGGAGGTGGAAGGTTACCTGAAGGCCTTCCACTTGATCACCAACATCAACCGCTTCAAACTTTACGACGATTCCGACGCCTACAGCGACAAACCGGAAATACTTCGCAAAGACTTCATGGTGGAACGCGGAAACGCATTGGGGCTTGATTTCTTGGTGAAGTACGAAGATCCGCATTGGTATTTCTGGGGCACCTACTCGTTGGGACGTGTTCGACGATTCGACGGCACCCAATGGTACGCGCCACATTTTGACCGTCGGCACAACGCCAACGCTGTGGTGGCTTATAAGTGGGGCGAGGGCAAGGAAATGCCCTGGGAATTCAACCTGCGCTGGAACCTGGGCACCGGTTTTCCCTTCACGCCCATCCGCGGTTATTTCCAAAACCAACCCTTCGTAACGCCCGTTGGCGGGGCGGATTTAAGCTACGACTACGCCCGCGAAAACGGCCAGTTGGGCATTCTGTACGGCGATTTGAACAGCGCCAGACTCCCCATCTACCACCGTTTGGACGCAACGTTGAAGCGGGTTTGGAAATCCGGAAAGCACAATCGTTTTGAGGCGGCCTTAGCGGCCACTAACGTGTACAACCGGGGCAATATTTTTTACTACGATGCCGTCAAGCGCAAGCGCGTCAATCAGTTGCCAATTATGCCCACGCTCATGCTGAGTTACGCATTTTAAAGTCGTATTTTTGCAGCCGATGGCCGATTCTACTAAGTACATTTTCGTCACCGGCGGCGTGACCTCTTCCCTCGGCAAGGGAATCGTTTCTTCCTCTTTGGCAGCTCTTTTGCAGTCCCGTGGATTTTCCGTAACCATTCAAAAGCTGGACCCGTACATCAATATTGATCCGGGTACTCTCAATCCTTACGAGCACGGAGAGTGTTTTGTGACGGACGACGGCGCTGAGACTGATTTGGATTTGGGTCACTACGAGCGCTTTTTGGACCGTCCCACCTCCCAGGCCAACAACGTAACTACCGGACGCATCTACCAAAGCGTCATTGAAAAGGAACGCCGCGGCGATTACTTGGGCAAAACGGTTCAGGTCATTCCCCACATCACCGATGAAATCAAGCGTCGCATTCGCTTGCTGGGCGATACCGGCAAGTACGACGTGGTCATTACCGAGATCGGCGGAACGGTGGGGGACATCGAAGCTCTTCCGTACATCGAGACCGTCCGTCAATTGCGTTGGGAACTGGGCCGAAATTGCCTTTCCATCCACCTCACCTTGGTTCCCTATTTGAAGGCAACCGGTGAGTTGAAAACCAAGCCCACTCAGCACAGCGTAAAAATGCTGCAAGAGTCTGGCGTTCAGCCAGACATCCTAGTTTGCCGCGCGGAACATCCCCTTACCGACGACATGAAGGCCAAGCTGGCCTTGTTCACCAACGTCACCCGCGATGCGGTCATTGAGTCTTTGGACGCCCGCACCATCTACGAAGTACCGCTTTTGCTGCAGAAGCAAAACATGGACGGCGTGGTCATGCAAAAATTGGGTCTCACCAGCGAGCAGCCCGCTGACATGAGCGCTTGGCGTTCCTTCGTGGAGCGCCTGCTGCATCCGACGCAAACGGTGCGCATTGGCTTGATTGGGAAGTACGTGGAACTTAAGGATGCTTACAAATCCATCGCTGAGGCCCTCATTCACGCCGGTGTTGCGAACAACACCCAGGTGCAAGTGGAATGGATTCACTCAGAACATTTGGACCCCTCCACGATTTCCGAGCAACTGAGCGGCCTGAACGGTGTTTTGGTGGCTCCCGGTTTTGGCGAACGTGGATTTGAAGGCAAGATTGAAGCGGTTCGACTCGCTCGTACCCAAAACATTCCGTTCTTGGGCATTTGCTTTGGCATGCAGGCCAGCGTTATTGAATACGCCCGCAACGTTTTGGGCAAGAAAGAGGCCAACAGCCGCGAGGTTAATCCCCACACACCAGACGCCGTCATTGACCTGATGGAAGAGCAAAAATCCGTGACCCACAAAGGCGGCACCATGCGTTTGGGGGCCTGCGATTGCGCACTTCAACCGGGAACTTTGGCTTCCGATGTCTACGGAGGTGCGTCCGTTATTTCCGAGCGCCACCGTCACCGTTTTGAGTTCAACAACGCCTACTTGGACGATTTGCGCAACGCAGGCATGGTTCCCAGCGGCATCAATCCGGAGACAGGTTTGGTGGAGGTGGTAGAAATTCCTGCGCACCCCTGGTTTGTTGGGGTGCAGTACCATCCGGAGTACAAGAGCACCGTTGCTCATCCGCACCCGCTTTTTGTTTCCTTTGTTCAAGCGGGCTTGCGCCACGCACAATCGCACTGATTCATGCTTCTAGAAAATCGCGGCGGCACGGACCGCAATCAACTTATTGGTTTTTTGCTGATTGGAGCCATTCTGGTGGGTGCCAGCTTCTGGACCCAATCCTTGGACCCAGCCCCCAATGAAACCGCCGTTGTTGATGCCGCCGCGCCTGCGGAGCAACCGACAACCCCCGCCGCAACAGCAGTTGTGCCTTCGGATACCGCATTTGTACCCGCTGAGGTTTCCTTGCAAAACGAACACGTCACCTTGACGTGGACCACGGCAGGTGCTCAGTTGAAGCGTGCTGAACTTCGTACCTACAAGAATTGGCAGAAGAATCCCCTGCTGTTGTTGGACGACAACCACGCCTTGTATTTGGCGGATGGCAAGCAGGTAGAAACCCGGACGTGGCCTTTTTCTGTAGAAAGCCAAACCGACAGCTCCGTGGTTATGTCCGGATCCAAGGACGGTAAAACGCTGCGCTTGACTTATGTTCTTCCCAAGTCCGGTTATGCCCTAAAGTGGCGTGCGGAAGGCACGGGATGGTCCAACGGCACCACGCAATGGCGCTGGGAACAGCAGTCTTTGCGCCATGAAAAGAGCTTAAAAACAGAAGCTCAAGCCACCACCGTTTACGGATGGGATGCGGCGGAAGCAGACGACGTCAGCTTGTCCGACGGCAGTGACGACGACGATTCCTTTACGTCGTTGGCTTGGTTGGGCTACAAACAACAATTTTTCAGCAACCTGTTGACGCGCGACGGCAACTGGTCTGCGGTGGAGGTAGCGTCCACCACGCCCTTGGAAACGGACACCGTCCACACCCGGAACTTCGTTTCCAGATTGACGGAAACGGTGCAGGAGGGTCGAGTCAATTCCGCCGGCGCTTGGTACCTGGGTCCCAATAAATACCACGATTTGGAGGCCTTTGACCGCCATTTTGACGTCATCATTCCCTTTGGCTGGGGTATTTTTGGCTGGATTTCGCGCTACGTAGTGGTTCCCATTTTCGACTGGTTGGACAGTTACGGCCTGAACTACGGCCTGATCATCCTTTTGATGTCTTTGATCATCAAGTTGGCCCTGTCTCCCTTGACTTTCTCGTCGTACAAATCCATGGCCAAGATGCGCGTCTTGAAGCCGGAAATCGACGAGATCAACGAAAAACACAAGGACGGCGACGCCATGCAAAAGCAGCAGGCTTTGATGGCGCTGTACAACAAGGCCGGCGTCAATCCGTTGGGCGGTTGCATCCCCCAACTGCTGCAGTTCCCCATTCTGATTGCCATGTTCCGGTTCTTCCCGGCCTCCATTGAGTTGCGTCAGGAGTCGTTTTTGTGGGCGGATGATTTGTCCAGCTACGACTCCATCTTCACGCTTCCCTTTACGGTACCTTTCTACGGCGACCACGTGTCTCTGTTCACCATCTTGATGGCGATCTCCACCTTCTTGTACACCAAGATGAACAACTCCATGACGCCCAACACCGGGAACGACATGATGCGCCAACAGATGATGATCATTCAGTACGTCATGCCGTTCATGTTGTTGTTTTTCTTCAACAGCTATTCTGCAGGCTTGAGCTACTACTACTTTGTGGCCAACATGATCACGTTTGGTCAGCAGTACAGCATGCGCTTTTTCATCAACGAATCTGCCATTCGCGCCAAGATTGAGAACAACAAGGCCAAGGGCGGCAAGAAAGGCGGTTTCCAAGCCAAGTTGCAAAACATGATGGAGGAGCAGCAGAACGGTGGCAACCGCCGCATTCGCCGCAACAATAAGTAAAACGATGCGCGCCGCGCGCGCGATCTCTGTTCAAAAACGCCCGGCGAAGCCGGGCGTTTTTGTTGGTGCCCCGCCGCGGGCGGCGCCCAATCAATAGGGCTTTTTCATGTTGTACTGGGGGCACGCAACCTCCGACAGCCGGTTTTATACGTTTGCAACCGACTGTCGGTGTTGGTTCACCTTTTCTTTGCCCCATGATTCAATGGCGTACATCGGGAAAGATGGTGGTGCTGGCTGCGGCTAGCCTCTGCTTGCGTGGAGCAGAGGACGGGGTGCCTCGTCTGTCGGTTGCTTCAGCGCTTTCCGTACCGCGGGTGAATGCGGATTCGGTCCTTGCGCCCTGGAACTTGGGTTGGTACAATGTGGAGAATTTGTTCGACAATCAGGACGATTCACTGGTCCGGGACGAAGAATTTGCCGCAGATGGCGCCAAGGAATACACCCCGCAACTATACCGTTTGAAAGTTCAGCGCGTTGCCAAAGTGTTGGGTTGGCTATTCCACCAAACGGGAGCGGTTGCGGTGGGCCTGTGCGAAGTTGAAAACAATCGGGTGTTGGACGACTTGCTTCGGACTCCTCCGTTGGATCAATTTTCGCTCTGGCGCGTCCATCGGGACAGTCCGGATCCTCGGGGGATTGATGTGGCGGTGCTGTACCGGACGGATTGCGTTCGGGTGGAGAATGCAACTTGGATTTCGCCCCGCACGTTCCACGAGCGAGGAACGCGCGAAGCAGTGGTGCTTACGTTGGTGCGCAACGTGCGCGCCCCCCAAGACACGTTACGCGTGGGGTGGGTGCATTTGCCCTCGCAGCGTTCCGGTGATGCGCATGCGCGCTCCGTGGCGTGGCAGTCGTTGGTAGAGCAGGCTACAGGATGTTCGGTTTGGTTGGGCGACGTGAACGAAGCGCCTGGATGGCAGTTGGATGTTGCCGTAGAGGGCCAATCCATGGTGCCTTTTGAGCGCATCGGTGTGGGAACCTACTTTTACCGGGATGCCTGGAGTTGGTTGGATCGGGGGTGGTCTGTCCTTCCGTGGCGCGGAACGGTGCGGGTACTTTCTCAGCCTTGGATGGGCAGCGGTGCCCGAGATTTGAAGACTGGTTTGTCGCCACCGTGGCGAACGTGGCGAGGCGAACAGTGGAGTGGAGGCCCGTCGGATCATTACCCCATACACGTTCAGCTGATGCGCATCTGAGGATTTTGTGTACATTTGGTACGCTAACACGTGTAAAGCGATTGACTCTATCCATGAAAAAAATCATAGCCCTTATTGCGTTGTCCGCGGTTGCCGTTTCGTGCGGTACCGATAAGCCGGAACCTACGCCTGCCGCATACGCCACGGATTCTTTGACCGTTTCTCCGGCTCAAAACGTCTTGGTTTTTGAGACCACTGGCGCTTGGTGCCAGTACTGCCCCAACGGTGCGGCAGCATTGCGCAGAGCCATCCTCCGCAATCCGAAAGGCCGAGTTTTGGGCATGGCTGCGCATACGGGTGACGTGCTGGAAACACCCGTTGCTACCTTGCTGAATACCATGTGGGAAGCATCTGGCGTACCTAATTTCTATGTCAACGGTAACGACGCTGGCCAGTCCATCGCCGGACCCATTGCTGCTTCATTAACATCTGAGCCAGAAATGGGCGTAGCATCAGCCGTTGTTGAAACGGATACGTCCTACGAAGTGTTTGCCAAAGTTCAGGTATTCAAAGAAGCCCGTGGCACAACCTACACCGTTCAGTCCTACCTGATGTACGAAGGGGTAGATGCCAAACAATACGGCCTGGTTGATTTGAACCAAACCTCCAGTGTTTCCATCGTAACCAAAGGATCCGGCGCAACGCCCTCCACCTGGACCGTTGACACCGTTGGAATGAAGGCGGGTGATACGTACGTACACGAGCACTTGCCGGTAATGGCGTCCATCACCTCCAATCCGTTTGGAATTGTTTTGGACACTGTGAATCCGTTGGGCAATAACTTTTTCGAAGGTGACGTATTTGGTACCAAGTACACGCCAATCAAACTGCGCATCAGCAAGAAGCCGTTGGCGGCTTTGAATGCGATTGTTCCCTTGGATCCCAAGAAGTTTTACGTGATGACCATTGTATGGAAAGAGCGAATGGACGGAGTTCCTGGCTACTTATACGTTAACGGGATTGAAGATCATTTGGATTAATTCCCAATTAGGTACTGCATAAAAAACGCCGGCATCCGCCGGCGTTTTTTGTTGGGCTGAATTTCACTCCTGAGGAAGTACTTCAAATGATCCAGCTCCCGTCAATACCGCCACAGCAGCGAGGCGTCGCCGTAACTCAAGAAGCGGTAGTCGTTCTGCAAGGCATGGGCGTACAGTTCCTTCCAGGCGTCGCCCACCACCGAAGCAATGAGCATCAACAAGGTGCTGCCCGGTTGGTGGAAATTGGTCAGTAGTGCCTCCCAGCTTCGAACGCGGTACCCCGGCACCATCATCAAGGCCGTGGTGAATGTCCATTCCTCGTGGTTTGGCGGCCATTGGTCCAGCACGTGGAGCCAAACCCGTCGCCTTTTTTCAAAGACGTCGCCCGGTTGAAGGTCCCACCAGGCGGCCAATTCTTCCCAGGTCCATTGTTCCAAATGGTGCCCCAGAGGGGTGTTGTTTTTCAGGCTGGCCACAGCCAGCCAGTAGGCAGACTCCAAACTGCGGGAGGAGGTAGTTCCCACGGCCAAGCTGGGAGCGCCGTCGCTCAAGGCTTCCACCACGGAGCGCGGAAGGTGTACCTCTTCGGCGTGCATGGCGTGCTCTCGGGCGTCGGTGGCATCGATGGGTTTGAAGGTGCCGGCCCCCACGTGCAATTCCACTTTCAAAAAGGACCTTCCAGAGGATTCCAAGGCTTGTACGAGTTCGGGCGTGAAGTGCAGACCTGCTGTTGGAGCCGCTACGGAACCTGCGTTCTGGGCATAAACCGTTTGGTAGCGTTCGGCATCGGAGGATTCGTCCGAGCGCCGAAAGTAGGGGGGGAGGGGCACCCGACCGGCGCGGTCCAGCAGTTCGCCCAAGGTCAAGGGGGCATTCCAGCGCAATTCTACGGTGCTGACGGCACCGTCTTGGGCCACGCGCAGCGCGCGAATGCCGTCCGGATGCACCAATTCCAGGCCTGGTTTCCATTTTTTGGAGCCGCCCACCAAAACCCGAATGCGCGCAAAGCCAACTTGGTTCATGGCGCTTGCCACCTCGCCTTCGTCGGGTTCCAAGAAAAACAACTCAAAAGGTTTTTGGCCGGATTCGCGGGGAAAGAGCAATCGGGCCTTTACCACGCGGGAGGCGTTGACCACCACGTGGCGAATGCCCTCTAATTGTCCCGGGAGATCAGCAACCCGAGCGTCCAAACGGGGTCCGTCGGGACCGGCTACCAGCAAACGAGCGCTGTCGCGCGGTTCCACTGGAAATAAAGCAATGCGTTCTTCAGGCAGTTCGTAGTGCAGGGGTTCCATGTTCGGTCGGGGCAAAAGAGCTGCAAGGTAGCACGCGCGCGGCCTATCTTTGAAGCATGCCCCGCGTCTTGCTCAGCGTCATCAACGACGTCCATACGGACAACCGGATCCACCGGACCGCTACTGTTTTTGAAGAACGGGGCTACCGCGTGAGCGTGGTGGGGCGCCAATGGCCCAACCCAGCTCCCGTGGAACGTCCCTACGCGGTGCACCGCTTTGCCTGCCGGCGAAACAATGGCGCACTCTTCTACGTGGAGTACCAGATTCGTTTGCTGCGCTACCTGCTGCGGGAGCCTTTTGACGTGTACGTGGCCAACGATTTGGACACCCTATTGCCCATGAGCCTTGTGGCATTTCTGCGCAAGAAACCCCTTTTTTACGACAGCCACGAATACTTTTGCGGCGTTCCGGAATTGGCTCAGCGGCCTGTTGTGCGCGCGGTATGGTTGGCCGTGGAACGGTTTTGCATGCCCTTCGTGACGGAGGCCGTAACGGTCAGTCCGCCCATTGCGCGGGCCTATTTTCAACAGTACGGCATTCCGTTTACGGTGGTGCGCAACGTTCCGCTACAAAAGCCCGACGTCAGCCCAGAACAAGCCAGTTTGGCCAAAGATTGGAGTTTTGGCAAGCCGGATGCGCCGGTGGTTTTACTCCAAGGAGCAGGGATCAATGTGGACCGCGGTGCGGAAGAAGCGGTTTTGGCGATGCGCGAACTTCCGGATGCCCAGCTCTGGATTGTGGGGAGTGGCGACGTTTTGCCCCAGTTGCACGCCTTGGTGGCCGAGCACCAATTGGAAGATCGCGTCTTTTTTCACGGCCGCGTACCGGCTTCGGAGCTTCGCGAATTCACCCGGCGTGCACGGGTGGGCCTGAGTTTGGACAAGCCCACCAACCCCAATTACCGGTGGAGTTTGCCCAACAAATTGTTCGACGCCTTCCACGCCGGTTTGCCTCAGGTTGTTTCGCCGGTGGAAGAAGTGGCGCGTACCGTCCAAGAATACGGTGCCGGCTGGGTTCTGAACTCCGTTACGCCGGAGGACCTGGCGCAAGTCCTTCGAAACGTACTGTGGGACGACAAAGCGTGCGAAGACGCGCGTTCCGGTGCACTTCGCGCTGCGGAGCGCTACCACTGGGGTCTCGAGTCGCAAGGATGGCACCTCTGCATCGATCGGATGGAGGGCCGCGCGCCCAACGTTCACCTGATCAGCATGGACGCTCCAGTCCCGCCCCTGTACGGGGGAATGGCGGAGGTATCCAGCCAAATCGACGCCCTGCAAACGGCATCCTTTGCGGTGGAGGTTCACGCTTTTGTTTCCAAAAAACGCATTCCGGAAGTGGCTAAAATCTGGAATCAAATGCGCAACCAGCATCAGCAGTCCAATGGACATCCCGTTTTGGAGGATGCAACCAACGACACCCCCGGCGGACCGAGCGTTCGCCTTTGGCTGTACCCGCGCAACGGTTGGGCCTCTTTTTTTCAACGTCTGCCGTATTTGGTAGCCTCGCGAGCGTCGGTTCCTTTGGTTCGACGTCTGGAATGCGCCCCGGTTCCGGTGGTGGTGCACGGTTACCACAGTTTGTGGTCGGCGCTGGTTTCTCGCTCGGTGGCCGCTCGTTCCTTCCTTCGCCTCCACAATCCGGAACGCCTGTACTACCGAGGTTTGGCTGCCTCCGAAAGGGGTGCGAATGTTCGCTCGTGGCTGAAAAGGCGTTACTATTTTTGGGAAGCCAATCGTTTGGCTCGCTTCGAACAAAAAGTCCTTCCACGGCTGAATCTGGCCGGTATTTGGGCCTTGACTCCGGGCGATGCGGCAGCCACGGCTCCCTTCTTCCGTGCTGCAATTGAGGTTATTCCCCCAGCGGTTCCCGCATTGGCAGAAGGTCACTGGTCCACTGAAGTACTTTTTCCCTTACCCGACTTCCCGTTTCTGCTGGTGCACGGCAAGTTAAGTGTTCCGGAAAACGACTGGGCCGCACATCGTTGGCTGGACGTTTGGGAGTGGGACCAGGCGAACGGCGAACAATTGAGCGGATCTGGCTTGGTGGTTGCCGGTCAGGGCGCCTCCGGCGCCCTGAGGCACCGCGCTGCCAGCCTCCCCGGAGTTCGGTTTGTGGACACCCCGTCCCCCGAGGGGATGGCCCACCTGCTGCGCGCCGCTGCGCTCCACGGCCAACTGGCCGTGCACCGCGCCGGCATCAAATACAAATTATTGAACGCCTTGCAAACACAGTCTCCAATTTTGGGCAACGAAGATTTGGTTGCTGGGACTGGGGCGGAAGGATTGGTGCGTTTGTTGCAAGAACCGTACGATCCAGAACACTGGATTGCCGCTTGGAAAGAATGCCTGGCTCAATCCTTAAGTGCAGACGAACGCCAACGTCGGGCCCAATTCGTGGCGCAGCACTCGTTGCCAAACTTGGCGCACGCCTTGGAAAGCAGATTGTTATTGGCGTACCGCAACTAGAGCACCGTCGAAAAAAAGGATTAAAGCGTGCGCTGTACCGCCGCGTTTACCGTTCCTCCAAAGCACTTGTAGGTGGGGTGGGGGAATTTGAGCAACAAGGCGTAGTCGTGCGTAGCCATCAAAACGGCTGTTCCGGATTGGCCAATTTCTTTCAGCAACAACATGATTTCCTCGCTCGTAGCGGGGTCTAAATTGCCCGTGGGCTCGTCCGCAAGTAGCAATTCGGGAGCATTCAACAAAGCGCGCGCAATTGCTACCCGTTGTTGTTCGCCCCCAGACAACTGGTGCGGGAACTTGTGCCCCTTGGTGGAAACGCCAACCTGCTGCAAGACTTTTTCGATCTTGACACGATTTTCGTCCGCCTGGTTGTGGCCGGTAGCCTGCAGCACAAAATCCAAATTGTCGTACACCGAGCGTTCGTAGAGCAATTGAAAATCTTGGAACACAATACCAATCTTTCTACGCAAAAAGGGGATTTCGGCCTCCTTTACAGTACTTAAGTTGTAACCCACCACGGTACCTTCGCCACCTTGTAGGGGAAGGTCTGCATACAAAGTGCGCAACAAGCTGGATTTCCCAGAGCCCGTTTCGCCGATTAAGTAGGCAAAGTCTCCCGCGCGCAGTTCTAAGTTAACCCCGCTCAGAACCAGGTTCTTACCTTGGTAAATGGCGGCATTTTTAAGCGATAAAGGACGGTTGTCGGACACGATGGTATGGTTTTGGAAGAATCGACAACAAAAGAAAGGAATTTTTGGGTGCTTTGGTATCTTTGAACAGATGATGCGGAAACAACTTTTACGTGGAATGCTTGCCGCCGCTTTTGTGGGCGGCACGTTCGTTCCGGCCGTTGGACAACAGTCGACTTGGGAATGGTCCGCCCAACGCCAGTACGAAGAAGCTCGTCGCCTCTACGACGAAGGATTGTACGCGGCGGCGTCGGACGGTTTTGAACGCACCTTGCGCTCGCTGGGGGACGACCGCAGCGATTTATCGGAGCAGTGCAGCTACTTCCGGGCAATGTCTGCGGTAAAATTGATGAACCGAAACGCGGAAAATTTGGTGGAAGGCTTCCTCAATGCCTACCCCACAAGTGCTCGGCGCAAGGAAGCCATTCTGGAAACCACGGAGTATTTCTTCAACAGAAAGAAGTACAAGGAAGCGCGTACTTGGCTGCAGCGGTTGGAAGGAATGTCCCTCAATCAAGAGGAACGCGGTGACTACAAGTTCAAGTTGGGCTACAGCTGCATGATGACCAACGACAATAAAACGGCCCAACTTCATTTCAAGGACATCAAGGACGGCAAGTCCTCCTTTGCAAAATCGGCCAAGTACTACTATGGGCACCTGGCCTATTTGGACAGCAACTACGTTACGGCCATTCAGAATTTATCTGCTCTTCGAAACGATCCGCAGTTTGGGCCGGTGGTACCCTATTACTTGGCGCAGATGTACTACCAAACGGGTGACGATACGGCGCTTTTCCGGTTGGGCAAGGAGTTGTTGGCCAACGCCACGGCCAAACGCGCTCCGGAAATTGCCAAGTTGGTGGGCCAAAGTCTCTACCGCCAAAAGCGCTATGCGGAGGCCATTCCGTACTTAGCCCTGCACCGGGACCAAGGCGGTAAAATGCGTCCGGAAGATTTTTATCAATTGGGGGTGGTGTACCACGCCACCGGTAAAATGCGCGAGGCCATGGAAGCCTTGAACAAGATGTCGGCTGGAAAGAGCGCCGTCTCCCAAGCAGGCTACTACCTCTTGGGCGATGCCTACTTGAAAGAAGGCATGAATCCAGAAGCGCTAAGTGCCTTCAAGGCGGCGAGCGATATGGACTTTGATTTGCGTTTGCAAGAAGAGGCCTTCTACCACTTTGCCGTATTGACCTACTCCACAGTCAGTCCATTTTCGAAGCCCATTGAGGTGTTTCAGCAGTTCTTGACGAAGTATCCCAATTCCGAGTACAAGCGAGAAGCCAATGGGTACCTCGCAAATCTGTATACCACCTCACGCGATTATGCGAAGGCCTTGGAGGCGATCAAAGCGACCGGCATGGCCAGCATGGCCATGCGTGAGGCGTACCAAAAGGTATCGTATTTCTTGGGCGTAGAGGCCTACAACGTAGCCCAATGGACGGAAGCCGGAGACTACTTCCGTTCCAGTTTGGATTATCCGATGGAATCCAGGTACGTGGCCTTAGCGCATTTTTGGTTGGGCGAATTGGCCTACCGAGCGGAAGATCCACAAGAGGCGCTTTCGGAATTTGAACAGTTTTTAAAAGTTCCGGGAAGCTACACCCTGACGGAGTTGCCAATTGCTTTGTACAACAAGGCCTATTGCCTCTTTGCGTTGGCGAAATACGAGGCCGCATCTACCGCGTTCCGCTTGTTTTTGGATTCCAAAGAGGCAGATGCTCGCCGCAAAATGGACGCCACGGTGCGCGTAGCGGATGCCTACTTCCTCCAAGGTCGGTACGGGCAGTCCGAAGAGTTCTACCGTAAGTACGCGGCGCAAAAGGCTCCGGATGCGGATTATGCAGCCTACCAACGCGCCCTAAGTTTGGGACTCTTGGGCAAACACGATGAAAAATTGGCGGTTTTAAACGCCATGGCTTCCACTTATCCCAAGAGTAAATTGCTGTTGGAGGTTGATTTTGAACGCGCCAATACGTTGCTTCGTTTGGACAAAAACAACGAAGCAGCTGCGGCTTTTGAGGCCTTTGCGCGCAAGTATCCGCAGGCCTCGCAGAGTCGTCGGGCGCAAATCAACGCCGCTTTGGCGTACCGAAATCAAGGCGACCTGAACAGCGCCGCACGTATTCTCAAAACGGTAGCGGATCAGAATCCCGGCACTGCAGAGGCTCGTGAGGCTTTGTCCTTGGCTCGTGGCGTGTACGACGAGTTGGGACGGTTGGAAGAGTATTTGGATTGGGTTAGTGGCATTGCGCAGTCCGGGGTTTCCGTGAACGCCTTGGATTCGTTGGCTTACACGAGTGCCTACGAAAAGTACGCGTCCGGCAAAACCGCGGAGGCCTTCAGCGCCTTACAGGCCTACCTCAAGCGCTATCCGCAGGGGTCGTTCCTGACGGCGGCCCAGCACTACAAAGGGGAGGCCGGGCGCTCGCTGGGCAAGTGGGACGAAGCCTTGGCAGCGTATCGGGCCGTTACGGAGCAACCTCGGTCTGACTATTCTGAAAATGCCTACCGTTGGTTGGGGACGCGTGCGTTGATTGATAAGCGCTATGCAGAGGGGCAATTGGCTTTTGAAAAGTTGTTGACGCTCAGCGAGAAGCCAGACGATTTCCGTCGGGCCAACGAAGGTTTGATGCGTTGTGCCGTGGGCTTGGGCCAACAGGCTGCTGTTCTTCAGTACAGCGACGCCATCTTGGCGGATGAGAAGCATTCCCCAGAGGTTCGCAATGAGGCGTACGTCCTTCGGGCACGGGCTCATTTGGCACAAGGCGACACCGTTGCGGCGCGTGCGGCCTTTGATCAAGTAGTTTCCAAAACACGCGGCTCGTACCAAGCAGAAGGCTACTACTACCAAGCGTTTTTCCTCGCCCGAACCAAGCAATTTGCAGCCAGTAACGAAGCGGTCTTCGCGTTGATCGACAACCACCCGTCTGAGGGAGAATGGCGCCACCGCGGTCTGTTGCTTCTGGCGCAGAACTACGTGGGCTTGAACGATCCTTTTCAAGCGCAGTATACCTTGGATTTCTTGCTGGAGGACAGTCCTTCCGAAACCATCGCGGCTACGGCACAGGCTTTGAAAAAAACACTTGAAAATCCCGCCAATTCGGCGATTGATACAAAGACCAACGACTGATGAAGTATGCAAAATGGGTGGCTTTGGCCACGTTGGTAGTGGTTGCTGCAGGAGCTTCGGCCCAGCCGGTTGGTGGCACCATGGGCGGAGTGGATATATTGGTGGTGGACCGGTATAAGGCCAAAGTGCGCGAGGCCGTCAAAATCACCGGCCAGCCGGAGGTAAAAGACACCACGGTGCAGCCGTTGCCGGTGAACATTCGGGTTCGTCCACGTTTCGCAGCGCCTAAAGTTCAGTTGGAGCCCATTCAGCCGGTTTCCATTGGCAAGACGCGATTGGAGCGCATGCCCAAAAACTACCTGCGCATGGGTGTGGGCAACTACGGATCTCCAGAACTGGCCTTCGCGGTGGGAGCCGGCCGTACCACCAACGCGTCTTGGGCGGTTAAAGCGTCGCACCAAAGTACCGCAACGGGTGTTCCAGCCAACACCCGTGTTTTTCGGGACAATGCCGCACAAGACAACCGAATTCAAGCCCGGTGGGTTCAGAACGTGGGTTCGGTGCGCCTGTCCACCGGGCTCGAAGGCCAGAGTCAAATGGTTTCCTTTTACGGAGTTCCGCTGGATTCTGCCGTAAACCTAAAGGATACCGGCACCCGTGCACCCCAACGCTGGATGCATTCCGCGGGAGTGTCGGTTCAACTGGAGCCCCTCCGAACCGGTCGCAAGGCCTTTTTCTACGGTTTGAACACGGACTACAACTATTTGTACGATGCCCTGGGTGCGGCTCAGGAGCATCGCGCTCAGTTGGGGGTAGATTTGCGCAAAAGGGTTCAAAAAGTTCAATTGTTGGTCCCGATTTCCGCTTCGGCATTGCAGATCAGCCAAGTTATGGGCGCAACTCGCTTGCTGGCGGTGGATTTTTCACCGTCCATTGCAGACACAGTGGGGCTTTTTCATTTTACTGCCGGCTTTAAAATGATCCCTGTTTTTCGGCAGAGCCCGGGAACAGCCGTGCCCGCCAAGCTGTATGCCCGTCCCAACCTACAGGCGACGGTTCCTTTGGTCAAAAACGTGATCAATATTTACGGAGGATTTGTGGGATCGGTGAATACGGCCGGTTGGAGCGGTCTATTGGGTCAAAATCCGTGGATCAGCGAATTGACGGAATACCGCGAGACGGCAGAAACCCGATTGTATGCAGGCTTCAACGGTCGCATTACGGGGCGTTTGGGCTACCAGTTGGGCATGGCCTTGATCAGCAAAACAAACGCAGCCCAATTCTACCGAAATTCGGGCGGCTTCGCGCAAGACTCGGGCCGAATCCACGTGGAATACGTCAATTGGACCAACGTGCAGCAACGCGCAGAGTTGTCCTACCAACATCCGGTAGGTTTGGAATTGCGTTCCTTCCTGGAGCTCAATCGGTACCGTGGTGCGGGAGGAACCGTCGGTACGATTTACCACGTTCCTGCCTACGAGGCAGGGCTTCACGGCTTGTTCAATTTAAAAGGAAAGGTTCGATTGGAGACCGACTTGCGTTGGGTGGGGCCGCGCGATGTACCGGGCCCGGTTGCAGATGCCTTGCCGTCCTATGTGGATTGGCGCATGGGGGTATACTACCAGTACAACAAGCAATTGCAAGCGTATGTGAACGGAACGAACCTTCTCAACAGCAAATATGCGCTGTGGCAAGGCTATACGGTTCAAGGCATTCGCGGTGTTTTGGGCTTGGCGTATAAGTTCTAAGTAGGGTTTACCCGCGCGTTCGTTTCCGGAGTTCGCAGCGCCTTTTTTAGGGCGTGAGATTGTTGAAAACCTGTTGAAAATACTGGGTATTGAAGGGGGTGGTACCGTGATTGCGCTGTACCACTTTCTTATCTTTGTTGGTATCCCAAAAAATAACGCATTCCATGAGCGATTCCAAGCAATACGGCGCAGATAGCATTCAGGTACTAGAAGGATTAGAGGCGGTGCGCAAGCGCCCAGCTATGTACATTGGCGACATTGGACTCAAGGGCCTTCACCACTTGGTTTATGAGGTGGTGGACAACTCCATTGACGAGGCTTTGGCCGGCCATGCTTCCCGAATTGAAGTAACTATTGAGGAGGGCAACTCCATCACGGTAAAAGACAACGGTCGCGGTATTCCGGTAGCGATGCACACCAAAGAGCAGAAGTCTGCATTGGAAGTGGTCATGACGGTTTTGCACGCCGGCGGTAAGTTTGATAAAGACTCCTACAAAGTTTCCGGCGGTCTACACGGCGTAGGTGTGAGCTGCGTGAATGCGCTCTCAACTGATTTGTGCGTGGACGTTCACCGGGATGGAAAGCACTACCGACAGGAATACAAGATCGGAATTCCGCAATACCCCGTGAAGGAAGTGGGCAACTCGGATTACCGCGGAACCATCGTTCGGTTTACCCCCGACGCCTCCATTTTTTACGAAACCGTTTACCACTACGATATTTTGGCGGCTCGTTTGCGCGAGCTGTCGTTCTTGAACCGCGGCATCACCATCACGCTGACGGACGTGCGCAAGCCGGAAGGAGCGGACGATTCTTGGGCACCGCGCTCGGAGACGTTCCTCTCAGAAGGCGGTTTGCGAGAGTTCGTGACCTACGTGGACCAGAACCGCGAGGCGCTGATTGAGGACGTGATGTACATGGAAGGCGAAATCGACGGCATTCCGGTTGAGGTGGCCATGAAGTACAACACGTCGTACTCGGAAAATATTCATTCATACGTCAACAACATCAACACCCACGAGGGAGGTACCCACTTGGCGGGATTCCGCCGAGCCTTGACGCGCACGCTGAAGAAGTACGCGGACGAGAGCGGTATTTTGACCAAGGAGAAGATTGAAGTAGCAGGTGACGATTTCCGCGAAGGTTTGACCGCCGTTATTTCCGTTAAGGTGATGGAACCTCAGTTTGAGGGACAAACCAAAACGAAGTTGGGCAACTCGGAGGTCGGTGGCGCTGTGGACCGGATTGTGGGCGAAATGCTGGCCAATTATTTGGAGGAGCATCCAGCGGAGGCACGAATGGTGGTTCAGAAGGTGGTTTTGGCGGCCAAGGCACGTATTGCGGCGCGCAAAGCGCGCGAAATGGTGCAGCGCAAAACCGTTTTGGGCAACAACAGTTTGCCCGGAAAATTGGCGGATTGCCAAGAAACAGATCCGGCAAAGTGTGAGATTTTCTTTGTGGAGGGCGACTCCGCCGGCGGAACCGCCAAACAAGGTCGCGATCGTCATTTTCAGGCCATCATGCCGCTTCGAGGCAAGATCTTGAACGTGGAGAAGGCCATGATGCACCGGATTTTTGAAAACGAAGAGATTCGCAATATGTTCACCGCCCTGGGCGTGAGCATTGGAACCGAGGAAGATGCTAAGGCGTTGAATATAAATAAGTTGCGCTACCACAAAATCGTCATCATGTGCGACGCCGACGTGGACGGTTCGCACATTTCTACATTGATCATGACGTTCTTCTTCCGCTACATGAAGGAGTTGATTGAGCGCGGTTACGTATACATTGCATCACCGCCTTTGTACTTAGTGAAAAAGGGCAACAAACAACACTATGCCTGGAATGAACAGCAGCGCGACCAATGGTCCCGCGAGCTGGGCGGCGAGAGCGAGTCTGGGGTCAATGTACAGCGCTACAAGGGTTTAGGTGAGATGAACGCGGAGCAGTTGTGGGACACCACCATGAATCCAGAATTCCGCACCTTAAAGCAAGTAACCATTGACAACGCAACAGAAGCAGACCGCATCTTCTCCATGCTCATGGGGGATGATGTTCCGCCTCGTCGTGAATTCATTGAAGCCAATGCAAAATATGCCCGGATCGACGCGTAAAGCGCCGCTTTCGAGTGTAATTTTGCACCGCAATTCCGCATAAAAACCCTTGTCATGAAAATTACGGTCGTCGGTGCCGGCAACGTTGGTGCCACTTGCGCAGAGAACATCGCTCGCCTGGAGCTCGCTCCTGAAGTTGTATTGTTGGACATCAAAGAGGGCTTTGCTGAGGGCAAGGCCATGGACATGATGCAAACCGCCGCCATCCAAGGTTGGAGCACGCGCATCACGGGTACCACCGGCGACTACAGCAAGACGGCCGATTCGGAAGTGGTGGTCATCACCTCCGGAATACCCCGCAAGCCGGGCATGACCCGCGAGGAGTTGATCGGAACCAACGCCGGTATTGTGAAGTCGGTGGTGGAAAATGCATTGAAGTACTCACCCAACGCTACTATTGTGGTGATTTCCAACCCCATGGATACCATGACCTTTTTGGCGGCCCGCACCAGCGGATTGCCTAAAAATAAAGTTATTGGCATGGGCGGTATTTTGGACTCCAGTCGGTTTAAGTACTACTTGAGCCAAGCCATGGGCGTTCCTTCCAATGATTTGCAAGGAACGGTTATTGGCGGCCACGGAGACACCACCATGATTCCGTTGACGCGTTTGGCGTCCTACCAAAGCAGCCCTGTTTCTGCGCATCTTTCCGAGGAGCAATTGATGAAGGTAAAGGCAGACACGATGGTGGGCGGCGCTACGTTGACCGGATTGTTGGGGACGTCGGCGTGGTACGCCCCCGGCGCGGCCGGAGCGGCATTGGTGGCCAGCATTGTGCGCGACGAAAAGCGGGTGTTTCCTTGCTGCGTGGCATTAAACGGCGAATACGGTCAGTCCGACATCTGTTTGGGCGTGCCTGTGGTGGTAGGCAAGAACGGCTGGGAGAAGATTGTAACCTTGGAGTTGAACGAGGCCGAGCAAGCGGAGTTCAACAAGAGTGCTGCTGCGGTTCGGTCAATGAATGCGGTACTGGACACGCTCTAAGCGTTTCGTTTTTACCAAACCAAGTGTACCGGTGGGCGGCAATCCATCGGTACATTTTTTTTGTGACCCACACCGGCACCCGTGCCAGGATGCTGCCCAGGAACGGGTAGGGGGATGGGAGTTCCTTGAGGATGGGGGAAAGGGCTTGGTGGCCGTGGTGCCAGCGGTTTCCGTCCCAAAACGCAACACCGTCTGCGTCCGGGTTGGGGTGCGGGGCAAAGTTGAGTACGGCGCGGCGATCGCGTCGTTGGAGCCACGAGACGGTTGCGTTGCACAGAACGCAAGGACCGTCGTACAGCACCCACTTTTCGTTTGGGCCGAATGCGGGTAGGGCCTCCGGGCAAGGGATGCCGGATGCGTCCGAGGGGTTGGTTGCTATCGTGTTTGCGTTGTTTGTCACGGCACCACCATCAAGCGAGCCGCCTTCTGCCCGCAATGAAGCACGTACATTCCGGCAGGCCAATTTGAAGTATGTACCGCTTGAGGAGAACCGTCGGTCTCGCCAGAAGCCATAACTTGGCCCGTAAGCGTTACCACTTGAAAGGGGCCGGGAGTGCCGGAGAACCAAAACTCCGCTTGTGCCGGGTTGGGCCAAATTCGAAGCTCCAAGGCAGTTGGCGGGGTTTCTTCAGGCAGTCCAATTCGGTAAGCTTCTCCCCGGAACATTAGCAGTCCTCCGCTGCGGTTCCCCAAAGCCAACTCCGGGTGTCCGTCGCCATTGAAATCTCGCACGGCTGGGGCATTGTTTCTGCCGGATTGTATCCAAATGCCGTTTCTTTCCAATGCAGGTGTCCCGGTGAACTTAAAGTTTGGCCGGAGGAAATCACGGCCCAGCAGGGGAAGGGTACATCCCTGCGTGGTTAGGGAATTGAAGGTAACCGCATCACCGTACGCGTGCGAACGGAAGGGGGTTATACTGCTGGCCAATTGCAAGTCTACAAAAGGCAGATTTTTGCTGAAGCAAATTTCCACCACCAAATTGCTGACGCCGTCCCAATCAAATGGGGTTTGCAAGGCGATGGTGTTGGGCCCAACAGAGGGAACGTGCAGGTAGTCAAACACTTCCTTTAAGTTGCTCACAAGACCGGTCAAGCTGTCCAACTGCGTGGACCCCATGCGCACACTGAAGCCTTGGCTCAAGTACTGCATGGTGCCGGGCAAGATTTCAAAACCCAAATGCGTAAACCGGTATCGACCGGTGCCTAATTCACTTTTCTTGATGAGGTATTGGTGGCGTCCGGCTCGACGGGTTCCGCCAAAAGGCGTCTGCAAATAACCACTTCCGGACAAGGTTCCGGTTCCTGCTTGAAGGGAAACAGTAGTAGGTTGGCCCAACACGTGGGGCAATCCACTGAATTCAACCACACCGCTGTCAGCAGTCCCAACTACCAAACGAACCTCTCCTTGAGCGTCTACAAATCCACGCGGAACGGCCTTACCGGCGAAGGTGCCGGACAAATCGGCACTGATCCCTCCCCACCGCAGCACGGGCACATCCCATGCGGGCGATTGAAGGGTACCTGAATTTTGGATGAAGGTTAGGTTTCCTTCAAAATTGCCCACCAAAAGGTCCAGGTCCCCGTCTTGATCGACGTCGAACAATTCGGGGGTGGCGTCTTGACCTACATCCACGTTCAGCCAGTTGGGTACGGCGGTTTGAAAATTGGGCGCAAAAAAACCGCCGGTGTTGCTGCAAAAAACCAGCGTTCCGTCCCATCGGCCCACCACCAAATCTAAATCCCCATCTCCGTCCAGGTCCCCAGCCGTAGGCGCCAAGTCTCCCGTGCCAAATGCTGTCTGTACAGCAGATGCCAAAGTAACCGGAAGGTCCGTCTTCCACCAAGGCTGAGTTACGGTTCCGGCATTGCGGTAAAAACGCAGATTTCCTTCGGTGCCAACCAGTAAATCCGGTTGACCGTCCGTGTTCCAATCCGCGAACGACGGTACGGCGTGCTTCCCAAAATCCAGTTGATCTCGCTGCAAAAATGCAGAGTCTAGTAGGGTCCATACGGGATTTTGCGGAGTACCGGTATTGCTGTACAACCACGTATTTTTTCGGTAGGGACCCGAAATTAAGTTGGTTCCTACCACAACGTCTGTTCGGCCGTCGTTGTTGGCATCTACCGTGGACGGGCAAGGAAAGGATACGTTTACACGGGTGTGGTTGGACGGCCAGGCCGTGTCTTGGGATTCAATATTTGCAAGAAGGGAAGTGCCCACATTGAATCCGGCCACGGCAGTCGGGTAGCTCATGTCCCCCAGAAGCACATCTTTTTTACCGTTTGCGTCCAAATCCAGTACTGCCAGTGCACTGCCGGAATGGAGGGTTTGTTCCGGGGCGGCCCAGCTACCAGTGCAAGCATCTATGACCAATGCATTGCTTAGGGGCTTGGACTCCAAAGCATCGCCCCAGCAGTCGGTTTCCAGCGCAAACTGAAGGCCGCACGGCTGAGTGTTTTTGTGCCACTCAATGCCGAAACCAGCCAGGCCAAAAGTGAGGATGTCCAAATCTCCGTCGTTGTCGATGTCGTCCACAACGGGGCGGTCTGCGATAGAAACGTATAAATTGGATAAGGTGCCTGTGCCGTTGTCGGTTAAAACAAACGGGCCGTTTAGGGCCCACTGAAAGCGCACGGTATTGCTGTCCCGCACGGCCTGGTAGACGCCAATTCCCGGGTTGGCACCGCAAAACAGATCGGGAAGTCCGTCGCAGTTGTAGTCCGCCAAAACCATCCATTCCCGAATGGCAGGAAAATAGGGCACCCAGTCCCCGCGGTAGGTGTAGGAGTTGGCCCGACGCTGCAAGGGAATCCAGCGGTAGCCGTCGCGGTCAAACCCAATGAGGTCCGGTTGGCCGTCGTCGTCAAAATCCAGCCGTCCGAATTGAATGGAATTCCAGCCTCCGGCAAATCCCAACGGGAGTGAGTCTTGCGAGGCGGTCCCTACTTTGGCCGAACGCCAAGGTGTAAACGAGGCAATGGGTTGGGCAACAGCAGTTGCAGTTGTTAAAAAAAGACCAACAAGAAGGGAAAATCGAACCGAATACAGCATCCGTATAAAGATACAATAAACTATATTTGCCACCTTATTCCCAAAAGTGCATACCATGCAAAACAAAGCGGTTATTCGCCTATTCGCCATTGCCTTCGCAGCGGCTTGTTTGTACGAACTCTCTTTTACGTTTGTGGCGCAGCGCGTTGAAAGCCAAGCCAAAGAATACGCCCAAGGTGACCCCGTGAAGGAAAAGTCGTATTTGGATTCCATTGCGTCTTTCCCCGTGTACAATTTGGGCATCGCCGAATACACCTATAAGGAAGTCAAAGGTCGTGAGATGAACTTGGGACTGGACCTTCGCGGCGGCATGAACGTCATTTTGGAAGTTTCTGTTCGCGACGTGTTGGTGGGTTTGTCCGGCAACTCCAAGGATCCTATGTTCTTGGAAGCTTTGAGCAAGGCCGACGTCCGTATGGCGAGCAGCCAAGGGGCATACTTGGATCTGTTTTTTCAAGAAATTGACGCCCTCCGCGGCGATCGTAAGTTGAGCGACGTTGGTTTGTTTGGAACCAAAGACATGGCCGATCGCGTGGGCGTGGATGCTTCAGACGACGACGTTAGAAATACGGTTCGTGGCGACGTAAACGCCTCCATTGAAAACGTTTACACCGTATTGAAGGCCCGTATTGACCAATTTGGGGTGGTACAGCCGAACATTCAGAAGTTGGAAAATTCCGGCCGCATTTTGGTGGAGCTTCCCGGTGTTAAAGAACCTGCTCGCGTTCAGCGCTTGTTGCAAGGAACGGCGCGTTTGGAGTTCTGGCGCACGTACCAAGGTGGAGAATGGATGCAGTTCATGGTGGATGCCAACGACAAGCTTAAGGCAACCGTGAAAGAAACTGCTCCTGCAGTAAAGAAAGCAGCAGAGCCCAGTGCATTGGACGTTGCTTCCATTCCGGATGCGGAAGGCAAAACCGCCGATTCGCCCACGGCCGATACGGCTGCAAAAGCAAAGGCTGCTGCCAACGACACCGCCAATAAAGATTTTGGTCCCTTGTTGAAAGTGATGGCCTTGAACGTGAATCCCCAAACCGGTGCCATCGGTGAAGGTCCGGTGATTGGCTACGCGGCCACCAAGGACACGTCCAAAATCAACGCCTACTTGCGCAACGACGCTGTTCGGTCGATGATTCCTGGCGATAAGCGCAACGTTCGTTTTGCCTGGACACGTCCGGAGAAAGAAGCAGACGTGACCATGTTGATCGCCCTACGCGGTACCCGCGACATGCAGCCGGAATTGGACGGTGAGGTAATTGTAGACGCTCGCCAGGAGTTTGACAACGGCAACAATCCGGTGGTCAGCATGTCCATGAACGGTCAGGGCGCACAAATTTGGAAGCGTTTGACCGGTGAAGAAGGAGCTAAGAATCCCAAAGGTCACGTGGCGGTTGTATTGGACGGATTGATTTACAGCTACCCCCGCGTAAACGGCGAAATTGCTGGCGGACGCACGCAAATTGAAGGTGGTTTCTCCTTGGAAGAAGCAACGGACTTGGCAAACGTGTTGCGCGCCGGTAAATTGCCCGTTCCAGCCCGCATCATTCAATCCGACGTTGTGGGACCGAGCTTGGGTAAGGAAGCGATTTCGGCCAGTTTGTGGTCCTTTGTTTACGCCATGGGCGTCGTTTTCTTGTACATGCTGTTCTACTACGCTGGAGCAGGATGGGCCGCTAACCTTTCTTTGGTGGCCAACATGTTCTTCATTTTCGGTATTTTGGACGCCATTGGTGCAGTTCTGACTTTGCCAGGTATGGCCGGTATCGTTTTGACTATTGGTATGGCGGTGGACGCTAACGTATTGATTTACGAACGTGTGCGTGAAGAATTAGCGGGAGGCAAACCATTGGAATCCGCCGTGAACGACGGTTACAAGCATTCCTACGGCGCCATTTTGGACGCCAACCTCACGACCTTGCTGACGGCCATTATTTTGTACTTGTTTGGAACCGGCCCGATTCGCGGATTTGCGACCACGTTGATCATTGGTATTTTGTCCTCGTTGTTTACGGCCATCTTTATTTCTCGTCTGTACATGGAATGGCGCTTGTCTCGTAAAGCAAGCATTTCGTTTACCAATCCTGCATTCAAAGGCTTATTTGTTAATGCCAATTTTGGATTCATGAAGTCCAGAAAGATTGCCTACGTGATTTCCGGGATTTTGGTTCTGGGCAGTTTGGTTTCGCTCGCAACAAAAGGCTTACAATTGGGTGTCGACTTTTCCGGAGGTCGTACGTATCAGGTTCGTTTTGATCAACCCGTAGCGGTTGAGCAAGTTGGTGCAGCCTTGATGGCGGAGTACCGCAAGGTTGACCCAACCGCTACGGCTCCTGTAGTCAAAACTCTGGGAACGCCTGAGCAGGTTGTCATCACCACCAACTTCCGCATAGAAGAGTCTGGCGCGGATGTAGAGGATGCATTGCGCAAGGCATTGTACGCCGGTGTCAAAGGTTTTTACGCAAAATCAGTAAGTGAGTCAGAATTCTTGTCCATTGAAGAAAACCCATTGGGCTTGGTAGCGTCTCGTCAGGTTGGTCCTACAGTGGCCGATGACATTCAGAAGACGGCTGTTTGGGCGGTTTTGTTCTCGTTGCTCGGTATTTTCATCTACCTGTTGGTTCGGTTCAACAAGTGGCAGTATTCCTTTGGTGCTGTTGTGGCCGTTATCCACGATGCGGTAATCGTAATGGGTGTATTCTCCTTGTTTAACGGTGTTTTGCCCTTCTCCTTGGAGGTAGATCAAGCGTTTGTTGCGGCCATCCTGACGGTAATTGGATACTCGTTGAACGACACGGTGGTTGTTTACGACCGAATTCGTGAGTTCTTTGGCGCCAAGAGCCACGCCAAGATGAACAAGGTTCAAATTTTGGACAGCGCGCTGAACCAAACTTTGGGCCGTACGTTCAACACCTCCATGACGACGTTGGTGGTGTTGTTGGTCATCTTCCTGTTTGGTGGTGAGGTGATTCGTGGTTTTGTCTTCGCTATTTTGGTGGGTATCTTGGTGGGAACCTACTCCTCGTTGTTCGTAGCAACCCCAATTTTGGCCGACACCGCCAAGAAGTTGGGCGATGAGGTAGAAGAGGCATAATAATAGATACTGGTTTATTTTGAACAGGGCCGCCCATCGGGCGGCCCTGTTGTATTTTTGTCCTATGCAATTCTTATTCATTAGCGGTGGCGAATTGACGGTGGTGCTCCTGGTGGCCCTATTTGTGCTGGGCCCCAAGCGCATTCCGGAAGTGGCGCGTGGCTTGGCCAAGGCCATTAAGACGGTGCGCAACGCATCCAACGAAATCAAACGCGAGATCGCGGATGCCGCTGAGAAGGATTCGGCGATTTCTGAATTAAAAACCACCGTCCAGGATGCCAAGACCACCCTCAATGAGGTGGTTGATGCGGTAAAAAGAGAATAATTTAACAATTACCCCCCTTTACTGATGGGGGGTGTTGATAAAAAATACATTTTTACGAGTCTAATTGACCACTTTCTGCTAATTTTGCAGAAAATAAATCATTTATGGCTACCGTTCGTTTCATGGGGTTGGCTGAAACCCTCAACCGCAAGCCGGTCGAATTCAAAGCACCGTTCAAAAAATCGTCTGAGTACTACGGGTCCAACGTATTCAACGACAAAGCCATGCGCGAGTTCCTGACCAAGGAAGCGTATGTTGCCGTGCGCGGTGCGATGGAACACGGTTCCAAAATTGATCGTTCCATGGCGGATCAAATCGCTTCTGCCATGAAGGCCTGGGCCATGAGCAAGGACGCCATGCACTACACGCACTGGTTCCAACCCTTGACGGGTGCCACCGCTGAAAAGCACGACGCCTTTTTTGAGCCCACCGAGGACGGTCGGGCCATTGAGAAATTCAACGGCGCCATGCTGGTTCAGCAAGAGCCGGACGCATCTTCGTTCCCCAACGGCGGCATTCGCAACACCTTTGAGGCGCGCGGCTACACGGCCTGGGATCCCAGTTCGCCGGCGTTCATCATGAACGACACGCTGTGCATTCCAACCGTATTCGTTTCCTACACCGGCGAGGCGCTGGACTATAAAACACCTCTGTTGCGTGCCCTCCAGGTTGTGGACCAAGCAGCCACCCAAGTTTGTCAGTACTTCGACCGCAACGTGACCAAGGTTCACGCCACCCTTGGTTGGGAGCAGGAGTATTTCTTGGTAGATTCGGCCTATTTCGTTGCTCGTCCGGATTTGGTGATGACCGGCAGAACCTTGGTTGGCCACAGCCCGGCCAAGGGTCAGCAATTGGAGGATCACTACTTCGGTTCCATCCCGGAGCGGGTGATGCAATTCATGCGCGAGGTGGAATACGAATCGCACCTGTTGGGCATACCGGTCAAGACCCGTCACAACGAGGTAGCTCCCGCGCAGTTTGAGTTTGCGCCCATTTTTGAGGAAGCCAACGTTGCGGTAGACCACAATTCTTTGTTCATGGATTTGTTGGAGAAAGTGGCGCGCCGTCACAATTTCCGCGTGTTGATGCACGAAAAACCTTTTGCGGGCATCAACGGTTCCGGCAAGCACAACAACTGGTCTTTGGCAACCAACACCGGAACGAACTTGTTGTCGCCCGGCAAGACGCCCAAGCGCAATTTGCAGTTCTTGACGTTTTTTGTGAACGCCATTGTGGCGGTGGATCGCCACGCAGACCTTCTGCGTGCCTCAATCGCGTCTGCCAGCAATGATCACCGCTTGGGGGCCAACGAAGCACCTCCGGCCATTATTTCCGTATTCTTGGGGCAGCAGCTGAGTGCCGTGCTGGACGAATTGGAGAAAGTAGAGAATGGAAAGTTGAGTCCGGAACAAAAAACCGAGCTAAAATTAAACGTAGTGGGCAAGATCCCCGAGATCTTGCTGGACAACACGGACCGCAACAGAACCTCTCCCTTCGCGTTTACAGGCAATAAATTTGAGTTCCGCGCGGTAGGGTCTTCGGCGAACTGCGCCCAGTCCATGACGGTATTGAATACCATTGTTGCCAATCAGCTTTTTGAGTTCAAGAAGTCCGTGGATTCCTTGATTGAGCAGGGCTTGAAAAAGGACGACGCCCTTTTCAATGTACTCCGCGACCTCATCTCCACGTCCCACAAGGTTCGATTTGAAGGTGATGGTTACTCCGATGATTGGAAGAACGAAGCGGCCAAGCGTGGATTGAGCAATTTGCCGGATACCCCCCGTGCATTGAAGGCCTACGTATCCGAATCGTCAAAAGCATTGTTTGAGAAGCTGAATATCTTGAACCAAGTTGAGTTGGAGGCTCGCTACGACATATTGCTGGAGGATTACTTCAAGAAAATTCAAATCGAAAGCCGCACTTTGGGCGATTTGGTGACCAACCATATTCTTCCTACGGCCATGGCCTACCAAGCTCAGGTAGCGGAAGGTGCGTTGAAGCTCAAATCCCTCTACGACGAAAAGATGTTTGCGCAGTTGGCTAAGCCACAAATGGACTTGGTGACCGAGCTGGGCAACCGAATCCATATTTTGACTACCGAGGTTGACGCCATGACGGAAGCGCGGAAAGTAGCAAACAAAATTGAGGATCCAGAAGCGCGTGCCATAGCCTACTGCGATACCGTTAAACCTCATTTTGAGACCATCCGCTACCACGTGGATAAATTGGAATTGTCCGTAGATAATGCTCTTTGGCCACTTCCCAAGTACCGCGAAATGCTTTACGCGCGTTGAGTTAAAGCCTGAACAGAAAAGAAATCCCCCAGTCGTTATGGCTTGGGGGATTTTTATTTGCTATTTTAGCCTTTTGTATACCCATTGGTCAACGCTATGATTCCGACGTCCCGTCTGTCTTCCTTTATCTTGTTTTTGGCAATTTTACCGGTTTTGGCCTGGGGCCAAACCGTTTCTAAGCCTGCGGCTAAATCTGCTGCCAAAACAACGGTTACGCCCGCTACAACTAAGTCGTCGGGCACTAAAACCGATCCCAAAAAACCTGTTGTGGCCCCTGCAGCCAAGGGTAAGGATTCCGGCAAGGCAAATTCTGCTCAGTCGGTTAAAGAAGTTGCGGCGCCCAAAGAAAAGGAGCTGACCCCCGCACAACGAGCTCAAGCTCAGAAAGCTGCGAAAGCTGAGAAGGTGAAGCGTCCCAGGATTTTGCGTGACGCAGACGATTACTATGCAGCTAAAGAATACTTTAAGGCCATACCACTTTACAAGAAAGGATTTTCCAAAGTAAAATCTCGTTCGGACAAGGCCGATGTTGCCTTTCGCTTGGGCGAAAGCTACCGATGGACTCGTCGGTACAAGGAAGCCAATGCCCAGTACGTACGAGCAATCAAGTTGGGTTATAAGGATTTAAGTGTCCTGTTGGTGATGGCTGACATGCACAAAGCCTTGGATGAGTACGAAGAAGCATTGGTTGCCTATCAAGACTACACCAAGCAAGTACCGGGAGACCCAAGAGGGCCACGCGGGGTTCAATCGTGTAAGGATGCCATGGATTGGAAAAAAGCATTGACGCGGTACCAAGTTGGCAACTTAGGTTCGGTCAACTCCCGTTTCCACGAGGTAGGGTTGTCCTTTTCGGGTAAACCAGACACTTACGAGGAGTTGCTCTTTACTTCCTTCCGCGAAGGTGGATTGACCAAACGCCAAGACGGTTGGACGGGTGAATTTTTTGCAGACCTCTACACCGCCCAACGTCAAGCGCCCGCCGGTGCGCCCAAGGCTAAGCGCGGAGCGAAAACCAAACCAAATCCAAAAGCCGCTAAGGACCAAGTGTTCAGCGCGCCTGTTCTGATGCCAGAGCCGCTTAATTCTGCTGACCACGAAGGTGCCGCTGCGTACGACAGCCGCCGCCGCACATTGTACTTTACCCGTTGCATGGACGTCAAACGCGCCCAGTTGGGCTGCGCCATCTACGAAACCAAGCGAATGGGAGTGGCGTGGAGCGCTCCAGAGCCGATTGTTTTTACCTCAGATTCTTCCAAGAGCGTCGGCCATCCCAGTATTTCTTCGGACGATCAAATGCTCTATTTCGCAGGTGATTTGGACGGAAATAAGGGTGGTAAAGATTTGTGGGTAGCCAAATACGACAAGCGCAAAAAGAAATGGGGTACGCCCGTCAACTTGGGCGACGCGGTCAACACCTCCGGTGACGAACTGTTCCCCTTCGTTCACGACGATGGTTTCCTTTATTTTTCCTCCGACGGTTTGCCAGGAATGGGCGGAATGGACTTGTTCCGCGTGGAATTAGGCGCCGACGGTTTGCCCAGTGGCGAACCCGAAAACCTGCGTTTCCCCATCAATTCCAAGAACGACGACATCAACTTCGTGCTCCGTCCGGGCGGCCTGCAAGACGGTTATTTCATCTCCAACCGCGACGGAGGTAAGGGCGGATACGATGTTTGGACTTTTTACGAAGTACCGCTGACGTACAAAATTCAGGGCAGTGTGGTGTCCTCAAAAACGGGTCGTCCGATTGCTGCGGCGAGCGTTAAAATCGTCGGTTCGGATGGATTCACGCATACGTTGGTCACGAGCAAGGAAGGGACGTTTGAATACGAATCCGATAAACTGAGTGGCGATGTGACGTATTCTTTTTCTTTGGAGAAAAAGAAATTTTTGAATGCAAGCGGTACCACCAACACGGTAGCTCTTGCTTTGGACAAGTACGCTTATCAAGACGACAAAAACACCTACCTGCACACGATGACGTTTGCCGGAAAAATGGACCCCATTGAGGTTCCAATTGTGTTGCCCAACGTCTTTTTTGACTTGGCGAAGTGGGAGTTGCGTCCGGAATCCAAAGCTGCATTGGATTCGGTTTACAAGATTTTGTTGGCCAATCCAAACATCGCTATTGAGTTGCGTTCGCACACGGACTTCCGCGATACCGATGAGAAGAACCAAGTGCTGTCGCAAAATCGAGCACAGTCTTGTGTGGACTACTTGATTTCAAAAGGCATTAAGGCAGACCGCTTGGGTGCCGTGGGCATGGGCGAGAAAGAGCCCTTCTCCATCCCGGAGGGGTACAAAGGGTACGGTGCAGCTGATTTTATCGCCGGCACGGCCCTGAGCGAACGGTTCATCAAGACATTGCCTGCGGCCAAACAAGAGGTAGCCCACCAGATCAACCGTCGGACGGACTTTAAAGTGGTGCGCGACGACTACGCCCCGCCGTACGATCCTGCGCAGGAAATGGATGCGGCTTCTTTGGCAGCTGAAGAAGCCAAGAAAGTAAAAGTCGCACCGAAAGGAGAATTCTACACGGTTGGCGACAAAGACAACTTCACCACCATCTGCCGCAATACCTCCTTGACCATCACCGATTTGAAGAAGCTGAACGGTGGATTGCGCGGAGTTCGCGTTTTCCCAGGCATGAAGTTAAAAGTGACTTTGGGCGGCGATTACGCAGAGTTTGATGCGTCCAATCGTTTGGTTCAGTACGAGGAAACGTGGGGATCCATTGCCAAGGCGTTGGAGTTGAAGGAGAAGGAGCTTAAGGCCCTGAATCCAGACATCGAAGACGACTTGTTGCCCGGCATGTACATCCGCGTGAAGTAAGGGACAAGCCGTACCTTTGCGCCCATGGAGCAAAGTGCGCGTTATGCCGGCCGGGGAGTGTCTTCCGGCAAAGAAGAAGTCCATCGCGCCATTGCGCATTTGGATAAAGGATTGTTTCCCAAAGCTTTCTGTAAAATCGTCCCAGATGATTTAACGGGGTCGGAAGAGCACTGTTTGGTGATGCACGCCGACGGCGCCGGAACCAAGAGTTCCTTGGCTTATCTTGTATGGAAAGAAACAGGCGATTTGTCGGTTTGGAAGGGCATTGCGCAAGATGCCCTGGTCATGAATCTGGACGACTTGTTGTGCGTAGGCGCTTTGGGTCCCATTTTGGTCAGCAGTACCATCGGTCGCAACAAGGCGCGCATCCCCGGAGAAGTTATTTCTGCCTTGATTGGTGGTACCGAAACGCTGTTGGAAGAATTGCGCGGGTTGGGAATCGACATCCGCTCCACGGGCGGAGAAACCGCGGATTTGGGCGATTTGGTTCGGACCGTTGTGGTGGATTCCACGGTGGTGGCACGCATGCGTCGGGACGAGGTCATCGATAACTCCAGAATTCGTCCCGGGGACGTCATTGTGGGATGGGCCTCCGACGGCCAAGCGTCCTACGAGGATTCGTACAACGGCGGCATGGGCTCCAACGGTTTGACCTCTGCCCGGCACGACGTTTTCAAAAAGGAATTGGCCGCGAGGTATCCGGAGAGTTTTGCGCCCGAAGTGGATCCGTCATTGGTCTACACCGGCTCGTACGGATTGACCGATTCCGTTGCTGGGTCCCCACTGGACGCGGGTCACTTGGTTTTGAGCCCTACGCGTACGTACGCCCCCGTTGTAAAAGAATTACTGGCCACCCACCGCTCCGCGGTGCACGGCATGGTGCACTGTTCCGGTGGTGGTCAGACGAAAGTTCTGCATTTTGTGGAAGGAGTGCATGTGGTGAAGGATCAATTGTTTCCCGTGCCGGTGTTGTTTGAAACCATTCAAAAAGAGTCCGGTACACCGTGGAACGAAATGTACCAGGTGTTCAACATGGGCCACCGCATGGAAATTTACCTAGCTCCTGAGGACGCACCCGCGGCCCTAGCAGCAGCGCATAAATTTGGCATTGCGGCTCAAATTGTAGGTCGGGTAGAGGAGGCCCCATCGGGCGCTAAGGCATCGCTGGAGCTGCGCACCCCGCACGGGAATTTTAGCTACGGCGGATGAGTTTTGTAGACAAATTAAACGCGTTGGCCCAACGGTTCGACGAGGTCAACGATTTGCTGATGCAGCCGGAGGTTTCTGCGGATCCGCCGCGCGCTATTCGCCTAAATCGCGAATACAAGACCCTCTTGCCGGTAGTGAACGCGCGTGCCAAGTATTTGCGTTTGCTGGAGAACGAAACGGAGGCGCGCGATTTGCTGCAGCACGAGAAAGATTCGGAATTGCGCTCCATGGCCAAGGACGAATTGGACCGTTTGCTGCCGGAATTGGAAGTTTTGGAAGCGGAAATCAAACAGTTACTGGTTCCCAAGGATCCCGAAGACGCAAAGAATGCAGTTTTGGAAATTCGCGCAGGTACAGGAGGTGATGAAGCGGGCTTGTTCGCAGCGGACCTCTTTCGTATGTATGCCCGGTTCTTGGACGAGAAGGGTTGGAAATACACGGTTTTGTCGGCTACCGAAGGCACGCTGGGCGGGTACAAAGAAGTCAGCGTTGAGGTTTCTGGAGAAGAGGTCTACGGTACCCTAAAGTACGAATCTGGGGTACACCGCGTGCAGCGTGTTCCCGCGACGGAAAGCCAAGGCCGCGTACACACCTCCGCCGCAACGGTTGCCGTTTTGCCGGAAGCGGATGAACTGGATGTGCAGATCAACGATACAGACATCCGGAAAGACACGTTTCGTTCCAGCGGTGCTGGCGGACAGCACGTGAACAAAACCGAATCTGGTGTCCGCTTAACACACTTGCCCACCAACACGGTGGTGGAGTGCCAAGACGGTCGCTCCCAGCACCAGAACTACGATCAAGCATTGAAGGTTTTGCGCGCCCGTATTTGGGATGCAGCTCGCGCAGAACGCGACAAGGCCATTTCCGAACACCGAAAATCGTTGGTGAGCACGGGCGATCGAAGTGCCAAAATCCGAACCTACAATTACCCCCAAGGGCGGGTTACGGACCACCGAATTGGCTTCACGGTATACAACTTGCCGGAGGTCATGAACGGTCAAATTCATAAATTCATTGAAGAACTTCAGGTGGCTGAGAATGCGGAACGCTTGAAGGAAGGAACCGAATAAAGAGCCCATGAATTACCACGATTTAGTCTATGCTGTTGAGTCCCGCCAATCCGTGCTGTGCGTGGGCCTGGATTCCGACGTTTCCAAGCTGCCGAGTGGTTTTGCCGCCAAGCCCGCATCGCTCGCGGACTTTAACAAAGCCATCATCGACGCAACGGCTGAGTACGCGGTTGCCTACAAACCCAATTTGGCCTTTTACGAGGCCCACGGTTTAGAAGGTTGGAAAGCCCTTGAGGAGACCATTGGCTATTTGCGCCACCAGTACCCGGGTCATTTGACCATCGCCGACGCCAAGCGGGGAGACATCGGCAACACGGCCTCACAGTACGCCCAAGGCCTGCTTCAGGAGTTGGGATTTGACGCCATCACGGTAGCTCCCTACATGGGGCGTGACAGTGTGGAGCCCTTTTTGTTGCCGGACAAGTGGGCCGTGGTTTTGGCGCTGACCAGCAACGGCGGTGCAGATGATTTTCAACAGCAACGCATGGCCGACGGCCGTCCTTTGTATGCCCATGTGTTGGAGCGCGTATCCAATTGGATTCCCACCGAACAGCGGATGTTTGTGGTGGGCGCTACACGTCCGGAGGGATTGACGCACGTTCGAACGCTGGCGGAGGACAGCTACTTCTTGGTTCCGGGCGTTGGCGCCCAAGGCGGAAGTGTACCGGAAGTACTGACTGCGGCAGGTTGGAAAAACCGTCCGGGCGTTGGGGTGTTGATCAACGCCTCGCGTTCCATACAGTACGCCTCCAACGGGTTGGACTTTGCCGAAGCTGCTGGGCGTGAAGCTGCTGCTTTACAAGCACAAATGGCTCACTGGATGCAGACCGAACGAGCTTGGACGGATGCTGAGGCGTCCGCAGATGCCGCTCCATTAGATCTAGAATAGCGTGGAACTTTCGGTTGCACCTGCTACCCGCATCCTGTTGACCGGTGCCAACGGCCTCCTGGGGCAAAAATTTGTGCGTCTGTGCGCGGATCAGCCCGGTGTGGTGGTGCTGGCAACGGCACGAGGTCCGGAACGCATTGGTGCCGCTTTGAACGCCTCCAACCTGGATTATCGATCCTTGGACATCGAGTCACCTGCCGATTGGGAGGCCTCTTTGGTTGATTTTAGTCCGGATGTGGTGCTCCATGCCGCGGCCATGACCCAGGTGGACGATTGCGAAAAAGAGCCGTTAATGTGCCAGCGTTTGAATGTGGACGCCGTTCGGTTGGGTGCGGAGATCAGCAGTCGTTACGGGGCTCATTTTGTTCTGCTGAGCACAGATTTTGTGTTCGATGGGGCGGATGGCCCTTACGATGAAATGGCAGTGCCCAACCCTTTGAGTGTATACGGACGTTCCAAGTACGATGCGGAACAAATCGTTCAAGGGTTGTCAACTCCCTGGTCCATTGTGCGCACGGTACTGGTGGTGGGGCAGGTAGAAGGGCTGAGCAGAAGCAACATCGTATTGTGGGCCTCAAATTCCCTACGCGCAGGCAAGTCGTTACCGGTTGTGGTGGATCAATGGCGCAGTCCCACTTTTGCGGAGGACCTCGCTCGCGGTTGCTTGGCCGTGGCACAGCGACGTGCCCAGGGGATTTACCACATCAGCGGGGGCGAAACGCTGTCGGTTTTTGATTTTGTAGGGCGCATTGCGCGGGTGTTTCATCTCGACGCCTCCTTGATTCAACCGGTTTCTACCGAATCGTTGGCCCAGCCGGCCCTAAGGCCCGCCCGAACCGGATTTATCTTGGATAAAGCACGTCGCGATTTGGCGTACGAACCAACCCCGTTGGATGAAGTGATTGCTGCCTGCGGAAGCTGAGCGAATGGGGCTTTTCCGGATTTAAACGTCTGTCCCAAATCGATTCCTTATATTCGCAATCGAACCGGCCTTTTGGGCCCGACTGCCATTGCTTTATGTCAACAAAAACAGAATCGTGGGGCTCCCGCGTTGGATTAATTTTGGCCATGGCCGGCAACGCCGTGGGATTGGGGAATTTTTTGCGCTTTCCAGTGCAGGCCGTGCAGAACGGGGGCGGGGCATTCATCATCCCCTACTTGGTCAGTTTCCTTTTGATGGGTATTCCTTTGCTGTGGATTGAGTGGGCCACCGGTAGATTCGGCGGACGGTTTGGCAACCACAGCACGCCCTTTATCCTCCACGAATTGGATCCAAAACGTGCCATTTGGAAATACATTGGCGTTTTTGGCATTTTCACCAACATTGCCGTGGCAGCTTACTATTGCTATTTGGAGAGTTGGACCCTGAGCTACGTATGGCACTCCATTCAAGGAACTTTTGTTGGCAAGTCGGCCGCTGAGGTGGCAGGTGTATTTGGCAGCTACGTTGGCTTGGAAAACCCCATAGAACCTGTTGTTTTTTGGTTATTTTGCCTGGTTCTGAACACCTGGATTTTGTCACGCGGATTGAGCGGTGGTGTGGAGAAAGTGGCTAAAATTGGAATGCCCCTGCTGTTGATCTTTGGCGTTTTCTTGGCCATTCAAGGCATTACGTTGCAGGCAGGGGAGAACGGTGCTTTGTTCGACGGAACCGTGGGTTTGAACTTTTTATGGACGCCGGACTACTCCAGCATTTGGTCTGCCAAAGTTTGGTTGGCCGCTGCCGGTCAGATTTTCTTTACGCTCAGTGTGGGCATGGGGTCCATCCAATGCTACGCCTCGTACGTCAAACGACGCGATGACATTGCATTGAACGCCATGAGCGCCGGTTGGATGAACGAATTTGTGGAGGTGGTTTTGGGCAGCTCCATTTTGATTCCCATTGCCATTGGCTATTTGGGGGTTGATCAGGTAGTGGAATTGACCAAATCGGGAGGCTTGGGGCTGGGCTTTAAGACACTTCCCTACTTATTTACGCAGTGGGGGCCTACCATCGGCATGTTCGCCGGCATTGCCTGGTTTGGTTTGTTGTTTTTTGCTGGGGTAACCTCCTCGTTGGCCATGGGCACGCCGGTGATGGCCTTCCTCCAAGACGAATTCGGATGGAAGCGCAATCCATCTGCTTGGGCGTTTGGCGCAATCATTTTGGTTTTGGGTGCACCCACGGTATTTTTCTTCAACGAAGGCGTGTTTGACGAATACGATTACTGGGCCGGTACGGTCAGTTTGGTGGTTTTCGCATTGCTGGAAGTGATTCTGTTTGCTTGGGTTTTTGGCATGGACAAAGGTTGGGCGGAAATTAACCACGGAGCGGATTTGCGCATTCCACAGATCTATCGGTTTGTCATTAAATACGTGACTCCCGTTATTCTTTTGGGTGTTTTCTTGGGATCCCTGCCCTCCATTTACGAAAAGTTGACCTTGCCCGCGAGTCCCTATGTCGTGGGTGCTCGGTTCCTCCTGTTGGCACTGTATTTGGGCATTGCTTATGCCGTGTACCTCGCTTACCAAAAACGCCGTAAGGCCACAATCCGCTAATCATGAACGATGCAGCATTGACCACCATGGTCTTGGCCCAAGGGGTGGTCGCCGTATTCACGTTGTACTTTTTTGTTCTGGTATTGCGCACACCCGCGAAGCCGGAGCCGGACTCCTTCAACGAAAACGACGAGCGCGATTGACGCATGAAAGCGCCCGGTCGGCTCCAACGCTTGGGGATTGGATTTATTCTGATCGGGGCGTATGGAGCCGTTGGGCTAAGCATTTGTTGGCGCGGCAACCCCGCCTACGAACGACCCTTGTGGTATCCGGAACCCATTCGTTCTGAAAACCGAAGCAAGGGGGAACGTCCTTTTCGGCGTCCCTACTTCCGTAAAGAGTTCACCAAAGGTCCGCGTCGAACATTGGATACCAATCAAATTTGGGTGCCGCGCCCAAAACTTCGTTTTCCAAAAAGTAGTGTAGGGGTCAACACGGTAGACAGTTTGGAATTGGCCCGTTGGGGGGTGTCGCCCGGCGCACTCCGTCATTTTTTCAAAGAACGACAACGGTGGTGTGGATTTTCCGCATTAGATCAGATACCTACCTCCGCGCGTACCTGGCCGGTGGTATGGGAACTGGATTCCCTACCGCCGCGCCGGGTATTGAATCGACTGCCGGAATCCGTGTTGGCCGGTCATCCTTTGGTGGGTTGGGAGCGTGCGCGGGCACTGGGCAAATACAGGAGATCGGTTCGTCCGGTCCGTTCTTGGGCTGAATTGCGGGCCGTTCCGGGTTGGACCGACGTCGACGCAGATCAACTGAGGCGCTACTTCGTTTTGAATCAAAAAGATTCGCTATCTTTGCACCCTTAATGAGAGGAGGTGTTTTAGCATGTTGGTAATTCAAGTTAAAGAAGGCGAAGGCATTGACCGCGCGTTGAAGCGTTACAAACGCAAGTTCGACAAAACCGGTACTATGCGCCAGCTGCGTTCCCGCCAAGCATTCCAAAAGAAGTCGATTTCTCGACGTATGGAGGTCATTAAAGCGGCTTACGTTCAGACGTTGCGACGCGAGGAGATGGAATAATCCCTTGTGCTGCACCAAGCATATGCGCCCTGCAAACCACCGGTTTGCAGGGCGCTTTATTTGGTACCTTCGCTACCGTGCCGGATTTGAACTCATTTGGACTGGACGCCTTTGCGGACCACCTGCTCTTGGAGCGCAGACTGTCGCCCGCCACGGTGGCCGCTTACAGCAGCGATCTCTTTTTCTTTGTGCAGTATGTTCAGTCGGTTTACGACGAATCCACGCCCCAAGGAATTAAGGTTGCCCACGTGCGTTCCTGGCTGGCGGAGGGTGCGGAGGCTGGCCTGTCTTCGCGAACGTTGAATCGACGTTTGTCCGCATTGCGCACCTACTTTGGATTTGCCAGATTGCTTTGGGAAGGAGTGCCTCAGCCGGCGGTTCTGCTGCGCGGCTTGAAAGTTCCCAAGCGCATCGTGCGGGTTTTGAAGTCAGACGAAGTCGAACGACTCCTGGATCCCAACCGCTTTGAGACTGGTTGGTTGGGAACGCGCGACCGATTCCTTTTACTCACGCTTTATGCACTGGGCATCCGTCGGGCAGAATTGCTCCAGTTGCGTTGGTCAGACATTGATGCATCTGCTCAGACCGTTCGAATTCTCGGGAAGGGAAACAAAGAGCGCTTGCTGCCGGCCTTGCCCGTTTGGCTCGAGGGACTTGAGGAATACCGACAAGCATGCGAAACGGCAGGAGTGCCTACAGACTCGATACTTTTTTGGGAATCGACGGCAAAAAAAATGTCCCCAAAACGTGTTTATTCCGTTGTTCATTCGTACCTTCAAGGAGCAAGTAGCGTCGAAAAGGCCAGCCCGCACGTGTTGCGGCACACCTTTGCAACGCATTTGCTGGACATGGGAGCAGACTTGGCGTCGATTCGCAGTCTTTTGGGGCACGCAAATCTCTCGGCCACCCAAGTGTATACCCACGCGTCCATAGAGCAATTGAAGTCCGTTGTACAGCGGGCGCACCCTCGTGGCCGGGAAGGGCAGCGCTCTTAAAACCCAAAAAAACATGCATGCTATTGTCCATGCCGTAGACGTCAAATACAGCGACCGTCTGTCGGGAATGATTGCGGAGAAGTTGAACAAGCTGGGTCGAATAGCGGCCGATGCGGTTCGGGGCGATGTTTACCTGCGCAAGGAAAACAAAGACGGAAAGCTCGTAAAAGTTGTTGAAGTTAAAATCCAGCTTCCGGGTGGTTCATTGGTGTTGAAAAAAGAGGGCAGTACTTTTGACCAAGCGGTTCATGCAGCCTTCCGTGCCACGGCCCGATGGGTTCAAAAAGCAAAATCCCGCCGTCGACCGCATTAATTTTTAGAGACCCTTTGCGGGGATTGGAAAATTTCCTACATTTGCAGTCCGTTTCAAAAAGCGCTCCACGCTTGAGAGACGGAACGTTCTTCAAAAGAATCTGCAAAGGAGGAAATTTTCCTTTTTTTTACTGCCAGCATAGCTCAGTTGGTAGAGCTGCTGATTTGTAATCAGCAGGTCGGGGGTTCGAGTCCCTCTGCTGGCTCTACTCCAGGCATTTTCTTTTTGACTTTTTGGTTGCAATCATTGGGGAGATACCGAAGCGGTTAAACGGGGCAGACTGTAAATCTGTTGGCTACGCCTACGTAGGTTCGAATCCTGCTCTCCCCACAGTCGATTCATTGCGGAAGTAGCTCAGTTGGTAGAGCATCAGCCTTCCAAGCTGAGGGCCGCGGGTTCGAATCCCGTCTTCCGCTCCAGGATCGCACTGCCGATGTAGCTCAGGGGTAGAGCGTTTCCTTGGTAAGGAAAAGGTCGCGGGTTCAATTCCCGCCATTGGCTCAAAATTCATTCTCTCGGTTCAATTTCAATTAACTAAAACACCATGGCAAAAGAGAATTTCGTGCGGAACAAACCGCACTTGAACGTCGGCACCATCGGTCACGTTGACCATGGCAAAACGACATTGACAGCTGCTATCACTACTGTGTTGGCTGATAAAGGCTTGTCTCAAAAGCGTTCGTTCGATTCGATCGACGCAGCTCCCGAAGAAAAGGAGCGTGGTATTACCATCAACACGGCACACGTGGAGTACGAGACGGCCAACCGTCACTACGCTCACGTGGATTGCCCGGGTCACGCCGACTATGTGAAGAACATGGTAACGGGTGCTGCTCAGATGGACGGTGCGATCTTGGTAGTAGCTGCTACCGATGGTCCTATGCCCCAAACGCGCGAGCACATCTTGTTGGCTCGTCAGGTTGGTGTACCTCGCCTGGTAGTCTTCATGAACAAAGTGGACATGGTAGACGACGCCGAATTGTTGGAGTTGGTTGAAATGGAAATCCGCGATTTGTTGTCCTTCTACAAGTTCGACGGCGACAATACTCCCGTTATTCAAGGTTCTGCCTTGGGTGGCTTGAACGGCGAAGGTAAGTGGGTTGACAAGATCATGGAACTCATGGACGCAGTTGACTCCTGGATTGAGGAGCCTATTCGCGACAACGAGAAGCCTTTCTTGATGCCTGTTGAGGACGTGTTCTCCATCACCGGTCGTGGAACCGTTGCAACCGGTCGTATCGAGACAGGTGTTGCCAACACGGCGGATCCTGTTGACATCATCGGTTTTGGTGACGAGAAAATGTCTTCTACCATCACGGGTGTTGAAATGTTCCGCAAGATCTTGGATCGCGGCGAAGCTGGTGACAACGTAGGTTTGTTGTTGCGCGGTGTGGACAAGGCGGCTATCCGTCGCGGTATGGTAATCTGCAAGCCAGGTTCCGTTAAGCCACACAAAAAGTTCATGGCTGAGGTGTACATCTTGAAGAAAGAAGAAGGCGGTCGCCACACTCCTTTCCACAACAAGTACCGTCCGCAGTTCTACTTGCGTACTACAGACGTAACCGGTGAGATCATGTTGCCCGCTGGTGTTGAGATGGTTATGCCCGGTGACAACTTGTCCATCGAGGTTAACTTGATCGCTCCTGTTGCGATCAGCAAGGGTCTTCGCTTCGCTATCCGCGAGGGTGGCCGCACCGTTGGTGCCGGCCAGGTGACGGAGATCATCGAGTAATTCACAGAATCAATGGTGACAAGGTGTTCCGGGGTCAAACTCGGAGCACCTTTTCCCACTTACGGGTGTAGTTCAAGGGTAGAATAGAGGTCTCCAAAACCTTTGATGGGAGTTCGAATCTCTCCACCCGTGCTAGGCAAAACGATCGTTATGGAAAAATTGAAAACCTACTTGCAGTCGTCCTACGAAGAATTCGCCAAGAACTCTACTTGGCCGACGATGGCGGAACTACAGAAGAGTACCGTGTTGGTTATTGTGGCCTCTGTGGTTTTTTCTTTGGTCGTATTTGCCATGGATAAGTCGCTGGCAGGTGCATTGGATTTCTTGTATTCCCTGTTTGCGTAAGTCCCCCTATAAGAAATGAGCGAGTCGGGTAAAAAATGGTATGTGGTTCGGGCCATCAGTGGCCAGGAGAACAAGATCAAGTCCTACATTGAGAACGAAATGACCCGTATTGGGTTGTCGGACTTGATGGGACAAATCTTGGTTCCCACCGAGAAGGTGTACCAAATCCGCAACGGCAAGAAGGTGCTCAAAGAGCGCAATTTTTTCCCGGGCTACATCATGGTGGAGTTGATCCTCACTGGTGAAGCCGTACACACCATCAAGAACGTTACGGGTGTGATTGGTTTCTTGAGTGAAGCCAAAGGTGGTGAACCCACTCCCTTGCGTCAAAGCGAGGTCAATCGTATGCTCGGTAAAGTAGATGAATTGGCTGAAACGGCAGAGCACATTGCAGTGCCGTTTGTGATCGGTGAGTCTGTAAAAGTTATTGACGGTCCGTTCCGTGACTTTACGGGCACCGTTGAAAAGATTTTTGAAGAAAAGCGCAAAGTGGAGGTTACGGTTAAGATTTTTGGCCGCAAAACTCCGTTGGAGCTTGGATTCATGCAAGTAGAGAAAGAAGGATAACAACGGACGGAATTCCCGTTGCGGTCACGAGTGGGCTTCCGACACGAGCGACCATTGAATTCCACAGAGAGTTAACCACGTAAGAACAAAGAAATGGCGAAAGAGGTAAGCGCAATGATCAAGCTGCAGGTTCGCGGTGGTGCTGCCAACCCTTCTCCTCCCGTAGGTCCGGCCTTGGGTGCGAAGGGGGTAAACATCATGGAATTCTGCAAGCAGTTCAATGCACGCACACAAGAAAAGCAAGGAAAACTCTGCCCAGTAGTCATCACGGTTTACGCCGATAAGTCGTTTGATTTTATCGTCAAGAACCCGCCTGTACCCGTTCAGTTGTTGGAAGCTTCCAAACTGAAGAGTGGCTCTGCCATCCCCAACCGGACGAAAGTAGGTAAGGTAACCTGGGATCAAGTAAAGGCAATCGCTGAGGACAAAATGTCCGACTTGAACTGTTTCACCTTGGAATCTGCCATGAGCATGGTCGCCGGAACGGCGCGAAGCATGGGCATTACCGTGACAGGCCAAAAGCCTAATTAACCTGTAACACGACCGCATCATGGCACAAGTGACTAAAAAACAGAAAGAAGCTGCAGCAAAGGTGGACATCACCAAGCAGTATGCTTTGTCCGACGCAACTGCGTTGGTGAAGAACGTGAGTACGACCAAATTTGACGGTTCCGTTGACTTGGCCGTACGTTTGGGTGTAGACCCCCGCAAGGCCAATCAAATGGTCCGCGGCGTGGTAAGTCTTCCCCACGGAACCGGTAAAACCGTGCGTGTTTTGGCTTTGGTAACTCCAGACAAGGAGGCAGAAGCAAAAGCAGCCGGTGCTGATTTTGTGGGCATGGACGAGTACTTGGACAAAATCAAGAACGGTTGGACCGACGTTGATGTCATCATCACGGTTCCTGCTGCTATGGGTAAGTTAGGACCGTTGGGCCGTGTTTTGGGTCCACGCGGTTTGATGCCAAACCCGAAGACCGGTACCGTTACCATGGAAATTGGCAAAGCCGTTTCCGAGGTAAAAGCCGGTAAGATTGACTTCAAGGTGGATCGCTACGGTATTGTACACGCCAGCATCGGTCGTGTCTCTTTTGAGGCGGACAAGTTGCGTGAGAATGCCGAAGAGGTTCTAAAGACGTTGGTTCGCATGAAGCCGTCAGCGGCGAAAGGAACCTACATTAAGAGCATCTTCTTGAGCCCAACCATGGGTCCTGGAGTTGCTGTGGACACGAAAACCTTCTAATTGAATCCCCATGACGAAAGAGCAAAAAAATCAAGCGATTGAGGAATTGGTGGGTGTGTTGGAAGGAACCAGCACGGTTTACTTGGCCGATATCGCCGGTCTGGACGCCGAATCTACCAGCAACTTGCGCCGCATGTGCGCCAAGCAGGGCATTCAGTTGTCCGTGGTGAAGAATACCCTGTTGAAAAAGGCCATGGAGCGTTCGTCAAAGAATTTTGACGACCTGTACGACCAGCTTCACGGGAACACGAGCATCTTGATCGCCGAGCAGGGCAATGCCCCTGCGCGTTTGATCAAAGAATTCCGCAGAAGTTCGGATAAGCCCTTATTGAAAGGTGCCTACATCGATGAAGCGGTATTCATTGGTGATGCCCAGCTCGAGGCATTGGCAACGTTGAGGTCACGCGAAGAAATGATCGGCGACATCATCTTGCTTTTGCAGAGCCCGGCCAAAAACGTCATCTCTGCTTTGCAGAGCGGCGCCGGCCAAAAAGTTGCGGGTCTTGTCAAGGCTTTGGAAGACCGCAACGCTTAAACCTAGTACGCACTCAGCTTCCAACTGTTGCAATTTATTAAACGTTAAAAAATCCCTACAATGGCGGATATCAAATCCCTCGGTGATGCTCTGGTGAACCTCACCGTTAAAGAAGTAAGTGAATTGGCGAACTACCTGAAAGAGGAGTACAACATCGAGCCTGCAGCAGCTGCTGTAGCCGTTGCTGCTCCTGCTGCCGGTGCTGGTGCTGCCGCTGCTGAAGAGAAGACCTCTTTCGACGTGATCTTGAAGGACGCAGGTGCCTCCAAGTTGGCTGTTGTTAAGTTGGTTAAAGAAATGACTGGTCTTGGTCTGAAAGAAGCTAAGGATGCCGTTGACGGCGCTCCTGGCAAGATCAAGGAAGGCGTTTCCAAAGACGAAGCCGAAGCCCTCAAGAAGCAGCTTGAAGAAGCTGGGGCTGTGGTTGAGTTGGCGTAAGCCACCTAACACCCTTCACGGTTTAGGTCCTCGGGGCGTGCCCCGGGGCCTAAACCCTTTTTTGCATTATTTCCATTCCTCCCTTTACTAAGCGGTGAGTTCCATGGCGAAAGCAACCCCTCGGATTAATTTCTCGTCCACTATTGCGCCGGCAGACAGCCCGGACTTTCTGGACATCCAAATCAAGTCGTTCCGTGACTTTTTTCAAATCGAAACAAAGCCGGACGATCGAAAGCTCGAAGGACTTTTTAAAACCTTCGCAGAGAACTTCCCGATTACGGACTCCCGGAATCAGTTTGTTCTGGAGTTTATCGACTACTTTGTCGATCCTCCACGCTACTCCGAAATGGAGTGCATTCAACGCGGATTGACCTTCAGCGTACCGCTGAAGGCCCGCCTAAAATTGTATTGTACCGATCCGGAACACGAGGACTTCGAGACCATCGTTCAGGACGTTTATTTGGGTACTATTCCCTATATGACCCCCCGCGGCACGTTCATCGTGAATGGCGCAGAGCGCGTGGTGGTTTCCCAGTTGCACCGTTCTCCAGGCGTTTTCTTTGGCCAGAGCTACCACGCCAACGGCACGAAGTTGTACTCCGCTCGGATTATTCCTTTCAAGGGCAGCTGGATTGAATTTGCAACGGACATCAACAACGTGATGTACGCGTACATCGACCGGAAGAAGAAGTTGCCGGTGACAACGTTGTTCCGCGCAATCGGTTTTGAGCGCGACAAGGACATTTTGGAGATCTTCGGCTTGGCCGAGGAAGTTAAAGTTTCCAAGGCAGGTTTGAAGCGTGTGTTGGACCGCAAGTTGGCGGCGCGCGTGCTGAAATCTTGGCGTGAAGACTTCGTAGACGAGGATACCGGAGAAGTGGTGTCTATTGAGCGCAACGAGGTTATTTTGGAACGCGACACGGTTCTGGAAAAAGAGCACTTGGACATGATCCTGGAGGCCGATGTTCCTGCTATTTTGTTGCACAAGGACGACGTAGAGGCTGGCGAATACGCCATCATTTACAACACCTTGCAGAAGGACCAAACGAATTCCGAGCGCGAGGCGGTGGAGTACATCTACCGTCAGTTGCGGAACGCAGAAGCGCCTGATGAAGAAACGGCTCGTGGCATCATCGACAAGTTGTTCTTCTCCGAGCAGCGTTACAACTTGGGCGACGTAGGTCGTTACCGGTTGAACCAAAAGTTGGGATTGAACATAGACAACTCGGTTCAGGTTCTGACCAAAGAAGACATCATTTCCATTGTTCGTTATTTGATCGAGTTGATCAATTCGAAGGCGGAAGTGGACGATATTGACCACTTGTCCAACCGTCGGGTACGCACGGTAGGTGAGCAGTTGGCCAATCAGTTTGGCGTTGGTCTTGCCCGCATGGCTCGCACCATCCGTGAGCGAATGAACGTACGCGACAACGAGGTGTTTACGCCGATAGATTTGATCAATGCAAAAACCCTGAGCTCCGTCATTAATTCGTTCTTTGGAACGAACCAGTTGAGCCAGTTCATGGACCAGACCAATCCGTTGGCGGAGATCACGCACAAGCGTCGTCTTTCTGCACTCGGACCCGGTGGTTTGAGCCGCGAGCGTGCCGGATTTGAGGTGCGTGACGTTCACTACACCCACTACGGACGTTTGTGCCCCATCGAGACGCCGGAAGGTCCAAACATCGGTTTGATTTCTTCCCTCTGCGTTTACGCGAAGGTGAATACCATGGGCTTCATCGAAACCCCTTATCGTAAGATCGAGGGCGGTAAAGTCAACTTGAAGGATGCGCCCGTTTACCTTTCTGCTGAGCAAGAGGAAAACCGCGTCATTGCTCAGGCCAACGCCGCCTTGAATGCGGACGGAACCTTTGTTAACCCGCGCGTAAAAGTTCGGGACGAAGGCGACTTCCCCATGATGGAACCCACGCAAATCGACATGATGGACGTGGCTCCAAACCAAATCGCTTCGATTTCCGCGTCGATGATTCCTTTCTTGGAGCACGACGACGCCAACCGAGCGTTGATGGGATCCAACATGATGCGTCAGGCCGTGCCTTTGTTGCGTCCTGAAGCCCCGATTGTTGGAACCGGTTTGGAGCAACAAGTGGCGCGTGATTCGCGCGTGTTGATCAACGCGGAAGGTCTGGGAACAGTCCAGTACGTGGATGCGAACGAAATCCACATTGCATACGACCGCACCGAGGAGGATACCCTGGTTAGCTTTGAAAGCAACGTAAAGGTGTATCCGTTGGTGAAGTTTTTGAAGACCAACCAAAGCACTACCATCAACTTGCGCCCCATCGTTGTGAAGGGAGAGCGCGTGGAAGAAGGTCAGGTTCTTTGCGAAGGATACGCAACGCAAGGCGGGGAGTTGGCTTTGGGCCGCAACCTGTTGGTAGCGTTCATGCCTTGGAAAGGATACAACTTTGAGGATGCTATCGTGATCAACGAGCGCGTGGTCCGCGAAGACATTTTCACTTCATTGCACATCGACGAGTACTCTTTGGAAGTGCGCGACACCAAGTTGGGTATGGAAGAATTGACGGCGGATATTCCGAACGTCAGCGAAGAGGCCACTAAAGATTTGGATGAGAACGGAATTGTTCGCGTGGGTGCGGAAATCAAGCCCGGCGATATTCTGATCGGCAAAATCACGCCGAAAGGCGAGAGCGACCCGTCTCCAGAAGAGAAGTTGTTGCGCGCCATCTTTGGCGAGAAGGCAGGCGATGTGAAAGACGCTTCATTGAAGGCTTCTCCATCTTTGAGCGGTGTGGTGATCGACAAGAAGTTGTTCAGCCGCAGTTTGAAGGACAAGAACCAACGCAAGAAGGACAAGGAAGAGTTGGAAACGCTCGAATTGGAATTTGCATCTCAGTTGGAGGTGTTGCGCGTGAATTTCTTGGATAAGTTGGGTCAGTTGGTTGCCGGCAAAACCAGCCAAGGCGTTACCAATGATTTGAACGAAGAAATCATCCCGAAAGGCACGAAGTTTACCCAAAAGGTATTGAATGCCGTAGAGGACTACACCCACCTGACCGGTGGTGTTTGGACTACGGATGCCGATAAGAATATCTTGATCGACAAGTTGTTGCACAACTACAAAATCAAGGTAAGTGACTTGACCGGGGTTTACCGCCGCAAGAAGTTCACCATCAGCGTGGGAGACGAATTGCCCGCCGGTATTGTGAAGTTGGCCAAGGTCACTGTAGCCAAGAAGCGCAAACTGAAAGTGGGTGATAAGATGGCCGGACGCCACGGAAACAAGGGTATTGTGGCCAAAATCGTTCGCGAAGAGGACATGCCTTTCTTGGAGGACGGAACTCCGGTGGACATCGTATTGAACCCGCTGGGTGTACCTTCCCGTATGAACATTGGTCAGATTTACGAGACCGTGTTGGGTTGGGCCGGCATGAAGCTGGACCGCAAGTACGCTACGCCTATTTTTGACGGAGCGTCTTTGGATCAAATTGGAACAGAGTTGGCAGACGCTGGCTTGCCGATGTACGGTCATACGCATTTGTACGATGGTGGAACGGGTGACCGTTTTGACCAGAAGGCAACCGTTGGTGTGATTTACATGCTGAAACTCGGCCACATGGTGGACGATAAGATGCACGCACGTTCAATTGGACCGTACTCGTTGATCACACAGCAGCCTTTGGGCGGTAAAGCTCAGTTCGGTGGACAGCGTTTTGGAGAAATGGAAGTGTGGGCGTTGGAGGCCTTTGGTGCATCCAACATCCTGCGCGAAATCCTGACTGTGAAGTCCGACGATGTGGTGGGCCGTGCCAAAACGTACGAAGCCATTGTGAAGGGCGATCGCATGCCCGAGCCTGGAATTCCAGAGTCGTTCAACGTATTGTTGCACGAACTTCAAGGTCTTGGCTTGAAAGTTTCCTTGGATTGAACGCTTGAACGAAGAAAATAAAAGCATTCCTATGCAATCGAAAGTTGATCACAACCCGGGTTCATTTGACTCCATTACCATCAGTTTGGCGTCTCCAGAGTTTCTCTTGGGGCGTTCCAGTGGTGAGGTTCTGAAGCCGGAAACCATTAACTACCGTACGCACAAGCCCGAGCGTGATGGCTTGTTCTGCGAGCGCATTTTTGGTCCGGTAAAGGATTTTGAATGTGCCTGCGGCAAGTACAAGCGCATCCGATACAAAGGGATTGTTTGCGACCGATGCGGGGTAGAGGTTACGGAAAAGAAAGTTCGTCGCGAGCGGATTGGTCACATCTCTTTGGTGGTACCGGTTGCGCACATTTGGTACTTCCGTTCCTTGCCGAATAAAATTGGCTACTTACTGGGATTGCCCAGCAAGAAGTTGGACATGATCATTTACTACGAGCGTTACGTGGTAATCCAGCCGGGTCTGGCCGTGGACGCCGAAGGTAAATCCTTCCAGGTGCTTCAATTCTTGACAGAAGAAGAGTATTTGGACGCATTGGATCGTTTGCCCAAGCAGGACAACAACTTCTTGGAGGATACCGACCCCAATAAATTCATCGCGAAAATGGGTGCCGAGGCCCTGTTGATGCTTTTGCAGCGTTTGAATTTGGCCGAATTGTCCTACGAATTGCGTCACCGCGCAAACAATGAGACCAGCCAACAGCGGAAGCAAGAGGCACTCAAGCGTTTGCAGGTGGTGGAGAACTTGCGCGAGGCCAACCTGCGCATGGAGAACAATCCGGAGTGGATGATCATGAAGGTGATCCCTGTAATTCCGCCAGAATTGCGCCCATTGGTTCCGTTGGACGGCGGTCGCTTCGCAACCTCCGACTTGAACGATTTGTACCGTCGGGTCATCATCCGCAACAACCGTTTGAAGCGTTTGTTGGAAATCAAGGCTCCAGAAGTCATTTTGCGCAACGAAAAACGCATGCTGCAGGAGGCTGTTGATAGCTTGTTTGACAACACCCGCAAGGCAAGCGCCGTGAAAACGGAAAGCAATCGTGCTTTGAAGTCTTTGTCCGACAGTTTAAAGGGCAAGCAGGGTCGATTCCGTCAAAACCTTTTGGGTAAGCGGGTAGACTACTCTGCGCGTTCCGTAATCGTTATTGGACCGGAATTGAAGCTGCACGAGTGCGGTTTGCCAAAGGACATGGCGGCGGAATTGTTCAAGCCGTTTGTGGTTCGCAAGTTGATTGAGCGCGGAATCGTTAAAACGGTTAAATCGGCGAAGAAAATCATCGATAAGCGCGAACCCGTTGTTTGGGACATTTTGGAAAACGTGATGAAAGGGCACCCCGTGCTTTTGAACCGCGCTCCAACGTTGCACCGCTTGGGCATTCAGTCCTTCCAGCCGAAGTTGATTGAGGGCAAGGCCATTCAGCTGCATCCGCTGACGTGTACGGCCTTCAACGCTGACTTTGACGGCGACCAGATGGCGGTTCACTTGCCTTTGGGACCTGCTGCTATTTTGGAAGCTCAGATTTTGATGTTGGCTTCGCACAACATTTTGAATCCGGCCAACGGTTCTCCAATTACGGTACCCTCACAAGACATGGTCTTGGGTCTGTACTACATGACCAAGGCCCGCAAAGACGCCCCAGAGCATCCCATCAAGGGCGAAGGCAAGGTGTTTTATTCTCCGGAAGAAGTGATGATTGCTTACAACGAGAAGGCTGTGGATTTGCACGCCATCGTTAAAGTACGCACGCGCACCGTGGAGAATGGGGAGCACGTCATCAAGTTGATTGAGACGACGGTAGGACGGATCCTGTTCAATCAGGTAGTTCCCGTTAAAGTTGGCTACATCAACGAATTGTTGACCAAGAAGGCCTTGCGCGACATCATTGCTGATGTATTGCGCAAGACGGACGTCCCCACGACGGCGAAGTTCTTGGACGACATGAAGAATTTGGGTTACACGAATGCCTTTAAAGGAGGATTGTCGTTCTCTTTGGGAGACATCGTGGTGCCGAAAGAAAAAGAATCCTTGATCCAAGGAGCAAATGAAGAGGTGGAAGGCATCTTCATGAACTACAACATGGGTCTGATCACGAACAACGAACGTTACAATCAGGTGATTGACGTGTGGACCACCACCAACGCGCGTTTGACGCAGGCGGCCATGAACCACTTGATTCACGATCGTCAAGGATTTAACCCAATTTACATGATGTTGGACTCCGGAGCACGGGGTTCAAAAGAGCAGATTCGTCAGTTGTCCGGTATGCGCGGATTGATGGCCAAGCCGCAAAAATCCGGTTCCGGAGGCGGTGAGATCATCGAGAACCCGATCATCTCGAACTTTAAAGAGGGTTTGTCCATCTTGGAGTACTTTATTTCTACCCACGGTGCCCGTAAGGGTCTGGCGGATACGGCCTTGAAGACGGCCGACGCAGGATACTTGACGCGTCGTTTGGTGGACGTAGCGCAGGACGTCATCATCAATGAAGACGATTGCGGAACGCTTCGCGGCTTGGAAATCACTCCTTTGAAGAAAAACGAGGAAGTGGTGGAGTCATTGTACGATCGGATCTTGGGCCGCGTGGCCTTGGTGGACGTCATCGATCCATTAACGAGCGAAGTGTACGTTGAGTCCGGTTCGTTGATCAACGAACCAGCAGCCAAAGCCATTGCGGACTCGCCTATAGAAATGGTGGAAGTTCGTTCCGCATTGACCTGCGAAAGCAAGCGCGGTATTTGCGCCAAGTGCTACGGTCGCAACTTGGCAACTGCCAAGCCGGTACAAACCGGTGAAACGGTTGGTGTCATTGCGGCTCAGTCCATCGGTGAGCCGGGAACTCAGTTGACCTTGCGTACGTTCCACGTGGGCGGTACTGCGGGCAACATTTCCGAGGAAAGCCGTTTGTTGACTCGTTTTGCGGGTAAACTGGAATTGGAAGAAGTTCGCACGGTTAAGGGAGAAGATGCAGAAGGAAACATCATTGACATCGTCATTGGCCGTACCGGCGAAGTGAAGGTGGTCGATGAGAAAACCGGAATTGCAGTTCAAACCTCCAACATTCCCTACGGTTCTGCGTTGCGCGTGAAGCACGGCCAGAAAGTGGACAAGGGAGTAGAAGTTTGTTCTTGGGACCCGTACAATGCCGTTATCGTTGCCGAGACCTCTGGTATCATTGCGTACCAGGACATCGTTCAAGGCATTACCTACAAGGTTGAAATTGACGAGCAGACCGGCTTCCAGGACAAGGTTATTTCCGATTCCCGAAACAAGAAATTGGTGCCAACGTTGCAAATTCGCGACAAGAAGGGTGGCGAGTTGAAGCACTACACCTTGCCTTTGGGTGCCCATTTGATGGTGAACGATGGTGAGGAGATCAAGGCCGGTAAGGTTTTGGTGAAGATTCCTCGTCGGGGTGCGAAATCCGGTGACATCACGGGCGGTTTGCCCCGCGTTACGGAATTGTTTGAAGCGCGCAATCCGTCGAACCCGGCGGTTGTGGCTGAAATCGACGGAACGGTTTCGTACGGCAAGATTAAGCGCGGCAACCGCGAGATCATCATTGAAAGCCGCACGGGCGAGCAGCACCGCTACCTGATCAACTTGAACAAGCAGATTCTGGTACAGGAGAACGACTACGTACGCGCCGGCCACCCGCTGAGCGACGGAGCCATCACCCCATCGGATATTTTGGCCATTCAAGGTCCAACGAAGGTTCAGGAATACTTGGTCAACGAAATTCAAGAAGTTTACCGTCTGCAAGGCGTAAAGATCAACGACAAGCACTTCGAGGTGATTGTACGTCAGATGATGCGCAAGGTGGAAATTCAAGACTCCGGCGATACGCTCTTCTTGGAAGGACACTTGGTGCACACGTCGGATTTCATTGAAGAGAACGACCGCATTTTCGACAAGAAAGTGGTGATTGATGCCGGAGACAGCGATGAGTTGAAGGAAGGCATGATCATCAATTCGCGTCGTCTTCGCGACGAGAACTCTCGTTTGAAGCGAATGGATAAGCGTGAAGTGACGGCTCGCGATGCAGAACCGGCTACTGCACGTGTGGTGCTGCAAGGAATTACGCGTGCTTCGTTGCAAACGAAGTCCTTCATTTCTGCGGCGTCGTTCCAAGAAACCACCAAGGTATTGAACGAGGCGGCTGTGGCCGGTAAGGTAGATACCCTGGACGGCTTGAAGGAAAACGTAATTGTGGGTCACCGCATCCCAGCGGGTACCGGCATGAAGCGTTACTACACGAGCATCGTCGGTTCCAAGGAAGACTACGACCGCATGATGGCGTCGAAAGAGGTGGATATTGAAGCAGCTGAATAAAATGGACGCACCGCAAGAGAACCAAATTCAAGTGGAATTGTCGCCCGAAATGGCGGACGGTGTCTACAGTAATTTGGCCATCATCAACCACTCCCACACGGAGTTTGTGGTGGATTTCATTCAGTTGATGCCGGGGATTCCCAAGGCACGCGTTAAATCTCGCGTGATTTTGACCCCGCAGCACGCCAAGCGTTTGGTGGCGGCTTTGCAAGAGAACGTAGCCCGCTACGAGGAGGCACACGGGGACATCGAAGAGAGTACGGCTCCGGCCATTCCGCTCCACTTCGGAGGTCCTGCTGGGCAGGCTTGAGCCGAACCAATAACTCGATGAAAACAAAGGGGCCGTCTGAAAAGACGGCCCCTTTTTCGTTGGGCGGCGGTTCGTGCGCGCGATGAACGATTTACGTGTTTACCGACGCGGTTGAAAAAAGGCATCCATGAGGACCTTCAGTCCCCAAAAGCCAAATCCGGCACCGCCAAAGAGGAAGGCGATGGTGATGAGGGCCCAAGTGTAGTCGCCACGTTGGACGGCGGGGGCACCCACCCAATGGTACAGTGCGGGGCCTGCAAACAGCAGCGGCAAGGCGATGGCGATGATGACGATTCCTTGAATGAGTTTGGATTTGTTGTAGGCCATGGAGGTTTGTTTTAGCGAGGGTGTTGGCGCAAGGCGTCGGCTAGGATGTCAGTGCCGGAGCGCAATTCTTCCTCCGAGCAGGAGAGCGGAGGCGCAATGCGCAAGGCCGTGGACTCAAAGAGGAACCAATCCGTCAGAAGGCCGTTTTCCAGGGCGGAGTGCTGGATGCGGATGGCTCGGTCCAATGATCCAACGCCAACGGACCAGAGGAACCCAATCCCGGAAATTCCGGTGGTATGGGGCAGTTGCTCCAAGAGGTTTTGCAGGAGGTGGGCCTTGCGGGGAAGGTCGGGCAATTCCGGACCGTTTTGGAGGAGGTGCAGGGCGGCGTTGCCGGCAGCGCAGCTGACGGGGTGGCCGCCAAAGGTGGTAATGTGGCCCAGCATGGGGTTGTGGGCTAATTGATGCATTAAGGAACGGGCAGCGGCAAAGGCGCCTAAGGGCATGCCGCCGCCCAGGGCCTTGCCCAGGCAGAGGATGTCCGGTTGGAGTCCGTAGTGTTGGTAGGTAAAAAGGGAGCCGCTTCGGCCGAATCCACATTGAATTTCGTCCAAGATCAAAAGGGCTCCGGAGCGGTGGCAAGCGTCTTGGAGCGCGGCCAAGAACTCTGGATTTCCGGGGCGGTACCCGCTTTCGCTTTGGATGGGCTCCACCAGCACGGCGGCGGTTTGAGAACCGATGGCTTCCAGTGCGGAGCGATTGTTGTACGGGAGGATGGTGTGACCCGGAACCAAGGGACGGTAGGCGCTTTTGTATTCCTCGCTACCCATGGCGCTTAGGGCTCCCGCCGTGGAGCCGTGGTAGGAGTGTTCAAACGAAACGATTTCTGTGCGTTGCGTGGCTCGCTTGGCCAATTTGAGCGCCCCCTCAATGGCTTCCGCTCCGGAATTGGTGAAGTAAACGCTGTCTAAGTGGTTGTCAAATGCTTGGATCAAGGCTTGCGCGTAAGCCACTTGAGGCTGCTGGACCATTTCTCCGTACACCATGAGGTGCATGTAGCGAGCGGCTTGTTCTTGAACGGCAGATACGATTTCCGCCCGGCCATGGCCCACGTTGCTGACGCCAATTCCGGAGATGAAATCCAGAATTCGAGAACCGTCGGGCCGGTAGAGGTAGGAACCTTCTGCTCGACTGATTTCCAACGCCAACGAAAAGTCCGTGGTTTGCGCGTTGTGGCGCAAAAACAGATCTTTCAAACCAATGCCCATGGTGCAAAGGTAGGTGCGTGCTGCATGCAAAACGCGGCCTTTGTAGCCGCGTTTTGGGTTCTAGGGAGTCATTCCCAAATCGGTTCTGTGGCGTGCGGACCTGGCCGCCCGGGCCGGGGTGCTGGCCGTCCACCTCCTGGGCCACCCGGTCCTCCGGGCCCGCCCGGATGTGGTGGTCCTTGGCGCTCGCGAAGTTTATCGAGCATGGCCTCTTTGAACTGTACCTCGGCCACGTACAACATCAGTACTTTCTTGGCGGGCAGTACGTCCAAGAATTTGGTGTGGTACGCCCGACGGATGCGCTCTTTATCGTCAAGGGCCTTGGCGTGCCGGCGCATGAGTTCTTCTGCTTCTTTCTCGGTCAAGGAAGCCCAACGATCTGGATCTTCTGCCGCTCGACGGAGACCCCGTAGAGGTTCGCGGTCAACTTGGGCCAGTTCATCGCGGTAGGCTTCGTACAGGGGCCAAAATTTTTGCGCCTCCAACGGGGTGAGTTTTAGTTTGTGCGTTAGGAAGCCAATGTGTGCGGCTTCTACACGCTCCTTGGCTTGCTCCTTACGAGCTGTTGGTTGTGCCGCGGCTACTGCAATGAAAACCATCCACAGAGCCACAATGAGGCTCATTTTGCCTGGTTTAAAGTTCATGATTTTGATGATTTTACAAGGATTATTTGATCTAGTTCTTCATCCGACAACAATTCACCCAATTCTTCTGGATTGGGTTCCCACGATCCATGCTCCAACGTCTCAACCAAATCGGTGGCAGTGGTTTTTTGAAGCCATTCCTCAGCTGGACCGGTGGTTGATGAGGTGGGTTCTGGGCGTGTCCAAAATAGGAGCGACACAACTATTGCTGCCGCCAAAGTTGCGACCAATCGCCGTGTACGCGTACGTTGGCGCTCGCGCTGGGGAACGGCGCTCAGTCGATTCTGCAGCAGCTGAAGAGTTGCTTCGTTGAGGTGGATTCCGTCGTGTTTCATGCGTTCTCTGCAGTTAAGAGGTCGTCGGCTGGATTTGGTTTAACCGTTTGTACCAACGCACGAATTTTTTGGACCGCGTGGTGGTAGTTCGCTTTTAGCCCTCCTTCGGACGTACCGGTGATGGCGGCGATTTCCGAATAGGGCAATTCGTCGAAGTAGCGCAGTTGGAAGACCAGGCGTTGTTTTTCCGGCAATTGTGCTTGGGCCCGATGGAGCAAAGCCAGGGCGTCGTCTGCCTGAAAATAAACATCGTTGCTCGCGCTCGTTGCAGCAGCTTCGGGAGCATCGGAAGCGCGCACGGTCCACAGCCTTCTTTTCTTTTGCATGCGCAATGCTGCCAAGGCTTCATTGGCAACGATTCGGTAGGTCCAGGTGGAGAATTTGGCATCGCCCCTAAACTGGGGCAACGCGCGCCAAATGTTGATGAAGGCGTCTTGAAGCACGTCTTGTGCGTCGTCGGAATCCAGTCCCATGCGCACCGCCAGACGAAAGAGGGGGGGCGTTTGCGCACGAACCAAAAGAGCGTAAGCCGCTTCGTACCGACGGTCGGAACAAAGGGCCGCAACTTCGTTTTCCTCGCGATCCGTCATGTACGGTTAGAGGAACAATTCCGTCAAGGGTTTAATGGGCGAAAGGATAATTCGCGCCATCGGAAGATTATCCCCGGCGAGAAAGCACGCGGTGGGCGGCTTGCACGATGGCTTCTTCGTTCAATCCGTACTTCGCCATCAAGTCCTCTGGTGTTCCGCTTTCCCCGAAGGAATCGCGAACGGCCACCATTTCCAAGGGCGTAGGCAGGTGTTGGCCCAATAATCCGGCTGTCAGTTCGCCCAATCCACCGTATTGCTGGTGTTCTTCAGCGGTTACCACGCAACCGGTCCGACGGATGGAGGCCAAAACGGCTTCTTCATCAAACGGCTTTATGGTGTGGATGTTGATGACTTCGGCGTTGACACCGGCGGCGGCCAATTTATCGGCGGCTTGAAGCGCGGGCCATACCAAGTGACCCGTGGCCAGAAGCGTTACGTCCGATCCGCTGCGCAAGGTCAGTGCCTTTCCGATTTCAAAAGGCTGATCTGCGGGGGTGAAATTGGGAACTTTGGGTCGTCCAAAACGAAGGTAAACAGGACCGTCGTAGTTGGCAATCGCAATGGTTGCGGCTTTGGTTTGGTTGAAATCACAGGGGTTGATGACCACCATCCCCGGGAGCATGCGCATCATGCCGACGTCTTCCAAAATTTGGTGGGTAGCGCCGTCCTCGCCCAGGGTCAAGCCGGCGTGGCTAGCGCAAATCTTCACGTTTTTGCCGGAGTAGGCGATGCTTTGCCGAATTTGGTCGTACACCCGGCCGGTGCTGAAGTTGGCAAAGGTTCCGGTGAATGGAATTTTACCGCCGACGGTCATGCCCGCAGCCATGCTCATCATGTTGGCTTCTGCAATGCCCACCTGGTAAAAACGATCCGGAAACTCGGCTGCAAAGGCGTCCATTTTCAACGAGCCCGTGAGGTCCGCGCACAGCGCCACCACGTTGGGGTTGGTGCGTCCGAGTTCGAGCAAACCGGCACCAAATCCGGAGCGCGTGTCTTGATTTCCTTGGTTGGTCAATGCAGAAAGTTCCATAGAGCTAGTGAATTACGGGATTTTAACCAGGGTAGACGCCCCGGAGCTGACGGTGAACGGCACCGTTGCCGAATAAAGTGTTGATTGTGCTTGACGTGCTCGTGCCACCATGCGGTACGACCCCGGTTGCAGGGCAAATTGTTGGCGGGTTTGAACTGGATCCAGATCTGCAACCCATTCCCAGGCGCCTCCTTGACGTTCCACAAAAAGGGCGCCAGCGCTGGCCGTCTTGAGTTGAACGGTCACGTCGCCGGCCGCAGGGAGGCTGAGCGTGGTGGTTTTTCCGGGTTCAATGCGCACGGTTTCGTAGTAGCGGGGCAGCGTGAGCAACTCCACTTGGTAGGTGCCCACCAAGAATTTCTGTTTGGTATTGAAGGACTGAACGTGCAGCGCTTGGGGTTGGTTCGGCAACCGCACCACCGCCTTGGGTACGTTGAATGTGCTGGATCGGTTCATCAATACCTCCAAGTTGCCTTGCGGGGTTTTGGCGCCAATGGGGGTGTGTTTTCCGGCCGCTACAAAAACAGAGTCCACGGTGACGGGAGGTACGGTGAATACCGTCATGCGGTACGTCATGAGCGGGTCCAGCAATAAGGTGTCTGGATTGCCTTTGTAGTTGAGGGTGTGCACAAAGGACTTGATCAGTTTGCCCGACAGCCGATCGTGCAAGGTTATGGGGACGTCCGTTTCGGTGGGGAGCCCACGGGCGTCCAACAGGTTGATTTGCGCAGTGGTGTTGTCCAAAACCTGGGTAATGACAATCCCCAACGCCTGTCGGAAGGAACGTTCATCGGCGGCATCGAAGTAGGTGCCCACGCAATCAAACGCCTTCTTCTGGGAGCCGTCGAGCCCTACGCCAATGACAAAAGGTTTCAGGATGATCCCCTTTTTTTGCAGCATCGCCGAAACCGCACAAGGATCTTCGTCGCACGCTTCAATGCCGTCCGTGATGAGCACAACGATGTTCCGGCAATCGGCGCAGGCGGGAAAGTCATTTCCAGAACGCAGCAAAGAACGCGCAATGGGGGTGGTGCCCATGGGGCGTAAGGTCTCGATTCGCTTTTTGATTTTCCCAGCGTTGTTGGGGGCAAAGGGAACCTCCAGTCGGGTGTCTTCACAATCTTGCGGCGGTACAGGTTTTTGATGGCCGTAGGCGCGCAGCGCCAATTGAAAATTGGGATTGGGAAGGGCCGCAAGACTGTCCAAGAAGCGGCCCATGAGGCGCTGTGCGGTTTCCATTTTGGTGCCGCTCTCCCAGCGTCCGTACATGGAGTAGGAGGCATCGAAGACAAAAAGGATGCGGGTCAGCGGTAGTTCAGGTTCCGGCGGTGCTGCCGTCGCTTGAGCGCGCGCCGTGAAAACGGCACAGAGCAATACGGCCAAGCCAAGGAACCAACGGCGCATCGGCTCAGTAATCGCCCAAGGTTTCCGGCAACTGGGCCAAGGCACGAGCCAACTCGTCGTTGTTGGGGGCCACACCGTGCCACTTGTGGGTTCCGGCCATGAAATCAACTCCGTGGCCCATGGAGGTGCGCAAAACAATCACCACCGGTTTTCCTTTTCCAGTTCGCGTTTTCGCTTCAGCAAGACCCGCGCGAACGGCGGCCAAATCGTTTCCTTCAGCCACTTCCAAAACGTCCCAGCCGAAGGCGGCGAACTTGTCGCCAATGCTGCCCAAAGCCAAAACTTGGTCCGTACTGCCGTCGATCTGTTGACCGTTGGCATCTACGGTAGCAATGAGGTTGTCTACGCCTTTGGCACCGGCGTAGAGAACGGCCTCCCAAATTTGACCTTCTTGCAACTCACCGTCGCCGTGCAGGGTGTACACCAAATGGGAATCGCCGTTGGATTTTTTGGCCAAGGCCGTGCCCAATGCAACGCTCAATCCCTGCCCCAAGCTGCCGCTCGCCATGCGAACCCCGGGCAAGCCTTCGTGTGTGGTGGGGTGGCCCTGCAAACGGGAGTTCAGCTTGCGGAAGGTGGCCAATTCGCTCAAATCAAAATACCCAGAACGGGCCAAAATGCTGTAAAAAACGGGGGAGATGTGGCCGTTGCTCAGGTAAAATATGTCCTGATTGGTTCCGTCCATGTCAAAAGGGACGGGGGTGTGCTGCAGGGCCTCAAAATACAGGGCTACGAAAAATTCCGTGCAGCCCATGGAGCCGCCTGGGTGCCCTGAGTTCACGGCGTGCACCATGCGGAGGATGTCGCGTCGGACTTGGGGACAAAGGGCTTCGAGGTGCGCGGAATCGGCCATGGGTAGGGGGGAGATAAGTTTGTGCAAAAGTAGGAAGGATTCCCGACCCGAGCAGGAAGGATTACGGACTACCTTTGCCTTTTTAAAAGAAGAACCTCCATGAAGTGCGGCATTGTCGGTCTTCCGAACGTCGGGAAGTCCACCCTTTTTAACTGTTTGAGCAACGCGAAGGCCCAAGCGGCTAACTTTCCTTTTTGCACCATTGAGCCCAACGTGGGAACAGTGAATGTGCCGGATTCGCGATTGGAAGTATTGGAGTCCCTGGTCAACCCGGAGCGCGTTTTACCTGCGACGGTGGAGATTGTGGACATTGCCGGCTTGGTGAAGGGGGCCTCCCGCGGCGAAGGATTGGGCAACCAGTTCTTGGGCAACATCCGCGAGTGCAACGCGATTTTGCACGTCCTTCGTTGCTTCGACAACCCCAACGTGGTGCACGTAGACGGCAACGTCAACCCTCTGCGGGACAAAGAGACCATTGATTTTGAGTTGCAGTTGAAAGACCTGGATACGTTGGAGAAGCGTGTAGACAAGGCCAAGAAAGCGGCTAAATCCGGCGGACGCGAGGCGCTTCGCGAGGTGGACATGGCCGAGCGCCTCAAAAAGCACTTGGAGCAGGGCAAAAACGTGCGCGGTTTTGACCGCACGGAGGAAGAGCAAGCGTGGATCGACGACTACCAGTTGTTGACGGAAAAGCCTGTTTTGTACGTTTGCAATGTGGACGAAGCCGCCGCGGCCAACGGAAACGATTACGTGGAACAAGTGCGGGCCATGGCGGCCGCAGAAAAAGCGGGCGTCATGTTTTTGGCGGCGGCTGTGGAAGCGGACATTTCGGAATTGGAGTCCTACGAAGAACGCACCTTGTTTTTGACGGATCTGGGCTTGGAAGAGCCGGGCGTGAACAAAGTCATTCGCGCCGCGTACAGTCTGTTGGATTTGCAGACGTACTTCACGGCCGGCGTGAAAGAGGTGCGCGCCTGGACCGTGCCCGTAGGGGCCACCGCGCCGCAGGCGGCGGGGGTTATTCACTCGGATTTTGAAAAAGGATTCATTCGCGCGGAAGTGATTTCCTACAGCGATTACGTGCAATACAAATCCGAGGCTGCAGCCAAGGAAGTAGGCCGTATGCGGGTGGAAGGCAAGGAGTACATTGTTCAAGACGGGGACGTCATGCACTTTCGCTTCAACGTCTAAACCCGTACCTTTAAGGCATGACCGACGTCGTTCAATACAACGAAGACAACATCCGGAGCCTGGAGTGGCAGGAGCACATTCGGCTCCGCCCGGGCATGTACATTGGCAAAATGGGGGATGGTACGGCCCCCGACGACGGTATTTACATCCTGATCAAGGAGGTGGTGGACAACGCCATCGACGAGTTTGTGATGGGCGCTGGGAAAACCGTGGAAATTTCCGTCCAAAACGGTTCCGTGACGGTTCGCGACTTTGGCCGGGGCATCCCATTGGGCAAGATGGTGGATGCCGTCTCCAAGATGAACACCGGCGCCAAATACGATTCCAAAGCCTTCAAAAAGTCTGTTGGACTGAATGGGGTAGGTACGAAGGCCGTGAATGCTTTGTCGTCCCGATTCTTGGTACAGTCTATCCGCGACGGTCAAACCAAAACGGCTGTTTTTGAGCAAGGGGTCTTGGTGGAAGAATCGGGCGTGGAGGAATCCAACGGTCGGCGCGGAACCAAAGTGGTTTTTACCCCAGATCCCAGCTTGTTCTCCAACTACCGGTTCCAGATGGAATACGTGGAGAAAATGGTTTGGAACTACGTGTACCTGAACCCTGGACTGTCCATTTACCTCAACGGAGAAAAGTACTTTTCCGAGAACGGTCTGAAGGACCTGCTGCAGAACACCCTGAGCGGAGAGGTGATCCACGACATCGTTCACCTGCGTGGTGAGGACATTGAAATAGCATTGGTGCACGCAGAGCGCTCCCAATCCGAGCAGTACCACAGTTTTGTCAACGGACAGCACACCACCCAAGGCGGTACGCACCAAAGTGCGCTGCGGGAAGCGCTGGTGCAAACGTTGCGCGGTTTTTACCAAAAGCAGTACGAAGCGGCGGACATCCGCCAAAGCGTGATTGCGGCAATATCGATCAAAGTCATCGAGCCTATTTTTGAGAGCCAAACCAAAACGAAATTGGGATCCAACGACATGGGCCCCGACGGACCGTCGATTCGGTCGTTTGTAGCGGATTTTCTCAAGAATTCTCTAGACAACTTCCTGCACCGTCATCCGGAAATAGCGGAAGCTATTCAGCGCAAAATTTTGCGTGCCGAACGCGAGCGAAAGGAATTGTCCGGCATCCAAAAGTTGGCCCGCGAACGCGCCAAGAAAGCCACCCTGCACAACCGCAAGCTGCGGGACTGCAAAATCCACTACAACGACCTCAAAAACGAGCGTCGGTTGGAAACCACCCTCTTCATTACGGAAGGGGATTCCGCTTCCGGCTCCATCACTGCCTCCCGGGACGTGCTCACGCAGGCGGTGTTCAGTCTCAAGGGCAAGCCCTTGAACTGCTACGGATTGACCAAAAAAGTGGTGTACGAGAACGAGGAGTTCAACCTCCTGCAGGCAGCGCTAAACATCGAAGACGGACTGGAAGATTTGCGCTACAACAACGTGGTTATTGCAACCGACGCGGATGTGGACGGCATGCACATCCGGCTGTTGTTGATCACGTTTTTCCTGCAGTTCTTCCCGGAATTGGTGCAGGAAGGACATTTGTACATTTTGCAGACGCCGCTGTTCCGCGTGCGCAACAAACAGAAAACCACCTACTGTTACTCCGACGAGGAGCGTCGTGCCGCCATTGCGGCCCTGGGGCCGCGTCCGGAAATCACTCGATTCAAGGGATTGGGCGAGATTTCGCCCGGCGAGTTCAAGCACTTCATTGGCGGCGACATTCGTTTAGAGCCGGTGATGTTGGGCAAGGAACAGATCGACACCTTGTTGGAGTACTACATGGGCAAGAATACCCCAGAACGTCAGGAATTCATCATTGAAAACCTGCGCGTGGAATTGGACGAAGCAGCTGAATAACCGTGGACGATACCGACAACCTCCCCCTTTCCGACGACGCCCTTGAAGCGGTGGAGCCGACGGCGTTCTCAGACGCCGCCGCTGAAGACGAGCGCCCGGAGTTGGAAGTGGACGCCCATTCGGCGGAACTGCTTCCCCTGAAAGACGCCCCGTCGCGCGTGCGGAGCATGTACCGGGATTACTTCCTGGAATACGCGTCGTACGTAATTTTGGAGCGCGCCGTCCCGGCCTTGGAAGACGGCCTCAAACCGGTTCAGCGCAGACTGTTCCACGCGCTGCGCGAGATGGAGGACGGTCGGTTCCACAAAGTGGCCAACGTCATTGGCCAAACCATGAAGTACCACCCCCACGGGGACGCCTCCATTGGCGACGCCTTGGTGCAGTTGGGCCAGAAGAACATCATGGTGGAAACCCAGGGAAACTGGGGAAATATCCTGACGGGAGACAACGCCGCGGCACCCCGATACATTGAGGCCCGCTTGAGCAAGTTTGCGTTGGAGGTAGCCTTCAACCCCAAGATCACCGAGTGGCAGGCGTCGTACGACGGACGAGCCAAGGAACCGGTACACTTGCCGCTGAAGTTCCCGCTGCTGTTGGCACAGGGCGTGGAGGGTATTGCCGTGGGCTTGAGCACTAAGGTCCTTCCGCACAACTTTTTGGAACTGATCGATGCTTCCATCGCCTTGTTGCAAAACAAGTCGTTTGAGTTGTTTCCAGACTTCCCTACCGGCGGCATAGCGGACATCAGTCAGTACAACGACGGCGAGCGCGGCGGTCGGGTGCGCGTGCGTGCCCGCATCACCAGTCCGGACAAAAAATCGTTGGTGATCACGGAGATTCCCTTTGGTACCACCACGGCCTCCTTGATGGAGTCTATTGTGAAGGCCAACGAAAAGGGCAAGATCAAAGTCAAGAAAATTGAGGACAACACGGCGGAGCACGTGGAGATTGTGGTGCACCTGGCGCCCAATATTTCCCCGGACAAAACCATTGATGCCCTATACGCCTTCACGGCGTGCGAATCCTCCATTTCGCCGCTGTGCTGCGTAATCGAAGGCGATAAACCCATCTTTGTGGGGGTGCGGGAGTTGCTCAAGCGCTCCACCCAGCACACCTTGGAACTGCTGCGCATGGAGCTGGAGGTCCAGCTGCACGAATTGCAAGAACAGTGGCACTTTGCTTCTTTGGAGCGCATATTCATTGAGAACCGCATTTACCGGGATATTGAAGAGTGCGAAACATGGGAAGCAGTATTGGCTGCGATCGACTCAGGCCTCAAGCCGCACATTGGGCACTTGGTGCGCGCGGTAACGCAGGAGGACTTGGTCAGACTCACGGAAATCCGCATCAAACGCATTTCCAAATTCGACGCGGACAAGGCGAACGACCACATTGCAGCCTTGGAGGGGAGGATGGCGGAAATCAAGCACCACTTGGAGCATTTGGTGACCTACGCGGTTAATTACTTCAAGGAGCTTCGCAAGAAGTACGGAGCCGGTCGCGAACGCAAAACAGAATTGCGGTTGTTCGACGCCGTGGTGGCCTCCAAGGTGGCCATTGCCAACGAAAAATTGTACGTCAATCGTGCGGAAGGTTTTGTGGGCATCGGCCTTAAAAAGGACGAGTACGTTTGCGATTGCTCGGATTTAGACGATGTGGTGGTGATCCGACAGGACGGCACCCTGCTGGTTACCAAAGTGGACCAGAAAACGTATGTAGGCAACGATATTCTCTACGTCAACGTCTTCAAAAAAGGTGATCAACGAACCGTCTACAACGCCATTTACCGCGACGGCACCAAGGGCGCCAGCTTCGTGAAACGCTTCAACGTCACTGGCATTACCCGGGACCGCGAGTACCCCGTGACGCAAGGAACGAAAGGTTCGGAGTTGCTCTACCTCAGTGCCAATCCCAACGGGGAGGCCGAGGTGGTCACCGTGCATTTGAAGCCGCTGGCTGCGTTGAAAAAGTTGCGTTTTGACTTGGATTTTGCTTCGCTGGCGGTGCGCGGACGGTCGTCGCGAGGGAACACCGTGACCAAGTACCAAATCAAAAAGGTTGAACTGAAGGAAAAGGGCGTGAGCACGTTGGCGGCGCGCAACATTTGGTTGGACGAAACGGTTCGACGCCTGAACGACGAGGGCCGCGGGCGCCTGTTGGGCGCTTTCCGCGGGGATGAAAAAATATTGACCGTTGCCTCCAACGGCATTTTCCGTCTGACCAGCTACGACCTTTCCACGCATTTTGACGAGGAAGTGGTTTACTGGGAAAAATGGCGTCCTGAAGCGCCGATTACCGTGGTCTACTGGGATGCGTCCAAGGACGCCCATTTCATCAAGCGTTTGGTGATGGAATCCGATACGGACCTGCGCGTGATGTTGATTTCCGAAGCGCCAGGAAGCACCCTCACGGCCTTCAGTACGCACCCAACTCCTCAGCTGACGCTCTCCTTCAAAAAGGTCAAGGACAAGACCCGCGACGATGAGGTTTTGGAGGCGGCGGACTTCATTGCGGTGAAGGGGTGGAAAGCGCAAGGAAACAAACTGAGCGCATGGCCCATCAAATCGGTGGCGGTTTTTGAACCGGAACTTCTAGAGCCGGAAGTGTTGGAGCCGGAATCAGAGCGCGAAGTTGAAGATTTTGCGGTACCTGCTGGGTTGCCCTCGGATGGCGTTTCGGAAGCGTCCATCCCTCTAAAAACACCGCATGTTTCGTCCCATACACCCGCGGTAGATCTAGAATTTGACGACGGAACCGGAGACCCCGGTGTGCAAATCACTTTGGACTTTTAATTTTTCCCCCATGCGGAAATTCCTCAAGTATTGGTTGACCGCACTTTTTGCGGTGGTGTATGCCCTGGCGGCGTTGTCCCAGCCCAACAACGACAGCCTAAACATGCGGTCCGTACTGCACTACCCGCAAGGGACTTGGGGAACCGGAGCAGCCTCCATCAACAACGGTTTGTGGGGGTACAACGACACGGCCACCGGCAAGGAATACGCGATTGCCGGCAACCACCGGGGATTGTTGATCACGGACATTACCGTTCCCGCCCAGCCCGTCAACAAATTGTGGGTCCCCGGGGTGTACAGTACGTGGCGCGAGGTACGCGTGAAGGGTCATTATGCCTACATGGTGCACGATTTTGTAGCCACCGGCAGTCCGGTTTCGGACGAAGGATTGCTCATCGTGGACCTGGACAGCCTCAACGGTACACCGCGCTACAAAAAGATGCGCATCCCCGTGCCCAAGCCCACTGGAGGGTTTGATACGGTCAAGCGGGCCCACACCTTGTTTGCGGACGAAAAAGGATTCTTGTACCTCTTCGGCAGCAACATCGGTCCCGGCGGGGCGGTCATCCTGGACATTGGAACCGATCCGTGGAATCCTGCGGTGGTGGGACACTACAACAGCAACTACATCCACGACGGCTACGTGCGCAACGACACGCTCTACGCAGCTTCCTTGTGGAACGGCATCGTGGTGGTGAACTGCGTGTTGAAGTCCAACCCCACGGTGGTCAAATCCTTCCAAACGCCCAACCAGTTTGCGCACAATTGTTGGCTGTCCGACGACGGTCGCGTGCTGTACACCACGGACGAGCAGGCGAATGCCTACATCACGGCCTACGATCTGTCGGACTGGAACAACGTAACCGAATTGTGGCGCTACCAAGTGCAGCCGGGCAGCGGAATCATCCCCCACAACGCCCATGTCAAAGGCAAGCACCTAGTAACCTCCTACTACACCTTTGGGGTCATTGCCCAAGACATCGAATGCCCCGAGTGGCCGGTTTTGGTGGGGTACTACGACACGTCTCCCTTCATAGGGGGCAACTTCCACGGTGCGTGGAGCGTTTATCCGTACAGCAATTCCGGCCGCATTTTGGTGAACGACATGGAGACCGGTTTGTGGGTATTGGAAGAGGAGTGGCCCGACGTCACCCGTTTTGGCGGCTGGGCCGTGATCGACTGGAACCAACAGGGTGGACCCTACCTACCGTGGTCCCAAGCCGGGGGCATCAGCGGTCCGTTGGACTACGTTTGGAAAAGCAACGGAGATACGTTGCGCGTGGAGGCAGACGGGTCGTTTCGTTACCACCGTTTTGGCCCAATCAACGATACGTTGGTAGGCATCAATCCGTGGGGGCAGCAGGTTCAACTTCCGGTGAATAAATCCGGAGGAACGTGTCCCCAAGATACCTTGGCCGTTCCCCAATTTTGGGGTTTACCGGAAGGAGGAATACCCACGGTTCAGGTTCGGATGTTGAACGGTGCGTGGGGATTGTCCGAAAACGGCACCCCGGTAGCGGCGCTTCGCTATGCCTTGGTGGACGCCTTGGGCCGAACGGTACGTATTGTTTCTGTTGCGGGCAGCACCGGCGCAACCATTGCTTGGCCAGAGGTTCCCGGTTGGTACACGCTGCGTGTGGAAACCACGGACGGACGCTTGCTCCACGTGCGCGCAATGCGTCCGTAACGCGTTGATTGGAAGCTAAGTACTGTCTCTTGTCGCCGCGGCACGAGGCCCGCAAGGGGGTTAAAAATTGGGCTTGAGCAAGAATTTGCTGTAGAAATCGTCGATGGCGGCCACGGCTTCGTCTGCGGTGTCCACCACGCGAAATAAATCGATGTCTTTGGCGCTGACCGTGGCGTGGTCCGTGATCAACGTGGTTCGAATCCATTCCACCAAACCAGACCAGTAGCTTTTGCCCACCAAAACAACGGGAAACGGTGCGATTTTCTGGGTTTGAATGAGCGTGATGGCCTCGAAAAACTCGTCCAAGGTGCCGAAACCGCCTGGCATCACCACAAAACCTTGGGAGTATTTCACAAACATGACCTTGCGGACAAAGAAGTAATCGAAGTCAATGCTCTTGTCGCGGTCAATGTAGGGGTTGTTGTGCTGCTCAAAAGGGAGTTCAATGTTCAATCCAACCGACGCGGCGCCACCGGCCTTTGCGCCTTTGTTGGCGGCTTCCATGATCCCCGGGCCTCCGCCAGAAATGATTCCATACCCCTTTTTTGCCAATTTCTCCCCAATCTCAGAGGCCAAACCGTACCAAGGATTGTCTTCTTTGAATCGAGCGGAGCCAAAAATGCTCACGCAGGGTCCGATTTTGGAAAGGCGTTCGTAGCCCTCCACAAACTCCGCCATGATTTTAAAAATGGCCCAAGAGTCGTTGGTTTTGGATTCGTTCCAAGTTTTGCGTTTGAAGGCTTGCTCCAAACGGCGGTCGTTGTCGTGGGTCATAAATAGGGTTTTGGGGCGTTAGCGAACGCCCATTAAAAAGCGTCCGGTGGTGCTTTTGGGGTTGTGGGCCAGCGCTTCGGGCGTGCCTTCGGCCACAATGCGCCCGCCGCCGGAACCTCCTTCGGGCCCCAGGTCAATGACCCAGTCCGACTGTTCGATGAGGTCCGTGTTGTGTTCAATGAGGATCAAGGTATTGCCTTTGCCCACCAACCGTTGCAAAACTCCTGCCAAAATGCGCACGTCTTCAAAGTGCAATCCGGTGGACGGTTCGTCCAGGATGTACAGGGTGCGTCCGGTGTCCTTTTTGCAGAGTTCCGTCGCCAATTTCACGCGTTGCGCCTCACCGCCGGAAAGGGTGGTGGAGGATTGGCCCAAGGTGAGGTAGCCTAAGCCAACGTCGTGAAGGGTTTGCAGGATTCGCTTTGCTTTGGGGAGGTTTTCAAAGAAGGGAACTGCCTCTTCCACACTCATTTCCAAGACGTCGGAAATGCTCTTTCCTTTGTAGCGAACCTCCAGGGTTTCGCGGTTGAAGCGTTTGCCGCGGCAACCTTCGCAGGGCACGTAGACGTCGGGCAGAAAATTCATCTCAATGGAGCGCATGCCGTCGCCTTCGCACACCTCACAGCGTCCGCCTTTTACGTTGAAGGAGAACCGTCCGGGGGCGTACCCGCGGATTTTAGCTTCCGGAAGTTGCGCAAACAAGTTGCGTATTTCGTTGAACAGTCCGGTGTAGGTGGCGGGGTTGGAGCGCGGGGTGCGGCCAATGGGACTTTGGTCCACGTCGATCACTTTGTCCAGGTGTTCCAATCCGTGAATGGCGCGGTAGGGCAGCGGTTTGTCCAGTGCGTTGTAGCAGTACGCCGCCAGTAAGGGGTAAAGAGTTTCGTTGATGAGGGTTGACTTTCCGCTGCCGGAAACCCCGGTGATGGCGGTCCACGTTCCCAGCGGGATGCGCAAGGTGACGTCGTGCAAGTTGTTGCCCGTGGCCCCTTCCAGAACCAATTCGGTTCCGTTTCCGGGCCGACGCACCAACGGTAGGGGGAGGTGCGTTTCGCCGCGCAAAAAAGCGCCGGTGAGGGTAGGGGCCTCCGCCACTTCGTCGAAGGTTCCTTGAGCCACAATGCGTCCGCCGTGGATGCCTGCTCGCGGGCCCATGTCGATGATGTGGTCCGCGGCCTTCATGGTGTCCAGGTCGTGCTCCACCACCAAAACGGTGTTGCCCACGTCCCGCAATTGCTGCAAACTTTCGATGAGTCGTTGGTTGTCTCGCTGGTGCAAACCAATGCTCGGCTCGTCCAAAATGTACAGAACATTCATCAGCTGCGATCCGATTTGGGTGGCCAACCGAATGCGTTGGGCCTCGCCACCGGATAAACTGCGGGCCGGGCGGTTCAGCGCCAAATACGTCAGTCCCACGTTGTTCAAGAAGCCAATGCGCGTGCGGAGCTCCTTGAAGATTTCAGCGCCCACTTTTTGCTGGGCCGACGGAAGCTCTGCTTCAGCGGTGTCCAACCACAGCGCCAAGGAAGCCAGGTCCCAGTTGGCCAGTTCCGCAATGGTTTTGCCCGCAACCTTAAATTGCAGTGCCTCGGTGCGGAGCCGAAGGCCGGAGCAGCTGGGGCAGGTTCGGTCCACCAAATACTCTTCGGCCCACCGTTGCAGGGAGCGATTGCCCTCGGTGGTGGCCATGGTGTTTAGAAAGGGAATGATGCCCTCGTAGTCAATTTTTAACCGACGGGTGACGCCCACGGCTTTGTTGGGCACTTCAAAGGTCTCTTGGATCCCGTACAAAATGGCGTCGCGTCCGGCTTCCGGAAGGTCTTCCCAAGGGGTATTCAGGTCAAAGCCAAAACGCAACCCAATCCACTCCAGTTGTTGGTGGATCCAGGATTTCTTTTGCTCGGCGAGCGGCGCCAAGGCACCCTCTTTGATGGATTTTTTGGGGTTGGGGACCAGTCGGTCCAAATCCACCTCGCGTACCTCGCCCAAGCCGTTGCAGCGCGGGCAGGCGCCTTTGGGAGAATTGAACGAAAAGGTATTGGGTTCCGGCTCCGGGGCGGCCTCGCCCGTGGTGGGGCACATGAGGTGTCGGCTGTAGGGAATCAGCTTGTTGCTGGCCAGGTGCAGAATGCTCACGGAGCCCTTGCCGTGCTTCAAACCCAATTGCAGTGCTTGACGCAGGCGGTCCGGTTTGTCCGACTCCACCACCAAGCGGTCGATGACCACCTCGATGTCGTGAGTCTTGTAGCGGTCCAACTTCATGCCGCGGGTAATCTCCACCAAAACTCCGTTGACGCGGGCCCGAAGAAATCCCTGCTTGGCCATGCTTTCAAACAGCTCGCGGTAGTGGCCCTTTCGGGACCGAACCACGGGCGCCAGAACCGCAACGGTTTCGCCGTTTTGCGTCTCCAACACGCGATCCAAGATTTCCGCATCCGTGTAGCTCACCATGGCTTCTCCCGTCGCCTGGGAATAGGCCGTGGAGGCGCGGGCGTAGAGCAAGCGCAGGAAGTCGTACACTTCGGTAACGGTGCCCACCGTGGAGCGGGGGTTGCGGCTGGTGGTCTTTTGCTCAATGGCAATGACGGGGCTCAATCCCTCAATGGCGTCCACGTCAGGCCGTTCCAAATTGCCCATGAATTGCCGGGCGTAGGCGGAAAAGGTTTCCATGTACCGACGCTGGCCTTCCGCGTGCAGGGTGTCAAACGCCAGGGAGGATTTGCCGCTGCCGCTCAAGCCGGTGATGACCACCAACTTTTCGCGCGGGATGGACAGCGTTAGGTTGTGCAGGTTGTGTTCCCGAGCGCCGTAAATGCGGATGAATTCCTCTTCCGTCTCCGTTTCCGGGCGGGTGGACTTTTTGGGGGCAGCTTTGGCGCTCATGCGAAGGGCGAGGTAAAATCCGTCCAAAGGGTCCCTTGTTGGTCTTTTGGGCTCAATTGAGGAGCAAATTCGGCCCCATTGGGTCCCAAGTACTGGTTCCAAATGCCGGCCCAGTCAATCCCAACGGTGGGGTCGTCCCAAGCCAGGCAGCCCTCGGTTTCCGGTGCGTAGGTATCGGTACACTTGTACCGAAAAACGGTGTTGTCTTCCAGGGTGAGAAATCCGTGCGCAAAGCCGGGCGGAATCCACAAGCCATTTTTGGCCGACGCCGTCAAAACCACCCCAAAGTGTTGGCCGTAGGTGGGCGAGTGGGGGCGCAAATCAACGGCCACGTCGTAAACGGCGCCCGCGCCGACTGTGACGTACTTGCCCTGAGCACGGGGCGGTTTCTGAAAATGCAAACCCCGCAAAACACCTCGAGCGCTTTGGCTCTCGTTGTCTTGAACGAAGTGGGCCTGGATTCCTGCCGCCTCCCACGCCCGCTGGTTGTAGGATTCAAAAAAGTAACCGCGCTCGTCTGCGAACACTCGGGGGTGTACTTCGTAGACGTCGGGGAGGGGAGTGGGGACAAAATTCATGGACGTTGAAAATGGTGTTGAACCAGCTGGTGCAGCGCTTGCCCGGCGCCGTCGTTGCCCGCCACGATTTCGCGGTGGTGCACCAAGGTGCGGTCGTCCGGGGTGTGGGAGCCGAAGGAGCCCGCCCAGCCGCCTGCTTCGCGCACCAGCAAAATGCCGGCGGCCACGTCCCAAGGCGACAATCCGTGCTCAAAAAAAGCTTCGAACCGGCCGCAGGCCACGTACGCCAGATCCGTTGCGGCACTGCCCAACCGCCGAACCCCGCGGGTTTGGCGAAAGCAAGCGTGCAGGGTGTCGTTGTAGGCGGCCATTTCACTGAAATCGTAGTAGGGGAAACCGGTAGCCACCAGACTGTCGGACAAATTGTGGGTGTTCGATACGCGGATGGGGTTTCCATTGCAGCGCGCACCGCGTCCCAACTCCGCGGCAAAGTACTCGTCTTGTCCCAGCTCGTACACGGCCGCCGCCACCAGAGTATTTTGGTGCAGTAGGCCAACGCTCACGGCGTAGGTGGGAATTCCGTGGATGAAATTGGTGGTGCCGTCCAGCGGATCCACCACCCAGTCCCAAGTACCGTCTGGGGAAGGAGCGCCGCTGCCTTCCTCAGCAATGAATCCGGCCTCCGGCAACAACGCATGAAGGGCTGACACCAGCTGTTTTTCCGCTTCTTGGTCCACGTAACTCACCAAAGCATTTAAGGACTTGGTTTCCACGGCAGACGTGGAAAATCCCTTGCGTTCGTTGGCAATGTAGCGTCCAACCGGACGGATGGCGTTTTCAAGCGCTTGGGCAAAGGCAGCGTCCATCATGGATTCAGGACTTCTTGGGTTCCGTCGGGTCGAAGCGAACCTACCACCACGTGCTCCACTGTATTGGCGCGGCTGGGGTCAAAGGGACGGCTCAAACGGAGGTAATTCTCTGTGTAGCCCAACAGGCGCCCATCGCGGTCTTCGGATTCCCACAAAACGCGCCGGAGGGAGCCTTCGTGGCGTACGGCAAATTCGCGTTGTTTGATGGCGCTCAACAGGCGAAGTCGGTGGTTGCGGGCCTTGCGTTCGGCCACCGGCACAGCTCCGGGAAGTTCAACCGCCTCCGTGTTGGCTCGCTCCGAATACGTGAATACGTGGAGGTAACCGATGGGAAGTTGTTCCAAAAAGCGGTAGGTGTCCAGGAAGTGCTCTTCCGTTTCGCCGGGGAAGCCTACAATGACGTCCACTCCGATGCAGGCGTCCGGACGGGTCGCCAAAATCCGCGCCACCCGTTCTTGGTATAATTCGCGCCGGTACCGACGCTTCATTTTGCCGAGTACTTCGTTGTTGCCGCTTTGGAGCGGGATGTGGAAGTGGGGAACAAAACGCTTGGAAGCGTGCGTGAAATCAATGATTTCGTCGCTCAAAAGGTTGGGTTCAATGGAAGAAATGCGGATCCGGTCCAATCCCTCCACGGCGTCCAAGGCGTGCAGCAGGTCCAAAAAAGTATGTTCGTGGCGTTTGTTGCCAAATTCGCCCTTGCCGTAGTCTCCGATGTTCACCCCGGTGAGCACCACCTCCTGAATTCCTTGATCAACAATGGATTGCGCATCGCGTACCACCGCTTCCACCGGAGCGGACCGGCTGATGCCCCGTGCCAAGGGAATGGTGCAGTAGGTGCATTTGTAATCGCATCCGTCTTGAACTTTCAAGAAGGCACGGGTCCGGTCTCCCACGCTATAGGCGCTGGTAAACTGATCCACGTCGTCGATTTCGCAGGAGTGCACCTCCGCGTGCGGACGTTTGGTCAAGTCGGCCAAAAATGCCGGGAGATTCATTTTTTCTTTGGCGCCCAAAACCAGGTCCACACCCTCCATGGCCGCTATTTCGCTGGGTTTCAGCTGCGCATAGCACCCCGTTACCGCCACAAAAGCGTTGGGATTGGCCTTCAGCGCACGCCGCACCACGGTTTTGCACTCGGCATCCGCCTGCTGCGTTACAGAACACGTGTTGATGATGACCACGTCGGCCCCGTCCGCCAAATCCACTTTGGCGTAGCCGGCCTGAACCAGATCTCGGGCCAGGGCTGAGGTCTCTGCAAAGTTTAATTTGCAGCCCAAGGTGTGAAAAGCTACTGTCGCTCCCATAGAACGTCCAAAGGTACGGACTACCTTTGCCTTGTGCGCGTTTTTCAACCCCTTTCCAACAGCCTTTTTCACCCCATTTTTGGCGGGAAGGCCCGACGGTTCTTTCCTTCGGCCTGCCGCGCTGTAGCGGGAATTCTGGCGTGGGGGTTCGTCAGCCAATGCAGTTCTGGGACCCCGGGAGAATCTTCGCTTTCCAACGAACAGCGCGAGGCCCACGTATTCCGGTACAATGAACCCACCGGCATTGCCACCTTGGACCCCGCTTTTGCTCGGGAGCAGGCCACCCTTTGGACGGCTCGACACCTCTTTTCCACCCTTATTGAATTGGACAGTTCATTGCAGCCGCGTCCGTTGCTGGCCAAAAGTTGGTCCCAATCCGCAGACGGCAGCATTCGGTTTGTGCTGCGCTCGGACGTTTATTTTCACCACGGACCCGGCTTGCCCCAAGGTCGGCGCGTGGTTGCTGCGGACGTGGTGTACAGTTTGGAGCGCCTCCGCAGTCCATCCTTGGCTGCGCCGGGCGCATGGGTTTTGGACGGTTTAGAGCGCTTATCCGCCCCCAACGACACCGTGGTGGAACTTCGCTTTGCGGCCGGCGGCCCTTCCCCCTTTGGCCTTTTGTCCATGCCGTATTGCTCGGTGGTTCCGCGTGAGAGCGTAGCCGAACTGGGAGCGGACTTTGGCAAGCGCCCGGTGGGCAGCGGACCTTTTCGGTTCCAAGCTTGGAACAACGGCGAAAAATTGGTGCTTCGGCGCAACACCCGTTACTTTGAGCGGGATGCGGCCGGACGTCGGTTGCCTTATTTGGAGGCAGTTTCCATTCGGTTTGTCTCCGATCGCCAGGCGGCCTATTTGTCATTTTTGAGTGGTGGTTTGGACGAAATCCACGGGGTGGATGCGGCCTACAAAGACCAACTGCTCACGCCAACAGGCGAGTTGCAGCCCGCGCTCCGGGAGCGTCTGGTGCTGCACGTGGCGCCGTTTTTGAACACGGAGTACTTGGCATTGCGGATGGAAAATCCCCAGCCGGCCGTTTTGGCCGACGTTCGGGTGCGTCGGGCGTTGGCGTTGGCCGTGGATCGTGCGGCGTTGGTTCGTCATTTGAAAAACGGCATGGGGGTTCCGGCCCACGGCGGCATGATTCCCGCGGGGTTGCCGGGATACCGGCCTGCAGCGGAGTGGGAAGATCCGTTGCGCTACGCGCCGGAGGAAGCGCGTGCACTGCTCCGAGCGGCCGGCTGTTTGGATGCCTCCGGCTGGGTGGCTCCGGGCGGTCCGCTGGTTTTGAGCACTACAGAGTCCGGCCGCGACGTGTGCGAATTCATCCAAGGGCAGTGGTCTGCCTTAGGGTTGCCCGTCCGGGTGGAGGTACTTCCTGCCGCATCCTTTCGCGAATCCAAATCCCAAGCGGGCTTGGCTCTGTTCAAGGCCTCTTGGATTGCGGATTACCCGGACGCAGAGAATTATTTATCCTTGTTTGATTCGCGCAAGTGGACGCCGCGGGGTCCCAACTACACCCGCACCCGCTTGTCCGGATTCGACGCTGCCCTTGACGCGGCGTTGCGCGTTCAAGACCCCCAAGAGCGCGCCGCGCAAATGGCCGCCTTGGACCAGCAAATCCACGATCAGTTGCCCGTGATCCCCTTGTGGTACGACGTGTCGGTGCGGGCCATACCCCGCAGCGTGCAGGGCTTGCCGCGCCATCCGCTGTTTACCTTAGACTTGCGTCGGGTTCAAAAAACAGGATCGCGCGCGGGGTAAACCGGCCGTGCATCCATTGCCCTCCCCTCAGCGGGTTTCTACCGACGTCGCCCCCAAGGTGTCCGCGGTGGCAAAATCAACGGCCACCGGGTGGTGGTCGCTGAACGGTTGTTTCCAAACAGCGTACCCTACGGCGTGCCACGGCGTTTGAACCAAAATGTGGTCAATGCGCAGCGGAACCAAGGCCAACTTGGTGTACGTGTTTCCAAACCCTTTACCGGCCTGCAAAAAGGCATCCTGTGTATTTTGGGTAGCCGTTCGGTAGGTAAAAGAGGACGGGGTGTCGTTGAAGTCTCCGCACCACACCACCGGATGGGGGCTGTTGGCCGCAAAATCAGCCACTTGCTGCACCTGCATGGCCCTTCGTGCCGAGGCTCGTCCCAGGCGCACCGCTATGTCTGATCCCTCCCGAACCCACTGATTGCTGGGCTCCGCTGGAACGTCCGGATCCAAGGTTTCGTAGCGCTCGGGTACGAAGGTGGTAGTGACCAGGTGCACGTTGATCAGTCGTACCGTATCGCCTGCCGGCAGGGCACAATCCGCCCAAAGAAAGCCCTCGTGCCCCCGGTAGGGAGCGTCAAACGGCACGTACCCCTTCCGGCCAAACGGCTTTTTGGAGTAAATCGCCAATCCGCTTTGGTCCGGTTCGTGGTGAGCGTAGGGCCAATGGGGGGCGAGCAAGGGATGAATGGATTTTCGGTGTTCTTGGAGGGCCAAAACCAAGGGGTCTATTTTCTCCACGTGCTGCACCATGAGGCGTGCGGTTGAATCCAGGTTGGTCCAAGAGGCGTTGCGCCAGCCGTGTACGTTCCAGGAGGCAACCCGCCACAAGGGCTGCTCCGTAGATTGTTCCAACGAAAGGTTCAAGGTGCCGCGCCATTGCGGATAGGTAAGAGCCAAGGCAACGGCCGAAATCAGGGCCCATCGACGCAATTGGGTAGTCCAGTACAGGAGCAGGAAAGCATGCCCCAGGGCCAGGCCCGGTGCAATCAAGGCAAAAAAACCAAGGGAATTCCAGCGCTCCGGGGATAGATAGAACGCCAGTGCGCTGGGGACCGTCAGCAACGTCCACCCCAGGTGCACCAGCAGCACTACGGCATGTACCCCACGGGGCATTCGGCGGGTTGTGCGCGACGGATTCATTTTTGAATTTTTTCCAAATACGCACGTTCTTCCGCAGAAAGCGATTCCACGCCGTCGCGGCTGATTTTGTCCAAGACGGCATTCAAGCGCGCCTCGGGGTCTCGGAGGCCTTCCAAGACGTTGTGGGTGTTTTTTTGCTCTCCCGGCACCAAGCGCAGGTGGGGGGAGGTTCGGGGGCGTTTGAATCCGTTCAACGATACGATCCAAAGTCCCAACACCTGTCCTCCGGCACCCAATGCAAAACCAGAGAGGTGCGCCCAGGCAGATAAATCGTAGCCCACGGCAAAAGCCAGGTCCACCGCCAGCATCAAAGCAGAAAGGGCGTAAAGTGGTACCCACCAAAAGGCCAGTTTGGTTTGGAAGCGGGGTTGACGAACGGTTAAGGCACCCAACACGGCGGTAGTTCCCGCAGAGGCTCCCACCAGTTGGTGGAGAGGGCCATCTGTTGCGCTCAAGGCCAAAAACGCAAAGGCTCCGGCCGCAGCACCCGCCAGAAACAAAATCCAGGGAGAACGGTGGCCGCGTCGGTCTTCCCAAGCATGCCCCACAAAATGGAGAATCAGCAGGTTCCACAGTGCGTGGTAGAGGTCCGCGTGCAAAAAAGCATAGGAAAACCACTTCCAGGGCTTCCAAACGTCTTCCGCGCCCAAGGCCCAAAGGCTTTGCCAGCCCAGCGAAAGGTTGCTGCCGGAGATGCGGTCTGCAGCGATCAGAACGTACTGAACCGCCACCAAAGTCACCAACGTACCCAGGAGCAAGTCGGTCCCGCTGGAGGAAGCCAAACGGCGTCGGACGGAGGCGGCGAAGTTCACGGAGGTCGATTCTTAGCGGGGAGTGGTTGAAACGTCAGGATTTAAAACCGATAGGCGTTGCTTCGCCAGCGCTTGATCAACAAGAAACCAAAAAGCATGCCGCCCAAGTGGGCAAAGTGGGCGATGTTGGAACCGGTGTTGGAGAGCCCGGAGAACAACTCAAACAAACCGTAAATGGCCACGAAGTACTTGGCTTTGATGGGCAGCAAAAAGTACACGTAGATTTCTTGGTTGGGGAAGGTCATGCCGTAGGCCAGCAGTAAGCCAAAAACAGCTCCGGACGCTCCCACCGTGGGGCTCTCGAAGAGTTGATTCAGGTAGGCAATGGCCTCCCCGTCGCCCAGTTCGGCGAAGGGCAACACCTGGTAGTAGTCCCACGCCATGACGCCCAAGTGGCAAGCGGCCGCGCCCAGCCCGGTGATGAGGTAGTAGGTCAAAAAGCGCTTGGGTCCCCACAGGTTTTCCATGGGGGTGCCAAACATCCACAATGCCAGCATATTGGAGAATAGGTGGCCGAAGGAGCCGTGCATGAACAGGTGGGAAAACAGCTGGTACGGCTCAAAAAAGGGCGAGGCGGGAAAAAACAGGCCCAGCATTCCCACCAGGTCCAAACCGCGGGATTCCAAAACGACGGTACCCAAGAAAAAAAGACCGTTGAGGATCAACAGGTTTTTAACCACGGGGGGGAGTAGGGAGAAGGTGGTGGGTCGGTACATGCTCTTAGTTGAATTGATGGTCCAGGGTCGGGGCGTCCAGCAAAAGGGCCACGGCGCGGCCGGAGGGGTCGTGCCAGCGGTGGTGGCATTGGCGCCAGCGTTCCACCAGCAGCATTTGTTCTTCCGCACGCAGTTGCGTGGGTCTGGCGCCGCGGGTGTGGTGGGCCAGCTGCCACAGGGCGCCTTGTGCGGGGTCCGGCTGATCGCCCGTGTCCGTGCGCAAAAAATCCAACAGGGCAGACTCCGCACCTTCCGCGGGAAGAACGGCCGGCAATCCCGTCAGCGAGAGACCGTCTGCGGTCCACTCCCAGGCAAAGCCCAAGGCGCGGAGTGTTGGGGCTTGTGCGTCCAGTGAATTTTTATCTGAGGGGCTCAGCGGCAATTCCAACGGAAACAGCAGTTGTTGGCTGGCCGACGTCGCTCCGCCCCAGGCGCGCAGGAGCGATTCGTAGGCCAAGACCTGCTGCACGCGCGGCAAATGGAGCACGGCCAATCCCTCTTCGGAAAGGGCCATGAGGTAGGGGTCTTTCCAGGGGGTCACCCATTCGGATGCTCCGTTTTGCAGGGTCTGTGCCGGCGCAAAAGACGGCGTTCCGGGTTCACCGGGGGCGTAGGGATCCGGTGCGGCGGCTTCCTCCCAAGACCACTGGCGTTCTGGATGAGCCGTGGTGCGGTAACCGGTATTGGGAGCGTGTGCTGCGAACGAACGCGGGTGGGTTCCATCCGTTCCCCCGTTGGCGGGGGCAAATGGATTGAAGTTGGGGTTGATGTCCAACGCGGGCGGCAATGGACGCGGGGCATTGGGCTGCAGGGGAGGTGTTTGGAAGGCCTGCATGGATTCAAAATCCAGTGCGGGCGCCACCTGGTGCTGGCCCAGGGCGTGTTTCACAGCGGAGCGCACCACGGCGTACACGGCGCGTTCGTCCTCGAATTTGATTTCGGTTTTGGCCGGATGCACATTCACGTCAATCCGGGCAGGGTCCACCGTCAAATGCAGCACGTAGGCGGGGTGGTTGCCCTCGGGGACCAAGCCGTCAAAGGCGTCCTGTACGGCGCGGTGCAGGTAGGGGCTGCGCACGGTCCGACGGTTCACAAACCAGTGCTGGTCTCCGCGCGTTTTGCGGGCGTGTTCGGGCCTAAAAATGAAGCCGTTGATTTCCACCACGTCCGTCTTTTCCGCCACCGGCACCACGCGTTCGTTGGTTTTCTTGCCCAACACGTGCAAGAGGCGGGAACGGTCGTTTTCCGATTCCAAGTGAAATTCTTCGCGCCCGTTGTGTTCCAGGGTAAAGGCTACGTGCGGATGCGCCAGCGCCAACCCCACAAAGGCATCCAAGATGGCCTTCCATTCTACGGCGTCGGTTTTCAAAAACTGCCGACGCGCGGGCACGTTGAAAAATAAATTGCGTACCACCAAATGGGTGCCCACGGGGGCCGGACGTTCCTCGCACAGCACTTGGCGGCCGCCTTCCAGCACCAAATGCGTGGCCAAAGCTGCGTCCGACGTCCGGGTGGTGCATTCCACGCGGGATACCGCTGCAATGGAGGCAAGTGCTTCGCCCCGGAAGCCCATGGTGGTCAATTGAAACAAGTCGTCGGCCTCGCGCAACTTGCTGGTGGCGTGGCGTGCAAACGCAAGTTGAACCTGGGAAGCGGCAATGCCTTGACCGTTGTCCGTAAACGACAGCGTCGTGCGCCCGGCGTCCACTACAGAAAGGCCAATGCGCGTAGCGCCGGCGTCTAAAGCATTTTCCACCAATTCCTTGACCACGGAGGCCGGTCGCTGCACGACCTCACCGGCCGCAATTTGGTTGGCGACGTGTTCCGGCAGGAGTTGGATCATTGGCCCGAGACGTATTGTATGAACGCCCACACGAGCAGTGCACCTAAAACCAAACGGTACAGGGTGCGGCCAGACAGGGGCTGTGCCGTGCGCTTGGATTTCCAGGCGTCACGAAGGCGTGCTCGGCGCTCATTTTCCGCGTCCAATTGGCCGCCGCGCAAGCGTTCCAACCGCTCTTTACGCTCGTCGTAGAAGCGCGGTTGGTACTGAAATCCACGGGGTTTGCGTACCCGAAAGAACGAACCGTTTAAAATTCCCATGATTTTAGCAGCATTGACCTCAAAGATAGCATGATTTCACCCTACTTTTCGGGATGATTTCCTCTCTTCGATTTGCCTCCGGGTTCTTGCTGTTTTTGAGTGCGTTGAGTTGCCAAGCACAAAAGCCCGCCCCTTGGGTGTACGACACGCCTGAGTCCCGTTTGTACGCGCAAAAACAATTGGCGTCCCTGACCGACGCAGAAAAGGTTGGCCAACTCTTTATGGTGGCTGCCTATTCCAACAAAGGATCGGAACACGCGGCGTTGTTGGAACGGTACGTTAGAGAACACCATTTGGGTGGCGTCATCTTCATGCAGGGTGGGCCCGGCAGGCAGTTTGCCTTGAATCAAAAACTGCAATCCGCAGCAAAAATCCCTTTGCTCGTGGCCATGGACGCGGAGTGGGATTTGGGCATGCGTTTGGATTCCACCACCCGGCTTCCGTGGCCCATGACCTTGGGAGCAACCCAGGACTCTTCCCTGGCCTACGCCTACGGACAAACCATCGGACGGCACGCGCGGCGCTTGGGCGTCCACATTAACTTCGGTCCCGTACTGGACGTCAACACCAATCCGGCCAATCCCATCATCGGTCAGCGCTCGTTTGGCCAAGAAATCGGCTCTGTGGTGCCCATGGCCCACGGTTATTTGAAAGGACAACAAGATGCGGGCGCGATGGACTGCGTCAAGCATTTTCCGGGCCACGGCGATACGGATTCAGACTCGCACAAAACCCTGCCCACGGTGGCGCGCAACCGCGCGGCGCTGGATTCGGTTGAATTGCGTCCGTACCGCGAGCTGTTGCCGTTTGCGGGAAGCGTGATGGTGGCGCACCTGAACGTCCCGGCTTTGGATCCGTCGGGCCGATCGTCCTCGCTCTCGCCTCTCGTGGTCAACGGCTTGCTTCGCAAGGAGTTGGGCTATTCCGGTTTGGTATTTACCGACGCCCTCAACATGCGGGGCGCGGCGGACGGTGCGCCTACGGGGCCGCTGGAAGAATTGGCCCTCCGGGCCGGCAACGACGTTTTGCTTTTTTCCGAGGATTTTCCCAAGGCAGCCGCCCACCTTTTGGCCGCCGTCCAAAAAGACCGTTCCCTACGCCAACGCCTAGAGGAATCCGTGGAGCGCATTTTGATGGCCAAGTACCATTTGGTGGTGGCACCCCAACGAGCAGCGGGATATTCGGCACCGGTGCGCGCCGGGCTGGAGCGGGACCTCAACGATGCGCAAGCTCAGGCGTTGACGGCCGAGGTATTTGCGCGCGCCCTGACCGTTGCCCGCGCACAACCTTCGTTTGACGTTCGTTCCGGTATCTGGGCGTCGGCCGAGGTTGCCGTGCTTCAAATAGGCAATAAAGCGGATGTAGTCTCCAATCCCGAAGGCAGCGTGCTTGTGCACAACGGGACGTTGACGGCAGAACGAATGGAGCAGTTGGTTCGTGCCACAAACGGGCAACCGGTGGTTTTGGAGCACCGAACGTCCAACGACAGTCCTTGGAAGAGTGCCGGGGTTCCGGATGGATTTGCCGCATTGGTACAACGTTTGGCGCCACAGGGGGTGGTAGTGGTGCATTACGGAAGTCCGTACGGCATTCGCAATCAGAATTTTGCGGGCGCTCAAGCGGTGTTGGTGGCGTACCAAAACCATCCGGCGGCCACCCAGGCCGTTCGGGCTTTTTTGCGCGGCGAGCGCTCCGCAACGGGAGTGTTGCCCGTGGATTTGGGGTTGGGCCAGCGCGCGGGGTCGGCGCAGCCGATCCCCGCGCGCGGCCGCACCGTTCCGTCCACACCGGAGCAGGCCGGCTTCCGGCCCGGGTTGGAGCAAGCCATCGATCAAATTGCGGAGGAAGGAATTAAAGCCATGGCCTATCCCGGCTGCCAAGTGGTGGTGGTCCGCAACGGCAAAATTGCGGTGAGCAAAGGCTACGGAACCTTGGACTACCGCGATGCGTCCGCCGAGGTGACCCCGAAGACCGTCTACGATGTGGCCTCACTCACCAAAATACTGGGCACCGTCAGTGCTTTATTGGTGGCGGATCGGCAGGGTTGGTTCCGTCCGGAAGACCGAATGGACGCGCTTTTGCCGGAGCTCAAAAACACCCCGTTGGGTGCTGCACGCGCCGTGGAGGTGCTGACGCACCAAGCCGGCCTCCCGGCCGGCTGGCCCTTTGATCAACACGTTTTGCTGAACGGCGCTCCGGATCCGTACTGGCTGTCTAACGTTCGAACCGACGTACACACCCGGCAAGCAACGGACTCTTTGTGGGTGCGCAATACCTGGCCAGATACTGCTGTGGCCCGCATTGCACGCATCCCGTTGGGGCCAAAAACGTATTTGTATTCAGATTTAGGTTACTATCTTTTTCAACGTTTTCTGGAACGAAAATCGGGCGTGCCTTTGCAGCAGTTTGTGCGCGAACAGGTTTGGGAACCGGCCGAAATTGAATCGCTGGTATACGGTCCGTTGCTGGGAACGTCAGCGGCTTTCCGGGCCCGGACGGCGCCCACGGAGCAAGTTAAAGACTACCGTCGGGGCGAGTTGCGCGGAACGGTGCACGACCCCGGAGCCGCGCTGATGGGCGGCGTTGCGGGGCATGCAGGCATTTTTGGCACCGCGGAGGGGGTGGCCGCGGCCATGGAATTATTTTTGTCCCGCGGCGAAGTTGGTTCCGGAAGAATTTTCTCCGACGAGGACGTGCGTGCCTACACGTCGTGTTTTTACTGCCCCACCAACCGACGCGGCATTGGGTTTGACAAACGTCCCGCAGACGGAGAAGGACCCACCTGCGGATGCGTCTCCTTGGAGAGCTTTGGCCACACCGGTTTCACCGGAACCTTTGCTTGGGCCGACCCCAAAACCCAAACGGTCTACGTTTTCTTGTCCAACCGAATCCATCCCAGCGCAACCAATAAAAAGTTGTCGTCGATGAACATACGGACGCGTATTCAACAAGTAATTCAAGACCACATTCAACCATGAGCCGTGCCCTCCGCCGCGCCTTTTTTGGGCTCCTGAAAACGGGGTGCGTCGCCTTGCTTTGGGGCCTGGTACCGTCGGCCCACGCAGCGTCCCGTAAGAATGCCGAAGTGTTTTGTACACTCGGGGACACCGTGCCTCAGTCTTTGGAGCCGAAGCAACCTTTGGGGTACAACCGGTACGACGCGGAAATGCACCGCCAAGGTTTGTGGATCGTTTCTTACCCGAATGGACTTCCGCGTCAGTGGGATAATTATGCAGACGATCGGTTGAACGGCCCCTCTTTGGAATGGAGTCCCAGTGGACAATTGCTGGCGGTTCGGTACTACCGGGACGGTTTGCTGGACAGCGCTGAACTTTTGCTGGACCACTCCGGGCAGTGGGTGCAGCACGCACACTACAGGGCCGGCCAGTGGCACGGCACCGTGACCACCTTTTACGGCAACGGAAAACCTAAAGAACAGCGCACGTACGAGCACGGCGTATTGAGTGGGATTTCCACCTGGTTTTACGATAACGGCAACCCCATGGCACAGTACCCTTATGTTGCGGGTAAAAAACAGGGGAGGGCGCAGTATTTTTACGACAACGGAGTTCTGGAAAAAAACGAATGGTTTGAGGATAATCTTTCCGTTCGTTGGGAGTCGTTCGATTTGGACGGAAAACAAACGGGGTCGGGAAAAACCAAAAAAAATCCATGAAAATAGGCATCGTTTGTTACCCCACCTTTGGGGGAAGTGGCGTAGTAGCGACGGAGTTGGGGTCTTGGATGGCACGCCAAGGGTGCGAGGTTCATTTCATTACCTACAGCCAGCCGGTGCGCTTGGATATGCTGCAAGGCAACATTTTCTACCACGAGGTCAACGTGCACGATTACCCCTTATTTCAGTACCAGCCGTACGAGTTGGCGTTGTCCAGCAAAATGGTGGATACCGTGGTTCGTGAGCAACTGGACTTGCTGCACGTGCACTACGCCATACCGCACGCTTATGCAGCGTACATGGCGAAACAAATTTTAGCAGACCGCGGCATCCACATTCCGGTGGTGACCACCTTGCACGGAACGGACATCACGTTGGTGGGTCGCAACCCTTCCTATTCTCCTGCCGTAACGTTTAGCATTGAGCACTCGGACGCGGTTACCGCCGTTTCGGAAAGTCTTCGCCGGGAAACCATCGATTTGTTTGGAATCAAGCGAACCATTCAGGTCATTCCCAACTTTGTGGAAATGGAGCGATACGGTCTGCCCGACGCTGCCCTTCGGGCCCATTTAGCGCCTGCAGATCAAAAAATCGTGGTACACGTCAGCAACTTCCGAAAAGTAAAACGCATTGCCGACGTGGTTGAGATTTTTGCCCGCGTCCACGCCCAAGTGCGGTGCAAACTCGTGATGGTGGGCGACGGCCCCGAGCGGGAGCCGGCAGAAAATCGGGTTCGGGAATTGGGCATTGAAAAAGACGTGGTCTTTTTGGGCAAAATGGTGGACGTGGAGCAGATTCTGGTTCAGGCCGACCTTTTTTTGCTGCCGTCGGAAATGGAGAGCTTTGGCCTGGCAGCACTGGAAGCCATGGCCGCAGGGTTGCCGGTGGTGGCCTCCCAAGCTGGAGGCATTTGCGAAGTGGTGCAAAATGGGGTAACCGGTTTGACCGCACCGGTGGGCGACGTTGCTGCAATGGCAGAGCAGTCTGTCCGCATTCTAACCGACCCTGCATTGGCTGCGCGTTTTGCAGCAGCTGCCCGATTGCGGGCCAGCGAATTTGCCATTGAGAACGTAGCCAAGCAGTACTACGACGTTTATCTGCCGTTGGTAGAGGCGGCGCAGGAGCGAATGCACGGAAAAAAAGTCCGGTTAAAACCTTGTTAAAATGGCAAAAAAAACCATTTTGAGCAGCGGTCCTTCCGCAGATAATCCTTTTGCAGCTGCCTTGTCCCAAGCATTGGGGGGCTACACTCCGGATCCAACTTCCGCAGGAGGTTCGGATGAGGAACCGAATGCGGAGGGCGACGCCTTGCGCGGATGGGTGCACATCGGATTCGAAAAAAAGGGCCGCGCGGGCAAAACCGTGACCACCTTGGAGTTTGTGGACCTAGAAACCGCCGAAGGCGGCAGCGAAGCGGCCGCCCAGTGGGTTAAAAAACTCAAGACCCACTGCGGTGTAGGCGGTTCCTTGGACGGAACCTGGGCTTTGCTTCAAGGGGACGTGCGAACCGCCGTGGAGGCCCAATTAAAAAAATGGGGTTTCCGCACCAAACGCATTGGTGGTTAAATGCGGAACGTCCCCAACGCATTCCCCGGAGCACTAAATTCAGAACGAAATCCATGGAAATCAAGCGCATCGACTCTTCCGCCAATCCCCTGATTAAAGAGTGGGTTCGGTGGCAATCCAAAGCCAACGACCGGCGCAAGGCCGGTGTGGTGGTGGTGGAAGGTCTCCGCGAAGTGGAACGTGCGCTGCGCAGCGGCTGGATTCCGCGACACGTGGCGGTTCACGCCGGCTCCACGCCAAGCTCTCAAACCCTGCAGCAGCAGTGGGGGATTTCCGGACGCGTTTTGGTGGAATTGGGCGGCCCCGCCTGGGAGAAGTTGGCGATTCGGGACGGTGTAGACAATGTTTTAGCCGTTTTTGAGGCACCACAAGCAACTTTAGCACAACTGCCTTCTCCCCAACGCGGATTGGTATTGGTTGCTGTAGAGACGGAGAAACCGGGCAATTTGGGTGCCTTGCTCCGTACTGCAGACGCCGTTGGCGTGGATGCCGTTTTGGTGGTGGACCCCGTTTGCGACCCCTGGAATCCGCAAGTTGCCCGCAACAGTTTGGGTGGATTGTTTCATGTTCCGCTCGCCGTTTGTAGTGCCTCAGAAGCCCGATCTTGGCTTCAAGAGCAAGGGATAACTCCAGTTTTGGGTCATCTGGATGCAACTCAAGAGCACACGCAGGCGTCCTTGAGCGGGCCGGTGGCGGTGGTGGTCGGGCCGGAAGATAGGGGGTTGGCGCCCGATTGGAACCAGAAAGACTCTTTGCGGGTTAAAATCCCCATGCGTGGCCTGGTAGACTCCCTAAACGTCAGCGTCAGCGCAGCCGTTTTGCTGTACGAGGTGGATCGCCAGCAGCGCGCCAAAAAGGCATAATCAGAAGATTGGAACAACACTAAATGCAAAGGCCGGGGACATGCCCCGGCCTCACACCAAACCAATAACCTCGTGCCGAAGCACCAAGGTTACCCCAAAGTTAAGGTCTGCCGCGTAACAAATGGTACTTTCTACGCTTACCACTTGTTAAATTTTTAATTTTCAGATGCGTTATCGTTTTTTTGCGGATTTGCTTCGCAAAAAAGCACCCGTCGGCGAATGGGTTTCTTGAAGAATTCCGGCGGGCGGTCCTGAATAGATCAGCTCACCCCCACGGTCTCCTCCAACCGGACCCAATTCCACCAGCCAGTCTGCCTGTTCCATGAAAGCCGGGTGGTGTTCCACCACCCAAATGGAATGGCCCAATTCTAAAAGGCGGTCCATGGCCACCAGCAACTTTTGTACATCGTCCAGATGCAGACCGGTGGTGGGTTCATCGAATACAAATAAACCCTTCTCAGCGGTAGCTCCGCGTGCTAAAAAGGAAGCCAGCTTGACGCGTTGCGCCTCGCCGCCAGAAAGCGTGCTGCTGGGTTGCCCCAACTGCACGTAACCCAATCCCACTTCCACCAAAGGCTGAAGTTTCGCGGCTATTCTCTGCTGGCCGTTGTCGGAGAAAAACGCACGTGCATCGTCCACGGTCATCGTGAGGATGTCGTTGATGTTATTACCATGGAATTCTACCTCCAAAACGTCTTCAATGAAACGCTTGCCGCCGCAGGCCTCGCACTCCAGATGAACATCGGCCATGAACTGCATCTCAATGGTCAGACGGCCGTCTCCCTTGCACACTTCGCACCTTCCGCCCTCCGTGTTGAATGAAAAGTGCTTGGGCTTAAACCCGCGGAGCTCGGCCAATTTTTGACCGGCGTACAAATTTCGGATGTCGTCGTAGGCCTTGAGGTAGGTGACGGGGTTGGACCGACTGGACTTGCCTATGGGGTTTTGATCAATGAATTCAATGCTGTGAATTTGCCGAAAATCGCCGTCGATGGAGTCGAATTGGCCCGGTTTGTCCCCGAATCCAGTCAATTTTTTCTCCACGGCCGGGACCGCAATCTTCCGAATCAAGGTACTCTTTCCGGAACCGCTGACGCCGGCAACCACCAACAAGCAGCCCAACGGCAAATCCACGGAAACATCCTTCAAATTGTTCTCGCGGGCGCCGATCAAGTTAAGAAAGCCCGACGGTTCGCGTCGGTTGGGGCGCTGCACCAGCCGTCTTCCGGTTAGGTAATCGCCCGTCAAACTTCGTGCTGCGGAAACCACGCCGGCGGGAGGTCCGGAATAGACCACTTCACCGCCCAAGGAACCCGCGTTGGGGCCCAAGTCCACCAGCCAATCGGCGCGCTCCATGAATAAGTCGTCGTGCTCCACCACCACCACCGTATTTCCGGCGTCGCGGAGGGCTTGCACCACGCCCAAGAGCTTTTCGCTGTCTTGCGGATGCAGTCCAATGCTGGGCTCGTCCAAAATGTAGAGGGAACCAACCAGGGCGCTACCCAGTCCGGTGGCCAATTGAATGCGCTGCGACTCACCGCCGGAAAGCGTGGCCGATGAGCGGGAGAGCGTCAGGTAGGGGAGGCCTACGTTGACCAAGTACCCCAAACGTTGCCGCACTTCCTGAAGTAAACGTTCGGCTAATTTTTGGTCGGAGTCGGACAATACCAAGGCGTCAAACCACTGCTGCACGCGGTCTAAGGGCCACTGAAGCAATTCCGGCAATGAGGTACCATTGATTTTCACGAAGTAGGCCTCCGGTTTCAAACGGCTTCCGCCGCAAGAAGGGCAGACGGTACGGCCCCGGTAGCGCGCTTGCAGCACGCGGTATTGAATTTTGTAAGATTTCGACTCGACGTACGCAAAAAAAGCGTCAATACCCTGAAAATGAGCACATCCTTTCCAGAGCAAAGTGCGTTCTGCGTCGGTTAAATCGCGGTAAGGACGGTGTACAGGGAAATTCACTTTGGGCGCTCCCAGAAGCAGTTGGTCCTTCCATTCGCCCATGCGCTCGCCCTTCCAAGGTGCAACACAGTCTTCGTACACAGACAATTGCGAATTGGGTACGACCAGCAAGGGGTCAATGCCCAGCACGGATCCAAATCCTTCGCACGTGGGGCAGGCGCCCACGGGGTTGTTGAAGGCAAACAGGTTGGGGGTAGGTTCTTCAAACGTTTGACCGTCCGCCTCAAATCGGCTGGAAAAAGCCGTCTGGGTGCCGTCCGAATGCACCAGGAAGGCGTTGCCGTGCCCCTCAAAAAAAGCTATTTGTGCGGATTCTGCCACGCGGCTTTGCGCCTCTTCATCCAACGGGCCCGCCACCAAGCGATCCACTACCAAACGAGCATCCTCCCAGGAAGTGCCGGCCCAAGCCTCAAAATCGTCCAAAGCGCAAACACCGCTGGGCGTCCACAACCGTGCGTAACCTTGTTGAAGCAGCAAAGGTGCGGCCACCTCCAAAGGGCGATCGCCGGTGGGCAGGGGACAGGTGAGGAGCAGACGATCTCCGGGCACCCCCGATTCCACGGCATGAACAACGTCCATGGGCGTGTGTCTCCGAACCTCCGCACCGGTAGTTGGACTGTACGTTCGCCCAATGCGTGCAAACAAAACTTTGAGGTAGTCGTAAATTTCCGTTGCTGTGCCCACGGTAGAGCGCGGATTCCGGGATGCTACTTTTTGCTCAATGGCCACTGCTGGAGACAAGCCCTTGATGTCGTCCACGTCCGGCTTGTCCAACCGTCCCATGAATTGCCTCACGTACGCACTCAAGCTTTCCACGTACCGACGCTGGCCCTCCGCATACAACGTGTCAAAGGCCAGCGAGGACTTCCCCGAGCCGCTCACGCCCGTGAAGACCACCAACGCCCGCTGGGGGAAGGTGACGTGCACGTTTTTTAGGTTGTGCACCCGAGCTCCTTGTATTTCGACGACGCGGTTTTTCATGGAAAATGCAAAGGTACCGCTTGTGCATTCGTTTAAAAAACCTATTTTCGTCTTCGTAATCATTCATTCACCCAACCACAAGCGCCTATTCAGCAACTGTACTCGATTCATTTTTAAACAATTAAATCGTGAGTACAGGAGCTTCGACCGACTCCGTGTTGGTCCAACGCGCTGCCCAAGGGTGCGAACAATCTTTTTCTTTGTTGCTGCAGCGCCACCGCACCACGGTGTACCGCACGCTTTTGTCCAAGGTCAAAGACCGCGACTGGGCGGATGATTTGTACCAAGAGGTGTGGATCAAAGTTCTGCACACGCTTCGGGACGGCCGCTACAAGGACGAAGGCAAGTTTGGCGGCTGGTTGACGCGCGTCACCCAAAACGCGGTAACCGACGCGTTCCGTCGGGCCAAAAAATCCTCCTCTGAGTCTTTAGAAGATGAGTCGCCCCTCTGGATGGAACTCCAGGAAGAGTCCCTCAACCCGGAGGAAAAGGCCGTTCAGGAGGGATGGCATGCTGACGCCGTACGCTGGATGCACGCCTTGCCCCCCGAACAGCACGAGGTGGTTCACTTGCGCATTTACGCCAACCTGACCTTTCAAGAAATCGCAGACGAAACGGGGGTTTCCATCAACACGGCGCTGGGTCGCATGCGCTATGCACTCATCAACATGCGCAAACAGATGGTCGCAGAAGGGGCCGTGGCGTAGCGGGCTGTATACGAATAGCGGCCGGTGCTGCGTTAAGGAGAAAAACCCTGCGCATGATGCACTATACCCCCGCGGCTGAGGCTGAATTATTGGAAGTTCTAGAACCTGTTTTGGGCGAATGGCTGGCGGTACGAGCCCTTTCCGGATCGGATAAATCTCTGGGTGCCCCTACCTTGGACGATTTGGATTTGCGCCTATTGCGCGCCTTTAAAGCGTACCCGGGCGTCAGCTCGCAACTTCGCTCAGAAACTGCAATTTGACCAAGCGAAGCTCCTCTTCGGAATAAACACCGTCGAAGTCCCGCACGGCTTGGGGTATATCTCCGTCTTCGGAATCTTCGCGGAAGTAATCCAACACTTCGTTCAGGCTGTCCTCGTCAAAATGCTCCTGCAGCATGTAGCGCAGGTTGATTTTGGTTCCTGATTGCACAATCAATTCCAAGGCTCCCAGCAAATCGTTCATGGAGAGCTGCTTGGAGCGGGCAATGTCCGCCAAGGGTACCCGACGGTCCATGTTTTGAATGATGTACACCTTCAGGGTGTTCTTAGAACCAACCGCCTTGATGACTTCGTCGTACGGACGGTCGATTTGATGGGCCGCAACGTAGTCCCGGATAGCCACCACCAGGGAGGCGCCAAATTTCCGGGCTTTGTGCTCGCCCACCCCGCTGATGGAACGCAATTCTTCCTCACTGCAGGGGAATGCCGTGGCCATTTCGTTCAACGAATGGTCCGAAAAAAGCGCGTAGGGGGGGAGTCCGTGTTTTTTGGCCAAACTCCGCGTCAAATCCTTCAACTGGGCGTACAGCACCGGATCTAAGGCGATTGTTCGCCCGCCCGATGCTTCACTTTCCCCATCTTCGGGCTCTTTGAATTCAGCCATCCAAACGGGCTGGGGTCGGTCCAAAAAAGAACGACCGGCCTCTGTTAAGGTCAGCATTCCGTACGCCTCAATGTCCTTAAACAAGAATCCTTCTACGTGGGCTTGTCGCACCAAATCTTGCCAATACGCAGCAGAGAAAGCACTCCCTCTGCCCCAGGTAGGCAAAATTGGCGCATTGAACGTTTTGAGCACGGCCGTCAGGTTACCCAAGAGGGTGTTGACTACCTGCAGGGCCTTAAATTGCTTCCTGCCCAACTCCACCGTCTCCAGAACCCATTCGATGTGTTCCTGAACGTTCACACGCGTTCGAGGCGATAAACAATTGTCGCACGCACGGCAATTTTGCTCCGTGTACTTTTCTCCAAAATAATGGAGCAGGTACTGACGCCGGCACAGCGATGTTTCTGCGTAACCCTGTGCATCAAGAAGCAGTTGCTTGCCAATTTCTTGCTCGGATACTGGTTTTTTGGATAAAAATTTATCCAGTTTGTCCATGTCTTTAGACGCATAGAAAGCCACACACCGCCCCTGTCCTCCGTCGCGCCCACCCCGTCCGGTTTCCTGGTAGTAAGACTCTAGGGATTTGGGCATGTCGTGGTGAATGACGAGCCGAATGTCCGGTTTGTCGATCCCCATACCAAACGCAATGGTGGCCACCACCACATTTACATGTTCGTTGAGGAACAAATCTTGGTGCTTGGCACGGGTGTTGGAGTCCAGCCCGGCGTGGTAAGGGATGGCTTGAATTCCGTTGACCTGAAGTTGTTGCGAAAGTTCCTCCACCTTGGCCCTGCTGAGGCAATAAACAATGGCACTTTGGCCGTCGTGTTGTTTGAGCAGCTTTACGATTTCGCGCTCCACATTCACTTTGGGGCGAATCTCGTACTGCAGATTGGGCCGGTTGAACGACGACGCAAAGATCGTGGCGCCCTCCATGCCCAACGTTTTGAGGATGTCGATCTGCACTTTAGGGGTTGCGGTTGCGGTCAAGGCAATGACCGGCTTGGCCTGTATCTCCTGCATGGCGGCCCGCAGGTTGCGGTATTCCGGACGGAAATCGTGCCCCCACTCGGATATGCAATGTGCCTCGTCGATTGCGTAAAAAGAAATATTGAGCGACCGCAAAAATGCGATGTTGTCTTCTTTGGTGAGCGATTCCGGCGCAACGTACAAAAGCTTGGTCACGCCGCGCTGTAAATCCTGCCGCACTTCCACCATTTCCCGTTTGGTGAGTGTGGAGTTCCAAACGTGCGCTGTTCCCGGCTCGTCTGTGGTGCCGCGGAGCACGTCCACCTGGTTTTTCATCAACGCAATCAGGGGAGACACCACAATCGCAGTTCCCGGAAGGGCCAATGCGGGCAGCTGGTAGCACAAGGACTTGCCTCCTCCGGTGGGCAGCACCACAAAGGCGTCTTTGCCGTCCATCACGTGCCGCACAATCTCCTCCTGTGGGCCGCGGAACTGGGAAAATCCAAAAACCTCTTGGAGGATGTGCTGAACTGAGGGGGAGCCGTCAGGCATGAAACAAGTTGATTCGCAATTATTTAAAGGTACAATTATAGAGCAACAAAGACAAGCCCTATTTGTTGCGGAGCCCGAAGATAATTCAGATTGTACCTTTGTAGCACATGCCTACACCTCCCCAAGCAGAAAACAACTCCATGAGCTTCATGGACCACTTGGGCGCCTTGCGTTCGCACTTGGTGCGCGCGGCCCTGGCGGTAGTGGTGGCTGCAGCCGGAGCCTTTGCAGCCGTTGACTTTGTGGTGGACCGCGTGCTCTTTGGCCCTAAAGACCCCTCTTTTTGGACCTACCGTGCCTTTTGTTGGATGGGGGAACAGTTGCAACTGGACGGATTGTGCATCACGGACTTGCCCTTCAACCTCATCAACACCACCATGGCGGGCCAATTTACCCTCCACATTTGGTTGAGCTTTATGGTGGGCATGGTGGTAGCTTTTCCCTACGTGGTTTGGGAACTTTGGCGTTTTGTGGCGCCCGGGCTCACGGCCAAAGAGCGCAAGGCCTCGCGCTACTTCTTGGGTTCCGTTTCTTCCTTGTTCTTCAGCGGCGCTGCCTTTGGGTACTTCCTCATCGTCCCCCTGTCCGTGCAGTTCCTGTCAAACTACAACGTTTCCACGGAAATTCAAAACATGATCGACGTCGGCTCCTACCTGTCCATGGTAGCCAGCGTCACCTTGGCCTGTGGGCTGCTCTTTGAATTGCCCATTTTGCTCTACTTTTTGGGTCGCATGGGCATTGTTACGGCTGCGTTTTTGGCCGAACAACGCCGGGTGGCCTTGGTGCTGATTTTATTTGTTTCTGCGGTCATCACACCGCCCGACGTATTGAGTCAGTTGGTGGTCACGGTGCCCATCATGCTTCTCTACGAGGTAGGAATATTGGTGGTTCGACGCGTTGAAAAATCCCGCCATGAATAAAGTACTGCGCGCCCTTAATTTGGAAAAGCACTACCGCGGCCGGGCCGTGGTACACGGTGTTTCCTTTGAAGTGGCGCAAGGCGAAATAGTGGGGTTGCTCGGTCCCAACGGCGCCGGCAAAACCACCAGTTTTTACACGGTGGTTGGGCTGATCCGGCCGGATGCCGGCACGGTGCTCTTGGACAACGTGGACCTTACGAATGCCCCCATGTACCGGCGTGCTCAAGCGGGCATTGGGTACTTGGCGCAAGAACCGTCGGTTTTCCGAAAAATGACCGTTGAGGACAACGTCCTCGCCATTTTGGAATTCCAACCGGGTACCCCGGAGCAACACCGCGTTCGATGCGCTGAACTGCTGGAAGAATTCGGACTCACCGCATTGCGCAAAACGCGTGGCGATCTGCTTTCCGGAGGCGAACGCCGACGCACGGAAATTGCGCGTTGTTTGGCCGCCAATCCCCAGTTCATTCTGCTGGACGAACCGTTTGCCGGGGTGGATCCCATCGCCGTGGAAGACATTCAGGCCATCGTTCTAAAGCTCAAGGAAAAAGGCATTGGAGTACTTATTACGGACCACAACGTCCAAGAAACACTAGCCATTACGGACCGTACGTACTTGATGTTTGAAGGAAAAATCCTCAAGAGCGGTACGGCAGAGGATCTGGCAGAGGACCCGCAGGTCCGCAAGGTGTATTTGGGGCAAAATTTTGTTCTTCGGAAGCGTTAAGCGCCAAAGTCACGTACCCAGCAACGCACGTCGTGCGCGCAAGCTGCAGCATCAACACGGGATTTTAACCGGGGAAATGGGCTGCCCGTTGCAATCGGTCGTTGATGGCGGGTCCCAAACCATGATGCGGCGCGCGGGAGGCCACAATGCCATGGGCGCCTGAAGAATCCGCTTCGCGCAAAAAAGCAAATAGATTCGCAGCCGCCTGGCAGTCGTTGTTTTGGGGCGTAAGCAACCAGGATCGGTTGGGGTCCACTTGTATCCAATGGGCGATGTTCTGGTATCCAATGGCCGCCCATCCGCACGGAACCTCAACCACATCTTGCTCGTCCACCAGAATTAAGGGAATGCGCGGAGCGTAGTGACTTTCCAGCAGGCCGGGAGCTTGCGGACGGCTGCTGCTGTGGGTGCGCACTTCAACCGTTCGTCCCAGCAGGGCCTCCACGCGTTCAACCGTTGTGCCGCCCAGGCGCACCACCGTGGGAACCGGTAAGGTGGCGTCTACGATGGTTGATTCAACGCCAATCGCACACGCTCCGCCATCCAGAATGTACGGTATTTTGCCGTACAATTGATCCAAAACGTGTTGGGCTGTGGTGGGGCTGATGTATCCAAACGGGTTGGCCGACGGCGCCGCCAACGGGAAGGGAATTTGCCGCAGCACTTCCAAAAAAAGCGGGTGGTTGGGGATGCGGATGCCTACGCTGGGCAATCCAGACGTGACCAAATCCGGGATGCAGTCTTTCTTGGGAACTACAAATGTCAAAGGGCCCGGCCCGTTCTTTTCGATCGCAGAGGCCACCCAATTCGGCAGGTCCGCGTACTTCCGTGCCGAGTCAACGGAGTCCACGTGCACCAGCAGGGGGTCAAAGGAAGGGCGGTTTTTGGCGGCAAAGATTTGGGCTACCGCTTGGGCGTCCAGGGCATTTCCGGCCAGCCCGTAAACGGTTTCCGTAGGCAGTGCCACCGGTTCGCCTGCGCGGAGCCATTCCAACGCCTGCTCCAAGGAGGTGCCCATCTGGGTTTCGTAGGGCAGGTGTGGGGGGTAGTTGGGTACGTGCACGGTGGTTGACTTCGGAGCGGCAAAAATACGTTGAACTGCACCTGCCCCGTGCACTGCAGAACGGTTGGTAGCTAAAGTCAGCGGGGGAACCGCACCACGGCCTGGCCAATGACGCGGTCGTACCGACGAACCCATTCCCGGTGGTAAATCAGTACGGTGTAGGTGTTTTGGGTTTCCCAGTGGTTTCCTTCGGTAACGGAATAATCCCAACCGTCGTCGGTCTTCTCCACGTACCAGTAGTTGAAGTAGCCCTGTTTACTCAGGACCCGACCGCGGTACTGTTGGGTAGCAGGGTCGTATTTCATCTCGTCTTCCGGACGCGGGCGAAAGCCGTTGAAGGCACCCAGCACAAAAATGCGGCGCTGTCCCGTCTTTTCGAGGTCGTCCAGGGCCAGGTCCACCCACAGGTAGTCTGCTTCCACGTTCGCGTTGGCGTTTTGTTTGCGCGGGAGGGCCACTCCGTCCGCGTCTTGCTTGAACAGATAGTGCTCCAAACCGCGCATAGGCTCCGCGGCTACATAGGCATTCCATACACCGTCCACCAAGTCAAAACGTCGAACGAACAAGGAAGGTACCTGGGTGTTTTTGGTGTCCCATTCGCGAAACTCGTGGACTCCTGGAAACTGGTTCTCGCCGTTGTCAAAGTTGAAGTCCAACAGGTCGTTCCGCACGAACCGAGGGCTGAAGGAACGGGGTTGCTCGGAGAAGTCCAGGTTTTGGTACACTACGGCGCGAACGTCTTGAAAGGGCTGAGGAACGGGGTACTGATTCACACCTACGGAAAAATCAACCTCTTGGTGGGTTTTCTGCGTCTCGGGGGTCAGGGCCCGGTGCACGTCCACGGCCACGCTCGCGAGTTCCTCGTAAAACACCACGCGCTGGGTGAGTAGGGGGGTTGAGGGGTCGTCCTCAAAAACCACCAGTAGGTAGTTGCCGGACCGCGTGGGACGCAGGCTGGGCGTTGGCAAAAATGCCTCAAAGTGGGTGTAGGGAACGTAGGTGTTGAAGGCAATTTGCCCGCTGGGCAGGGGCTCCTGCAGGTATCCGGCGAGGTAGTCGCCGCTCAGGAGGTCCGACGGGATCCAGTCGTGGGAACACAGGACAAAGGTGTACTGCAGGACTTGGCTGCGCTGGTAGAGGTCGTCAAACGAAAATTTGAGCGCCCCCGGGGTATTGAAGCGCACCACGGGCAACTCGCTGGGGCGGCCCGCCGGATGCGCCAAAACGGTGGCCATGCCTTCTGCTCGGTAGTCAGACGCGGACTGCGCCCAGGCTTGAGGGCCAAGGAGCCATCCAAGTACCAAAAAGGGTAGACAAAAGGCAGGTTTTACAGGCATTGGGAGGGAACTGGCGGCGATTTGGTGACGCAAGTCCCTCAAAGGTCGAAAAAATTGTGCCATGTGGAACGGTACCGAGGGTCTGCGTTGTACTTTTGCACCCGAAAAATTGTTCAATCTCGATCGCTCACCATGGCCACAGTCCACCGCGTTCGCAAAGGGTATGACCTCAAACTTGCTGGTAATCCGGCAAGTACCGTCATCGACGCCCCCCATTCTCCCGTCCTAACGATCCAACCGTCCGATTTCAAAGGCGTAAAGCCCAAGTTGTCCGTTCAGGTTGGCGATCGCATTCAGGCAGGTGATTGTTTGTTTTATTCGAAAACCGACGAGCGCATTCGCATCCCGTCGCCCGTGAGTGGTGAAGTGGTGGAAATCGTTCGCGGTGAAAAGCGCGTGTTGCTTTCCGTCAAGATTGCGGCGGAGTCACAGACTGTTTACCGGGACTTTGGCGCTGCAGAAGCGTCTACTTTGTCTCGTGAGGAAGTTTTGGAAAAACTGACCAATTCCGGGGTTTGGACCTTGTTTGAGATGCGCCCCTACGGCGTTTTAGCCAATCCGTCGGACCAGCCCAAGGCGGTGTTCATCAACGGCATGTCTTCAGCACCGCACGCTCCGTTGGTTTCCGTACAATTGGCCGGACGCGAGCACGCATTTGCGGCGGGACTTGCTGCGTTGCAAAAGTTGAGCCCGATGACGGTTTTGTCGGTTGCGGCGGGTGATGCTACCCCTGCATTTCAAGGTTTGAACGGGGTATCCGTACACCAATTCTCAGGTCCCCATCCTGCGGGCAACACCAGCGTGCACATTGCGCAGGTTTCTCCCTTAAACAAAGGAGAAGTGGTGTGGACGTTGTCTGCTCAAGACGTTTGTGCGGTGGGCGAACTGTTCCTCACCGGACGTTGCGTTTTGACGAAAGTAATCTCGTTGTCTGGTAGTGGCTTTGCACAGCCACAGCATTGCCGTGTGGTTCCCGGCGCAAGCATGTCGAGCCTTGTGGGCGCCAACTTCAAAGGAAGCTCCTACCGCCTCATCAGCGGTAACGTACTGACGGGCATCAAGGAAACCCTGGAAGGTTCGCTTCATTTTTACTCCAACCAAGTTTCTTCCTTGCCCGAAGGCGACCAACCGGAGTTTTTGGGCTGGTTGCTTCCCGGCTTCGGTAAGTTTTCGCTTTCCCGAACCTTCTTCAGCTGGCTCACGCCGTCCAAAACCTACGATTTGGACACCAATATGCACGGTGAGGAGCGCAACTTTGTCATCACGGGTCAGTACGACCAAGTTTTCCCCTTTGACATTTACCCGCAGCAGTTGTTGAAGGCCATGTGGGCTGGCGACCTGGAGCGCATGGAACAGTTAGGCGCTTACGAAGTGGTGGAAGAGGATTTTGCGTTATGCGAGGTAGTTTGCACCTCCAAGCAGCCGCTTCAGTCCCTGGTTCGTCAAGCCTTGGATACGGTTTATTCGGAAATGAATTAATAGAAGGGAGCATCATGAAATTTTTGCACAACCTCGTAGATAAAATGCGTCCGGCGGAAACCAGTCCGCTATTCACGCTGCACAACGCGATTGAGACCTTTCTCTTCGTGCCCGCACACACCACCCACAGCGGTGCCCACGTGCGCGACTCCATCGATCTCAAGCGCACGATGTTTTCGGTCATCATTGCCTTGTTGCCTGCCTTGGTGTTTGGCATGTTCAATGCCGGTTACCAGCACTACCGTTGGCTGTCGTCGGACGTTGCCTTCTGGACCCTAGAAAACTTCATGTACGGTGCGTGGCGCATTCTTCCCATGATTACCGTGACCTACATCGCCGGCTTGAGCATTGAGATTTACTTCGCCTTCATCAACAAGCACGGTGTAAACGAGGGATTTTTGGTTTCCGGGATGCTCATCCCGTTGATCATGCCCATCGACATTCCTTTGTGGATGGTTGCGGTTTCAACGGCCTTTGCCGTTCTTTTTGGCAAGGAAGTATTTGGCGGCACCGGCATGAACGTACTGAATCCGGCCTTAACAGCGCGTGCCTTTGCGTTCTTCGCTTACCCCTCCTGGATGTCTGGAGACAAAGTTTGGATTGGCGAATCGGCCAAGTTGGCAGCAGAAGTAGACGGCTATTCCGGAGCTACCGCTCTGGGTCAGTTGGCAACCTCCGGCACCACCTCGTACAGCGGATGGGATGCCTTCCTCGGCTTCATTCCCGGTTCCATTGGTGAGACCAGTACGGTGGCCATCCTCATCGGTGCGGCATACTTGATTTACTCGGGAGTGGGCAGCTGGAGAATTATGCTTTCCGGCCTCGTGGGAGCGGTGGTCATGGGACTCATCTTCAACGCTACCGCAGGGTACGTACCCGACGGTCCCATGGCCGACTACATGGCTTTGCCGTGGTACCTGCACTTGGTTTACGGATCGTGCGCCTTCGCTTTAGTGTTCATGGCCACAGATCCTGTTTCTGCAGCGCACACCGAGCGCGGTAAATTGATCTACGGATTCCTGCTCGGCTTGTTGGGCATCTTGATTCGGGTTTTCAATCCGGCTTATCCGGAAGGCTGGATGCTCGCAATCCTGTTGATGAACGTCTTTGCTCCCTTGGTGGACTATTACGTAGTGGAATCCAACATTCAAAAGCGCTTGAAGCGCGTTAAAGCTTAAGGTTATGAACGTCAATAGCAACGGTTATACGTACACCTTTTCCATCGTGATGGTGGTGGTGGTGGCAGCGGTTCTGTCTTTCACGGCCCTGTCCTTGAAGGCTCCGCAAGAACGAAACATTGAATTGGAGAAGAAGCAAGATATTCTCCGGTCTTTGGGGATTGAAGTGGATCGCGAGGCGGCTTCGGAAGCCTTTGATGCCACCATTCGGCAGCAAGTTGTTCTGCAGAACGGCCAACCGGTATCCTCCCCGGCGGTTGAAGCGTTCAAAATAGATTTGGCAAAAGCCATGTCCACGCCCATTGCTGAGCGCCAAGTTCCCCTCTTTATTGCGGAGAAGGACAACAAATCCTACTACATCGTACCGGTTCGCGGAAAAGGTCTTTGGGGACCCATTTGGGGCTACATTGCTTTGGAATCCGACGGTAACACGGTGTACGGAGCAACCTTTGGCCACAAAGGAGAAACACCCGGTTTGGGTGCTGAAATCGCCACGCCGGTATTTACCGACCCATTTAAGGGAAAGAAGCTCATGGAAGGCAGCAATTTTGTTTCCATTGAAGTCCGCAAAGGCGACGCTGCCGGCGAGCACCAGGTCAACGGCATCAGCGGCGGTACCATTACCTCCGTTGGGGTGCAGGCTATGTTGCAAGATTGCTTGGCTCCGTATGCTCAGTATTTTAAGTCCAACACCAATACGGTCAGTGCGCTATGAGTACAGAAGTTAAAGCGCAACCCAAAGAAGGGTTGTTTTCCAAAAAGAATCGCAAGCTGTTGAGCGACCCGCTCAACGCGAGCAATCCCGTTACGGTACAAGTTTTGGGTATCTGTTCGGCGTTGGCAATCACGGTTAAACTGCAACCCGCCATCGTTATGGGGCTATCTGTTGTTGCGGTAACGGCTATTGGCAATTTGATTACGTCTTTGCTGCGCAACTACATTCCCAACCGGATCCGCATCATTGTGCAACTGGTGGTCGTAGCGGCGTTGGTCATTGTGGTGGATCAGGTGTTGAAGGCTTTTGTTTACGACGTCAGCAAGCAGTTGTCTGTATTTGTTGGATTGATCATTACCAACTGCATTATCATGGGTCGCATTGAGGCCTTTGCCTTGGGCAATACCCCTTGGAAATCCTTTTTGGACGGAATTGGTAATGGTGCCGGCTATGCGGGCATTTTGATTGCAGTTGCGTTTTTCCGCGAATTGTTGGGTGCCGGTCAGTTATTCGGATTCCAAGTCATCCCCGCCTCATGGTATGTTGCTGAGGGTGGATTTTATGCCAACAACGGTATGATGTTGTTGCCCCCAATGGCATTGATCGTGGTGGCTGTCATCATCTGGATTCAACGGGCGTACAACAAAGAACTCATCGAAAAATAAGTTACGGCCATGGGAGAATTGATCAATCTATTCATCAAGAGTGTTTTCATTGAAAACATGATTTTTGCCTATTTCTTGGGCATGTGTTCGTATTTGGCCGTGTCCAAGACCGTGAAAACGGCTTTAGGTTTGGGTATTGCGGTGACCTTCGTTTTGGGTGTCACGGTACCCGTTAACTACTTGCTGGATACCAAGGTGTTGCAACCCGGTGCCTTGTCTTGGTTGGGCGAGGACATGAAGAATTATGATTTGAGCTTCCTGAGCTTCATCATGTTCATCGCGGTCATCGCTGCAATTGTGCAGTTGTTGGAAATGGTAGTGGAGCGTTTTGCTCCTGCGCTCTACAACGCATTGGGAATTTTCTTGCCGTTAATCGCCGTAAACTGCTCCATTTTGGGCGGTGCCTTGTTCGTTCAGGAGCGTGCCTACAGCACCATCACCGAGGCTACCGTTTTTGGATTGGGATCCGGTGTGGGTTGGTTATTGGCCATCGTAGCCATTGCCGCCATCCGCGAGCGCTTGAAATACAGCCATGTACCCGCTCCATTGCGCGGTCTGGGCATTACCTTCATCATCACCGGTCTGATGGGCATGGCGTTTATGGGCTTCATGGGCATCAAACTTTAATTTCTGCCAAGCGATGTATTTAGCAATTTCCGTTTCGACGATTTTGATCAGTGTGGCGGTGTTCACGCTGGTGACGGTTCTATTGGTGACCATTTTGCTTCAGGCAAAAGCGCGCTTGTCACCGTCGGGCCCTGTAAAGTTGAACATCAACGGTGAGGTTTCGGAAGTAGAGTCCGGCAGCACGTTGTTGTCTACCTTGAGCAACAACAAGATCTTTTTGCCATCCGCTTGCGGTGGTGGGGGTACGTGCGGCATGTGCCGATGCCAGGTTACCGAAGGCGGTGGAGAAATTCTCCCAACAGAAACTGGATTTTTCAACCGAAAGCAAATCCAAGACAATTGGCGTTTGGGTTGCCAAGTAAAGGTTAAAGGAGACATGACTGTCAAGGTGCCGGAAGAAATCTTCGGTATTAAGAAGTGGGAATGCGAGGTGGTTTCCAACTACAACGTAGCATCCTTCATCAAGGAATTCGTCGTGAAATTGCCGGAAGGCGAGAATTTGGATTTCTTGGCGGGTGGTTACATTCAAATCGACGTCCCTGCCATTGAAGTGGATTACAAAAACATTGACATCACCGCACATCCGCGTTTGGGCAAACAACCTAACGAGTTCCAAAGTGAGTGGGATAAGTTCAAGTTGTGGGATTTGAAGATGAAGAACGACGAGCCGTTGTTCCGCGCGTACTCCATGGCCAACCACCCGGCGGAGGGCAACATCGTTATGTTGAACATCCGGATTGCAACGCCGCCGTGGGATCGTGCTAAAGGCGGTTGGGCAGACGTCAACCCCGGGGTGTGCTCCTCGTACGTCTTCAACCTGAAGCCTGGAGACAAGGTGACTATCTCGGGTCCTTACGGCGAGTTCCACATCAAGGAAACCGATGCGGAAATGATTTACATTGGCGGTGGTGCCGGAATGGCTCCCATGCGTTCCCACCTCTTCCACTTGTTTCATACGCTGAAGACAGGCCGTAAGGTGTCCTACTGGTACGGCGGTCGTTCCCGTCGGGAATTGTTCTACGTCGACGACTTCCAGAACATCGAAAAGGAGTTCCCAAACTTCACCTTCAACATGGTGTTGTCTGAGCCCTTACCGGAAGACAATTGGGTTGCCAAGACGAGCATGGACGATAAGGCCGGTGACGGTTTTGTAGGATTTGTGCACCAAGCTCTGATTGATAATTACTTGGGCAAGCACGAGGCCCCTGAGGACATTGAGTTCTATTTCTGCGGACCGCCTATGATGAATGCTGCCGTTTTGAAGATGGTAGATGATTTTGGGGTTCCGGCTGAAAACGTTGCCTTCGATGATTTCGGAGGGTAATCGTTCAAGAATGCAAAAAGGCTACCCTTCGGGTAGCCTTTTTTTTGCGGTAGCTGTGCTGGTATCCGTTGCCTGTTCGCCGTCCAGCGCGGGGCCAGAGGAAGCTCCGTTTGTCTTAACCGGAGAAGCTCAAGGCACTACCTTCAACATTACCTATTGGCCTGAGGAAAAGACGCCCGGCGCAGACACCGTCAGCGCTCGAGTGCGTCGGTATTTAGAATCCTACAACCGCGCGGTATCCCTTTGGGATTCCCAAAGTGAACTTTCGTTGTGGAATGCCGGTCAATGGGACGCAAAACGTTCCTTTTCACCTCTGGCGAAAGCTGTCTTGGACGAAGGGCAGCGGTTGCAGATCTTGACCGACGGATGGATGGATCCGTTGGTGGGAAAGTACACGGAAGCGTGGGGATTTACCGGTAAAAACGCTATCCTGGGTTTGGGCAATGCAAAGTCCGACACACTTACCGTGGCGCAGCTTCAACAATCCCGCCGGGTCGTGTACGATGTGAATGCTTTTGCACAGGGGCATTCCGTGGATGGGGTGGCGCTCGTGCTCCGTCAAATGGGGGTAAAACACGCATTGGTGGAGATCGGGGGGGAGTTGTATGCCTTGGGCGGAAAACCCGACGGTTCGCCTTTTCAGGTGGCCGTGGACGCCCCGCAAGAGAAGCGCTCCAGCACTCCGGCAACCCAAGTTCCGTTGAAATCGAGGGGCATGGCAACTTCCGGAAATTATCGAAAATACCGCACGGACCCCAGCACAGGAAGAAAGTACGGACATACCCTCAATCCGTTTACCGGTTGGACAGCGCAGACCGATGTGTTGAGTGCTACGGTTTTGGCATCGTCGGCATCAGAGGCGGACGGTGTGGCCACAGCCTTAGTAGCCATGGGTCAAGCCGCTGCCCAAAAGTGGGCAACCAACCATCCGAATTTTCACGTTTTCCTAATTTACAGCGACGAAAAGGGCAACGTCAAAACGTTTCAAACCATTCCCTAGATACCGGTTCACACCCTAGGTGCAACCCCGTACCGAAAGTTAAACGTTTGCTGACGTATCGTTAGGCAGCAGATTCGGTGCTCTTGCACTGTTCCGACGGTGCCGCGCCGCAAAAGGCACAGGATTCGCCTTCTTTATTGAGGAAGGGGCTGTTGCTGGCACAGGTACCGGAAAATTCCCCGTCTTTTTTGCCCCAAATTTTGATGGCCATACCCAAACCGCCCAACGCGAGCATGAATGCAACAATGCCAAAAAGTTTCAGTAGGGCCATAAGGTGTCGGTCTTAATCTAGTGCAAAGGTACGGTACGGGGCTTGATTGGGTGTGAAACGGATCACAATCCGCCTCCAACCAAATTGACTTCCGGCTCCAAGGTAACGCCAAATTTTGCGTGCACGTCGGCCACTAGGTCTTGGGCCAATTGCCAGATTTCCGGCCCAGTGGCACCGCCGTAGTTCACCAATACCAGGGCCTGTTTGGCGTGGACGCCCGCATCGCCCCGACGATAGCCTTTCCAGCCGGCTTGCTCAATCAACCACCCGGCGGCCAACTTCACGCGGCCATCTGCTTGCGGGTACCCGGGCGCGTCTGGCTTTTGGGCACATAGGCGTTCGTAGTCCTCGGCGCTTACGGTTGGGTTTTTGAAGAAGCTTCCACTGTTGCCCAACTCTGAAGGATCCGGTAATTTGGACCGACGGATGCTCACCACGGCGTCGGAAATGCTTTGTGGTGAGGGTGGTGTGCCAGCGGCCTCCAATTCAGCGTCTACGGAACCGTAGTGCGTCTTCAGGGTGTGGTTTCTTTTGGTCAGTTGAAAGCGTACCGCGGTAATTACGGCGCGGTTTCGCCAAGGGCCCTTGAATACGGAATCGCGGTAGCCAAAGGCACAGTCGGCCGCAGAAAAGGTGTGCACGGCACCGGTGCCGCGCTCCACAAAACGAACCTCGGTGCACACGTCTTTGGTTTCTACGCCGTATGCGCCCACATTTTGCACGGGCGTGGTGCCCACGTTGCCGGGGATGAGGGAGAGGTTCTCCAATCCGCCCCATCCGTTCTCCAAGGTCCACAAGACAAAAGGGTGCCAAGGTTCGCCGGCCGCAGCTTCCACCACCACGACGTCGTCCGTTTCGCTCACCACGCGCTTCCCCCGGAGGTTGATGTGCAGCACGGTTCCGGTCAGGCGTTCCTGGGTGAAGAGCAAATTGCTTCCGCCGCCCAGTACCAGCGAAAGGGAATCGTTGGCCGCAACCGTGCCCACGGCATCGCGTACGTCTTCTTCCGTGGTAGCCGTTAGCACCCGATCCGCTACGCACGACAACCCAAAGGTGTTGAACGGTTTTAAATCGACGTGGAGCGCTTCGTGCAAGGCCATCTCAACGCTGGGTTCCGGGGTAGGCCTCCAATGCTGCTGACAGCACACGCAGCGCCTGCTGCAGTTTTTCCACCTCCAACACGTACGCCAAACGCACTTGTCTCGCACCCAAGGCGGGGTCTGTGTAGAAGCCGGAGGCTGGGGCCATCATGACGGTGGCGCCCTCAAAGGAAAAGTTACTCAGAATCCATTCCGCAAAACGATCTGCACTGTCCACGGGAAGTTGCGCCACGGCGTAAAAAGCACCGGAGGGCATTGGGCAGAAGACCCCTGGGATTTGATTCAGTCCCGCCACCAAAACGTCTCGCCGGCGGGTGTATTCTTCTAAGACTCCTTCAAAGTAACTGGGCGGGGTCTGCAGTGCAGCCTCGGACGCAATTTGGGCGAAGGTAGGTGGGCTCAAACGCGCTTGGGCAAATTTGAGGGCCGTGGCCATGAAGGCCTTATTCTTGCTGGCCAAGGTTCCAATGCGGGCACCGCACATGGAGTAGCGCTTGGAAACGGAGTCGATCAAAACGGCGTTTTCTTCCAAGCCTGCCAAACTCATGACGGACGTGTGTTTTTTTCCGTCGTACACAAACTCGCGGTAGACCTCGTCGGAGATCAAAAAGAGGTCGTGTTTCAGCACCAAATCCTTAAGCTGATTCAATTCCTCCGGCGTGTACAAGTATCCGGTGGGATTGCCCGGATGGCAAATGAGTAGGGCGCGGGTGCGATCGGTGATGAGGGGTTCAATTTGCGCAATGGGGGGCAGGGCAAAACCGTCTTCAATGCGGCTGGCCACAGGCACCACGACGGCGCCGCTGCTTTGCGCAAAGCTGGAATAATTGGCGTAGTAGGGTTCTGGGATGATGATTTCGTCCCCAGCGTCCAAGATGGTTCCCATGGCGAAGAGCAGGGCTTCTGAACCGCCGGTGGTGATCATGACGTCGCCCAATTCCAAATGCACGTTGTGTTGCGCGTAGTACTGCAAAAGTCCGCGTCGGTAGGATTCAAAGCCCGCCGAGTGCGAATAGGCCAACACCTTGACGGTGTGGTTGGAGACCGCGTCCAAGGCAACTTGCGGGGTGGGGATGTCCGGCTGACCGATGTTTAGGTACAGGACTTCCGTGCCCCGTTGGGCAGCGCCTTCGGCGAAAGGAACCAATTTGCGAATGGGGGAGGCGGGCAATGCCGCGCCTTTGGCAGAGAGTTTGGGCATGGAACCTAAATAAAAAACCCGCTGCCGGAGCGGCAGCGGGTACAAAGGTCGGAAAGGAATTCCGGAAAATCAGAAGATTATTTGCTCACCTTGGAGCCCGTGCTCTTGTCGTTCACGGGAGTGGTTACGGGCTGAGCAGCATCGGCTACATCGCCTTTGATGGTCAAAACCTTAGTGGCAGACTTTGCGTTGGATTGAACGGTAACGGTCTTGGTGAACGCGCCCAAACGCTGGGTGTCGTACTTCACCTTAATGGAAGCCTTAGCACCAGGAGCAATGGGGGTGCGGGGCCATTCAGGAACCGTGCAACCGCATGATCCGTAGCAGTTGTTGATGATCAACGGCTCCTTGCCGGTATTCTTGAACACAAATTCACGCTCGCCGTTGGCGCCTTTGGTGATTTTGCCGTAGTCGACGATTTCTTTTTCAAACGCGATTTCGGCAGCGTTTGGATTGGTTGCTGGCGTGCTTTGAGCGAACGCGAAGCTCAGGGAACCCAAGGCAAAAGCAGCGGTGAGGAAAACGTTTTTCATGGTGGACTTTGATTTTAATTTTTTCGAAAGCGGAACAAATGTACACAATGGCACAACATCCACAAGTGCATTCAAAAACGATGCCAAAGCGTACTTTTGCAATCTATGGAACTCCCCAGCAAATACGCCCCGCAAGCCATTGAAGCAAAATGGTATGCCTACTGGTTGCAGAATCAACATTTTAAGTCGGTTCCGGACGGTCGGCCCGCCTATACCATCGTGATTCCTCCGCCCAACGTCACGGGCGTACTGCACATGGGGCACATGCTGAACAACACCATTCAAGACGTTTTGGTGCGTCGGGCACGGCTGCGCGGCTTCAATGCGTGCTGGGTGCCGGGAACGGATCACGCATCCATTGCGACGGAGGCCAAGGTGGTGCAAAAGCTTCGGGCAGAAGGCATTAAGAAGTCGGACTTGACCCGCGATGCGTTCCTGGAGCACGCTTGGGACTGGACGCACAAACACGGCGGAATCATTCTGGACCAATTGAAGAAGTTGGGGGCCAGCTGCGATTGGGATCGAACCGCGTTTACCTTGGACGAGGAACGGTCGGACAGCGTTTATAAAGTATTCGTGGACCTCTACGAAAAGGGATTCATCTACCGCGGCTTGCGCATGGTGCACTGGGATCCGGAAGCCAAAACGTCGTTGTCCGACGAGGAGGTGATCCACAAGGACATCCAAGCCAAACTGTACCACGTTCGGTACGAATTGGAAGACGCGCCGGGGACCTACTTGACGGTGGCAACCTCGCGCCCGGAAACCATCATGGGCGACGTGGCCATTGCGGTCAATCCCAAGGATGAGCGCTATCGACACCTGCACGGCAAGCGCGTGCGCGTTCCGGTGGGGGACCGACTGATCCCCATTGTGGCGGACGACTACGTGACCACAGATTTTGGAACCGGCTGCTTGAAGGTGACGCCCGCCCACGATTGGAACGACTTTGCCATCGGTCAGAAACACGGCCTAGAGACCTTGGACGTATTGAACGAAGACGGCACGTTGAGCGCCCACGGGCTGCAGTATGCCGGAATGGATCGCTTTGCGGCGCGCAAGCAGGTGGCGGCGGATTTGGAGGCCCAAGGTTTGTTGGCCAAGGTGGAGGAGTATGCTTCCTCGGTGGGCACGTCCGAGCGCACCGGGGCCGTGGTGGAGCCGCGTCTTTCCCTGCAGTGGTGGATCCGCATGCCGGAATTGGCCAAGCCTGCTTTGGATGCGGTGGAGTCGGACGAAATCCGACTGATCCCCGAGAAGTTCAAGAACACGTACCGCCACTGGATGGAAAACGTGAAGGATTGGTGCATTTCTCGCCAGCTGTGGTGGGGACACCGCATCCCCGCGTACTTCTACGGCACCGGCGAGAACGATTTTGTGGTGGCTCTTAGCGCAGAAGAGGCTTTGGATAAGGCCCGGGCAGCCTCTGGAAATCAGAATCTTACGGCCGCTGATTTGCGCCAAGACGCAGACTGCCTGGACACCTGGTTTTCCAGCTGGCTGTGGCCCATTTCCGTGTTCGACGGCATCAACCGTCCGGACAATCCCGAAATGGCGTACTACTACCCCACGCAGGACTTGGTGACCGCCCCAGAAATTCTCTTCTTTTGGGTGGCTCGGATGGCCATGGCCGGATACGAATACACCGGAAAGCGTCCGTTTGAGAACGTGTACCTCACCGGAATTGTGCGGGACAAACAAGGTCGTAAAATGTCCAAATCGCTGGGCAATTCGCCGGATCCCTTGGTTTTGATTGACCAGTACAGTGCCGACGGCGTGCGCATGGGCATGCTGTTGACCTCTCCCGCCGGCAACGATTTGCCCTTTGACGAGGATTTGTGCGTGACGGGCCGAAACTTCACCAACAAGGTGTGGAACGCGCTGCGTTTGGTGAAGGGATGGGAAGTGGCGGACGTGCCTGCCGACGCTGCCTCCGAGTGGGCCGTGCGCTGGTTTGAGCAAGTTTTGGCCCAAGCCGTTGCGGATCTGAACGACGATTTTGACAAGTACCGCCTTTCTGAAGCGCTGATGCGCACCTACAAATTGGTCTGGGACGATTTTTGTGCCTGGTACTTGGAGGCCGTGAAGCCCGCTTACGGAGCACCCATTGCGGCCAGCACGTTGGCAGCAACCGTGGCGTTTTTTGAAGAATTGATGGTGTTGCTGCACCCGTTCATGCCGTTCATCACCGAAGAAGTGTACCACGTTTTGGCGGAGCGTCCACAAGGAAGCACCATCAACCACGCGGAGTGGCCCGCACCAAGCACCGCAGACCGCAGCCTGCTCGCGGACTTTGCGTCGTTGGAAGAGGTGGTCACTGCGCTGCGCACCCTGCGCAAGGACAAGAACGTTCCATTCAAAGAAGCCTTGGAAGTGTACTACACCGGCGCGGAACCGGCGGGTGCTGCCTTGATTCAGAAACTCACGAACCTATCGCGTTTCGCATCGGTAGAGGAGGCCCCCACAGGCACCACTCCAGTACGCGCGGGAACCCGAGAGTTTCAGGTGGTGTTGTCTGTTTCGGAGGCGGATGCCGCCGCCGAGCGCGAGCAGGCGCAAAAGGACCTGGTGTACTTGCAGGGATTTGCCAAGAGCGTTCAGGCCAAGTTAAGCAACGAGCGCTTTGTGTCCAGTGCACCGGCGGCCGTCATTGACAACGAACGCAAGAAATTGGCAGACGCAGAATCCAAAATGGCCTTGCTCCAGGAAGTGCTGAAGGCCTAACGGCTAATTGAACATTGGAATGCAACCTTTTGGGTGGATGCTGAAAGGCACCGACCGAATGGAAGATTTAATTCCTTGACAGGAGTAGGGTCAAACGTGCCCTTGTGCCATCCGCTGCCGTTGCGCTTCGTACATCGCCATGCCTGCTGCTACGGATACGTTTAGCGAAGCCACATGGCCCATCATGGGGATTTTGGCCCGCACGTGGCAGGCACGCATCACCTCCGGAGACAAACCGTCTTCCTCTGATCCCATCACCAAAACAGAGGGAAGGGTAAAATCAATTTCCGGAAGGGTTTGCGCCGCCTTTTCCGTAATGCCTACAATTTGGAGTCCGTCTTGGGCCAATTGCTCCAGCGCACGAACCAGCGATTTTTCACGGCACACCGGCAACCGGAGCAAGGCTCCGGCAGAAGCCTTGACGGCGTCCCCGTTCATGGGGGCAGCGTTTTTCTCCCCCATGACCAGGGCATGCCCTCCCACGCATTCAATGCTGCGCGCAATGGCTCCGGCATTTCGGACATCGGTCACGCGGTCCAGCGCCAGCAACAATGGCGTTTCGCCCCGGTCGTACACCATGGGAACAATCTCTTCCAAAAGTTGGTACTCCACTTGGGACACAAAGGCAATAATTCCCTGGTGATTCTTGCGGGTCAGCCGATTCAGCTTTTCAACGGGGACGTACTTGAACGCCAAGTTGTACTCCTTAATGGCTCCCCAGAGTTCCTGAAAGGCAGCACCGCGCAATCCCTGTTGCACAAAAATTCGATCGATTTCTTTGCCGGCGGCAATGGCCTCCAACACGGGGTGCATCCCGTAGATTAGTTCTTCGTTCATGCGTCCGTATCGGGTAGTTCCGTTGTTTCGTTGAGGTCTATTTCTTGGGCCATGGCGCGGTCCAGTAAGGCCGGGTTTTGCACCTTGGAATTTTTGAGCCCCAGCAAGCGCAGCTTCTCTACGCTGGTGATCAAATTCCCACGCCCGTCCGTCAGTTTTTTCATGCCGTCGATGTACACATTTTTGGCCTCGTCCATTTTGGTGCCCATCTTGCGCAAATCGTCCGTAAAGCCCACGAATTTGTCGTACAAGGCGGAGGCTTGGCGAATGATTTCTTGCACGTTGGCGTTCTGCTTTTCTTGGCGCCACACCATGGCAATGGTTCGCAGCGTAGCCCACAAGTTGGCCGTACTCACCAAAACAATGTTTTTGTCGTACGCCTCTTGGTACAATGCGGGTTCCGCTTGGAGGGCGGCTGCGTAGGCTCCTTCAATGGGAACGAACAAGAATACAAAATCCAGGCTGCCTTTCTTGAGGTCTTGGTAGTTCTTTTCCGCCAGTCCTTTGATGTGGTTGCGTAGGGATTGTACGTGTTCTTTGAGCGCGGCTTTTTGCACGTCGTCGTTCTCCGCGTTGACGAACCGATCAAACGCCACCAAACTCACCTTGGAGTCAATGATCAATTGCTTTCCTTCGGGAAGGTGCAACAAAACGTCGGGTTGGTAGCGCTTCCCGTCATCGGTGGTGACGCTGTGCTGTACTTCGTATTCCACGCCCTTCGTCAGGCCGGATTTCTCCAGCATTTGTTCCAAAATCATTTCGCCCCAATTCCCCTGCATTTTGACGTCGCCGCGCAGGGCTTTGGTGAGCGAAGCAGCCTCGCGGTTGAGCTTTTCGTTTTGCTCCACCAGTCTTTGCAGTTCGGTTTTCAAGGAAATGCGCTCGTTTTGTCCTTGCAAGTGGGTGTCGTCCACGCGTTTGGCAAACAGCTCCAGGCGCTCATTGAAGGGGGCCAGCACCAAATCCAGTTGGGATTTATTCCCTTCCTTGAGCTGCTCAGTTACTTGAGCCGACGCCCGCTGCACCACTTCTTGCGCAAGCACCTTGAACTCGTTCTTCATTTGTTCTTGAACGGCAGCCTGATTCTCCGTTTTTTCGCGCAGTCGGGCCAAATCTGCTTCCGCTAGGCGCAAATCGCCGTTCAATCGGCTCACTTCTGCGGTCAATTCAGCCGTGCGCTGTTTCTCGCTGGCCAAATAGGCCTGTTGGGTAGCCAAATCCGTCTCCAATTGGCGGTAGTCCGCAGCTCCGTTTCCTCCGCTGGCTGAGGCGTTTTTCCGAAACCAAAAGCTCAGCAATGCTAGGCTAGCCCCCACCAGGGCAATCAAAAGGGACACCGTCTCGTTCATGCCTTAAAGGTAGCCATTCCAAGCAATGGGCGACGCTCCCCACGAAGCCAAAAGCTCATTGGTTTTGCTGAACGGCTTGCTGCCCCAAAATCCTCGATACGCGCCCAAGGGCGAGGGGTGGGGGCTGGCCAAAACGGCGTGGCGGTGGGTGTTGATTCCCCGCAAGCGCATTTGTGCCGGTTTTCCCCAAGCGACGAATACGATCCGATTTTCTCCTTGGTTGAGAGCGTTCAGCAGACAGTCCACGGGTTCGTCCCAGCCCCATTTGCTGTGGGACCCGGGCCTACCGGGCGCTACGCTCCAAGCAGTATTGAGCAAGAGAACACCTTGTGCAGCCCAATCCGATAAATCACCCTGTGTACGAACCGCACCGCCGCAGTCGGACTGCAATTCCTGGAAAATATTTTTGAGGGAGGGGGGGAGGGGGGTGGTTCCGTGCACCGAAAAAGCCAAACCGTTGGCTTGTCCGGGGCCGTGGTAGGGGTCTTGTCCCAAGATCACCACACGGGTGGACGAAAACGGCGTTGCCGTAAGCGCAGAGTAACGCAAGATTTCTGGTGGAAACACCTCATTACCAGCAGCTTCTTCCAGGTACAGTCGGTCTAAAACGGGCCACGAGCCGGCCAGACAGGGCCATGCGGCAACAACTTCTTTGGGAAACAACTTCATGAAGCGGCAAATTTCCTTATTTTTGGACAAATATCTGTCCCATGAATAAGCGCTTGATTGCTTTTGCAGTATTGGTGGCCTTGGCCGCTGCTGCTTCCGCCTGTGGTTCGCACGATCCCTGCCCAGCATTTACCGGAAGTGCGCAGACTGCGCCTGCCGTGCGGGCATGAGTTCATGGGAATTTCTGAGCGAAGGCCAGTGGCCCGCGCTCTCCGGGGATTCCCCAGAAACATTTCTCCTTTATAAACACAGCCCGCGTTGCCCGGTCAGTACTTGGGCCAAACGTGCCTTGCAATCCAACCAACCCCTTCCTTGGCCTTTGTGGGAGGTTGACGTTGTTGTGCAACGCGCTTTTTCCCAAGATTTAGCTCGTTGGTTGGGCGTGCACCACGAGAGTCCTCAACTCATTCTGGTAGTTCGCGGCAAAGCCGTGGCAAACGTTTCGCACGACTCCGTCAACGGCGAAACGATTCAGCGTTGGGCGCAAACTTTCTGATTGCTTTCGTTGTTTAAGTAGCACGCATGGAACCTGTACTTCCCCCTGGAACAATCGAATCACCGTCGGCCTTGCCCGCACCGGTGCGCAAGCCCAATTGGCTCCGTGTCAAGTTGCCTACGGGCGACAATTACCGCAAGGTTCGCGGGTTGGTGGACAACTACAAGCTGCACACGATTTGCGAGAGTGGTCGTTGCCCCAATATGGGCGAATGCTGGGGCGAAGGAACTGCAACCTTCATGATCTTGGGCAACACCTGCACGCGATCCTGCGGTTTCTGCAACGTGGCGACCGGACGTCCGGACGCGGTGGATTGGGACGAGCCGGAGCGCGTCGCGCGATCCATTCGGTTGATGAAAATCAAGCACGCCGTTTTGACCAGTGTGGATCGTGATGATTTGCCGGACGGTGGATCAACCCTTTGGGCGGAAGTAGTTCGCGCCATTCGCCGCATGAGTCCAGGAACCACCATGGAGACCCTTATTCCGGATTTCAAAGGGGATCTGAAGGCTTTGGACCGCATTGCGGAAGTAGCCCCAGAAGTGGTTTCCCACAACATGGAAACGGTCCGACGTCTCACCCGTAAGGTGCGCATTCAAGCGCAGTTTGACCGGAGTCTGGAAGTTTTACGCTACCTCAAGGAAGAGGGGCGTGTTCCCCGAACCAAAAGTGGAATCATGTTGGGCTTGGGCGAAACGGTCGAAGAAGTCTTGGCCACCATGGAAGAGTTGGCCTTGGCCCGCGTGGACATTGTTACTCTGGGCCAGTATTTGCAGCCTTCGCCGAAGCATTTACCGGTTGTTGAATTCATTGAGCCTAAGGTATTTGAAGAGCTTCATTTGGCGGGTAAAAAAATGGGTTTCAGGCACGTAGAAAGCGGACCGTTGGTTCGGTCGTCGTACCACGCAGAAAAGCATATTCATTGACGTTTTTACCTTACATTTACGCACTTTCAAGTGAACAAATTGTTATTTAGTATGACCCTATTTACTAAGCGTTGGGCCGCTGCCGCGGTCGGTACTGTTGCCTTGGGAACAGCTGCCGTTGTGATGATTCAGGAGGAAGTGCCTCATTATCAGCCTCGTGAAGGAGTTTTTGTGGAGCAAGGAATCCACGGTGCTTTGGCCTATTTGCATTCGCTCCGCGCGAACCAAGTAACGGGCGAAGTGGATCCGGCGTGGATTCTGGCTGCACAAGAACAAGCAGATCGTTTGGCCGCGGGCAAAACCGCATCCTTGGAATGGGAAAGTGTTGGCCCGGACAACGGTGGCGGTCGTACCCGTGCTTTGCTGGTGGATCGCGATTCCAGCAATGTGGTTTACGTAGGAAGTGTTTCCGGTGGTTTCTTCAAGTCCCGCAACGGCGGAGCTACGTGGAAATCCATGAGCGACCCAACACACAATTTGGCGGTGGTGTCCATTTGTCAGGCAGCAAACGGTGATTTGTACTACGGCACCGGTGAATTTCCGTACATCGGTTACGGTGGTGGCGGAGCATCCTCTACCCCCGCATTCATTGGCGGAGGAATGTTCAAGTCAACGGACCGCGGTTTGACGTGGACGCGTTTGGCTTCAACCGTTCCGACGTCGTCAACGCCAGGTGGCGAGTGGACTTCAGTTGCTCGCTTGGAAGCGCACCCCACCAATGCCAGCGTTATTTACGCAGGAACCACAGGCGGATTCAAACGCTCCAACGACGGTGGCCTCACCTGGACCACAACTTTATCCGGTTTGGTTCGCGACATGACCATCTCGTCTGGCGGCGCTTTGTGGGTTTCCAACGGGGGCAAAGTCATGTTCTCCAACGATGAGGGCTTGACTTGGGTTGAAAAATCCACGCCCACGCCCGGTACCACCGGTTTACCCCGCCGCACTTCCCGCACGCGGATTGCGGTTTCCCCCCAAAACAACGACATTGTTTATGTAGCTCAGTTGAGCGGAGACGCTCTCAGTGCGGTGTATCGTTCTGCGGACAACGGAGCAACTTGGTCCAAGATTGGTCAAAAGAGCACTTTTTTTGATCCCATGTGCCAGTCCGGTCGTTGCCAAGGTGAGTACGACTTCTTGTTTGCTGTATCCCCTAAGGATCCCAACCAAATTTGGTTGGGCGGAATTACCGTGTGGGATTGGAACCAAGCTGCGGGCTGGCGCCAATCGTCTACCACCTCCGGTTTTGGAGGTGCGAATCCTTTCTATTTGCACGCGGACAACCACGAGATGGTGTTTGATCCCAAGAACCCGAACGTGGCTTACATCGGAAACGACGGCGGTATCTTCAAATCTTCGGACCACGGTTTTACTTGGACCGAACGCAACTACGACTACCGTACTTACCAGTTTTATGCCTTTGGCATGGGCCGCGATCGCAAGTTGATTGGGGGAACGCAGGACAACGGAACCACCTACATTGACGGTCGGGGCAATTCATCCGCTGCAGGCAAGCGCTTGTTGATCAACAACGCCTACGCGGACGGCGGCCAAGCCGATATTTCTTGGCTGCGTCCTAAAGTGATGTTCGCGGAAAACCAAAACGGCGATTTAGGCCGGTCCGACGACGACGGCGAGACGTTCCAGCGTTTCTATTCCCCCATCATGACGGCGGCGGAAAGCCGTGGATTCTCCCTGTCCAACTGGATCATGCCCTACAAATTGTGGGAGACTACCAACGATCCAGGAAGCGTTGATTCCGCTCGATTTGAGCTCATCAAGTCCATTCGCTCCATGGGCTTTGGCGACGGAATCAAAAAGGTATTCAAAGGAAAAATGTCCCACCCGCAGCCTACCGCAAAATTCATTGCTGGAGGTTTTAAGGTAGTCGCGGGCCCATATACGATGATCGCTGATGCACAGGGCAATGTCTCGGGCGACGGAACGGGCAAGTTTTACCCGGATTCCGCCTACTTTGAAATCACTTTCAATAATCCTCCTTTGGCGGAGGTCATTTTAACCTGCGATGTGTACATCCCAGCAGGTTCGAAGATTGTGATGTCTTCCAATATTGGTGGTTTGCCCATTCCGTATACCACTCCAAGTCGTTTGGACGTAAGCGATGTGGTGAAGGTTCAGGACAAAATTCAGTCCATGTTCTTCGTAGGCTTGAACTCCCACAACGATGCTTCAACGGGCTTGAAGTTGGGCGGTATTTTCATGACCCGCACGGTGCATGACTTTTCCAACACTCCACAATGGTGGCAAATTGCGCACCTACCCGGTAAAGGTGAACCTTTGAGTATGGAAATATCCAAAGATGGCAACCACTTATTTGTGGGAACGAACGGTGGATTCCTCTTCCGCATCAGCAACTTATTGGCAGCACGCAAACAGGCTCAGGCCCACATCGACTCCGTTTCCAAAAAAGTGTTGACAGTGACGCAAATTGCCAACTTCAACGGCAGAGCAGTGACCGGTATTGCCGTGGATCCCACCAACACGGATCGTGTGGCGGTTTCGCTTGGCAACTACGGCAACAGCACGTACGTGCACTTCTCTTCCAACGCTCTGGCAGCGACAGGTGTAAGCTTTACTCCCAAGCAGGGCTCCGGTGCCTCCGCGCTTCCGGCCACCCCGGCCTACAGCATTACGTTTGACAAAGCCAACCCCAACACGGTTTACGTGGGAACGGAATTGGGTATGTACTCGTGTGCCAACATTTCAACAACTCCTTCTTGGAGTGAAGAAAATACCGGCTTGGGACGCGTACCTGTATTCGGCATTCGCCAGTACCGCACCGACGATTTGTACGACCCCGCCACCCCAGGATCTCAGGCGACGGAAGGCGAGTTGTACATTGCCACCCACGGACGTGGTTTTTACCGCACGGGTTCCACCTCGGTGAACCGTCCGGTAGGCTTGAACGAGCGTCCTGCGGCAGGAAATGCGGACCGCAATGCTTTGCAGGTCTACCCGAACCCAGCAACCGATAAAGTTCAGGTGCGTTTGGATTTGGCCTCTGCGAGCGATGTTGTGCTGACCTTGCGCGCCGTGGACGGTCGTTTGGTGAAGCAAGTGCGTTTGGGTCGCTTGGCCGCAGACGTTGAAAAGGTTTCTTTGGACGTTCAGGGCGTACGCCCAGGACACTACGTCCTCACCGTACAAGCAGGCGAGCGCGTTCAAAGCACGTCGCTGGTCGTACAGTAATTAGTTGCGCTTAGGCGATTATGTGCAGCGAGCCGCTTCGGAAACGAAGCGGCTCGTTTTGTTTTTGGCGTATGCAATCCATTGAGGCAGATGCATTCAAGGTTGGGTGTGTATGGACCGCTGTTTTAAAGTAAGTGCGCGCATTCGCTTACCGTGGTTTGGTGTGCCTTCCAATAGGTAGGTACGCTTGAGGTGGGGGCATTAGCGGTTGGTTTTGTCGCCCGTTATTGCTGTGTTTTGGGTGGCGCGGGTGGTGCAAAAAAAATCCCCGGCGGTAGCCGGGGATAGGATATGGGTAGTGGATTTGTTTTGTGGACTATTTCCCTGCAAGTTTGCGGGCCACTTCTTCGGGGGAAGGATTGCGCAATACAATGGCACCTTTTTGATCTACGAGCAGACTGAAGGGCAAGGATTCAACTCCCAAAGCGCCCACCAGGGGGTCTTCCCAACCCTGCAGGCTGCTGACATGGTGCGGCCACACCAGACCGTCGGCTTGGATGGCGGAAATCCATTCTTCTTGTGCATTGGCTTGGTTGGGGGTTCCGTCCAAGGAGTAGGAGAGGATTTGCAGCGAGGTGCTGCCGTATTTAGCGTAGAGGGTGGCCCAAGCTCGGTTTTGGGTGCGGCACGGAGGACACCAAGCGGCCCAAACGTCGATCAAAAGATACTTTGATTTTCCTTGAACGGCAGCGGGGAGGAAGGTGCTGCCGTCCGGTTTCTTCCCTTTGAGAGCGGTCCACGGAAACGAGGCTCCAGGCACTACTACCTCCTTTGCTCGAGCGACTTGTTTTCCGCGGTCGGCAGCGGTTTGCAAGGCCTTGACGTCTTGGTCAAACCGTTTGACCAACGGGTGGCCGGGGTGGTGACGGTTGAGGCGTTCGTTCGTCTTTACGAAGAGGTCCAAATCCCGTTCCGGTACCAGGGTATTGTTTTGTGCAATGCCTTGGTAGAAAGCGAAGAGGTTGGACAGAGACGTAGTGTCTTGGTTCATTGCGGCAATCAACTGTCCGCGGTGACGCTCCAGGGTCTGGCCAAAGAGGATGTTGAGGCCGTTGACAATGTCCCCGTAGTTGGCCGAGTCTCGGTACAGTTGGTTGACTTGGTCCAAGGAGTCCAGGTCCAGCATGGCGCGGCGCAGCGGGGCATAGAGTCGAGCCAGCTGTTCCGAATGAGCGCTTCCGCTCACGGTGTAGGTGGCGAGGTACTGGCGGGCGTCGATCTCCAAGACGGGGGCGTCGCCGGGGGCTACCCCAATGCGCACACTGGCTTGGGTGTTGAAACGCAGGTTGTAAAAGGCAACTCGACCACTGTCCGTGGGCAAGTTGATTTTAAACCCTCCGGTGAGGACGACGGTGTCTATGGGCACCACTTTTTGGGCGGTGACGCGGCTGATGTAGAGGGTGTCTGCACCTTCCACTTTTCCCACTACCGCAACCTCATCGGAGTTGGAACAGGCCGACGTTGCAGCGACGAGGGCCAGGAAGGATGCGGCCCAAATAAACGTATTTTTCATGGGAATCAGTCCAGTTTAGAACGGAGCAGGGCGGTGGTGGTTTTGGGGTCCGCGGATCCGCCGGAGCGTTTCATGACTTCGCCCATGAACAAACCGATGAGTCCTTTTTTACCGGCGCGGTATTCAGCCACTTTATCCGGCCAATCCGCCAAAACGGCATCTACGTGAATTTCTAAGGCGCCGGCGTCTTTTTGCTGCACAATGCCCAAGGACTGCGCCAATTCTGCCGGTACTGCATGCGGCTGCTCCACCAGGGCGGGGAATAGGCGTTGTTGCGCCGCGGAGTAACTGACGGTTTCGGCTTCCACCAACGAAATGAGGGCGGCCAAGGCCGTTACGGTGAGCGGGAAATCTTCCACGCGCAGGGCGCGCTCGTTGAGCCAGCTCCGAACCGGCCCCATCACCCAATTGGCAGCAGATTTTGGGGTGCACCCGGACCGAACCAGCGACTCAAAGAAATCAGCGGTGGCGCGATTTTCCGTGAGTAAAGAGGCATCGTAATCCGAGAGTTGAAGTTCCTTTTGGTACCGTTCCCAACGCGCCTGAGGCAACTCCGGAAGTTCGGCTTGAATGCGTGCAACGGCTTCTTGATTTACCACCACGGGCGGCAAATCCGGCTCGATGAAGTACCGGTAGTCGTGGGCGTCTTCCTTGGTGCGCATGAGGACGGTGGCCCCTTTGGCAGCGTCGAACATGCGGGTTTCTTGCGCAATGGTGTGGCCGTTACGGATTGCGGTAATTTGGCGTTCCGTTTCGAAGTCTATGGCTTTCTGAACGTTGCGGAAGGAGTTCATATTCTTCACTTCCACTTTGGTGCCAAAGCGCTCTTGGCCAACCGGGCGTACGGAAATGTTGACGTCGCACCGCAACGAACCCTCCTCCATGTTTCCGTCGGAAATATCCAAGTAGCGGACCAGTTTGCGAATTTCCGAGAGGTACTGATAGGCTTCTTCCCCGGACCGAAAATCGGCTTCCGATACAATTTCCAACAAAGGAACGCCGGCGCGATTGAGGTCGATCAAGGTGTGGAAGGGGTCCAGGTCGTGCAGGGATTTTCCGGTGTCCTCTTCCATGTGGATTCGGGTCAAGCGGATGGTGCGCTCGGAACCGTCGGACAAGCGGATTTTTACGCCGCCCCCCGTGCAAATGGGGGTGGTGTCTTGGGTGATTTGGTAGCCCTTGGGCAAGTCCGCGTAAAAGTAATTTTTGCGGGCGTACAGGTTGTGTTCGCGTATGGTGCAACCGCAAGCCAGTCCCAGCTGAACGGCGCTGTCCACCACGGCGGTATTGGCTTTGGGCAAGGTGCCCGGATGGCCCAGGGTAATGGGGCTGACCAAGGTGTTGGGCAGGGCGCCAAAATCCGTGGAATCCGATGCGTAGGCCTTGGAGGCGGTGCTCAATTGCACGTGCACTTCCAGACCGATAACGGGTTCGTAGTTAGGAAAGTCCGACATGGGCGCAAAGGTACGCCAATGCTTCCGCTTCTCCGCCGTCGGGTCCGGCCAAGAAGGCTATTTCCACGGGCAAAATCCAGAGTTGGATTCCGGCGGCACGCAGTTGCTGGGCGGGTGCCCCTTGGGACCAGGTTTGGCGCATGCGGGCTGCGTCTTTAGCGGTGAGCACTAAATCCGGTGTGTTGTTTTGCGCCGCGCTTTCCAAGAGGACTTCCAGCGGGAGCGTGGCGTGGTCCGCAAAGCGCAGTTCGTTAACCACGGTATGGTGTTGCGCCACAGCGTGTGCGAACCGTTCCGGTTGGGCGATTCCGCTGACGCAGATTACTCGGTTAGGTTGCGGTACCTCGGCGGTGGAGTCCCAAAGCTTCAGGGCGCCGTACTTCCACTGGGTGAAGTAGATGGGGCAGGAGGCGGGGAGGGAGGCCGCGCGCCGCAGGCGCGCGGCCCGTTCGCTCCAATCGGTCCCGGTGGTGCCTTCCGCAGTACCCGTAACCACCACGGCCTGCGCCCGGCGCACACTGCCCACAAAATCACGCAAGGTGCCCAAAGGAAGTAGCGCCTCCTCATCCCAAGGTTGGTCCCACGGACAAGCAACTACCAAGGCTTGCGGCCGAATCCGTCGGTGCTGGAGCACGTCGTCCAGAACCACTCCCGTGCAGCCCAGTAACTCCAGTTGGTACAGCCCTTCGCGACGGTCTGCGCAAACACCCACTGCGGTGTTTGGGGACTGGTGCGCCACCAACAAAGCTTCGTCGCCCGAATCTTGGGGCAATGAATCCCCACAAACCCGTTGCCACCCCCGGGATTCCCGGCCGTATCCGCGGCTCAAGTAGCCCCATTTTTCTTCCGGATGGCGTGCCTCCAGTGCGTGCAACAGCCACAGCGCCAAAGGGGTTTTACCGGTACCGCCTACGTGCACATTACCAATTCCAAGGGTCTTGATTTTGGGCAGTGGGGCTCCAAGGCCAAAAAGTTTTTCAAGCAAGCGAGTTCCAAAAACCCACATCCGGTGCGCCAAAATCCCAAGACCGTACAACCCAGCCACCGGATACGCCGCCCAGCGCCAAGGTCCTTTCCAGGGCAGCTGCGCCGGATTCCAGCGCTTTCGCACAGCGGAATAGGGGGAGTCTAGGGGTCCTTTCACTTTATTTGCGCTTGGAGGGCGTGCAGCTAACTCGTTTGCTGCTCAAAATTAACGCGTTGGCGCGCTCCCCACGTACTTGTTCAACCAAGTTTCCTGGCGACGAGCGTATTGGGCGGTGCGCAGGGCCACCAAATCCAAGGCCGTTTGGTCCGATCCCCCGGCGTCCCAGGTTTGGTAAAATTCCCGATACCCCACGGTCTGGAGGGCCGGCAATTCCCGGAAGGGCTCTAGGTTGCGCACTTCCTCCACCAAGCCGGCCTCCGCCATGGCAACCACACGACGTTCGATGCGCTGCCGCAAGGCGGTACGATCCGGAACCAATCGATGGTACACCACCGCAAAAGGACGGTCCCCGGCGCGTCCGCGCCGCAGCTCCGAATACGTGGACCCGGTTTGCTCCATCACCTCCAAGGCACGCAACAGGCGCCGTGGGTTTTTTTGGTCCACGGTGGCCCAATAGTGCGGATCTCGTTCTGCTACCCGACGCTGCAAACCTTGGAGTCCCTCCGCCGCAAATACCCCTTCCCAATGGGCCCGTACCTCGGGCGGTGTGGGCGGTACCTCGTCCAAGCCCTCCAAAGCGGCGAGGAGGTACAATCCGCTGCCACCCACCACTACGGCCGTGCCGGTTTTGGCCACCACGAACTGCAGCGCCTCGCGCGCCTCGCGCGCGTAGTCCGCGGCCGTGTAGGGTTGGTGGATGCTTCGGTGGCCGATTAAATGGTGCGGAACGCTACCCAGCTCCTCCTCCGAAGGCCGGGCCACGCCAATGCGCATTTCGGCGTATACCTGACGGGCGTCGGCGTTGATGATTTCCGTTTGGTGCTTCCGAGCCCACTGGATTCCCCAGGCGGTTTTGCCGCTGGCGGTGGGGCCCACCACGGCGTGTACCACGGGAAGTTCGGGCGTTCCACCGGGAACGCTAAAATGCAGAATCTCAGCGTTCGTCATTGGGAAATGTTCCAAAAAATCACTATATTCGGTAGATGGAACCCATGAATTGTCCCGTCGTTGAGCGATTTTCCCTTTCGGAATTGACGTTTCCGGAGTCTGATGTGCTCACCACTCAAGAGGAGAAGTCGGCCCGAAGGGCGGATTTGCATCGGGCTACCCAGTTGGGTAATCTTTCCCGCACCAAGGTTCGCGTTGAATTTTGGGACGCTTTGGGGTGCAAGGTCTTGCACACCACGGTTTGGGCCAGTACGGCCAACGTGGTGGTGTTCAAAGAAGGAATGACGCTTCCGGTGCACCGGGTAGCGCGTATTACCTTCCCCGTAAATCACCATTCTTCGGTGGTGTAGCTGTTTTCGTCGAATTCGTCGTCGTTGAAGCCGAACTCATCGTCGTCCTCTTCTTCGTCTTCGTCAAAGGGATCCCGTGCGGAACGTCCTTCGTCGGTGCCAAAATCCTTTCCCGGGGCTTCCTTGGGGGCGGTACCGTAGGACATAACTACTTCAGGTGCGGTCAAGGCACTTTGTTTTCCAGGACCGACGTGTTCGATGAAAAACGTCCACAAAGCCAAGAAATCGTAAACATAAAGCAGGCGCTGACCGCGTTGGCCCAATAGACTGGCGGCCGGATGAGCTGCCATTTCAGCCAAAGGCGCATCATCTTCGGTGGAGCCGAAGGCGTTCGCTTCGCCGCCCAAGCCGACCAATGGAATTTCTTGGAGCTGATCCCACTGATCATTCGTGGTGTAGAAAGAGGCCATTTCGCCGGGTTCGATGCCAAAGGCTGCGACCACAGCGTGGTGAACATCTTCTAGGGTGGCGTTTTCCGGCAATTCAAGATCGCGGAAGATGTCGTCTTTGGTGTCCAAAATGGCGCGTACAACCAAGGTTGCCATGGTCAAAGGGGGATTGCGGGGGTTAGTCCAAGTTCAAGAGCGCGTCGGTAGGCCAAAGCGCGAGCAGATTCAAAGGTATTGTCTATTTCACCATCCAAGATTGCCTCGCGAATGGCATTTTTTAAGATTCCAATTTCCGGCCCCGGTTGGAGGTTGAACCACTCCATGAGTTGTGCTCCATCCACGGGCGGTTGCCAATTGCGGAGACGGTCTTTTTCCTCGACTTCCACCAATTTGGAGCGCACACGCTGAAAGTTTTCCAGGTAACGGCGCTTTTTGTTGGGGTTTTTGGTGGTGATGTCTGCCTCGCACAAGTGCATCAGGTCCTCGATGTCCGAACCGGCGTCGAACAGCAGGCGACGAACCGCTGAATCGGTGGTTTCCTCAGATACCACCGCAATGGGGCGGGAGCTCATTTGTACCATTTTGACGACGAAGTCCATTTTTTCATTCAACGGCATGCGCAGGCGTTGAAAGAGTTTTTTGGCCATTTTTCCGCCCACGAATTCGTGGTTGTGGAAGGTCCAACCCACGCCTTTGATGAAGCGTTTGGTGACCGGTTTCCCGATATCGTGCAGCAAGGCCGCCCAACGCAGCCAAACATTGTCCGAGGCACGCGCCACGTTGTCGACCACTTCCAAGGTGTGCCAGAAATTGTCTTTGTGCAGGTGCCCTTCTACTTCGTCTACTCCGGCCAACGCCGCCACTTCGGGAAGCAGGTGGGCCAGCAATCCACTAGTATACAAAGGAGCCAGTCCCAAAGAAGGTTTGGGCGTACGGAGCAATTTGTTCAGTTCCTCGTGAACGCGTTCACCCGTAATGATGGAGATGCGCTCCGACTGTGTTTTTAACGCTTGTTCCACGTCCGGATGAAGGGAGAACTCCAATTGTGCTGCAAAACGAACGGCGCGCAGCATGCGCAAGGGGTCGTCCGAAAAGGTTGCTTCCGGGGCGAGCGGGGTGCGCAAGATACGCTGGCGCAAATCTGCCTGGCCGTTGAACGGATCCAGTAAATGGCCGCGTTCGGCCGCGTGCAGTCCAATGGCCAAGGCGTTGATTGTAAAGTCCCGGCGCAACTGGTCGTCATTCAGGGATCCGGGCGCAACATCTGGGTTGCGACTGTCCGGCCGGTAGCTTTCTTTGCGGGCCCGAACAAACTCCAATTCTCCGTGGGGCGTTTTCGTGTGGGCCGTGCCGTAAGACTTGAAGACAGACACCTTGGTTCCGCCCAATTTGTGGGCCACCCAGCGTGCCAGCGGTTCTGCGTCGCCCAAAACCACCACGTCCAAATCGTGCCCGGTGCGTCGGCCCAGGAAGTGGTCCCGTACGTACCCCCCCACCACGTAAGCAGCTACCCCCAAGGCATCCGCTCCTTCGGAGACGGCGCGCAGGGCCGGAGTGTCTATCCACCGTTCGGGATGTGCGGGTTTCATGGCGACGGATCTTTTTAAAGCGGCGGCAAAGGTACGTCATTTGCCGCGCGCCATCGGGCCAATTCGCGGTAGCGAGCGCGTACGGCGTAGGCGCCAAATCGCGCCACCACAAAGCCCGGATAACCGTCCAAAATCCCCCCTTGCAGGATGAATTGACGAAAAAAGCGGTAGGCGGGTTTGAGTACGGTGTGAAAGGGCGTGATGCGCCCGGTTTTGCCGTGGTAATCTTTGGCTTGCCAAGCTGCGTAGCGGTCCAATTTCAGGCGGTGGTGCTCCAAACCCTTGTAGGTATCGTGGAACAGTCGGTGCCGAAGAACGGCAACGGGGCCGTTTGGGATGATTTCTGCGTGTACGTTTTTGGGCTCGTACCGACAGGTGTCCCTTTGAAAGAGGCGAATGACCTTATCGTTCTGCCAACCGGAAAATCGAATGCGCTGGCCCATGAAATGATTGGCCCGATACATCCAGTAGCCGTGTACGGCCGGATTGGGGGCTTTTTTCCAAGCAACTAGTTCCTCGCGCAGCCCCGGAGAGAGCCATTCGTCTGCATCCAAAAGCAGAATCCACGGATGCGCAGCTTGCGGAATGGCCCAGTTTTTTTGCGAGGCGGAGTTTTCGTAGTCCCGCTGAAGGATGCGCGCTCCAAAGGTGCGGGCTATTTCCAAAGTACGGTCCGTACTGAAGGAGTCTACCACCAAGACCTCGTCAGCAAGGTCCGCGGCCGACGCCAGACATCGCTCCAGGCAGTCGGCTTCGTTGAACGTTGGGACCAGCAGGGTCAGCACAGTCAAAAAGAATCAGACGGCAACGTCGTAGTGGCGCAAGGCATCGTTCAGACTGGTTTTCAAGTCCGTGGATGCCTTGCGTTGGCCAATGATCAGCGCGCACGGCACGTGGTAGGTACCGGCGCCAAACTCTTTGGGCAAACTGCCCGGAATGACCACGCTGCGCGCAGGGACCACGCCTTTGTATTCCACCGGTTCTGAGCCGGTGACGTCGATGATCCGCGTGGAAGCGGTGAGGACCACGTTGGCTCCCAAGACCGCTTCGCGTTCCACGCGAACACCCTCCACCACAATGCAACGCGAGCCAATAAAGCAACCGTCTTCAATAACGACGGGAGCGGCTTGAACGGGTTCCAAAACACCGCCAATGCCTACGCCGCCGGAAAGGTGTACGTTGGATCCAATTTGCGCGCAAGATCCCACCGTCGCCCACGTATCCACCATGGTATTGGCACCCACGTAGGCGCCGATGTTCACGTAGCTGGGCATCAGAATGACGCCAGGCGCCAGGTAAGCACCGTAGCGCGCCACTGCGTGGGGAACCACGCGTACGTTGAGATCAGCGTACTTGCGCTTGAGCGCCATTTTGTCGTGAAATTCCAAGGGGCCGGCTTCCAAGGTTTCCATGGAGCGGATGGGGAAGTACAGGATGACCGCTTTTTTTACCCAATCGTTGACCTGCCAGCCGTTGCTCGACGGTTCTGCAACCCGAAGTGCGCCGGAGTCTAAGGCGTCGATGACGGACTCGATGGCCGTTCGGGTTTCCGGTTGGGACAGGAGCGACCGGTCTTCCCAGGCAGCTTCAATGAGGGGTTGTGCGGATTGGTAGTGCATGGCACAAAGGTACGTTTTTCGCTTGCGAAAGAACGCTGATTAGGCCGGCCTGTTGCTCAGAAAATCCTGCAGCAACAACGAAGCCGAGGCGGCGTCCAACAGGCCTTTGTCTTTTTTAACGCGCTTGGAGGCTCCGGCCGCATGGGCGGCGCGGGAAGCAATTTTGGAGGTGAATTGCTCCGACATCCGGTGAACCGGAAGTTCCGGAAAGGCTGCTTGCAAGGTGGCCGCCATCTGGTCTGCCAAAGGGGTGCCGTGCGTAGGACTTCCGTCCCACCGGTGCGGTGCGCCCACCACAAAACCGGCCAGAGGCTCCAAGGCGTGCCTTTTCTTCAATAAGTCTACTACCTGCTGGGAGGGTACGGTGGTCCACGGAAAGGCCATGGACGCTGTGGCGTCGCTCTCCGCCAATCCGGTTCGGGCTCCGCCCGGGTCGATCCCAATCCAAATGCTCATCCGCCAAAGATAGCGTACCTTTGCGGCATGGTACTGCCCATTGTAGCCTACGGAGACCCCGTCTTAAAGCGCCGCGCCGCATCGGTGGACGTGGCAGATCCGGCCCTGCCCGCACTGGTTGAAAACCTTTTTGAAACCATGTACAACGCCCACGGCGTGGGTTTGGCAGCCCCTCAAGTAGGCCTGGGCCTTCGGCTGTTTGTGGTGGACGGAAGTCCGTTTGCGGAAGACGAAGACAACGCGGCGCAAGCCGAAGTCTTAAAAACCTACAAACGAGCATTCTACAATCCGGAAGTTTTGGAAGAGTCCGGCACGTTGTGGGGTTTTGAGGAAGGTTGCTTGAGCATTCCGGACGTCCACGAGACCGTGCACCGCAAGCCTGTTGTGCGCTTCAAGCACCAGTTGCTGGACGGTTCGTGGGAAGAAATGCAGTTGGACGGCTTGGCCGCACGTATTTTCCAACACGAATACGACCACATCGAAGGTGTGCTGTTTACAGACCGTCTGTCGGCGCTCCGCAAGCGTTTGCTTCAGGGGCGTTTGGGCAATATTGCTAAAGGCTTGATTCAAGTGGGGTACCGCATGAAATTTCCTCAAGCTCGATGAAAGCATTCTTTTTGGGGCTGACCTTGTTTGGAACGGTTATCGGATGCTCCGATCCCGTAGAAGAGCTGCAATCCCTGGAGGCTCAAGTGCGCCAATTGGAAACTATCGAAGAGGATACCGCCTTGGTGGCGCGTGCCGTGGAAACCTTTCAAACCTTTGCGGAAGAAAATCCCGAGGACACCCTGGCCCCGCGGTACGCTTTGATGGCTGCGGACTTGGAGCGCAATCGCCCCGGTCGAGCGCTGTACGCCATAGCCCAATACGATACTGTTTATCGGCAGTATGCCAATCGCCCGGAAGGTGCGCTAGCTTTGTTTTCCATGGCCTTGACGTTTGACGAGGTGGTGGGCAATCGGGCCCTGGCAGGCCGCGCTTACACTTTGTTTTTGGATACTTATCCCCAACATCCCCTGGCAAAACAAGCGGAGGATTTGCGTTTTTTGGCGGCGTCGGACAGTGCTGTTTGGCAAGCGCTGCCGGAATGGCAAAAAAGAGCTCAAAAAAAATCTAATCGTAAACGATAATTTGTTCGCATGAAAGAGTTAAAAGGCGTTCTGGCCATTGCCGGAAAACCCGGTTTGTATCAGTTGGTTGCACAGACCCGCACGGGAATTGTGGTGGAGAGTTTGGCCGACCGCAAGAGAATTTCCATCAGCGCTCAGCAGCAGGTTAGCGCCTTGGGCGAAATAGCAATTTACACCGACGCCGGCGAGCGTCCGTTGAAGGAGATCTTTGAATCCATGGCTGCGGCAACCGATGGTCAACACGGACCGCATCCCAAACAGGATCCAGCGGCCTTGCATTCTTTTTTCGCCAAGCACGTGCCGGATTTTGATGCCGAACGCGTCTACGGTTCCGATATGCGCAAAGTAGTTACCTGGTTCAACACCTTGGTGGACCACGGTTTCTTTGCAGATAATGTTGAAGCCACGGTAGCAGTTCCTGCCAAAGCGGCAAAAGCTACCAAGAAGAAGGCTGCTCCCGCAGCGGATGCGGCAGCCGTTGAGGACACCGCTCCCGAGGGAAATGCCGCGGATGCTGCCGCTGAATGAGCGCCCGTAGGGAAGAGGCGATGGCGGCCTTCGGCCGCCTCCTAGACATCATGGACGACTTGCGGGCTCAATGCCCGTGGGATCGGGAGCAAACGTTTGAATCCCTGCGGCACCTGACCGTGGAGGAAACCTACGAGCTGGCCGATGCGCTGGCCGCAGGCGACTTGAAGGAAACCCAAAAGGAATTGGGGGACTTGTTTTTGCACCTGGTGTTTTACTCCAAGTTGGGCTCCGAGGTTGGTGCGTTTGATGTGGTTGATGTGTTGGAAGGCATTGCCGCCAAGTTGATCCACCGCCACCCGCACATTTACGGCGACGTGCGCGCAGACGATGCGGACGCCGTCAAAGCAAATTGGGAGGCCATCAAGTTGAAAGAAGGCAAAAAGTCGGTTTTGGAAGGGGTGCCTAAATCCTTGCCGGCCTTGATCAAGGCCAACCGGTTGCAAGACAAAGTGAAAGGTGTTGGTTTTGACTGGCCCCACAAGGCCGAGGTTTGGGCCAAAGTGGAAGAGGAATTGGGCGAATTTCGCGATGCGGAAGCGCAAAACGATCCCGCCGCCATGGAAAGTGAATTGGGCGATGTTTTCTTCAGTTTGGTCAACTACGCGCGCCATGCGGGCGTGGATCCGGATTTGGCACTCTCCCGTGCCAACAACAAGTTTCAAAGCCGTTTTGAAGCCATGGAGCGCTTGGCGGCTGCAGACGGCAAGGCTCCATCCGATTTGGATTTGACCTCCTGGGAAACCTACTGGAATCGGGTTAAATTAACCGAACGTTAATTCTTTATTGGCCGTGGTTTCCGACCTTTGCTCCATGGCCGAATTCCGTTACATCAACCGCGACCTCAGTTGGCTTCGTTTCAACGGCCGGGTGCTGCAGGAAGCGTTGGACTCCAGTGTTCCGCTCATCGAACGCATTCGGTTCTTGGGCATTTTCTCCAACAATTTGGACGAGTTTTTCCGGGTTCGCTACGCCAGCATTCAACGCCTGAGCCGCTTGCCGGTCAAAAAGGTGAAACAGCAGCTGGGCGGTTGGGAGCCTGAGGCCTTGATGCACGAGATCAATTCCGTGGTGGCGCAACAGCAGGCGCGTGCGGAAGCGATTTACGCCGATTTGATGGTGGAATTGGAAGCACAAGGCATTTCCATCATCGACGAAACCCAATTGACGCAGGGTCAGAAAGATTTTGTTCGACGCTTTTACATCGACAAAGTCAGTCCGTCGGTTTTTGTTGTACTTCCGCAGGAAGGGAAGCCGTTCCCGGAACTCAAAGACAAATCCATCTACTTGGCCGTTCTGTTGCAGCCCAAAGGAGAGGGTAAGCGTCCTATTTACTCTTTGATTGAGTTGCCGTCGGAACTCATCGGACGGTTTGTGGTCCTTCCAAAATACGGACGTCAGTACCTGATGTATTTGGACGACGTCATTCGGTACAATTTAGAATACGCTTATTTTATTTTCCCGTCGGACCGAATAGATGCCTACACCGTCAAAATCACCCGCGATGCGGAATTGGATCTGGACAACGACATCTCCAAAACCACGCTGGAAAAGGTGCAGAAGGGATTGGCCGTTCGGGAGATTGGCGACCCCGTTCGTTTGGTCTACGACCGCGCCATTGATCCGGACTTTTTGGCCTACTTGAGCCACAATTTGCGCATCGAGGAAATAGACAGTTTGCTGCCGGGCGGTAGGTACCACAACAAAAAAGATTTGATCAAGTTCCCTAACGTGGGCGGTCCGGAATTGGAGCATCCCAAGTTGGAACCGTTGGGGCATCCCGAACTGAGTTTGGATCGCTCCATTTTGCAGGTGGTTCGCCAAAAGGATGTTCTGGTATTTTCACCGTACCACAATTTCTCCTACATCATCCGGTTCTTGCGGGAGGCGGCCATGGATCCGTCCGTTACGCGCATCAACATGACCTTGTACCGTTTGGCGGACCAGTCGCGCGTGGTTTCTGCGTTGATCAATGCGGCCAAGAACGGCAAAAAAGTACGCGTCATCATTGAGCTGCAGGCCCGGTTTGACGAGGAAAACAACATCCACTACACGGAGAAAATGCGCCAAGAAGGCATTGAGGTGCTTTCCGGTGTTCCGGGTTTGAAGGTCCACTCCAAAGTAGTATTGGTGGAGCGCCAGGCTCCGGGCGAAAAGTTGGAGCGTTTTGCGGTGGTGGGTACCGGCAATTTTCACGAGGGCACGGCACGATTGTACACGGACTACCATTTGCTAACTGCAGATAAACGCATCACCAAAGAAGTGGTGGATGTATTTGACTTTATTTTGGCCCCGTACACGGTGCGTAAATTCAAGCATTTATTGGTTTCGCCGCAGTTTACGCGCAAGGGCATAGAGCAGCGCATAGACCGCGAAATCAAAAATGCGCGCGCTGGAAAAAAGGCATCCCTTTTCTTTAAAATCAACAGCTTATCCTCGTACGACTTTTGCGAAAAACTTTACGAAGCCAGTCAAGCCGGGGTGCGCATTCGGCTCATCGTTCGGGGCATTTGCTGCTTGATTCCCGGAGTAGAGGGAATGTCGGAGAACATTGAAGCCATCAGCATTGTGGACCGCTACTTGGAACACAGTAGGGTGTACTGGTTTGAAAACGACGGTTCCCCAGAGTGCTACCTGGCGTCGTTTGACCTCATGACGCGGAACCTGGATTACCGCGTGGAGGTGGGTGTGCCGGTGTACAGCGCCACGGTTCAACGCGAAATCCGCGACCACATGGAAATCTTGTGGAAAGACAACGTCAAAGCACGGCTCCACGGCGACGCGGTGGAAAGCGAATACCGGCACACCTCCGGTCCCAAGGTTCGGGGTCAAATGGCGCTGCGCGAATACGTGCAGGATCAACTGAAAAAGGGACGTCCAGCATGAATTTTCTGAAATTGGGCGCGTTGGACTTGGGGTCCAATTCCATCCGTTGCTTGGTGGTCAACGTCATCCCTACGCCGGAATACACCCACTACAAAAAGGCGTCCATGACGCGCTTGCCGGTTCGTTTGGGAGCAGATGTCTTCGCCACCGGCCGGATTTCCGACGAAACGGGGGAACGCCTGCTGCACGGTTTGAAGGCCTACAGCCACATTTTTGCAGTGCACGGCGTTGCCGGATTTCGGGCGTGCGCTACTTCCGCCATGCGGGAGGCTGAGAACAGCATCTATTGGGTGGAAACCGTACGTCGTGAGACCGGAATTTCCATTGAGGTAATCGACGGTCAGGAAGAAGCGCGATTGGTGTTTTCCAGCAAAATCTTCGACAAAATTCAACCGGACGAGTCGCGCTTTTTGTTCATTGACGTGGGCGGAGGCTCCACGGAGCTCACGCTGTTTGAAGAGGGCCGGGCGGTGGATTCCATTTCGCTACCTCTGGGAACGGTTCGACGCCTGTCCCAAGGCATTCCCGAAGGTACGTGGGAACGCATGGACGCTTGGATCGACGGCCATGCCCATCCGGAGCGCGGCCCTTTGGCGGCCATTGGATCCGGGGGAAACATCAACAAGCTGTACAAAATGAGCGGACGGCAGGGAGGAGAGCCCTTGTCTTCTCTTTACCTCAGTCAGCAAATCAAAACCTTGTCTGCATTGACCATGGATCAATTGGTCTTGGAATTGGGCCTCAATGTGGACCGTGCAGACGTTTTGGTGCCGGCGTTGGAAATTTACCAACGCGTCATGCGTCGGGCCGGATGCCGGTGGATTTACGTCCCCAAAATTGGGGTGGCCGACGGTTTGGTGCGTGACGTATACCACCGCTCCTTCAAGGCAAACTGGGAAGCGGGACTTCGTTGACCGCAGAGCCGGCCTTGCCCAGCGCTCCGTCGCGTCCGTTGCTGATTGCTCATCGATAAAATTGATGAATGCCCCCACCCGGCGTTCGTATTTTTGCACCACTAATCCAATTATCCAAGAAATGGCTGTATCGTTAATGACCGACGCTGATTTTGGCGCCCACCTCGCTTCAGGCGCGCCCACCGTGGTGAAGTTTTACGCAGACTGGTGCGGTTCCTGCAAGTTATTTTCCCCTAAGTTTCGGCGCATGTCCGAAGAGGAAACCAATGCAGGCATTGCCTTTGTAGATGTCAATGCGGAAGAGAATCCGGCCGCTCGTTCGTTGGCTCCGGTAGACAATTTGCCGTTTTTCGCCGTTTTCAAAGACGGACAGTTGGTGGCGGGCTTGGCCACATCCAAGGAAGAAGTGGTGCGCGAGTTGTTGGACCAAATTCGCTGAGCCGTGAAATTACCTGTAATTCGTGCTTTGGCCGCAGCGCATACGGAGGCTGAGTTGTTGGCCGCGGAAGCTGCGCTTTTGGAAGGAGACGTGTTGCCCTTTCCGGTAGATGGTGTAGATGAAGGCGAGCAATATACCCATATCTTAGGGGCTTTGGACGTGGTTCGTGCGGTGGCCGCCGGACAAGACGAGCGCGAGGCCCTTCGCGCCTTCGGTCAACGCGTTCGCAACAGCATCGGCTAACACAACCCCTGGCATGGCGCATCGCTTGTTTTGGGGAGCGATGATGGGCCTTTTGGCCTCGTGCGCTCCCGGATTACCCCAAAAAACCACGACGGTGTCGGCGGTGGCTAAACTCAATCTAGCCTCCACCGACACCGTTTTCATTGCCGGCGGGCCGGAAGCCCTGGGCGGCTGGAAACCCAACAAGGTGCCCCTAAAGCGCGTCAACGATACCCTGTGGACGGTATCCGTTCGCGGTTTGCCGCGGGGCTTTGCCTACAAATTCACCTTGGGCTCCTGGGAGGCGGAGGCCCGCGTGGCCGGAGCACGGCCTTGGATGGATTTGGTGGGCCAGCGCGGAAGGGACACCCTGCACCACATTGTGGATTTTGGCCCGGCCCAGTACACCCTAGACGGTCAAATCACCGGCACCGTTCACACCTTGGTGGCCGTGCCGGACGCCGCCAAAAAGGTTTCCGCCCGAGATGTGGTAGTCTGGTTGCCCCCGCAGTACTTTGAAGACCGAACCCGACGCTATCCGGTACTTTATTTTCACGACGGACAGAACCTCTTTGATCCCCACACCTCGTCCGGTGGGGTTGATTGGGCCGTGGATGAATCCTTAGATTCGTTGATCCGCAAGGAAGGATATCCCCCAGTAATCGCCGTGGGGGTTTTCTGCGCGCCCGACGGTCAGTTGCGTCGGCGCGAATACAGCAATACCCCGGATGGCGACGCGTACCGTCGGTATTTCTTGGAGTCCGTGGTGCCCACCATCAACTCCACCTACCGAACCCTGACCGGGCCGGAAAACACCTTGATTGCCGGTTCGTCCATGGGCGGCGCCTCCTCGTTTTACCTAGCAACGTACCGTCCCGATGTCTTTGGCGCCGCGCTGGCTTTTTCGCCGGCCGTACGGGTCAAAAGCGGGAACGGATTGGTGGTGGATTTGTTGACCGATTGGGAGCGCGCGGGCCGTCCTTGGCCTCGTCCGGTGTACCTAGACAACGGCGGCGTGGGCTTGGAGACGGAACTTCAGCCCGGGATCGATCGCTTGCTGCGCGGTTTGAACAAGTCTGGCCGCACGCCGGAGGTGGATTATCGGTGGGTCTTGGACCCTCAAGCGCCCCACAACGAGCGTGCCTGGCGCGAACGATTTGCGGCCGCCTACGTATGGGCGGTGCTGCGCCTGCCGGAAGGCAGCGCTCTTCGGCCGGAGAAACCCGCTTCCGCGAAGTAGGCGTTCCGCGCGGAAACAAAAAAACCGCCCCGGCGGAGCCGGGGCGGTGGTGTGTGAACGAATTGAATTTTAGTGCTTCTCCAAGTAGCTGGCAACGCCGCTGTGGGTGGCGTTCATAGCGTCTTGGCCGGGCTTCCAGTTTGCAGGGCAAACCTCGCCGTGTTTCTCCAAGTGCTGCAGGGCGTCGATCATGCGCAAAGCCTCGTCCACGTTGCGGCCCAAAGGCATGTCGTTCACCAACTGGTGGCGAACCTTTCCTTCGCGGTCAATTAAGAACAAACCGCGGTAGGCAACCAACTCGCCCTCGGCTACCAACTGGTCGTCCTCGTCGTAGCCCCAAGTGCCGGCCAAAACGTCGTAGTTGTGGCTGATGACCTTGTTCGTATCTGCAACGATGGGGTACGTTACGCCTTGGATTCCGCCCTCTTTCTTGGACAACTGCAACCAACCCCAGTGGGATTGCTCGGTGTCTGTGGAAACGGCAATCAGTTGTACGTTCTTAGCTTCGAATTCTGCTTTTTTGGCTTCAAAAGCGTGCAATTCCGTGGGGCAAACGAAGGTGAAGTCCTTCGGGTAGAAGAACAATACTACGTATTTGCCGCGAAATTGGCTCAGGGTGAAATTGTCTACAATTTCCTCGCCGTTGATGACGGCCTTGGCATTGAAGTCCGGGGCTTGTTTGCCTACCAAAACGCTCATGGGTGTGATTTTTAAGTTGAACCCTGCAAAGGTAGGGGACCCCTTTGGATTACGGCGGGTTCGATCGGGAAAATCAATCGACCCAAGGGGGGCTCTATCGGCAGTGGGGCGCTTAACGGATGCCGCGCGAACCGGAGTGTTGTGCGCGCAGTGCCCAAAGAGGCGTTATAAAAGGAAGTACAGCCCACTCAGTGCCCCAAAACCAGTTGGCTGGACCACGCTAGGGCCGTGCCCAACAAGACCACGGCCAATTTTTCGGCGTTGAATTTGTGGTCTTTTTGGTTTTCAAACAAAATCGTGGTGGACACGTGGAGGAAGATCCCGGCAACCAAGCCCATGGCCGCCGTATGGAACGGGGCGTCGGGCTGATTCCAAAGCTGTCCCAAGAGTGCGCCAACTGGGGTAGATAAGGCAAACAAGCTGATGGCCGTCCACCGGGTGCGGGCGGACAATCCGCTTTCGCGCAACCAAAGGGCCACCACCATGCTGACGGGCAGATTGTGCAGGGCAATGGCGGCACCAAAGGCCAATCGTTGCTCCGGCACCATGCCGGCGAGCGGAAGTCCTTCCAGCGTGGAGTGAATCACCAACCCGACGAGTGCTCCCCACGGGCTGCCTCCGTGGTGCACGTGGCCGTGTTCCAGTCCGCGGGTGGCAAAGTCCAAAAGATATTGGATGAGGAAGCCCACCATGACCCAGGTGCCTGCGGAGAGCAAGGAGTCTGCGGCTCCGTGCGCGTGGGGGTGTGTGTCGTGAGCGGCTCCGTGCAGGGAGCCGTCGGCCCCGGCAAAAACTTCCGGGAGCCAAACGAATACGGTGGTGCTGAACAAAAAGGCGCCGGAAAAAGCCAACAAGAGCTTAGCAGACGGCGTAAACGTTTTGAATCCCCACTCCACCAGGGCGGCACCGCCCCAAACGCCCAGCGCAAGCAACAGGGCCATCCATTCCAAAGTCAATGCGTTCACGGGGTAAGTTGGGAATTAATGCGGGGTATGGGGTGCGGACGATTAACGGGTTTGCGGTGAAAACGCAGAATACAGAATGCTTTGCGGTCTCCTTAGAGCCTTGGGGGCACTGCCGATTATCAAAGATACGGAGATAATGTTCGCCACGCGCCCACGGCCAACGCGAGCATCAGAACCCCCCGCACTACGGGTTGCCAACGCGGGTCCCGAACCCAGTACCGCGCGGCCAAACTGGCCCCCGAAGCACTCCCCAGGGCCAATAATCCGCCGGGCAGCCAGTGGATTTCGCCCAGCCAGAAAAACAAGAAAAATGCGGGCACCACCACCACAAAGGCCAAGAGCAATTTGATGGTGTTGCCGTCCCGAAGGCTCCAGTGTTCTGCCAAGACCAGAGCGGCCAGCAACACCAGTCCAATGCCCATTTGCACAAAACCTCCGTAGAATCCCACGCCCAAGTACAGAAGGTGGCGCAGGTAGGGGGAGAGGGGCCGTCGGATTGCGGACTGACGTTTCCAACGTTTTGGGTTGATGGCGAGGGTAAACAACAGGGCGAGCATGATGAATCCAATGACGGATTCCAATGCGGCGTCGGGCAGTTGCAGGGAAAACCAAGCACCGAAGAGCGATCCTAAAGCCATCGTGGGGAGGTAAAGCACGGTGCCCTGACGCAGTAAGTAACTTTTTTTGCGGCTTTTGCGCAATCCGGTGAGTGAGGCCAAGGTTTGCAGCAGCACGCCCACGCGGTTCGTGGCGTTGGCGGCTTGGCCGCCCATTCCGCCCGCCAAAAGCAGGCTCAGGGTAATGGCCGAACCGTTCCCGGCGAGGGTGTTGATGATGCCGGCGGCAAATCCACCGGCCACTAAGGCTGCTCCTTCCCAAACGGTCATGGCACAAAGGTAGGAGAAGGCGTACTTTTGCAACCATGCAGAGAAAAGGATGGATGTGGGTTGTGGCCGTTGCGGGTGCTGCAGCGGTGGGTTGTTCGCCAGACGGTGGAGATTACGCGTTGGCTTCCGCGCGCTTGGACACCATGGAAATAGGTATTGAGCCCGTGTATTCGGTGCGCATGCAGGCCGTCAACCCCGGTCCCGACACATTTCTGGTGTTGACGGCCTCCCTGGAGCAGGACGGCGCCGCGTACCGCGACTCCACGGGATTTTACGCCTTGACCGGCGACACCGTGGAGACCGAGGTAGTGTTTCCGGAAGCACGCGTGACGCGCGGCGTACCGACCTTTAAAGCGGCGTTGTTGCCGCGCAACCGTCGATGAGCGTTGTGGTTCCGGGTGCCGATAGGGACGAATCCCTAGTGGCCAAAACCCTCTTCGGATTGGAAGGCGTGTTGGCCGACGAACTGCGTTTGTTGGGCGCCAAAGAGGTAAAAACGGTCCCCCGCGCGGTAACCTTTGTGGGCGATTTGGGCTTTATGTACAAGGCCAATTTGATGTTGACCACGGCGTTGAAAATACTGCGCCCCATTCACCAATTTGGAGTATTTACTAAGGAAGACCTCTACCGGGGCAGTTTGGAAGTGGCTTGGCCGGATTGGTTCTCTCCGGATTCTACCTTCGTGGTGCGGTGTTCCGGCGCACATCCGGCGTTTACGCATTCGGGCTTTGCGGCCCTGGTGGTAAAGGACGCCATAGCCGATTCTTTTCGCAAAAAATTCGGTCGTCGGCCGGACGTGGGCAAGGAAAACCCAGACATTGTGATTGACGTGCGGCTCACCCCGCAGCGTGCACACTTGTCTTTGGACAGCTCCGGGCATTCGCTGCACCGCCGCGGCTATCGCCAGGAAGTAGGCGCCGCGCCCATGTCTGAGGTATTGGCTGCCGGCATCCTTCGATTGGCGGGGTACCGCGGCGATCGGCCGTTGTTGGATCCCATGTGCGGGTCCGGAACGTTTCCCATTGAGGCCGCATTGCAGGCGGACCGAATGGCGCCGGGTTTGTTTCGGGACAAATTTGCGTTTCAGTCTTGGTCTGATTATTCCGAAGACTTGCACGCCAAGATTGAGGAAAGTGTTTTGAAAAAAGGCCGCGAAGGCTTGGCGCCCATTTTTGGTTGGGACCGGGAGGCCTACATGCTAGTCAAGGCCCGGAAAAATGCGGAGGCCGCCGTGGTGGACGAGCGCATCCAGTGGAAACGCCAAACGTTCATTGGGTCCGAAAAGCCCACGGAGCGGGGTCTTCTGGTGATAAATCCGCCGTACAACATTAAAATTCAGGCGGATACGGACAAGTTGTACCGCGGTATGGCGGAAACGCTGAACCGGGGGTATTCCGGCTGGGAGGCGTGGATTTTGTCTGCGGATCGCGAGGCCTTGCGCCGAGCAGGCTGGGACATCTTCAAGCGCATTCCGTTGAAAAACGGTGATTTGGACTGCGATTTGGTGGGCATCCGGATTCCGGAATAACCCGCGTGGAGCGGTTGGGGAATGCGTACTTTTGCTCCATGAACCATCTTGCTGTCTTGACCTCAGGGGGCGATTCGCCCGGAATGAACGCCTGCATTCGCGCCGTGGTGCGCACCGCTGGATTGCACAACATCCGGGTTTCGGGAGTGTACCGAGGCTACCAGGGTTTGATTGAAGATGACATCATTGAGATCAATCGGGACCACGTTCGGAACACCATCCACCGCGGAGGTACGTGGTTGAAAACCGCGCGAAGCGATGAATTTCGTACGCCGGAAGGGCGTCAAAAGGCCATTGCCAATTTGCGCGCCCGCGGCATCGATGCACTGGTGGTCATCGGCGGAGACGGTTCGTTTCGCGGGGCCACGGCGTTGTCTGCGGAAATGGAAGATTTGCCCGTCATCGGTTGCCCCGGCACCATTGACAACGACCTTTTTGGAACCGACTTGACCATTGGGTACGACACCGCAGTCAACACCGCAGTGGAAGCGGTGGACCGCATTCGCGACACGGCGGCCTCACACAACCGATTGTTTTTTGTGGAAGTAATGGGTCGGGACGCCGGGTTTATTGCGCTGCGCACCGGAATTGCGGCGGGAGCGGAGGCGGTTTTGATTCCGGAAACCACCACCTACATCGACGAATTGGTGCAAAAGCTGGAGACGGACTGGAAAGAACGCCGGCGCAGCGGCATCATTGTAGTGGCCGAAGGCGACGACGGCGGCGGCGCCCTAGAAGTGGCGCGCAAGGTTCAGGAGCGTTTTCCCCAGTGGGAAACCAAGGTGACCGTATTGGGCCACATTCAGCGCGGTGGTCGTCCGAGCGCCCAGGACCGCATCCTGGCCAGCCGAATGGGACACGGCGCCGTTTTGGGTTTGCTCCAGGGCCAAAGCCGCGTTATGGTTGGGGTTCAGTCCGGTCAAGTGGTGTACGTTCCCTTTGAGCAGGCCACCAAGCACCACCAGGCCATCAATCCGTATTTGCTGGAGCTGGTGGAAGCCTTGGGCTGATTCCAAGCCACCCCTAATTTTCTGCTTCCGCAGCACCCTTTTGTATCATCTTTCCTCCCCGGATGTCCGATTCCACAACCTCCTCCCGTGAAGTGCCGTCGGCGCTGTGGGTAGACGTTTGGTTGCCGGTCCCGGTGCATCGTTCGTTCACGTATTCGTGGCCGTTTGCGTCTGAACCCCAAGTAGGCCAACGCATTTTGGTGGAATTGGGGGCCAAGAAGCGGTACGCGGCGGTGGTGGTTCAGGTGCAAACCGCACCACCGGACTACGAAACCAAGCCCGTATTGGAATTGCTGGAAGACGCCCCCAGTGTGCATCCGTCGCAACTGGCACTTTGGTTTTGGATGGCGGACTACTACCTCTGTTCGGTGGGGGAAGTAATGACCGCTGCTCTGCCCGCCGCCCTGCGTCCCAGCAGCGAGACCGAAATTCACTACACCGGTGTGGACTGGGAGGAGGCGAGCACTGCTCCCGCAGAGCGTCCGTTTTTGCAGCAACTGCAGCGCGAGGGGCGCATTTCCGGCAAAGGGATCCCTGCCCGGACAATAGAACGCTGGGTGGCTCAGGGTTGGGCCGTAGTGGAAGAAAAAGTGGAGGCAACCCCGCCCCCGCGCCTGCGTACCGAGGTACAGTACGCTCATCGCTTGAACGACGACCGTCAAACAGCTGAAGTTTTTGGTCAATTGAAACGTGCTAAAGCACAATCAGATACACTTTTACAGTATTTTAAATTTGGATTGGAGCCTAATTCCTCAGCATCGTCGGTGGCCCCCTGGGTCCCCACCGGGGCACTGCGCGGGCTTCCGTGGAAGGCCCTGGTAGATAAGGGCATCCTGCGCCAACGCTCGGTGGAGGTGGCTCTGCACGATTTGGAACTCGTACCGCCTCCAGCACCAGCACTGAGTGAGGAACAGCAGAATGCTGCCGAAATTTGGCACAAAGCTGGGAATCAGCCCCTGCTGTTGCACGGTGTCACGGGGTCGGGCAAAACGGAAGTATACCTCCATCGAATTCAGGAAACGCTGGCAGCGGGCCACCACGCCGTGGTTCTGTTGCCGGAAGTTTCATTAACGGAAGGGGTTTTGGCGCGTTATCGGAAGGCCTTGGGCGAAGGGGTACACGCCTACCACGGACGCGTTTCCGAGCGCCAACGCTTGGCCGTTTACCGTTCGCTCCTGGACGCCCATTCCCCTCCCACGGTGGTGTTGGCCGCACGGTCGGGCATTTTCTTGCCCTGGAACCGCGTGGGATTGGTGGTGGTGGATGAGGAGCACGACGCTTCCTACAAGCAGAGCGAGCCGGCGCCCCGCTACCACGCCAGGGACGTGGCTTTGTGGCTGGCCGCCAAACACCAAATCCCCTTGGTGCTGGGAAGCGCCACACCGTCCTTGGAAACGTGGCATCGGGCCGAACAAGGCAAAATTGCCAAAGCTGTTTTGAAGCGGAGGTACGGGGCAGCTCCCTTGCCGCAGATCATCTTGGTGGACTGGGCCAGGGCACAACGCCGGGGCGAGACGGTGGGTCCCCTGACCCGTGAGGTGGCAGAAGGAATTTCCGAACGACTGGCAGACCGCAAGCAAGTGCTGGTGCTGCAGAACCGTCGGGGATTTGCGCCGGTTTCCCTCTGTTCTACCTGCGGCCACACGGAGGAATGCACGCGGTGCGACGTCTCCTTGACGTACCACAAAGCGGCCAATGTTTTGAAGTGCCACTACTGCGGTCAAACCCAAGCTTTGGCGCCGCGCTGCAGTGCCTGCGGCAGCCCAGAAGTAATCCTGAAAGGATTGGGTACGGAAAAATTGGAGGAAGAACTCAAGGCGTTGTTTCCCCAGGCCGTTTTGGGACGTTTAGACGCGGATACCGCGCGCTCCAAGACCGCATTGCACCGTTTGTTGGAAGATGCCCACAACGGCGTTTTGGACTTGCTGGTGGGCACGCAAATGGTGGCCAAAGGCTGGGACCTTCCCGGAGTAGATATGGTGGTGGTGCCGCAGGCAGACGGCCTGTTGTCCCACCCGGATTTTCGCGCCTACGAGCGCGCCTACCAACTGCTCAGCCAAGTGGCGGGCCGCGCTGGAAGGAGGGCAGACCGGGGCACAGTGTACATCCAGTCGTACCGTCCGGACCACCGAATCCTTCAGTTGGTCTCAGACCATCGCTACGAAGAAATGGCCGCCGAACAATTGGTGGAGCGGAGGCAGCATTTTCACCCGCCGTTTGTGCGCTTGGTCCACTTGCTGCTCAGCCACAAACATCCGGAAATCGTCCGCGACGCCGCTCGTTGGCTCGCGCATACCCTAACTGAACAGTTGGGCGGCGGTATTTTGGGGCCAGACATTCCGCCGGTGGGCCGGATCAATCTTCAGTACCGGCAGCAACTCTACGTGAAAATCGATGCGGATGGCGCCTTGCAATCGTCCAAACAAGGCATCCGCAAATGCTTACAGTTGTTGTCCGTTCACCCGGATTTTCGATCGGTCCGGGCGATAATCGACGTTGATCCTATTTAATCTTTAGTGGAATAGGTAGGCGCAAGTGCTTGCCAAAGAGCCTCTTTGGGTAGAGGAGCAATCACCTCCAGGGGCGCTCCACCCACCGGATGTGGGAGGGCCACCCGACGCGCATGCAGGTGAATGCTTCCGTCCGAATTGGAGCGCTTTGCGCCGTACTTCAGGTCCCCTTTGATGGGGTGGCCTATCGCTGCGAGCTGCACCCGAATTTGGTGGTGTCGGCCGGTTTCCAGGTCAACTTCCACCAAGGTGTACCGATCACCTTTGGTGACGATTCGGTAGTGCAAAACCGCTTGTTGGGCGTCCGACCGTTGACTCACAAACGACTTGTTGTTTTTGCCGTCTCGGGCCAAGCGGTGCTCCAGTCGCGCCTCCGGCGCGCTGGGGCAACCCTCCACCACCGCCCAGTAGGTTTTGGTCACGGTGCGGTCGTGAAACGCTTGATTGAGCCGCGCCAAAGCTTTGGACGTTTTGGCCAAGAGCACCAATCCGGAAGTGGGGCGGTCCAACCGGTGGGGTACGCCTATAAAGGCCCTAGGTTTGCCGGCACGCTGCGCCACCCAGCGCTCCGCCCACTGTTCCAACGCAAAGGCCTCCGAAGGGTCAGGCTGTACCAGCCAACCCGCCGGCTTGTTCAGGGCCAACAAATGATTGTCTTCCCAAAGAACTTCGGGCGCGGTGGAATTCGGCATGGACTCAGTAACTCTCTTGATCCGTCGGGAATTTCAACTCCTTCACGTCGGAAACGTAGTGGGAAACCGCATCGTGGATGACGGTGTCCAAATTGGCGTAGCGGCGCAAAAAGCGCGGATTGAAGTTGTGGTTCATGCCCAGCATGTCGTGCAGCACCAAAACTTGGCCGTCAACGCCCTGTCCAGCACCGATTCCGATGACGGGAATGGCCAGCGCATCGGACACTTTTTTGGCCAACGAAGCGGGGATTTTCTCCAAAACCAGTGCAAAACAGCCGGCCTTTTCCAAGGCCAAGGCGTCTTCAATCAGTTTTTCTGCTTCCGCCTCTTCCTTGGCTCGCACGGTGTAGGTGCCAAATTTGTAGATACTCTGCGGCGTCAGGCCCAGGTGACCCATCACGGGAATTCCCGCCCGCAGAATACGCTCGATGGAGTCGATAATTTCCTGTCCGCCCTCCAGTTTAACGGCGTGTCCGCCGGATTCCTTCATGATGCGAACCGCGCTGGAGAGGGCCTCTTTGGAATTTCCTTGGTAGGTACCAAAGGGCATGTCTACTACCACCAAAGCCCGGTCCACGCCGCGCACCACGCTGGAGGCGTGGTAAATCATGTGGTCCAGGGTAATGGGCAGGGTGGTTTCGTGGCCGGCCATGACGTTGCTGGCGGAATCGCCCACCAGCACCACGTCCACACCCGCACGGTCCACCAAAAGGGCCATGGTGTAGTCGTAGGCAGTCAGCATGCTGATTTTTTCTCCCTGGCGCTTCATTTCTTGCAGCGCGTGCGTGGTCACTTTCTTGAATTCGGCGTGTACGGACATGGGGCAAAGGTAACGTACTTTTGCGCGTATGCGCAGAAACCTATTGGCCGGAGTGGCCGCCTTACTCGCCTTCGCCGCGTGCGACAATACCCTGGACGTAACTGCACCGTGGGAGGAAACGCCCGTGTTGTTTGCTTTGTTGAATCCCACAGAGGACACCAACTACGTGCGCATTGGGCGCGCCTACCTGGGCAGCGAGGGACCGGATGGAGGCGCGCAACAGCCGGACAGCCTGTACTACACCAACCTCACGGTGGTGGTGGAAGCCCTAGGCCCCAACGGGCAATTGAGAGCCACCTATACTTTGCCGGAGGCGTCGGAAGTCGTCTTGAACACCAACGGCCCTTTTGTACCCACCGGTTATAAAGCGTACCGATTGGTTGGCAATCTGAACGAGGACTTCACCTACCGCGTCAAGGCCTTCAAAGAAAACCAGACCGAACCGCTGTTGGTTGCCACCACGCCTTTGGTGAAACCCTCAACGTGGGTGCTGCGCGAGCCGTCTCCCGTGGGTGGCGCCTTGGTGCGCATTCCCATTGGATCCAAGAACGGCGCCAAGTTTCGCTGGGACCAGGCTGTGAACGCCCGGATGTACCAGGGCTTTTTGCGGTTTCGTTGGACGGAAACCGTAGAAGGGGGCGATTTGGCCGACTCCATTCGCTATTCGGTGGATTACCCGCTGCCTACTTTACTGGGCAACAATTTGTTGGGCAACGACGAAATCAACACCGCTGTGGGCTACCAAGATTTTTACGACTTTTTGGCCAACACTCCAGCCTTGCCCGTGAAACCCGGAGTGCTCCGTTGGTTCCGTGGCATTGACCTGCACCTGGTAGCCGGATCGGACGATTTAGCCACCTACATCAGCGTCAGTCAGCCCAGCAACTCCATTGTCCAAGACAAGCCGTTTTTCACCAACGTCCAAGGGGGGGCAGGCGTTTTTGCCAGCCGCGCTACCTACGTGCGTCCGTACCTCAACATCTCCAACAACAGTTTGGACTCCTTGGTGTACAGCCGCAAAACGTGCAAGTTGCGCTTTGCCAAAACCACGGTTTTTGACACGCTGACCTGCAATTGAGTCCGGCGGGGCGGTCAAAACTGACAAATTGTCGCAAATGAATGACAGAAGGCCGGGTTTTCCCGGCCTTCTGCATTTGGTACGGGGTTTGACCTACCGGAACCACTAAATACCTTATTTCAATCATGGGAAAAATCATCGGAATTGACTTGGGAACCACCAACTCCTGCGTCGCCGTCATGGAAGGCAACGAAGCCGTTGTCATCCCCAATGCAGAAGGAAAACGGACCACACCGTCCGTCATTGGTTTCGTAGAAGGCGGAGAGCGCAAAGTGGGCGATCCGGCCAAGCGTCAAGCCATCACCAACCCTAAAAAGACTATTTTCTCCATCAAACGTTTCATGGGCGAGTCCTACGACAACGTGGCGAAGGAAACCGCGCGCGTACCCTATTCCGTTGTGAAAGGGGACAACAACACCCCGCGTGTGGACATCGACGGTCGCCTGTACACGCCGCAAGAAATTTCGGCAATGGTGCTGCAAAAAATGAAGAAAACCGCCGAGGACTACTTGGGTACGGAAGTCACCGAGGCCGTCATCACGGTTCCCGCGTACTTCAACGACGCCCAGCGTCAGGCCACCAAGGAGGCCGGTGAGATTGCCGGTTTGACGGTTCGACGGATCATCAACGAGCCCACTGCGGCCGCATTGGCCTACGGCATTGACAAGCAAGGCAAGGACCAAAAGATTGTGGTGTTTGACTGCGGCGGCGGTACGCACGACGTCTCAGTTTTGGAACTTGGCGACGGTGTATTTGAAGTAAAATCCACCGACGGCGACACCCACTTGGGCGGCGACGACTTTGACGAGCGCATCATCGAATGGCTCGTGGACGGTTTCAAGGCGGACGAAGGCGTGGATTTGCGCCAAGACGCCATGGCGTTGCAGCGCTTGAAAGAAGCTGCGGAAAAGGCCAAAATTGAGTTGTCCAGCGCTGGATCCACGGAAATCAACCTTCCGTACATCACGGCTACGGCGAGCGGTCCCAAGCACATTGTGAAAACGATGAGCCGCGCGGATTTTGAGCGCCTGGTAGCGGACTTGGTGGAGCGCACCATTGCTCCCTGCCGCACGGCCCTGAAAAACGCCAACCTGAGCACGTCGGACATCGACGAGGTTATTTTGGTAGGTGGATCTACCCGCATCCCGGCCATTCAAGAGGCCGTCAAGAAGTTCTTTGGCAAGGAGCCCAACCGCGGTGTGAACCCGGACGAGGTGGTAGCCATTGGCGCGGCAATCCAAGGCGGCGTTTTGGCGGGCGACGTGAAGGACGTATTGCTGCTGGACGTAACCCCATTGAGCTTGGGAATTGAGACCATGGGCGGCGTCATGACGCGCTTGATCGAGTCCAACACCACCATCCCCACCAAGAAATCCGAGACGTTCTCTACAGCGTCCGACAGCCAACCTTCGGTGGAAATCCACGTGCTGCAGGGCGAGCGCCCCATGGCTAAGGACAACAAGACCATCGGTCGGTTCCACCTGGACGGTCTACCCCCCGCACCGCGCGGTGTACCGCAAATTGAGGTGACGTTTGACATCGACGCCAACGGCTTGTTGCACGTGTCTGCCAAGGACAAGGCCACCGGTAAGGAGCAGAGCATCCGCATTGAAGCCTCGTCCGGCCTGAGCAAGGAAGACATCGACAAAATGAAGCAGGAAGCAGAAGCCAATGCAGAGTCAGACCGTCTGGCGAAGGACCGCGTGGAGAAGCTGAATGCTGCGGATTCCATGATTTTCCAAACGGAGAAGCAGTTGAAAGAATTCGGCGAAAAGCTTTCCGACGACAAGAAGGCGCCCATCGAAACGGCGCTTGAAAATCTGCGCAAGGCACACGCCAGCCAGGAGATCAGCGCCATTGATGCGGCCATGGAACAGATCAACGAGGCGTGGAAAAACGCTTCCGAGGAGCTGTACAAGGCACAAGCAGAAGCCGGCGCAGCCGGTGAGCCGGGAGCAGGAGGTGATGCTGCAGGAGGATCCGGTAACGGAGCTGCAGACGTTACGGACGTGGAATTTGAAGAAGTGAAGTAAGGGACTTAGGTTTCGTTCTGCCAAACGGAGGCTGCCTTCCAAGCGGGAAGGCAGCCCGCCGGGGGCGGTTCACAAAAAAAACCGGCGCTTGCGCCGGTTTTTTTGTTGGAAATCAGAGTACTCCGTTGATCCACCAATCATCCCTTGAACAGGCCGAACTTCAGAATGCAATAAATGGCTCGGAAGCCGTCGCGCCAGCCAATTTTCTTGCCCTCCTCAAAAGTGCGCCCGTAGTAGGAAATGCCCACCTCGTAGATTCGTACCCCGGGGATGCGGGCAATTTTGGCAGTCACCTCCGGCTCAAAACCAAAGCGTTTTTCCTTCAGCGAAAGAGACTGCACCAAATCCCGTCGGAACAGCTTGTAGCAGGTTTCCATGTCCGTAAGGTTGAGGTTGGTGGTGGCGTTGGACAAGAAGGTCAGCATTTTGTTGCCAATGGAATGCCAAAAGAACAAAATTCGGTGGGCGTTGCCGCCCATAAACCGCGAACCGTACACCACGTCGGCATGACCGGCCAATACCGGAGCCAAAAGCAAGTGGTATTCTTCCGGATCGTACTCCAAATCAGCATCTTGAATAATGAGGTACTCTCCCGTAGCCGCCGCAATTCCCGTGTGCAGGGCCGCGCCCTTGCCTTGGTTGACTGCGTGCTTGAGGTAGTGGATGGGGAGGTCCGGATGGGCGTCGCGGTAGGCCAATACGGCTTCTTCGGTGTTGTCCTTGGAACAGTCGTTCACTACAATGAGTTCCTTTTGGATGCCGTTGGGCAGGTTGACGGCGCGAACCTTGTCCAGGATGCGGTGGATGGTGGGGCCTTCGTTGTAGGCCGGCATAACAATGCTGAGCGTGCGAATCATGCCGGCGAAATTACGCCTTTTTTTGGGTACCTTTCCTCTATGGAAACACCCGCGTCTGTAGCGCAAAATTGGCAGCGTTTCAACTATTCTTCCACGCATTGTTCGGAGGTATTTGGGGAGGAGGCCCGACGGTCGTCTCAAACGCCAGAATCCGCGGAGCCACAGGATGTTTTCTGGCTCAACGTCCACGGATTGGAGGACGCTTCCGCCATTCGGGAAACGTGCGAATCTCTGGGTTTGCCGCTGCACGCGGCGGATGATTTATTGGACACCAGCCAGCGTCCAACCGTGGAAGAATACCCGCAAGGGCTTTATTTTACTTTGAAAAGCATAGAGCGCCACCGCGGAAGCCGCGTGGAGCTGGAGCAAATTGGTTTTGTTTTGTTGGAGCACGGGGTTTGGTCCGTGCAAGAAAAGCCGGCGGATTTGTTTGGCGGCGTGCGGGACCGATTGCGCGCGGGCAAGGGCGTTGTGCGGCTTCGTTCGGCGGATTACCTCTTGTTCACGCTGTTGGACGCCGTTTTGGTTCCGTACCGATCGGTCTTGGGCCGTTGGGAAGAGACCGTGGACCGATTGGAGGACGATGTACTGGAGCGTCCCAACCGCCGCATTTTGGTGGTGGCGCAGGCCCTGAAGCGCGATTTGGCCCAACTGCGCCGCGCCTTGATTCCGCTTCGAGATGCTGTGAATGCCTTGGAGAAAGGTCAATTTTCGGTTTTAAAAGAAGAAAATCGGCCGTATTTCCGCGATTTAAAGGAGAAAACCCTGGACCTTTTGGAACGCATGGAAGCGCTTCGGACGTTGTTGGATTCGGTTGAATCGTTGTATTTGAGCGCCTTGAGCCAAAAAACCAACGAGGTCATGCGGGTCCTCACCGTCTTCAGCACCATTTTCATGCCGTTGACCTTCATCGTGGGCGTTTACGGCATGAACTTCGACTGGATGCCCGAACTGCGCGCCTCTTGGGGTTATCCGGCCGTACTGTTGGCCATGGCCATCATTGCCGGGTCCATGCTGGTGTGGATCAAGCGCAAGGGGTGGTGGTGAATCGGTTTCAGCTTGTTGTTGGGACGATTACGATGCTCGGGTGGGTTGCTCCCGTGCGTGCGCAAAACCGACCCCACGGTGCGCTGTGGGGTGAGTTTATTTGGAACGTTCCCGTTCAGCCCAACCATCCTTTGCGGTTATTTGGCGAATGGGGTGCCCGAACCAACCAGCAGCAGCTGATTTATTCCGTTTCGCTGCAACGCAAGTCCTGGTCTGCCGGAGTGCGCAATTTTTCATCCCGTCCGGATACTACTGCAGGGAGGCGCTTGGAGATTAGACCCTACGTGGGGTACCTCGCCACCGTGCCCGTCGTCGGAGCGGATTGGACGGTGCTGGCGCGCACGGAATGGCGGTCCTACACCACCGCGGCAGACCGATTGCGCTTGCGTCTTTTACTCAAACCCGTTCGCTCGCCGTTTTATGCGGAGGCCTTGTGGACTGCGCCCACGTTTGCGCCCGATGTTTCTGGGTTTTTCCGAATGCGGTTAGGGGCCACGTTCAGTCCTTTCGCCCAAGCAACCACCCTTCCAACACCAACGGGAACCACAAACAATGCTAGCTCACCGCGCGTTCCGTGGCGGGCTGAATTCATCCCCTTGGTGGAATTTGGCGGAGGGGGAGCTCCTCCCTTGTGGACGCTGCGTTTGCGTCTTCGGTACGACGGTCGGTAGCGATGTGCCTAGCGCCGGGCATGTCCTGGGTCATCTACCCCGGGGGGGCAAACGGATTGGGGACCGCCCGTTTACTTAAGCTTGCGGATTCTAAATCCAACCGCTGCAACCGCTAAACTCATGAGCGGACTGACCCAGTTGAAGATGGCATACACAAAGTATTCTCCGGTAGCCACTCCCAAGGTGGCGGATTGGTAGGCGCCGCAGGTGTTCCAAGGCACCAAAGCAGACGTTACGGTTCCCGCATCTTCCAGCGATCGGGATAAGTTTTCGGGGGCCAGGCCGCGCTCGCGGTAGGCATCTTTAAACATTCTTCCCGGGACAACGATGGCCAGGTATTGATCGCCCGCCGTGATGTTGAGCAACCCACACGTGGCCAAGGTGGCGCCCATAAGGCCCGCGGCGCTTTGGGCTAGGGACATGAGGGCTTGCGTAATCCGAGTTAGAAAGCCTGCTGCTTCCATGACCCCACCAAAAGCCATGGCGCTGATGATGAGCCAAACGGTGCTGAGCATGCCGCTCATGCCTTTGGAGGCCAGCAGCTGGGATACGAGCGGGTCCGACGACGGTATTTGTACGGCGTCGTACAAAGAACGCATCACGCCCGCGTACAGGGCGTGCGCCGCGGGAATCCCTTCGCCGGCCAAGGAAGCAACAAATTCCGGTTGCGCAACTACAGCAGCCACGGCACCGGCCACAGCCCCAAAAGCAACGGCAACCAGGGCGTCCACCCGAAAAAGCATGAGGCCCAAACTGGCCACAGGAACCAAGAGCAACCAGGGGGATAGGTTCATGGTTCCCCGTAAGGTGGTCAGCCATTCCAACGAAAGGGAGGTGTCGTCCACTGGAAACCACAGGGTGTACCCTATAAAAAAGAGCAGCGTTACCAGATAACTGGGAACGGTGGTGATGGTCATGTAGCGGATGTGGGTGAACAGGTCCGTGCCCGCCATGGCCGGTGCCAAGTTGGTAGTGTCCGAAAAGGGGGAGAGCTTGTCCCCAAAATAGGCGCCGGAAATTACGGCTCCGGCCACCACGGGGGCCGGAAAACCCAAGGCTTGGCCTACGCCCATCAGTGCAATACCCACCGTGGCACTGGTGGACCAGGAACTGCCGGTGGCCATGCTGACCACCGAACAAAAGAGGACCGTCGCCACCAAAAAGTAGGAGGGGTCCAGGAGGTCCACTCCGTAGGCAATCAGGGTGGGGATGACTCCACTGACCAGCCACGTACCGCTCAGGGCGCCAATCAAAAGGAGGATGATCATGGCCTTGCCCGCTTCGCGTAAATTGTTGGCGACCCCGTCAAACAGGTCCGAGAACCGTCGGCCAAAAAACGCCGCCACGCCCGCGGCGAAAAAAGCACTGGCCAGTAAAATCAACTGGTTGGAACCGGCAACGGCGTCGTCCCCAAAAACCCAACCCACGTTGTAGGCAAGGGCACCCAACAAGAAAAACAAAGGCAAAAGGGCCGCCCACAAAGGGATGGCCGAGGGCTGAACAAACTTCATGCTTTAAAGATGCGGATTATTTGGGTTCCGCGCACCACGGACGCAGTGCTTCCAGTGCTTCCGGGATGGGAAGGCCCACCACGTTGGTGTAGCTTCCGTTCAGGGATTTGATGCCCACGTAGCCAATGAATTCTTGAGCGCCCCAGGCGCCGGCTTTGTCAAACGGTCGGTACGTATCGACGTAGTGCTCCAATACGCTCAGCGGGAGTGGGTGAAATTCAATTTCCGTAATGCAGTGGGTGCGGGACCAGCGGGTTCCGTCGGTGGCGCAAACGGCGGAAATGACGCGGTGCGTGCTGCCCGCCAGGCGCTGAAGCATGCGAAGGGCGTCGGCACGGTCTGCGGGCTTGCCAAAGCGTTCGTCGTTTTGCCACACTTCGGTATCCGCGCACAGCAGAACTTCGCCCGTGCGCAAGGTTGGCAGGAGGTCCTGGGCCTTTTGTTGGGCCACGAATTGTACCGTTTCCAAATCCGTGAGGTTGGAAGGGGCAGTTTCGTCCGCGTCGGAAGTGCGTACGGTAAATTCCAAACCGACGGCCTCCAGCAGTTCTTTTCTGCGCGGAGATCCGGATCCCAACACCAGAGTATACTCCGGTTTTAGTTCAAACGGACTCATCCTACGACCGGTTCCACGTTTTGTAGAAGACCAGTGGTCCAAAGAAGCCACAATACCGCAAAAAGTTGTGCGCCAACGGAGGTCCATTTTTCCAAGCCAGTGCGGGTTCGCCGGGCCGCCAACAGGATCCCGCCAGCCGCTGCGGTGAATCCGGGTGCGGCAGCCGTCCACAAGCCGATTTGCGCGAACAAAACCGCATAGGTCGCTACGGATGCGCTCCACAGCACCCAAGCCAGCGGTACCTCCCAACGGCGAGCCGCTGCTGCATTAAAGGGCTCTCCTTGGGCGTGTCCGGCCCATGCCGCCAGTGCAGTAAACAATGAGAACATGCCCACCACGGGGACGGATTGCAGTTGAAATTCATAGTTGTCGGAGGCGAGGGTGGGGACCACGTCCAGCGACCAGATCAGCCAGGGGAAACCGGCGCCCAACAGGAGGGCCAGGATCCGTCGAACCAGAAGCCAAGGTGCCAAGCGAAAACCCCAAACCGAAGCTACGGACAGCAGGAGCAAACCGCTTAAATAGCTTACGTCCGTGTTCCAGATCAGCGCAAAGGCACCTGCGGCAGCCGCAATCCACGCGGCCCAGGAGGCATACTCCGTTTCGTCGTAAGCGTCGTCGTCGATTGGCTCCTGGGAACTAGACTCCGCCGTGCCGCGGCTGGTTTCGCTGATGCCCACCAGCCCCAACAAAAAGAGATGTACGGCACCGATTTCCCATCCGGTTAGGGCCGTTTGGTACCCGTCCCAACCAAAATAACCGGCGTGCAGGGCCCAAAATCCGCCCGTCAAAAGAGCAAAGTGTAGGGCAACGTTTTGCGCGAGTGGCCTAGCCCTTAGGGGTGTATGACCGAGTGTTTTCATAGCGAGTCAACCGGATTATTGGGGCAAAGGACCCACACCCCATTTCCCTTGCACCCGTAGGGTTTGTTCGATCAGGTCGCGCACACAGCCTTTACCACCGTCGTAGGGCGATACGTAGAGAGCGGCATCTTTCACCTCCGGGGCGGCGTCTTGGGGAGCACAGGGCAAACCCACGAGCGCCATGGGCGCGAGATCCGGCAAGTCGTCTCCCATGTAGGCCACTTGATCGCCCGACAGATCCAAGGCCAAAAGAATTTCTTCCAAAGGTTCAACTTTCTCGCGCTTGCCCAAATAAATGAATCGGCAACCGAGGTTGTGGAATCGCTCGCGAACGGCCTCAGACAGGCCTCCAGAGATGATGGCTACTTCCAAGCCTTGTTCCAATGCGCGGGCCACTGCGTACCCATCTTTGGTGTTGAAAACTCGGTAGGGTTGCATGCCCGGCAAAGCGTGAACCGTGCCGTCCGTCATGACCCCGTCAACGTCGAAGACAAAGAGCTGAATCTGGGCGAGTTTTTGTTTGTAGTTCATGCGAAAACGGGCAGGGTATTAGCTAAAGGGTTCCGATTTTTACAAGGACTTAGGCGCTTGTTTCAGCGCCTCTTCCGTAACCGACGGATCCGCACTGGTGGAGGGGTAGGCGGCTTGGATGCTGGCGGTGAGCGCCTGGTAGGCAAGAGCCAACTCCGGGCGGTCGTTCAAGACCCGCAAATGAGCAGAAAGCGTTTGGTCGTCCCGACGTCGGGCCGGACCGGTTTGCCAGTCGCCAGTGGGGTGGTTGATCTGCATCTGCACCGTTTGCTCCCACAAATCGTGCAGCACGCGCGGGTCCACGTTGAAATTGTTGCACAGGCGACGGGATTCCACCAACAAGTGGGTCACGAAGTTGTTGGACAGGGTTGCCGCGGTGTGCAGGGCCAAGCGAGCGTCGGACGGCAATTCGTGGCAGTGGTTGGACAGGGCGTGTGCCAATTTTTCAACTTCTGCGCGGTCTGAGTCGTCAGACACCTCCCAATAAACACGTGTTTTGCTGTGGTTCAAACGTCCGCCGCGCTGCAGGCTGGCCATGGGCCAAACTACTGCGGAACGGCCCGGAAGTACGTTGCGGTTCGTGGCGCCGGAAAGGTGCAAGAGCAGGGCGTTGGGGAACGCCCGGCGAGCTTCTTGGGCCACTGCGGGCAGCGCGTCGTCGCTGACGGCCAAAAGCACCACTCCAGCAAAGGGGGTACTGGAAGGCCACAAAGGAACGTTTTGGGTGTGCAAGGCCGCTGCCAGTGCTTGGCCGATCTTTCCATCACGGGACAAAACACCCTGGCACGCGTTTTCGCGCTCGGACCAAGCCTGGGCCACCACCCAAGCGGCATTTCCGCTGCCTACTACGGCATACTTCATGCGGATGCCTTTTTAGCTTTTTCGCGGTCGCGCTGAACGCGTTGGAACACCGCCAACGCAGAACCCAAACCCATCAAGACGCTGCCCAGCCACAAGAGGTTGATCCACGGAAAGGCAATCGCTTGTATGAGGATGAACGGTTGGTCCTCCTCGCTGCGGCGCCACAGCTGTATTTTAAACCGACCTTCCTCCGTTTCCACCGACGCAAAACGCGCTTTAACACCGCTTCGCTCGGCAACGGCATCCGTTTGCGTCAATTGGTCTCCGGCCAAGGAATAGATGGGTAGGAGGGCTTCTTCGCTGCCGTCCATGGCCACCAATCGCAACTGAAGGGCCATGTTCAAACGTTTGATGTTGCTGCCGTCCGCCGTAAAGACCGCGTCGCGCACTTCCAACGTGTCGCAATGCAAGATGAAGTTGTCGTACACAATGGCCTCTTCACCCGCTTTGAGCGTTACTTCCAACGGACGCTTCCACTGCGCGCTGTCCGGAACGTCGCGCAAGTCGGCAAAGGTCACGTGGGTGTAGACGTCGCGGTTCCAGAAATGACGGGTATCCGGCTCCGGAACATTGCCCATGCGCTCGTTCATCTGGATGAAGGGGGACAAGGTAAAGGCCGTGTCGCCACGTTTTTCCATGAAGGTCAGGTCGTAGTAGTGGTTTTTGCCTTCTCGACGTTCGCCCGTCCAGGTAACCCAGTAGGGAACCATACTCACCGTATCCTTGAGTTCCAGCACGGTGTTTTCATTGGCTGGAAAATCCTTGTGAATGAAGGATTTGTTGACGCTCAAAAACTCTTTCTTCCCCTGAGAGATCAAGGAACCCAAAAGCACCAAGGCAAAGCCTACGTGGGCTGTGGTCATGCCCAAATGACGCGAATTGCCGCGCCAGAGACGCAGCCAAAGGTCTACGTTGGCCAACGCTGCAAAAAGCGAGACCACCAAGAGCACCACGTGGACCGGATGCGTTAGGGTTAAGCCCCAGGCGATCAGGCCGCCCAAAACCACAGACGCTGCTGCCGCCGGCAAAATACGCTTCCAAAACAAGGGACTGTTGGAGCGCCAAACCAAAAAGGGTCCAACGGCCATCAGTACCGACACCACAATGGCAAACGGCATTTGCAACCGATTGTAGTGTTCGTTGGCGTTGGTGGGAGGCGCGAGGGCATCGCTCAGCAGAGGAATCCAGCCGTCGGGACCAATCAATTTATTGAAGACCGGCAGGGAGGTGGAGAAGGCGATTTGAAGTGCAGACAGCAGCAGGGTAATGGAGCCAATGAACATCCAAAACTCGCGCGAACCCAACAATTCGTCGGTAGCGTTTTTGGGAAACGACTTCCATCGAATCGCGAGCAACACCGCCGTTCCAACCACGAAAAACAGCAGGTACACCAACAACTGACCGCTGAGTCCCAAATCTACAAACGAGTGGACTGAGGAATCGCCCAAGACCCCGGAGCGCGTGAGGAAAGTGGAATAGAGGACCAACCAAAAGGTGAACAACGCCATGAACAGGGTAATCCCCGTAGCGGAATGTTTGTGTTTTTCCACCATCATCAAGTGGCCGGCTGCTACCAGGGTCAACCAAGGTACCAGGGAGGCATTTTCCACGGGATCCCAAGCCCAGAAACCACCAAAACTCAATGCTTCGTACGCCCAAGCACCGCCCATCAAAATACCAACGCCCAAAACGGCAACGCCCGCAAACGTCCACGAGAGGGCCGGTTTTACCCAGTCGGAATACCGTTTGGTCAACAAACCGGCAACCGCATAAGCGAAGGGAACCACCGTCAACGCAAAACCCAAAAACAGGGTAGGGGGGTGGATGGTCATCCACCAATTTTGCAGCAAGGGATTCAGGCCGTTGCCTTCCTGAAACGCCGGAAAGGACGTCAGGTAATCCGTCATTTGCGTCCACGGCAAGCCCAAGTTTTCCGGCAAGTCCCGAATCAATACAAAAGGACTGGAACCCAATTTGATGCCGAACGCGTATACGCCCAACAGCATGGAGGATAAAAACGCCTGAACCGCTGCAACGGTGAGCATGACTCCGGCTTCCCATTCGCGGGATTTGTGGATCAAGATCCAGCCCAAAACGGCCTGCCAAAAGGTCCAAAGCAAGAAGCTTCCCTCTTGTCCTTCCCAAAAACAGGAGAATATGTAGCGAAGGGGGAGGTCCGTGGAACTGTGCCGCCACACGTAGTCAAATTCAAACCAATGGTTCCAAATGGCCACAAACAGAACGGCCACGATGCCCACTACGGCCAAGGCGTGGAGTCTAAAGCTCCAACGGGCCGTAGCCAACCAATGGGACTGCGGTCGCCGCAGGTGCAGGGCATACGCCACAGACGAAAAAGTGGCCCACACAAAGGAAAGGGCCACCAGGAGTCGGCCCAAGTCACCGGCCCAAGTATGTTCGCCTACATAGCTCATGATTGTTGCAATTTTTCTTTCTCCTTGTATTTAGACGGGCACTTCATCAGGATGTTCGTGGTCACAAAAGCCGTGTCCGTAGCAAATCCGGTGAGAGTAATTTCCTCCGACCGTTCAAAATCCGTGGGTTTGGGTTTGTTGTAGTACACCGTCCGGGAATTTCCGTCCTTGTCCACGGCGGTAAAACGAAGCAACATTTTATCCTTGTTGAACACAATAGAATCGTCCAAATCTAAAGTTCCAATGACCACGCACTCTTCGCCCATTTGTCCTTCCGCCGTGGGGAAGGTTTGGTAGGTGCTGGCGTCTTGGAAGGTGGCTAAAAAGACACCGGCCAAAACGGCCAAAACGATCAAACCCAGAAGGTGGTTTCTTTTCATTTTTTGGATTTTTCGAGCGCGCTCAATCGACGGTCCATCCACAGCAAATACCCGGCCAACACAACGAATACGAGGGCAATTACACCCACGACTACCCAGATTTTGCCGTCGGCGCGGAAGGCGTCTCCCATTTCAACAGAGGATTGTAGAAAAGTGTTCATGGTTCTTATTTGTTGTGATTAGAGGAGGTCCAGCGGTTGACGGAGGTTTTGCAGTCGGACGCGCAATCGGGCCATCCAAAAGCCCACCAAAATCCAACCCACCACAGCCGGGTAAAAAACCAAGCGCATGGTGTTGTCCAAATCGTACGCACCAAAGGCCGGATTTCCGCCGTTGCCCGGGTGCAGGGAGTCTGTAAGCCGCGGCAAGACGCCAATGAACACCAGCATGAGCACAAAGGCAAAGATGTTGTAGGTGGAGCTCAGGCGCAACCGTTTTTCGGGGTCGTCCACGCTGCCGCGCAAAACAAAATACGCCAGGTAAATCAGGATGGTAATGGCCGTTCCGTTGAGTTTGGGATCCGGCGTCCAAAAAGCACCCCAGGTAAACTTGGCCCACAGCATTCCGGTCAACAGTCCCGCGGCCGCAAACACCAGGGCTACTTCCGAAAAAGCCGCTGCTGCGCGGTCTTTTTCCAAGGAATTAGACCGCAATGCCCCAATGCTGTACCCAAACGAGGCCCCCATCAAGGAGATCATGGTGAACCACATGGGAACGTGGTAGTACAAATTCCGGATGGTTTCGTTGACGATGGGCAAGGCGGGGACCTCGGAAATAAGGCCGTACACCAGACTGTAGCCCACCAAGGCCAATCCCAAGTAGTTCCAAGCTTTTTTCATGGTTTCCAAAGGTAAGGGAAGAGCAGGGTTCCCAGCACCACCGGTACCCCGGCCAAGAGCGCTACAGAACCGAGCGGTGCCAAGAGATCCACCGTGGAGACCCCCGCGGTGGCCAGAAGAGCGGCTCGTTGGATGGTGGCCAAAGTGGGGAGGAGTAGGGGAATGCTGAGGACGGCCATCAAACTGGCGCGGGCGTCCACTTGAGCGGCTAAGGCTGCCGTGGTGGTGAGCACACCGGACAAGCCCGCGCTGCCCAGTACCACCACCAACAAAAAGCCAAAGGGGTTGCCCACGGGCAATCCCAATAAAAACGAGAACAAAGCCAAGCTGAATACGCCCAAAACCACCAGTTGAAGGGCCGTAACGATTCCTTTGGCCCACAACCACGTGACGGGCGTCATCCACTGCCCCACCAACCACCACCGGGCGGCAGGCACTCCGGCAAAACTTCGGGTTGCGGCATGCAAGGCGCTGAACAAAAGGACGATCCAAAGCAAGGCATTCCAGGCCTTGGAAGGGGGCGTGCCCAAATACGTTTTGGAAGCCAAAAAGGCAGACCCGGCCACAAAAAGCAGACCGGCCATCAGGGCAGACTTTTGGCGAAATTCCAAGGCCCACTCCAGTTGCAGGGCGCGAAACAGCGGACGCATCGTTTTCACCGTACAAAGGTACGGGCGGGGTGCCGAACATTTCCGATTTCCATCCGTTCTTTGAAGTATGAAAACAGCTCTTCTTCTCGGTGCCTCTCTGTTGTTCGCGGCAAGTGCTTGCGCCCAACCGTCTTCTACTCCCGATGCCGTTCCGGCCGATGCTCCCGCTCCTACGACGACTTCAGCTGCTCCCGTGGATTTTTACTCGTTTAAGGTGGAAACGCTGGACGGCGGGACCTATGATTTCTCCAAGTTGCGCGGCAAACGCGTCTTGATTGTGAATACGGCTTCCAAATGCGGTTTCACCCCGCAATACAAGGAACTCCAAGAGCTTTGGGGCTTGGTGGACACCTCTAAATTTGTGATTATTGGATTCCCAGCCAATGATTTTGGCCAACAAGAGCCGGGATCCAACGCAGAGGTGGCAGATTTCTGCGAGAAAAACTATGGGGTTTCCTTCCCGATGATGGCCAAGGTAGCCACTAAGGGACCCAATCAGCATCCGCTCTATACTTGGCTGACGCATAAAGACCAGAACGGAGTGTCCAATGCCGAGGTTCGTTGGAATTTCCACAAGTTTTTGATCGACGAAAACGGCGTTTGGGTGGAAAGTCTGTTGTCCACCAGTTCGCCGGTTGGCGGTAGAATTCGTTCCTTTGCCGCAGGCAAGTGAGCGAACACACCATGAACGAACAATTGGATCTACTGGCCATTGCGGCCCACCCGGACGACGCAGAACTGGGTTGCGGCGGCATTTTGGCCAAGCACGCCGCGCTGGGTTACCGTGTGGGCGTTCTGGATTTGACGGAAGGTCAGCTCGGCACACGAGGCTCCGTTGCGGAACGTCGGCAGGAGGCCTCCCGCGCTTCCAAAATCTTGGGGCTGTCTGCCCGATACAACCTGGGATTTGAAGACGGTCGTTTTTTGGTGGACGAAGCGCACCGAAATGCCGTCATGACCCAAATTCGTCGGTTTCGACCCAAGGTGCTTTTGATCAACGCGCCGTCGGACCGACACCCGGACCACGGTCGTGGGGCCCAGTTGGCCCTGGAAGCTTGGTTTTACGCGGGTTTACGGAAGTTGGAAACCACTTGGAACGGGGAAGTTCAGGAACCTTGGCGTCCGGAACAAGTGTACCACTACATTCAATTTTACGATTTAACGCCCTCCTTTTCGGTAGACATTACGGGGTACGAAGGGGTGAAAATGGAGGCCATTCGTGCCTATTCCTCCCAATTTTACGACCCCGCCCGTCAGGAGCCGGAAACGATTTTGTCCTCCGCTGCTTTTCTGGATCAGGTGCGGGCGCGAACCGCTGTTTGGGGCCAGCAAATTGGCGTGGAGCACGCGGAAGGCTTGGTGGCTCCGCGCACCTTGGGGGTTTCGCACCTCATGCAGTTACTCTAAACTAACGCAGGGTCGGCTTTAACCGACGCACCCAATCATTAAAGTCTGTTCCCCAGGATTTGGGCCGAAGGGGCTCAAAAAAAGTGCGGCACTTTTCTCTGTCTTCCGCAGAAGGGGGTGTTTGTTGGGCACAGAGCTCCAATGCTTCTACCAGATCGGGGACGTCGTTCCATGCACCCTTTCGAAAACGAATGCCCGGAAGGTGAGTCCCCCAACTGGAAACGCCTCCGTTTTGGGTGCTCAATACGGCACAGCCGCGGTCCAATGCCTCTGCGGCGGCCAATCCAAACGTTTCCACCGGGCTGTTAACCACCAAAGTGTCCCAACAGAAAAAGGCGCGTTCCACATCCTCCCGCGGCACACCGTCGGCAAACGTGAGGCCGGGAAGGTGACCCCAGCGTTGCTCCCATTGCGCCCGATCGGGCCCGTTTCCTCGCAATTCCAAGGTATCGTTTGGGTGGGTTTTCGCATGGAATGCCCAGGCCTCCAAAAGAAATTCTTGACCCTTTATGGACCCAACGCTGTCTCCCAAATGTCCAAATCGATGCCCGCGAGCTGCTGGAGATCTCGGGTACTCCATATTGGGGGCGGGCAATGGATTGCCCAAGACCGTTATGGGCGCTTTGACCCCGGCTTTTCGAAGTGCATCTCCCAAGAATTCAGAGGGTACGGCCACGCCGTGGGACGCATTGAACAAGGCCTTTAAGAACCACTTGTAAGCTCTTGATTTGTTGGAAAAATCCCGCACCCAGGCGGATCGATGCTCCACAATGCCCACGGGAAGACCCCGCATTCTGGCCCACATCCAAAGGGGCCAGGCGTCCGGATTGGGCAGGTGCAGCAATACGGCATCCACCGGAAAACGAACGGCGTGCAGGGATTGGGCCTTCCATCGGAGTCCACGCCACCCGCCGGGACTGTTGATGCATACACCCTTCCAGGGCCCCGCGGGCAGTTGCGCGGTGCCGGGCGTTTGGTTTGCCTTGATGTGCCAAACGCAGTGTTCTACTTCCGGAACGGCTTCCAAACCGTGGGCCACAAACAGCCCGTTTTGGGGGTCGTCGGGATGTGGAAAGGCGGTGGTCCAGTGAAGCCAGCAGGGGGTCATGGTGCGAAGATACGGAGATCAATTACGCGCAACCGGGAGCGTAACAACAAGGCTTGCGGGTTGCGCTCACTTGCGGTTTGCGTTCAAACAGGAAGGAGCAACAGAACTACGATCCAAATACTGAGGTTCAAAGCAAACAGCACTGCTCCAAAGCCCACGATGGACAATCCATTCTTCCACAGGTCGGACAAGCGGATGGAGGTGCCCATGCCAAAAAGCGCCACCCAGAAGGCCCATTTTTCCAGCATTCCTCCGGCTGTAACCAAACTTTTAGGCCAGGAAATCCACAACTGAGCTACGGAAAGTACCACAAAAGCGCCAATGAACCACAGGTTCTTTGCCGCGTCGCGCACGGGAGCAGCGGATTCGTTGAGGCTCTTTTTTTGGACCAGCAGGTTGAGGTAAAGTAAAAGGGGAATCAAGAGTGCTACGCGGCTCATTTTGACCAAAGTGGCCCATTCTCCAGCTTCGTCTCCCAGCGCAAATCCGGCGGCTAGGGCCTGGCCCACGGCGTGCAAGGTGCCGCCGGCGAGAATTCCTCCTTGTGCCGGTGAAAAGTTCAGCAGATTGGCCAAAAGTGGGACGAGGACAATGCCCAAGGCCCCCAGAAAGTTGACAGTGGCCACAGCTGCTCCCACCTCGCCACCGGAGAGGTTCGATTTTTTTTGGAGCAAGGGCGCAGTCGTTGCGACGGCCGTTGCCCCGCAAATGGTGGTACCAAATGAAACCAAGCAACCGGCTTCGGCCTTCAAGCCAAAATAGGGAGCCAGGCGTCGGCTCAAAAACCAAAAGGCCGCAAAGACGCCCACCACAACCGCTAGGTAGGGATGGAGTAGTTGGTCCGGTCCCACGCGCAAACCAAGCAAGGCGATGGTCCAGGCCAAGCCGTGTTTTTCCAAAAGTTTGAAATGAGCGGCGTACTTCCGAACGGCCCACGGAATTTGTCCCACAGCGATTCCGGCCAAGAGGAACCAGAGCATGGGGTCTTGCAGCAGTGCTTTCACGGGGCAAAAGTACTCGCTTCGGTAACGTTTAAACGTGCGTTAACGCCCTTTGTGTGATTCGGTTTTTTCGTATATTTGCACTCCGCTAAAATGGTGGTTGTAGCTCAGTCGGTTAGAGCGCCGGATTGTGGTTCCGGAGGTCGCGGGTTCGAGCCCCGTCTTCCACCCTGTAAAGGGCTATCTCTCAGTGAGGTAGCCCTTTTTTATTCTCGATACTTTCCATTCATTAAACACGGGGCAATTGAAAATTCGACAGTAAGTCCTTTGGGTTGCTCTTGAAACAAAAGGGCGGCCTCGCAAGAGGCCGCCCCGTTTTCGTGTTTGTGCACACAATGTGCGCACTCCAATGGTTTACCCAAGCATTTTCAAAAAGGCAATTTCCTTTTCATTCAAGAGTCGGTATTGACCGCGCGCTAGGTTCTTTTTGGTAATGGGGCCAAATTGAACACGGTCCAGTCGTACCACTTCGTAGCCCAAATGTTCGAACATACGGCGCACAATGCGGTTGCGCCCGCTGTGCAAGGAAACGCCAATTTCGCGAGCGTCCTGTGCGTCAACTTGGTTGATTTCGTCGGGCTTGATGGGGCCGTCTTCCAATTGAATTCCTTGAGCCAGTTCCGCAAAATGGGCCTTACTTAAAGGTTTGTCCAGGGAAACAGAGTAGATTTTTTTAGCTCCGTGGCTGGGGTGGGTCAATTTCTTGGCCATATCGCCGTCGTTGGTAAACAACAAAACGCCGGTAGTGGCGCGATCCAATCGGCCAACAGGGTAAATGCGTTCGCGGCAAGCACCACGAATCAACTCCATCACGGTTTTACGTGCTTTTTCGTCGTCCATGGACGTGATGAAACCCTTGGGTTTGTTCAGGACGAGGTACATTTTCTTTTCGGATTTCAAAACCTCGCCAGCGTAGCGAACTTCGTCTGAGGGCATTACTTTGTGACCCATTTCCAAAACAACTTGTCCGTTCACCATGACCATGCCGTCTGCAATGAGTTTGTCTGCATCACGACGCGAGCAAACTCCAGCGCGTGCCAGGAATCGGTTCAGACGAATCGCTCCGTCGGTTAAGCCATGCGTTTCTGCCGTTTTCACGGTTGGTGCGTGCCAACGCTTGGCGGGGTTTCCGGTTACCGGACGTCCGCCTTTGTAGGCACTTTGCGGCTTGGTGTATGCTGAGTTTCGCCGTTCCGTGCCGTAATCGCCTCGATCTTCCCGGTTGTACGGGCGATCTTCGCGGTTGAACGGACGGTCTTCACGCGGGCGATCGTTGGAGTACGGGCGTGGTGCGCGTTCTTCACGCGGCCCGTCGTTGCGCGGTGCGCGGTCTGGACGCTCTTCGCGGTTGTACGGACGGTCTTCACGGTTGAAAGGACGTCCGCCTCTGTCGTTCGAACGGTCGTTGCGCGGCCCGCGATCGTTGGAGTACGGGCGTGGTGCGCGTTCTTCACGCGGCCCGTCGTTGCGCGGTGCGCGGTCTGGACGCTCTTCACGGTTGAAAGGACGGTCCTCGCGGTTGAAAGGGCGATCTTCACGGTTGAAAGGACGTTCCTCACGTTTGAAAGGACGCGCATCTTGGTTGAAAGGACGTCCGCCTCTGTCGTTCGAACGGTCGTTGCGCGGACCACGATCGTTGGAGTACGGGCGTGGTGTGCGTTCATCACGCGAGCGATCGTTGCGCGACCCTTCATTGCGTGGCCCACGATCGGGACGATCAACAGAAGCCTCTGTGCGTGGTGCGTACGGTTTGGGTTTTGGTTTCCCTTTGAGGGGTCTTCCTGCCGGTGATAATTTGGCGGGTTTAGAACCAGTAGGTTTGGAGCCAGAAGGCCTAGAGCCGGTGGACTTGGAGCCACTTCCGGTTTTTTTGAAATTAGCGCCCTCTCGGCGCGGTTCGTTGGTTTTCATACCGATGGAAAAGAGAAAGCACCGGGGTGCTTTCGGGTTTAAAGATCAAACGCGTTGTGCGTCGAACTTATTTTGAAAGAAAAGCCAGCGGTTTATCGATGGTTTGAGCAACCAAAGGACCGCTATGGCTCCGTAGATGATGGTAATAAAAAAGTTTTTGACGAAGAATAAAACAAAGTAGAAAGAGACTTCAGCTCCTTGATCAAACAAAACCATAAGGGCCCACCGCATCAAGATGAAGGACAGAACAATGAGGAAAACAAACTCCAAAAAGGGGCGTTTTTCATCGTAAACCTTTTGCAAAGGGGCCGTCCAGTTCATGTTCGTTATCTTCTGCAAAGGTACGAAGGATGTTTTACCTTTGGCGCTGTGCGCAAATGCTTTCCGCTTCTGTTGATCTTGCTCGTCGTTCTGCGGCTGGGAGCACAACCGGTTTGCGTCAAACCCGAACGCATTCCGGCCATTCGCTTCGCCCTGCAAGTGCCAGATGAAAGTGCGGTGGATCGCAAGGGGCCCTGGCTACTGAGCGAGCCGGTTGCTTTGAAATACGGACTGTTGTTGAAAGGGCCCGTGGACGAACGATTGGACAGTTCCTGCGCACAGTTCGCAGCGGAAGCCCAATGGAAAAAAGCCTTATTGGTTTATCAGGACTCTGTTTTGGCGGATATTGCATTGGCGGTCTCTCCAGCTTATGCGGTCCGCGTGGCCAAAAGATGGCGTTTGGATTCCTGCGAACGAGAACGTGATTTGAACCGAATTCGTCAAGCGGAATTCAGTAAAGAGTGGTTGGCTCAATCGGGGTGGTCCCAAGGTAAGCTCTTGGAGGCTCGGTTGCTTTGGACTGAGTTGAGTCCTGTTGTTGCTGCCGCTCCCGTATTAACTGCTTTGGTGGCACCCGTTTCTGTTGTGGGTACCGACGGTTCAAATGCTTCCAGTTCGACGGTGGGCGTAGCCGAAACGACGCCCGCCTCCCCCTCCACAACGGCCAACCCCGTTGCGACCAAACCTGTTGCACCGCAATCCGCTGCACCGCAATCGGCTCCTCAAAAAATTAAGTACGTGGTGAAAACAGGGGATAGTTTTTGGAAAATTGCCAAAAAATTTCCCGGCACCACGGAAGCTGAATTGGTTCGCCTGAACAAAGGAAAAACAACCATCTACCCCGGTCAAATTCTATGGATTCCCAGGTAAAGCCCACGCGCGCATTATTCTTTATGGGCGGCATTGCCATAGCCATCGGGCTGTTGATGCTCCTATTTCCGTCGGGGAAAATTCCCGGCACGGCATTCAAAATACCCCAGTGGTCCTCGTTTTCGAATGGAGGAGGGGGACGAAACACCGTACCGGTTGATGCTCAGCAGATCGATACCGTTTTGAATTTGGACGACCTGGCGGGCGATCCCGACGCATTGAAATCTTTACCGGAAGGCGACCGTCTTCAGTATGAACCGTCGGACTCAACGGGGTTGAAAAAATTGGTCCGTGCCTTGCGGCGTGTGGCAAAAGAGGGAGGCAGCCTGCGGGTTTTGCATTTTGGGGATTCCCAAATTGAAGGGGATCGTATGACATCATTGTTGCGGGAATACTTCCAAAAACGCTTTGGAGGCGAAGGACCGTCGATTCAACCGGTATTCCCCTTTGTTCCGAATTTCAGTTTGCAACACACCGCAAGCAGCAACTGGAAGCGCTACACGCATTTTGGCCCGCCCAGCGTGCGCGTTGCGAGTAAGCAATACGGCATCCAAGGTTTGATGGCTCGTTTTACCCCGGCGGACCAAGCACTCGGAACGGACACGATCAGTGCTTGGTTGGAATTCAGACCCTCCAATGTGGCGTACAGTCATGCGCGGTCGTTCCGCAAAATCACGTTTACGTATGGAAATCTGCGCGCACCGTTGACGGTTCGTTTCTATACAAACGATACATTGCATTCGGTGCGCACACTTTCGGAAACGACCGGGATCGATTCAGAAACGTGGCGATTGACGGCTACGCCGCGCAAAATTCGGATGGAATTTGAGGGGGTAGACAGTCCGGATGCACACGGCATTTCGTTCGATGGCAACCAGGGGGTGTCCGTGGACAACATCGCCATGCGCGGTGCAGCCGGCGTGACGTTCAGCAGCATGGACCGGGCGCACTTTGGGCGTGCTTTGGGACGCGAGCCGGTTGGATTGATCTTGCTGCAGTTTGGCGGGAATGCGGTTCCCCACGTTAAAGACCAAGCCGCGGTGGACCGTTTTGGACGTTCCATAGCGCTTCAAATTAGATTGTTCCAGCAGTGGTGTCCGGACGCGGACATCGTCCTCATCGGACCGTCGGACATGTGCCGCAAAGTGGATTTGACGTACGAAACATTCCCCAATTTAGAAAACGTGCGCGACGCGTTGAAGAAGGCGGCGTTTGAGGAAGGCGTGGGTTATTTTGATACCTACGCGTTCATGGGCGGAGTCGGTTCCATGCGCCGTTGGGTGGAAGAGGTCAATCCTCCATTGGCCGGGCCAGACTACATCCACTTTACACCTAGAGGCGCCCGCAAAGCTGGAGAGGGAATCCTTAGAGCCTTGGAAGCACAATTGCAAAACGACGGTGTTGATGCCCCGCTTTAGTTCCCACTTGGAGCGGAGTTTAAGGAGACTTCGCCTGGCCGTGGCATTCGCTGGTGCGGTTTTGTTTTTGATTCGGCCGATGGGTGCCCAAGTGGCCCCAAAAATCGTCAATCGACTTTGGATGCCATCTGGGGACAGCGCCTTGAATCCGTTTTTCCGATCCTTGGATCAGTTGGTTTTTGAAGGCAATCGTTCCGTCAACGTGGTGCACATGGGCGGCTCGCACGTGCAGGCAGGGATCTTGTCGGACGCTTTGCGCGCCCACCTGCAAGCTTGGGCTCCGGGCTTGGAAGGGGAGCGAGGGTTTTTATTTCCCTTTGCATTGGCCGGCAGCAACAACCCCGCGTCTTACGGGGTTCGGTACGGAGGCACTTGGAAAGGTCAACGATGCGCGGTGCCGCAGCACAAAGGCCCATGGGGTGTCAGCGGAATTCGTGCGGTCACCCAAGATCCCGCCGCCTGGTTTGCTCTTTTTGGCAAAACCCAGCCATTTGCCTACCGCGTTGCGCGTGTTTTTTACCGTACTGCGGATACCTCTTATGCGCCCGAGTTTTGGCCTAAGCCGGATTCCGTAGTGGTTCGGCTGGATTTGGGCGCCGTTGAGGCGCACTATGCCACCGACCAAGACACCGTTCGCGTTCGGTTGCGCAAAACCGCTCCCGAACAACGTTTTTTTTCCTTGGAGGGGGTTCAATTGATCCGGGACAGTGTGGGATTGAAGTACCACGCGATTGGGGTTAATGGAGCGGCAACGCATTCTTATTTAAAATCAGATCGTGCGGCACAGCAATGGCCGGCGCTCGCCCCGGACCTGGTTATCTTTGGCATTGGAATCAACGATGCACACCTGCCCTTTGGAAATTTTGACACCGTGGCCTACCGAATTCGGTACGAAGCATTGATGACGCAAATACGTGCCGTGAATCCGTCCTGTTCTTTTGTGTTTTTGACGAACAACGACTGTTTGTACAACGGGTCGGTCAACCGGCACACGCCTTTGGTGGTGGAGACCATGTACCGCTTGGCGCGCCGAAACCACGCGGCAGTATGGGATTTTCACGCCCTCATGGGTGGCCAAGCCTCCATTTATTCCTGGATTCGTTTGGGCTTGGCCAATAAAGACGGCATTCACCTGACCAAGGAAGGCTACATCCTTCAAGCTCGGTGGTTGGATGAAGCGTTGGAAGCCGCCTACCACGATTATTTAGCGAAGAACTCATGAGTGAATTTTTGCAGCATTTAGCCTTTGACCCCAGCCGACCGCTCAACTTTGTGAGTTTGTTTTTTTGGGGCTACTTCGCCGTGGTTTTGTTGGGTTTCACCTTGATTCACAAGCGTTTGGCGTGGAGAAATGCCTACCTTTTTTTGGTGAGTATCTACTTTTACTACAAAACCAGCTACTTCTTTTTCTTCCTCCTTTTGTTCTCCACGGGGGTGGATTACACGTTGGCTCGGTTGATTGAAAATACGGCTCGCCAGCCGCTACGGGTGGCTTTGGTTACCGCCAGCGTGGTCGTCAATCTGTTTGTCCTTTTCTACTTCAAGTACGTCTATTTTTTTGCCGACGCCATCAAGGATCTAGCGGGCATTGATTGGCGCCCCCTACCGCACTACGCTCTTTGGTCCAACGCTCATTTTGGCACCGATTTTCCCATCGACCGCATTGCCCTGCCGGTGGGCATTTCGTTTTACACCTTCCAGTGCATTTCCTACACGGTCGACGTGTACCGACGGCAGATTCAGGCAGTAAAAAACCCTTTGGATTTTGGCTTTTACATCAGCTTTTTCCCGCAATTGGTGGCTGGGCCCATAGTGCGCGCGTCGGACTTTATCCCTCAGTTGTACCAACCGTATAACGTAGATCGCAAAACGTTTGGTTTGGGCCTATTTTGGGTGTTGAATGGGTTGCTGAAGAAGGTTTTCTTGGCGGATTACTTAGCGGTAAATTTCATCGACCGCGTTTTTGCCCAACCCACCCTCTATTCCGGGGTTGAAACGATGTTGGCTCTTTTTGGCTATTCTTTGCAGGTGTACGCGGATTTTTCTGGCTATACGGATGTGGCTATTGGCCTGGCACTTTGGATGGGGTTCAGCTTGACCAAAAACTTCAATTCTCCCTATAAGGCTGCAAACGTTGGTGAATTTTGGCAACGCTGGCACATGTCCTTGAGCGGTTGGTTAAAAGACTACGTGTACATCCCATTGGGCGGCAACCGGACGGGTTCTTGGATGTCCTACGTTTTGGCATTTTTGGCGCTTTTTGGGGTGGCCGTGGCGGTAGACGCGTACTGGGTTTCGGGGGCTTTGGCCGCGCTGGTTGCGCTTTTTTACTTGGGATACCGTCGTTCGCCGTCGTTCCGGAAAAACGTCAATACCAACATCAACGTGTTGTTGACCATGCTGTTGGGCGGTTTTTGGCACGGGTCTTCATGGAATTTTGTGCTGTGGGGTGGACTGAACGGCGCCGGTTTGGTGGTGCATAAATACTGGAAGCGCATCCGACCCTACGACGCCAGTCACTGGCTGGCTCAAGTGCTGGGGGTCCTGATCACCTTTTTGTTCATAACGTTTACCCGCATTTGGTTCCGCGCACCCACGTGGGACGGAGCTCTAGAAGTAATAGGCCGAATGACCACCAACATGCAGTGGAACTTACTGGACGACGTTGTTCTTGGATTTTGGAAACCTCTACTGGTTTTCGCCTTAGGCATGGGCATTCATTGGATTCCTGAAGCGATTAAAGCGGCGTACCGACGGCGGTTTGCGCGGGCATCGGTTTGGGCTCAGGCCGGAATTTCGGTCTTGACGGTACTGTTTCTATACCAAGTCATGACTGCCGACGCACAGCCCTTTATTTACTTCCAGTTTTGAGCGATTTAACCGGAACAGGAGGGTTGAAGCCCTCTGGTTGTGGGGGCATATTCAATCGCCAATAGTTTCGGTACACGTTGGCGATTTCCGCAATTTCGCGTGCATAGCGCCTCCCTGGGCTACGCAAAACTGTTTCCACATTCCCGTGCCATCGCGTTGGGTCCAAACCCTTGATACGTGCTCGTTTGTGTGCCCGAACCACCGGCGCAGGCCCGGTGTTGTAGGAGGCCAAAACAAAATAAAGACGGTCCGGTGCAGGAACCTGTCGGTCTGCCCAAAACTTATCCAAAAAGTGCAGGTAGTTGATTCCAGCGCGCAAATTGCCCTCGGGATGGTACAAATCGGTTCCTTTGGGCACGAACTTTTTGCCGGTACGGGGCATTAACTGCATCAAACCAACGGCCCCCGCCGGTGAAACCACCAGTCGCTTGAACCGACTTTCCCGGTACGCCACAGCCAACACCAACGGTGCGTCGTACAACCCCTTTGCGTCGGCCCATTTTTTGGCCCACGGGTCCACGGTGCTGATGCTGTAACTGGCCGGTCGCAAAGAGCCCTGCGCGTAGTGCGTTTGGAACCAATGACGGTAGCGTCGGCTGGATTTTTTTTGGGTCAACCAACTGGAGATCTGTTCTTCCAATGCTACACTTTCTGCCCGAAAAGCCCACCCAACAGCAACTTCTGCGCCCGACAGTACCCCCAACGATCCACGTCGGTTTTTGCGCTTCCACGCCAAGGCCATCCACTTGGGTGCAACAGCCAACTGCGTTGCCCGCTGGAGCGGTTCGTTCAGAAGTTCCAAAAACAAATTTGAGGCCGCGGATGGGGCAACATGAATTCCGCCGTCGGCCTTCGCCCATTCTGTCAATACAGCATTGTAAGGTGACTCACCCAATGCCAGCAAGGTATCTCCGGGCAGCAGTGATTCCCGTTGGTAAGACATCCAATACATGGGGCCCTTCCACAAGGGAACACCAAAGCGCATGCCCACCGCATCTTGTGCCAATATATTGCCGCAAGCGACGTCTGCACGTCCCTGGCGTATACTGTCCAAAGCGGCCAATCGGGTAGGGGCAAAGGTGATTTCCAGTTTGAGCTGTGCGTCGTCAGCGAACCACCTAAGTAGCTGGTAATCAAAACCCGTGGGAAGTCCTTCCTGAATTCGAAACACGCCAAAATCCGGCACCAAAACGGCTTTTATTCGCCCGGGTTCCCGCAAGCCGGGAAGAAAAAGGGCGTCCCGGTCGTCCCGGTCTGACCACCGATTGTCGGCCCAAAAAACCAGTCCAAGAGCCGCAAAAAGTCCGATAATCAGGCGCTTTTTCACGCCGAAAGGTAATCAAATTCGCCGCAATGGGACGTACTTTTGCATCATGTTAGGCCTCAAGCTTCCAACCGATCCTCGCTGGGCGACCGCTGCGCAGCACCATCTGGAAGACCTTTTGACGGACCATGCCTACTGCGAACAAAAGGCGGCATCAACCGCGATTTCCCTGCTGATTACCTACCCCGAACACACCGAGTTGGTTCGTGAAATGGCCGCTTTAGCCCGCGAAGAAATGAGTCACTTTGAATTGGTTCATCAGTTAATTGTGAAGCGTGGCTTTGTTTTGGGAAGGGAACGTAAAGACGAGTACGTGGCGGCCTTACAGCAGTACTTCCCCAAGACCAAGGATCGAAACCTTCGTTTGATTCATCGTTTGTTGGTGGCCGCTTTGATTGAAGCGAGAAGTTGCGAGCGATTTCGGGTAATTTCGGAGACCCTACAGGACGAAGAATTGGCCCGGTTTTACCGCGGATTGATGGCTTCTGAGGCCGGACACTACACCCTTTTTCTCCGATTGGCCCGTGAGACGGCCGGACGGGAACAAGTGGACCCTCTGTGGGAAGGATTGCTGGAATACGAAAAGAATTTATTGGCCTCCTTTGGACGCCCGCAACACATACACGGTTAATTAACGATATAGTTACGCATATGGAATCATTGAAAACAACTGCCCTCACGGACATCCATCGTTCGATGGGCGCCAAAATGGTCCCTTTTGCGGGCTACGAAATGCCGGTTCAGTACGCCGGCCTGCTGCACGAACACCATGCTGTCCGCAATGCAGTGGGACTATTTGACGTTTCTCACATGGGGGAATTTACGGTGGAAGGCCCGGGGGCCTTGGACTTCTTGCAGTACGTTACCAGCAACGACGTTTCCAAGTTGGTACCCGGCAAGGTGCAGTATTCCTGTCTGCCCAATTCCGACGGCGGTATTGTGGACGATTTGTTGGTGTACTGCCGCGGCGAACATAAGTATTTGCTCGTAGTCAACGCTTCCAACATAGACAAAGACTGGGCCTGGCTGCAGCAGTGGGTTCCCCAATTTGACGTGCGCATGGAGAACCAGTCCGAGCAGTGGTCCTTGTTGGCCTTGCAGGGCCCTCACGCCGCAGCATTGCTCCAGCCCTTCACCAGCATCGACTTAGGTGGGTTGGCGTATTACTCGTTTGCGGAGGGAGAGCTTTTGGGCTTCACCGGTGTGTTATTGTCCGCAACGGGCTATACCGGAGCCGGCGGCTTTGAATTGTACCTCCCCAACGACGCTGCAGAGACCGTGTGGAAGACGTTGTTGGACGCTGGAGCCGTTCCCGCAGGCTTGGGCGCCCGGGACACACTGCGCTTGGAAATGGGCTATTGCCTTTACGGAAACGACATCGACGATACCACCAATGCCCTGGAAGCCGGCTTGGGCTGGATCACGAAATTCAGCAAGGACTTCATCCAGAAACCGCATTTGGAAAACGTCAAAGCAAATGGCGTCGAACGCAAGTTGGTGGGCTTTGTGCTGACCGACCGCGGCGTGGCACGGCACGGTTATCCCATTGTGGATGAATCCGGTACTGCCGTTGGCGTAGTCACTTCAGGCTCGCCATCGCCTACCTTGGGGCAGTCCATTGGTCTGGGCTACGTTCCGGTTTCCAGCAGCACCCCGGGAAGCAAAATTTTTGTAGAAGTACGCAACCAATCGCTGGCCGCAGAAGTAGTGAGCTTGCCTTTTTTGAAAAAAGCATGAGCGAGCAAAATCTGCCGTTGCCGGCGCTGGACCACGTGGATCGTCAAATACTTTTGGCGCTGCTGGACGACGCCCGTACCTCCTACACGGACATTGCAAAATCCTTGAGCGTTTCTCCCGGAACCATTCACGTGCGCGTGAAGAAAATGGAGAAAGCCGGCATCATCAAAGGTGCCAGTTTGCACGTAGACTACGACGTTTTGGGCTACGGATTCATCGCCTTTGTGGGCATTTACCTCAGCCGGTCCAGTGCCACGATGTCCGTCATCTCCGCGTTGGAAAAAATTCCTGAAGTGACGGTAGCCCACGTGGCCACCGGTCGCTTTGCACTTTTTGCCAAAATTCGCTGCCGCGATGCGCGCCACGCCAAGGACATCATTTTTCAGATCTCGGACATCGAAGGCGTTCAGAACACCGAAACCATGATCGCCCTGGAGGAATGCGTGAACAGCAGCAAGGGATTGTTGCGTTCCATCATTCAAGCTTGACGCATCCAGCGCCCGCTTGGCGCTGCGTTTGAACCTTCGAATTAATAAAGAAAGGGGCTGCCTCACTACGAGACAGCCCCTTTTGCGTTCCACACTGCGGTTGTGCGCGGCGGTTGTCCTGCTTTTTAATAGTACTTCAAGCCCTCCACGCCCGCAAAATGCTTGGAGAGGCGCAGCACCTGGCGCGTGTAGCCGTATTCGTTGTCGTACCAAACGTAGAGCACCACCGAACGGTTGTCCGTGTGAACAATGGTGGCCTCGCTGTCCAAGATGCTGGGACAGGGATTGCCCACGATGTCCGACGACACCAGTTCCGGGCTCACGCTGTACATGATTTGCTCCACCAAGGGGCCGCTGTAGGCGGCCAGCTTCAAGGCGGCATTAACCTGCTCGCGATTGGCATCCTGGGACAACGTCAGGTTCAATATGGCTAACGATCCGTTGGGCACCGGCACGCGGATGGCGTTGCTCGTCAACTTGCTGCCCAAACCAGGCAAAGCCTTGTCCACGGCGCTGCCCGCACCGGTTTCGGTGATGACCATGTTCAAGGCTGCAGCCCGACCGCGTCGGTATTTGGGGTGCATGTTGTCCACCAAATTTTGGTCATTGGTATAGGCGTGGATGGTCTCGATGTGGCCTTTTTCAATGCCAAACTGTTCGCTGATTACCTTCAAAACCGGCACGATGGCATTGGTAGTACACGATGCAGCAGACAGCATCGTCGTATCCGGCCTCACCATGGATTCGTTCACGCCCATGACTACATTGGGCACCCCTTTGCCGGGAGCCGTCAGCAAAACCTTGGCAGCACCTTTGGAAGTTAGGTGCCGGCTTAGCTCGGCTTCGTCCCGGAAAGCGCCGGTGTTGTCGATCACCAGGGCGTTGGAAATTCCGTAGACCGTGTAGTCAATTTCCTCCGGCCCTTTGGCAGAAATCAAGTAGATGGGCCGACCGTTCACTACCAACGCTTGGTTTTCCACGTCTGCTTCCACCGTTCCGGCAAATGCTCCGTGCACAGAATCAACGCGCAGCAACGAAGCACGCTTCTCAATGCTCACGGCGTCGTTACCGCGCGCCACAATGGCACGCAAACGCAATTGCTCTCCCTTGCCTTCCTGCGCCAACAGTTCTCGTGCCACCAAACGTCCAATGCGGCCAAAGCCATAAAGCACCACGTCTACGGGTTCGTGCTGGTGGTTTTTTTTGGCAAAATCGATGAGCTTAGCAGCCAAAAAACGATCGCGTTGCAGGTGTGCGGCACCTTCGCGTTTCCATTCCACCGCCAAGCGGCCAATGTCAATGCGCGAGGGGACCAAATTCATGGTGCTTAAAGCATTGGCCATCAACAAGCTCTCTTCCACCTGAATGGGGGAGCCGGACATGACCGCCGCGTGGGCATGGGCAGACAAAACCTCCGACGGCTTCAAGTCCAAAAGGGTCTGGCGAAAAAGGACAACTTCAACGCCTTGGTCGTAAAAAAGATCGGCCACTGCTTTGGTAAAGGCGGCGGCGGCTTTTTCTTTTTCGACGCGTTCGGCAAGGGATTGGTTGTAGTGAGCGGCTGTGCGCATGACAAGGGTTTTGGGTTTGATGGCGCAAAGGTACGGGTGTAAATACCGGCTTTAAAATCAAATAAAACACAGATAATCAAAAGAATAGAGTGTGTATTTTTCACACCAAGACAGGAGTTTTTTGCTTGACGTCCTCCGCAAGGGGGGGGCGTTGTGTGCGTCGATCGTGCTGGGTTCTGGAACGGAAACCGCAAAAAAAACGGCCTCCAAGGAGGCCGTTTTGGTACCCGGTGCACTCTTATTGGCGCATCGGAATCTGATTTTTAATTTCAGAGGCCAAAGGCATAAAAGTCTGCACCGCCGTCCGGCCGGTAGCCCTGCAGCAAAATACCGTCGCCAGGCTTCAAGGGGCTAATGATCTTTTGCACGTCCTCCACGGTATTAACCAGGACATTGTTTAGTTTGACCAACACAAACCCAGCGGGAACACCCGCCCGGCGCAACTTGCCGGTTCCGGGATCCGTTATTTTGACGCCTGAGCGCAAGCCCAACTGACGCTTTTCTTCGGCAGACAGCGGTTCAAAGCGCGCGCCCAAGCTGGATACGGCCGTCAAGTCGTCTTTTTTCACCAAATCGGTGTTTCCCTCCCGATTGCGAAGGGTCAGCTCAAAATCGCGGGATTTTCCGTCGCGCAATACAGTGACGGTGAGTTTGTCGCCCGGGCGTTTGGAACCCACCACTTCCAGCAGTTCGTTCATTCGGGTGACGGTTTTGTTGCCTGCGCGTACCACAATGTCGCCGCGTTGCAGTCCTGCCTTTTCCGCTGCGCCACCGGCCACAACATCCGTCAGGTAGGCGCCTTGCGAGATGTTCAGGTTCATTTCCTTGGTCAATTCGGGCGTTAGGTCAGACAACGTAACCCCCAAGTAGGCGCGTTGCACCACTCCGTACCGGGTGAGGTCGTCCACCACCTTACTGACAATGTTGACCGGAACCGCAAATGAATACCCCTCATAACTGCCCGTTCGCGTGGAAATGGCGGTGTTGATGCCCACCAGTTGGCCTTGCGTGTTGATCAACGCTCCGCCAGAATTTCCGGGATTGACGGCGGCGTCGGTTTGAATGAAGGCTTCAATGGCGCTTTGGTTGTCGATGATGTTGATGCTGCGTCCTTTGGCGCTGATGATGCCCGCGGTTACGGTAGATGTCAGGTTGAACGGGTTGCCCACGGCCATGACCCATTCGCCCAAACGAAGCAAGTCTGAATTGCCAAAGGCAAGGGGCTGCAGGTTGTCCGCCTTGATTTTGAGCACCGCCAAATCCGTGGTGGGGTCTGTGCCCACCACTTCCGCCACGTATTCGCGGTTGTCGTTGAGCGATACCTTCACCTCCTTGGCTTTGTCGATCACGTGGTTGTTGGTGACGATGTACCCGTCTTTGGAAATCACCACGCCAGATCCGCTTCCTTGGACAATCCGGGGCGTCATTTGCGGCGCTTGTTCGCCAAAACCAAAGAAGAAGTCCCGGAACGGATTGAAGTAGTAACCTTGCTCCACCGACGTTTTGACGTGCACCACCGAATGAACGGCGTTCTCTGCTGCTGCTGAAAAATCCGTGGACGAGATTATTCCCGGCACGTTGGCCACCGTTTGTACGGGTGCATTCAAGGGGGTCCACCCACTTCCAGCAGCGGTTTCAACGGTCTTTACCGCGCCAAAGGCCAACAGTCCGCCGGCCAATCCCAGCCCCAAAGGCATCCAGTTTTTTTTGTCCATTGCTTTGCAAATAGTAGGTTAACAGAAAGGCAAATTCTTGCAGGGGGTACTTTCAAAAACGATGCCAACTCGTACCTTTAACGCATGGCATACGCCTTCGTAAAGTACCACGGAACCGGCAATGATTTCGTGCTTTTGCACGATTTTGCTGCCGTTTTTCCCCACGACAATACGTCGTTGGTGGCCCACATGTGCAACCGCCATTTTGGCATAGGGGCGGACGGTTTGATGCTCTTGCGTCCGCCGGTTCGCGCTGGGCAGTCTTTCTCCTTACTCTATTACAACGCCGACGGTCAATTGGGTTCGCTGTGCGGCAACGGTTCTCGTTGCGCGGTGGCCTATGCCAAATCTTTGGGCTTGTTTTCCGGTCAGGCGGTCTCCTTTGAGGCGGCAGACGGCGAGCGCACCGCTTTTTTGGAGTCCGATGGCACGGTTCGTATTCGCATGGCCGACGCCGGTTTGCCCCAAGCCGAGCACGGCGGGTACTTTGTGGACACCGGTTCGCCGCATTGGGTGGGATTCGTGACCGATTTGGCGGAGTACCCGGTTTATTCCGAAGGAAAAAAAATACGGAATGAAGTGTATGGTCCGTCTGGGGTCAATGTCAATTTTTTGGAACAAGACCACAACCACCGATGGCATTTGCGCACGTACGAACGCGGCGTGGAGGACGAGACCCTCAGTTGCGGAACGGGTGCTACGGCCGCTGCGTTGGTGTTGGCTTATTTGCACCCTTCCCACGAGACTTGGACGGAATTACACACAAAAGGCGGGCTGCTCCGCGTCCGCGCGCAATCCGTACGAGGTGGTTTTCAGGGAATTGAGTTGGAGGGGCCCGCAGAACTAGTTTTTTCTGGAACATGGCCTATCCTGTAAACGGTCCCATACGGCTGCGCTTGCCGGAACCTCGGGACTTGGCCATAACCTTGGAATGGGAGAACAGTCCGGAAAATTGGTCCGTGAGCAACCGAACCACGCCGTACAGCGAAGATTTTTTACGCCGCTACCTGGACGAGGCCGGGAAGGACTTTTGGGAGGCCCTGCAAATTCGGTTCATCATCGAATGTGTGGAGACCGGAGCATCGGTCGGCGCGGTTGACGTTTTTGACGCACAACCGGTGCACCAACGCGCCGGAATTGGCATTTTGTTGAGCGAATCCACGCGAGGAAAGGGCTGGGCCTTATTGGCGTTGGAAGCGGTACACGAGTGGGCTTTTCACCACGCGTTGCTGCGTCAAGTGCATGCGGAAGTTCACGCCAACAACGAAGCCAGTAGGAAGCTTTTTGAACGTGCTGGGTACCGACCTGCGGGTAAACTCAGTCAGTGGCACCGAACGCACAAAGGATTTGAAGATGTTCTTGTTTTCCAGCGCTTTGCCCCACCTTACGAACCCAAATAGTGATTTTAGACGCAATGAATTTGTTAGGCATTTCCAAGAAAACAGCGGTCCTTTTGGGAAGCGGCCTGCTTTTGGCTGCAGCCTTTGTGGGCGCTGTTCCGTTTTTCCCCAACGGTCCTCAGGAACCAACGTCGGTGCGCATTCCGCGGGGAGCTCCCTGGGAAGAGGCGGTGGATTCCATCCGTCCGGCGCTGCGTTTTCCGGTTCTTTTTCGGGTTTGGGCGTCTCTTAAAAACCCGCCAGACTCTGTTCTTGGAGGCCATTACGTGTTGGAATCAGGGGAGGGCAGTCGGTCTTTGTACGGGCGCATTGCCGGCGGCTGGGAAGACCCCGTGCGGATATCGTTCAACAGCGTGGATGATTTTGGAGCGCTGGCGTCCAAGCTAAGCGTTCAATTGGATGCGGATTCTGCTGCTTTTGACGCGGTCCTCAAGAGTGACTCCTTTTGGGTAGCCAACGGAAACATTCCCCAAGCAGAGCGTTTGGCGGCCTTTGTTCCCAATTCCTTTGAAGTGTACTGGTCCGCTGAGCCCGAGCAAGTTTTGGTGAAATTACTGGAAGGTTACGAGGCGTTTTGGACCCCAGAACGCAAGGCGCAAGCCCAAGCTCAGGGTTTAACGCCCGTTCAGGTGGCTACCTTGGCGTCCATTGTGCAGAAGGAAACGGCGAAAGGGGAGGAGATGCCGCGCGTGGCGGGGTTGTATTTGAACCGACTTCGCCAGGGCATCAAGCTGCAGTCCGATCCCACCGTCATTTATGCCTACCGGGCATGGCGGCCGCAGACCAAGCCCGTTCGGCGGGTTTTGAATTACATGCTTCGCGCGCCAGGCCCTTACAACACCTACCAAGTGATGGGATTGCCCCCCGGTCCGATTGCCGTGCCGGAAATTCAGGCGTTGCAATCGGTACTGCAAGCAGAGAAGCACCGGTACATCTACATGTGTGCGGATCCGGACCGTCCCGGTTTTCACCGCTTTGCCGTGACGGATGTGGCGCACGAAAAGAACCGACTGGATTACATCGCCTGGTTGAATAGGCGAAAAATTTACCGGTGACGCGGTACGAACCGCGGTAGGTTAAGGGGCCGTCTCGTGGTGAGGCGGCCCCTTGATTTTTTACCAAAAAGGGGCTGTGTTGCGCGTATTAGGCCCCCAAATATTTAAATTCCAAACCGTTGGCTCCAATGTCAACCAAGACTACAGCGTCGGCCAAAATTCGGCCGGCCAGCAGTTCCTTGGACAACGCGTTGGTGACCAAGCGTTGAATCAAACGTTTGACCGGACGCGCCCCAAAGGCGGGATCGTATCCTTCTTTGGCCAAAAAGGCCACGGCGTCGTCTGTGAAGTCCACGGTGATGTCTTGCTCCTTCAATTGATTGGCGAGCAACTGCAGTTGAATGCGCACCACGCGGTTCAAATCGGAGGCCGCCAAGGGGTGGAACATCAAGATTTCGTCGATGCGGTTGAGGAACTCCGGTCGGATGGTTTTGCGCAGCAATTCCAACACCTCGGAAGGGTCTGCGCCTTCCAACAGGAGGTCGGAACCCAGGTTGGAGGTCAGCACCAGCAACGTGTTCTTGAAGTTCACGGTGCGCCCTTTGTTGTCCGTCAAACGACCGTCGTCCAGCACCTGGAGTAGCACGTTGAATACGTCCGGATGGGCCTTTTCCATTTCGTCCAAAAGGATGACGGAGTAGGGCCGACGCCGCACTGCTTCGGTCAATTGACCGCCTTCGTCGTAGCCCACGTAGCCCGGAGGCGCTCCCAGCAGCCGACTCACCGAGTGCCGCTCCTGGTATTCGGACAAATCAATGCGCACCAAGGCGTTTTCGTCGTCGAACAGAAAGTCCGCCAAGCTCCGCGCCAATTCCGTTTTGCCCACCCCAGTGGGGCCCAGGAATAAAAAGGATCCCATGGGGCGTTTGGGGTCAGACAGTCCGGCCCGACTCCGCCGAATGGCGTCGGAAACCGCGGCAATGGCCTCATCTTGGCCCACCACGCGCTGGTGCAGCACTTCCTCCAAGCGCAACAACTTGCTGCGCTCGCCCTCCAACATTCGGGATACCGGAATGCCGGTCCAACGCGCAACAACTTCCGCAATGTCCTCTGCGCCCACTTCCTCCTGTACCAAATTTTTACCGGTGCGGGAGGCGTCCAAATCCGCCAAGGCCTCTACCAGTTCCGCCTCGCTGGACTTTAAAGATCCGTACCGAATCTCTGCCACTTTTCCGTACTCTCCAGACCGTTCGGCCGTTTCCGCCTGCAGGCGCAAATCTTCCAAGCGCGCTTTGATCTTCTGCACGCGTTCAATGCGCTCTTTTTCCGCGGACCACCGGGCGTTCAGTGAAGCCCGCTCCTCGTTCAACGACGCCAATTCTTGTTTGAGAAACGCCAGTTTTTTGGTGTCCTCCTCGCGCTTCATGGCTTCCTGTTCAATTTCCAATTGCAGAATTTTCCGGTCCAAAGCGTCCAACTCTTGGGGTTTGGAGTTGATTTCCAAGCGCAGCTTGGCTGCGGCCTCGTCCATTAAATCAATGGCCTTGTCCGGCAAAAAGCGGTCGGAAATGTACCGTTGGCTCAAGGTGACGGCCGCCACCACCGCTTCGTCCTTGATGCGCACCTTGTGGTGTGCCTCGTACTTGTCCTTGATTCCGCGCAAAATGGAGATGGAAGACTCGGTATCCGGTTCCTCCACGTACACCTGCTGAAAACGTCGTTCCAAAGCCTTATCCTTTTCAAAGTACTTCTGAAACTCGCTCAAGGTGGTAGCTCCAATGGCGCGCAGTTCTCCCCGCGCCAAGGCCGGCTTGAGGATGTTTGCGGCATCCATGGCACCTTCGCCGCCGCCCGCGCCCACCAGGGTGTGGATTTCGTCAATGAACAAGATGGCACGGCCGTCGCTCTGTTGCACTTCTTTCACCACGGCCTTCAACCGCTCTTCAAACTCGCCCTTGTACTTCGCGCCCGCAATGAGTGCGCCCATGTCCAGCGAGAAAATGCGCTTGTCCTTCAGGTTTTCCGGTACGTCACCCCGCACAATGCGGTGGGCCAATCCTTCTGCGATGGCCGTTTTGCCCACGCCCGGTTCGCCAACCAGCAACGGGTTGTTTTTGGTCCGACGACTCAAAATTTGCAGTACTCGGCGGATTTCGTCGTCCCGGCCAATGACCGGATCCAATTTTCCCGCCTCCGCTCGTTCGTTCAAATCCACGGAGTACTTGCTCAAACTTTGATAGGAGGATTCCGCGCTGGCGCTGGTGGCATTCTGTCCACCCCGCAAAGAGGCAATGGCCTCTTTCAAGGCTTTCTCCGTAATTCCGGCGTCCTTCAACCCTTGGGCAATGTCGTCCTTCCCGCGAACCAAACCTACAAACAGATGCTCCACAGTGACGTATTCATCTCCGTTTTCCTTGGCTGCTTTTGCCGCGGCAGAAAGGGCTTCTTGGGCCGTTCGTCCCAAGTACGGCTGCGCTCCGGAGACGCGTGCAATTCCTTGAAGCACCTTTTCTGTCAGCGCATTCAAACTGGCTGGGGCAACGCCAATCTTCTTGCAGAGCACATCCAATACGTCCGCATGGTCCGATTGCAACGCGCGAAGGAGGTGTGCTGCCTCAACGCCTTGGTGTCCCAATTCTTGAGCCCATTCTTGGGCACGTGCGACGGCCGCTTGGGCCTTTAAGGTGAGGTTTTCCATGCGGAGGTAGGTACCAAAATTGAGCCACAGAAGACTGGCCGGGGCAATCCCTTTGTAATCAGACAATTTGTCACTTATAGACTTTGCGTAGGTGACAAAAAGACAGAGCCCCTCCAGGGAGGGGCTCTGCAGTAGAATTGTGATCGGCGTTTAGTGCTGCACCACGAAGCGACGAGTTACTTGCTGCCCGCCATAATCTACGGTGATCACGTACATGCCGGATGACCACATTGACGTGTTGAACCGGAACATATTCAAACCGACGTCTGCAGACAAGTCTTCTTCCGCGAGTACCTGTCCTTGAAGGTTGGTTACGCGAATTTTGACGGCTCCGCCGGTGGAGGTGTTGAACGAAAGGGTAGCTTCGTCCCGCGCCGGGTTCGGAACAATTTCGCCCGTGAATACTCCCGGAGCATCGTATTCCTCACGTCCAATGCCAATGATGTCTGCCGGTGTTCCCGCAGGAGCTTCGTTCAAACAGAACTCATCGATGGCCCAACCTTCTTTCTCCAGTGTATAGTCCGAACCGAAGCGGAAACGGAAAATCAACTTACCAGCATTTTCCGCGGTGAATCGAATTTGCGCCGAATCCCAGCCACCGGTTTCACCAGACCAGCCCGGACGAACCAAATCCAAGGAAGTCACGTGTGCCGTGTTGTACCAACGTCCATTGACCAAAACGTTGCCCAAGGTGTACCACGTAATGCCGCCGTCGTAGGACCAATCGACGGAACCTCCGTCGTGGTACAATTCAGAGTACATGTTGTGCTTGAACTCCATGGTGTACACCTTGTTGCTGTCCAAAACGAAGAACGGCGTGTGTAAAGCACTTTGGGTCATGTTGTCGTGGGGACCGGACAACTTGGTAATCCACGCCTTGGTGCCGTTGCTGGCGGCGTTGATGACGGTTTTGTTGGGCGTTCCAAACTCCCAATCGTGCGGCAGGTCCTTGTTTTTGTAGTGGAGTCCCAGCCAAGCTGGGGTTGCTGGATTTTCGAAATCGTTGCAATACCCACTGGTGGCGGTGATGGCCACTTCGTCTAAGGTTGTGAATGACTTACACAGCAAGTCATCCGTAGTCAAGTTGTCTTGCTTGTTGTTTGGACGAGAGGTTTCAACACAGATATTGTAAGTACCCGCGCCGCCGTTCACCCATACTTGGTCAAATTCGAACCAGCGCGTTGCGCCACGCAATAATGGTGGAGAAAAGACCACCGTTTCGTAGGGACTCCAAGCACCGCCATTGACTTGGTACCTAACGCGGCACGAATCCAACTTTTTAGCGCCAGTGTTTTGCAAACGAACCTTGATGTGGGAGGTATCTCCCGGGATGATTAGGTATTCGCGCGTGTCCACAACAATTGGTGCTGCGGAGTTTTGCGGTGGTACGTACAACTCAAAATCGTCGATGGCCCATCCTTTACCCGATCCGGAGGCTCCGGTTGCCATCCGGAAACGCAGACGGAGTGGGTTGGAATTTCCGTTCCAAAGATTCAATGGGATGCTAGAAGAAATCCATTGGTTCCCGGTAGTACCGGTCCAACCGGATCCATTGAGCGCTGTAACCGATGGGGCACCGTACTGGCTACCATACCAATTCACGCCCACGTTAACAGAGCTGTTGCCCAAAAGGTTCCAACTGTTGTTGTTGAAGTACTCCACACAACCGCCGTCGCCCGCGCCAAAATCAAAGAAATGCTTGAAACGCAATTCTGCACCCACAATGGTGTCGAAGTTTTTCAGAGTAGGAACGCGAAGAACTTCGTTCCGAGCGGGGTGGTAGTTTTCCTTCAGACCGGTAACCCAAGCGTTGGTTCCCGAAGCTGCGCCGGTGAAGGCTCCGCCTTTTTGTGGTGTTCCAAACTCCCACATTTGCATGGAGGTAACAGCTGTGTTGGTAGGTCCTACGGTGATGCCGTTGGCTTGAGCAAAGAAGCCCATTTGGTCACCGGAACAGCCCTCAAAATTGATCGGACCGAAGGGAATGTTGTACTCTGTCGTGCCGGCCGTCATCCGCTTGGCGGTGTCGTTGAATGCATAAGCATCTCCGGTCAAGGTGGTCCAAGCTTTGAGCTCAAAATCACCCGAGTAGTAAGTGGGGCCTACCGGCAAAGTGAAGTTAGCGGTTCCGCCCGCCGGGATAGGGCCTGCAAAAGTTCCGGTGTACGTAGCTGTGTTGGCCGGAGTACACAGGTCACGTACAGTGTACGAAACAGGAATGTTGGTTGCCGCGGAAGTTCCGTAGTTGCGCAAGACCAGAACAGGAGCAACAGTAGGAGCTAATACAGCAGTTGAGTTCGCAGGTGTGTTCACCAATGCAACGCCTACATCGTTCGCGGCCCGGTTGTATAAAGTGAAGTTGTCAAAGGCAATATCTGCCAATGCTCCCGCGTTGTTCTTCTTCGCCGTCAAACGAAGTTTCACTACTTTGTTGTTGTATGCGCTTAAATTGACTGAGAAAAACTTCCACTCTTGGGTGGGATCCGTGTGTTGGGCCGGTGTAACGGAAATGGCACTGTTTGGAACGTTGGTCCATACATTGGAGTTGACGTCGACCACCTGCAACCCGACCGAGTTGATGTCCGCACCATTCATGTGGTACCAAAATTCCAAGGTTGCATTGGGCATTCCGCCTAAGTTGATGCAGCGTGTAGATTGCCAAAAGGCGGTAGGTGAGTTGGAGCCAAAGGAACCTTCGGTGTAGAGGTAATTACCCGTTCTGCCGAAGCCAAAACGAGGCCCGGTGCTTGCGGTAGTGGTTTGTCCAGACTCCACCATAAAGGCATATTCCCCGCTGTTTGACGCTGGAATGGATGACCATTCGGTGGTGCCAATGGTACCGGGGTTTAAAGCTGTACCATTACCTGGATTCCACCCCGCACCTTCGAACGTCAAACGATGCGGAAAAGTTGCAAGTGGAGCAAAGTGTTCAATGGTACGCGGTCCAATCGTATCGTTGTCCACTTTGTTGTCGTTGGCAGCATCAACAAATACCTTCATGGTGTAAGTTGCGAAGGCAGACAGGTTGGCTTTTGGTACAAAATTGTAAAATGCGGTATCGCCCAAATTCAACGTTTTGTTGATGGTGTCGCGGAAAACAATGGGAGGATTGGTACCCTGACGAACTACAAATCCAACAGGGATTCTGAGAATGGGCGAAAATCCGTTGTTGCGAACGTGGATCCGCACCACTTCTTGGTTGGTGTACGAACAGAAGCCATTTTGAGGCTTGTTGAAGGCCAAGACCTCCATTTCCACCGGGTTAGGCTCGTAGACCTTGAGGTCGTCAATGGAGATATCACCCAAATCTTGGGCGGCCGAGCCGGTTTTCGTTGCACGAAAACGGATCCGGATGTTTCGGTTTTTATAAGCCGTTAGGTTGACAACGGCCTTTTTCCAAGGAGCCGAAGATGCGGCTTGCTGTGCTCCAGTGAGCGTAAATACCCCCAATACCCAATCGGCATTGGCGTTTGTCAAAGAACTGTTGGTGTCCACATCCACGATTAGGTTGCCCATATTAGCTCCAAACATGTGGTAGTAAAACTCCAATGCAACGTTTTGCATTCCAGATAGTTTCAAGCAAGGCGTTATCAATGCCGTAGAAGCGCCGGATGTGCCCTGTGAAGCTTCGGTATACAAATACTTGCCGTTCCCCGTGGTGTTGTCTCCAGCAGGGCCTGTATTGAAAGTTCCCGTGGGACCGGTTCGTATGGACCAGGCGAATCCAGTTTGGTTTTGCAGAGGATTTACGGTCCAGTTTCTTCCGGCTGGTGGATTGCCAACAGGGAATATTCCACGGTGCGTGGTTCCTGTTGTTCCTACGCCACTTCCTGCAATCCAGGATATGTTATCAAAAGTTTCCGTCCACGGGAATGTGGTGATTACGTTCGGAAACGAGTTCGGTAGAGTGGTTCCGCAAACCAAGGGGGGAGACGGATTGCGCCAAAAAGTGTAGAAGTTTGGGTTGGAAGAAAGTCCTGGAATACGTGTTTTGTTCATGCAAGACGTACAGTCGAAAATCTCCAAGTACCAATCTATGGTATCGCCAACGGCCAAACCGGTAAAGGTGTACGAATAGTTGGAAGAATCCGGACACGCCGCTGGATTTACTGCGGTCATGTTCAAATTCTGCCAACCGTTGTTGTTCTTGTTGTAGAACAATACGACGCTGTCCACACCGGATGTAATGCCTTGGGTCTTCGGGTCACGAGCACGTAAGATGATGCTTTCGTTTACAAAATAGCGTGCTCCAATAGGCTGGCTACCACCCGGAATGTTGAACTTAAAGGTTGGCGCTTGCAACTCACAGGGAGCGGCCTCTACTTTGACATTGTCCACAAACCAACCGGCTGGGTCTGCTTGTCCTTGGGGGGTTCGGTATTCCAGGATGAACCGAATCTTGCATTGCGCAAAGCCGTTGCCGGTACCCGTCGGACCGCCGCCCAATAAACTACTCAGATTGAAAGTCTCTTGGATCCACCACGAAGGTTGAGGAGCAGTGCCCGAACCTGTCAGTGTTAAACCACCCCAATAGGTTGATGCTGAAGGGTTTGGATACGAAATCTCATTGAAGTAAGGACTGGTCGCATTGAAGTTGGACGACGGGCCTTGGTAGTGGGGTGCACCCAATCGCGTCCACGTGGCTCCGTTGTTGTTGGAGACCATGATGTAGGCCTGTTGTCCGTAGTGAACCTTACAGATTTGGTCGAAGGTTAAGCGAACAAATACGTTGCCCAAGGTGGAAAACGTATTGGTTTCGAAAATAATCGAGTCAAACGGCACTACTTTGGCGTGGTACGATTTACCCGGACTCACGAAGAGCGCTGTGGTGTCGTTCCAATAGGGCACCGTGGTGTTGGGTGTGGTGTGGAACGTGGTGACGCTGTCGGGACCCGACGGCGCGTCAAATCGTTCGCGAAATTTCACGCTGACCAAGGGCGATTGCGCGAAGGCAGCCAGGCTTCCAAGTAGCAATAGGCCTGAAAATAAGGGACGTAGAGTTCCTTTCATGGGATATAGTTTCGTCTTTGCAGAATACCGCATCCAACAAATATAAGATTTCTAGAGAAACGCGTTGCGTTTCAGCGCCTTTTTAACGCACGTTTACCGAGAAAACGCGGTCGTCGGCCAAAAAGCCTTCCAAGTGATCGCCGGGCTCCACGGGTCCAACGCCAGCCGGAGTACCTGTGAAGATCAAATCCCCAGTTTTCAGGGTAAAATATCGACTCAAGTGCGCAATGATTTGTTCCGGAGAATGAATCATATCGCGGACCATACCGGTCTGCACGGACTGGCCGTTTTTGAGCAAGGAAAATACCAGGTCAGAACCGTCCAAAACGTCAGGTGATTTCCAGGCGCCAACCACGGCACTACCGTCGAATCCCTTGGCTTTTTCCCAAGGTAGTCCTTTACTTTTCAGTTCCGACTGTAGATCACGCGCCGTAAAGTCCAATCCGACGGTCACGGCGTCAATGTACTTGTGGGCAAAACGCGGTTCGATGTGTTTTCCCACTTTCCCAATGCGCAAAACGACCTCCAACTCGTGGTGGATGTCTTGACTGAACGATGGAACCACAAAGGGGAGGTTTCTGCCCAAAAGGGCAGAGTCTGGTTTGCAAAAGACGACGGGTTCCTCCGGGACGGCATTGCCCAATTCTGCCGCATGCGCCGCGTAATTACGTCCGATGCACAGGATTTTCATCGCATGGATTGGCGAATGAGTGCCAGTGCTTTTTTGGTGTACAAGGGGAAGTCTGCGTTCATAACCCAACTGTAGTAGCCGTTGTCGTTCAGCAGGATTTCACGCACGCGACGACCTTTGTGCTTGCCAAAAGTGAATACCTCTTGACCCTCGGCGTCAAACGCAATGAAGCCGGCGAAGTCTACCACTTTCTGGCGGTTACTGAACTCAGCAAGAAAGCGCACGTCGTTTTCCAACTGCTCCGGATATCGATCCAGTTGTGCTTCCAACACTTCCAAAGTTGCCAAAACGTCTGCCTCTGCTGTGTGGGCATTTTCCAACGGTTTACCGCAGTAAAACTTATACGCGGCACTGAGCGTTCGCTCTTCCAAACGGTGAAAAATGTTTTGTACGTCGATGGCCAACCGGCCTTGAAAATCAAAATCAACATTGGCACGAAGCATTTCCTCCGCCAACAGGGGAATGTCGAATTTATTGGAATTGAATCCGGCCAAATCGCAGCCTTCCAGGTACTCGCCAACTTCTTTGGCGATGTCCGCAAAGGGAGGGCAGTCAGCCACCATTTCGTCCGTGATGCCGTGAACTGCGGAGGCTCCGGCGGGAATGGGGCGACCGGGGTTGACCCGCCAAACCTTGGAGCGGCGCTCGTTGTCCGGCATGACCTTCACGATGCACAACTCCACAATGCGGTCATGCACCACTTGGATGCCGGTGGTTTCTAGGTCAAAAATACAGAGGGGGCGCTCCAGGCGCAGAACAGCCACGTTAAAATTCGCGATTCACATCCCACGCTTCCAAGTAGTCCGCCACGCGACGTACAAACATTCCGCCCAAGGCTCCGTCCACCACGCGGTGGTCGTAGGAGTGGGACAAGAAGATTTTGTGGCGAATGGCAATCATGTCGCCCTCAGGGGTTTCCACGACGGCTGGCATTTTGCGGATGGCGCCTACCGCCAAGATGGCTACCTGGGGCTGGTTGATGATGGGCGTACCCATGACGTTCCCAAAGCTGCCGACGTTGGTCAGGGTGTAGGTACCTCCTTGGATGTCGTCCGGCTTCAATTGGTTGGTGCGGGCGCGGTTGGCCAAGGCGTTGACCTGTTTGGTGATGCCGCCCAAATTGAGTTGGTCCGCGTTCTTGATGACCGGAACGATGAGGTTTCCGGTGGGGAGGGCGGTTGCCATACCGATGTTGATGTTCTTGTGGCGGTAAATTTTATCCCCGTCGATGCTGATGTTGATCATGGGGAAATCCTTGATGGCCCGCGCAACCGCTTCGATGAAAATGGGAGTGAATGTGATTTTTTCGCCCTCGCGCTTTTCAAATGCATGCTTCACTTTGTCCCGCCAGCGAACCAAGTTGGTGACGTCGGCTTCCACGAAACTGGTGACGTGGGGGGAGGTAGATTTGCTCATCACCATGTGGTCCGCAATGAGCTTGCGCATGCGGTCCATTTCAATGATTTCGTCGCCTTCTTGCGGGCTGTAATTGGATGTTTTTGGGGCCGAACTGGAAGCGGGAGCTGCCGCAGGGGCTGAAACGGCAGGAACAGAGGCAGCAGGGGCTGGTGCAGAACCGCGGTTCGCCAAGTAGGCCAGGAGGTCTGCTTTGTTCAAGCGACCGTCTGCGCCGCTTCCGGGAATTTGATCCAATTCTGCGGCGCCCAGTCCTTCTTTAGCTGCAATGCTGCGTACCAAAGGCGAGTAGAAACGGCCGGACGAAGTTCGGCCTACGGGTAAGGCATCCGCGGCGGGAACGAAGGGAACGGCTTCCGGGGCGTTTGTAGTAGCGGCGGGTGCTGCAGGGGTTGATGCGGAAGCTTGGGGGGCAACGGTAGCGGCAGGCGCGGCGGCGGCAGTGCCTGATTCCGTTTCTACGAGTGCCAGGGCTTGGCCCACTTGAACCACGTCGTTCACCTCGTACAACCACTTGACCAAGGTTCCGGCCACCGGCGACGGAACATCGGAGTCAACTTTGTCGGTAGCGATGGTCAGGACGGATTCGTCCATGGCGATGGAGTCACCGGGTTGTTTCAGCCATTGGGTAATGGTTGCTTCGGCAACGGATTCGCCCATCTTGGGCAAGAGCAATTCGTACTGAGCCATGGGTCAAGGGTTGTGGCGCAAAGGTACGCAATCAAGCGCGTTTCCCACGCAAGGCGCGCAACAGGATTGCGAGATCCACTTGAATATCCCAGTGTTTTTGGTAGACTTCTTCTGGGGAATCGGGCAAGGAAGTCGACGATTCGGTTTGTTGGGGATACGCTCGGAACACCGCGTCCTTGGAGCCAACCCAAGATTTCCTCCCCCAGACAACGCCGAGCCATCCCCGTGCGGCAGGCCGGGTGTTGGGGTGCAGCCAAAGGAGCGGCCATATGGGCAACAAGATCAAAGCTACCGCCCCGTCGAATTGACGTTTTCTGCGCCGATTGACGGGGTCCAACAAACCCATTGCGGACTCATCGGTTTGCACGCCCTGAAGATCTTTGGAGTCCGAAGCAAGCACCCAGCCGCGGTCTGGATACGCGAATCGGTAGCTTTTATTAGGGTGTTCCGCCATAAAGCGAACCACTTGCGTCAAATCCAATTCGTCGGGATAAAATTGGATTTCGGTTATCCCTAATGCGGCCACACTGTCCGGCAATTCGTTCATCCCCACCGTCCATTGGGCCTGCGGGATGGGGCCGTAGGCGAATTTGAGGGAGTCTGTATTTCGCTCAGCAGGCGCAAGATTACGTACATGCACAATCCGCCTCTGCTGCAATTGAATCCAATTGATGCCGCCCCACCCCAATAAACTGGCCACGGTACGGAAGAACAAGGCCAAAAGGGCAGAGGACACGGTGCCCAACACCACCAAAGCACGCGAAAAACGAAGGTCCTCCGGCAGGAGGGCGTAGCCGGCGAGAGCCACCCCAAGCCCCAAAAATAAACCGGTTGCCAGGGGTGTGATGCGGCTGGGTCTTCGGTAGCCATCTACGGCGGCTCGTGTGGCGATCGAAACCAATACCAAGGCCGGCGCAAAAAAATACCAGTACGAATCCGGATACGAACCGCCTTGGATGTAGCGGTGGTTTTGTTCCCAGTAGCGCGTCCAGCCCGCCAGGGCCAGCCACGTAGTGGCGGCATCCAGCAACGGCCAACTCCATCGGTGTGCTGCACGCTTGGCCACGGACAACGCGGCCCGAGCGAATACGCCCGCACCAATGAGCGCCTCAAATCCAACGGCTGCTTGGGGAGCAAAGTGTTTTTTTGCAAAGACCACCATGGCCTCGTAAAAAACCCGAACGTAATTGAGGCTGCCTTTTTTGGTGGATTCACCTTTGAAGTGCACCATCGGTTCGGACCCCAAGTAAACGTTTGTGTATCCGGCTTGAAGCATCCGGTACGACCAGTCAATGTCTTCCCCGTACATGAAGAACGATTCGTCAAAACCTCCGGTTGCTTCGACGGCCTCTTTACGCACCAGCATGTAGGCACCGCAGTGGATCTCCACCGGTCCGTTTTCGTTTGGGCGAAGAAAATTCCAGTAGTACCGGCCCAAGACCGAGTGGCGGGGAAACAACCGATGCAAGCCCGTTAGTTTGGCCAAGGCTACTACGGGGGTGGGAAGACCGCGTTTGCTTTCGGGCAAAAACGAACCCGAACCGTCGATCATGCGGCACCCCAGCGACCCAATGGTGGGATCCGACTGCATCCACTTCAGTGCAGTTCGCAAATTTTCAGGCGTCAAAAGGGTATCTGGATTCAACACCAAAGCCGTATCGGTGGTGAGCTGGTGCAGCACCTGGTTGTTGGCGGTGCCAAAACCCGGGTTGTGGTCGTTGGCAATGCACCTAACTGTGGGAAAATGCGTTTGTACCCACTCAGCACTTCCGTCCGGGGAGGCGTTGTCCACCACCCACAGTTCACCGTTGAGACCTTCTAAGGACCGCAGGGCGGCCTTCAGGGTTTGGTCCAACCACGCCTTGGCATTGTAGGACACCACCACCACGGTAACGGACGGCAAGGGAGCGCTCATCCGCGGTTTTTCAGGGTTTGTTCGTAGGGAACTCGCTGGTCCAAAGAACGGCTCAAGGTCATTTCGTCTGCATATTCCAAAGCGTCACCCACGGGTAGTCCGCGGGCTATTGCCGTGATTTTGACACCTAATGGCTCTAATTTTTTAAATAAATAATACGCGGTGGTGTCTCCCTCCATAGTGGCACTCAAGGCAAAAACCACCTCAGAAGCTTCTTGAGCGCGATCCAGCAAGGAGGTTGTATTCAGGTCGTTGGGGCCTATTCCGTCCATGGGGCTGATCAATCCGCCCAACACGTGGTAGCGCCCGTTGAACGCTTGGGTATTTTCCAAGGCCAATACATCCCGAAGGTCTTCCACCACACAAATTTGTCCGTTATTCCGGACCGGGTTGGCGCAAATGGCGCAGATGTTTGCATCTGCTAAGCTGTGGCATTGGGCACACAGGTGAACATCTTCCGCCAAACCGCGCAGCGCTTCCGCCAACTGGAGCGTGGGTGCGGCCCCTCTGCGGTGAAGGTGCAGGGCCATGCGCAAGGCCGAACGCCTACCCAAACCGGGTAATTTGGCCAATTCTGCAACGGCACGCTCAAAAGGTTGGGAGGGGATTTCCATGGAACCCCAAAAATAGGAATCTTTGCAGGATGGAACCACATTGGATTGCTGGGTTGATGGCTGCGTATTTTGGCCTCCTCATTTTTGTTGCGGGTTGGACAACCAAAACCTCCACGAATACTGCTTTTTTTACCGGAAACCGGCAATCACCTTGGTATGTGGTCAGTTTTGGAATGATTGGAGCATCGCTCAGTGGCGTGACGTTTATTTCGATACCCGGAAGCGTGGGGGTGTCTTCCTTGAGCTACCTGCAAATGGTATTGGGGTACTTTGTGGGCTATTTGGTGGTGGCGTACGGCCTTCTTCCTGTTTATTACCGCGTTCAGCGCATCACTATCTACAGTTATTTGGAGGAACGCTTTGGTCGAAGTGCCTACAAAACGGGTGCGTGGCTCTTCCTGGTCAGCCGAATGGTGGGGTCTGCCTTCCGATTGTTTTTGGTGGCACTGGTATTGCAAAAATCCGTTTTTGACTCCATCGGTTGGCCGTTTTGGGCTACTACTGCGGTGACACTTTTACTGATTTGGGTATACACCTACAAAGGCGGAATCAAAACCATCGTTTGGACCGACACGTTGCAAACCTTATTTCTTTTGGCGGCGGTGGTCTGGACGGTGCTGTTGCTTTATCCAGTTGTTGTACCCGACGGTCAATCGCTGGTTGGTTATTGGAACGAAAATCCCTTGGGTCGCATTTTCTTTTTTGACAACCCCAGCGAGCCAACTTATTTCTGGAAGCAGTTTGTGGCCGGGATATTCATCACCATTGCCATGACCGGTTTGGATCAAGACATGATGCAAAAGAACTTGACTTGCCGTTCATTGCCGGAAGCACAAAAAAACATGCTTTGGTTCAGCGTGGTGCTCATCGCCGTGAATGCCCTTTTTCTGTTTTTGGGGCTTTTGTTGAATGATTATGCAGCAGCGGCAGGCCTTTCCGAGCAAGGCGATTCCTTGTATCCGGCCATTGCACTTCAAGGACATTTGCCGGTATTGGCCGCCGGAATATTTGTCGTCGGATTGATTGCTGCGGCCTATTCCAGTGCAGATTCTGCCTTGGCGGCACTCACAACCTCTTTTAGCGTCGATATTCTGGAAGTGGATCGAATGCCGGAGGAGCAAGCGGTTAGAACCCGACGCTGGGTTCATGTGGGTGTAACAGTTGCCATGGCCGTGGTGATTGTGTTGTTCCAATCCCTTTCCAACGACAGTGTGGTCAACGGGGTGTTCAAGGCCGCCGGTTATACCTACGGCCCGTTGTTGGGATTGTTTGCATTTGCGCTTTTTACGCGTCGCGGAATCCGCCCTTGGGCACCGCCCATTGCGGCGTTGGCATCGCCACTTCTTACGTATTGGATCCAATCCCAAGCCCCGTTGTGGTGGGGGTATACGTTCGGTTTTGAGTTGATTTTGTTGAACGGAGGTTTGGCGTTCTTGCTGTTGGCGGCGTTTTCGCGTCGGGCGGCTTAAGGGCGAGATTTTGGACAAAATGTAAAAGTCCCGCGGCGCAGAGCGCCGCGGGACTTTTTTTAGTCCGCTCGAACCGCGGATTGGGCTAGTCTGCAGCCTACTTCGGCAACACCTGAACCCGAACAGACACCGCTCCTCGGTCCGTGATCGCCTCCAAGGTGTACAGGCCGGCAGGAACTTGAGAGAGGTCCACCCGCGTTAGGTCGTCGGAGCCAGACACGCGCACCACACGTCCGAGTTGGTCTACCGCTTTCCAGGAAAGGACAGACAACCCGTTGCTCTCCCAACGCACCCAACCGGTCGTGGGGTTGGGGACCGCCCAAAGAGCCAATCCGTCTTCGCCCAATCCAACACCGCTCACGTACACCGTGAAACTCGTGTCCACGGGGCCGCACGCATCCGTTACGAGCAGTTGGACCGTGAAGGTTCCGCCCGTGCTGGGGAAAGGTTTAGTGAGTGAGGCCAACGAGCTGGTGGTGCCGTCGGAAAAAGTCCACAACCGCGAAGTGGTGGGTTGCGCCGTGAGGTCGGTGAAATCAACCGTTTGCTGCCCAAAATTCGAAGTGTAGCTGTACTGCGGCACCAGGGGGGCGGGCACGTTGAGGGCCAAGGTATCCACAGCGGTACCCACGCTGTTGGTGACCGTAAGCACTACATTCTGTGCACCGGGCATGACGTACATAACGGAATGGGGACCAGGGCCGGAAGCCACCGAAGGAGCGGCGTTGGGTCCAAAATTCCACGAATACGTGCTGGTGGAAACCACGTTTTGTGCCGAATAGTTTTTGTTCACCGCCAAACAGACCGTGCCGTTGACGGGTGCAATGTTCGCCACGGGCGCTACGGCCGTATTCAAGACGATGTTGACGTTGTCCACGTACAGGTTGTTTCCGTAGCCGTTGATGCTGGCAAATCGGAACGCAACCGAGGTCAAATTGGATGGGAAGTTGACGGTGTCTACTCGCCATTGTGCGGCGTTGTTCGGGGTGAACGCAGACGTCGATGCGGCCGTGGTGGCCAATATATTCCAAGGTTTGGCGTAGCCTGAAGGGGTCCACGTTTGACCGCAGTCCGTGGAGATGTCCACGCGAAGACCGTCGGGGTAGCTGGCACTGTACGGCGCGTAGGCAACATCAAAGGTCATTCTACCGGCAGCTCCTTGAACGTTGAGGGTGGGCGTGACGAGGTAGTCCTCCGCCAGAGGGGCGTTGTAGTTGTAGTTGTCCAAACGAGCGGCTTGGCTGGAAGTGCCGTCGCGGTTCACCACATTCACACGGTCCCAAGTGGTGCCGTTGTCCGGATTGCCCAAGGACCAACCCGACGGTACCCAAACGCTGTTGAAGTTTTGCGCCAAAGGCAGGAGGGCGCCGTTGCTGATGGTAATTGCGTTGGAAATCGTGGTGGTGTCTGATCCAAACGGGTTGGTAGCGCGCAGCGTTACGGCGTAAACGCCCACTGCGTTCAATTGAATTTTTGCTACAGCCGAAGTGGAATCCGTTCCATTGACGAATACCGCACCGCTGGGCTGGATGCGCCAAACACGCGAAAGCGAACCGTTGGTGCTGGCGTCGGTCAAGGTGATCGTTTGTCCCGGGCATGCATTTGAAGGGGCAGCACCGAAGGAGGCCACAGGAGCGGCGGTAATCTCCTGAATGGAGATGTCGTCGATGGCAAGGTCCGATGAACCTGTTGCGCCCGTGGTTCCGCGCAGTCTAATTTGAACCACCTTGCCCACGTAGTTGGCCAAAGAAGCCTTCACTTGAAACCAGTTGGCTCCTTGGGGACCGGACTTGGGCGGTACCACATTCAAATTCCAGACGTTGTCCACCAAAACATCGATGGCAAAGGTTCCCATACTCGCACCGTTCATGTTCACCCAAACGCTTAATTCGGGCAAAGTAGTGTTGGCCAAATTCACGCAGGGAAGAAGCAAATGGGCCACCTGGTTGAAGCAATTGGTGGATTCCAAATACAAGTACTTGCCGTTGCCGGTGGTGTGGTCTCCGTTGGGTCCTGTGTTGGCGGTGGGCGTGGTTCCGTTGTGAACCCGCCAATCGATTCCGTCCACCGCACCGTTGAAAGCGTTGGTCAGACCTCCACCCAAGGCGCATACGGTGCTGGCGCAGTTGGTGGTGGTGGCACAGTTGGTGAAGGCGTCAAAATTCTGCACGTAGGGCAAAGTTGCGAGGGCGCCGGAAGCCACTACACTGAACACCACCTTGACGGTGTCGTTGTAGCGGTTTTGGTCTCCTGCTAGGGCGCTGTAGACTGCCAGGGTATACGTGCCAACGGCGCCAGCATTGGCCGGAAGGGTAAAGGAAATGGGCCCTTGGAAACCGGGTAGAAACGTTCCGGAAACCGTTTGGGAAACCGGCGCTCCGTTGTTCAATCGGTAAGCAAAAGGCACCGTGGTCAGGGTGTCTGTGCCGGCGTTTTTCCATACAAATTGGACGTTTATGCTGCCCGTAGGCTGGCACGATGGAAGTTGCCCGGCAACGGGCGACGTAATGGATTGCACCGAGGCGTCTTTCTGTACGATGCATCCGCTTAAAGTGGTTCCTTTTTCAATGGCGATGCAACGACCACCGGCACGGCCGTTGTTGGTCACGGCGGCCACCGCAAACCAGGTGTTTTGGACGGCGGGCATAACCACGGTTAGGGTAGGAGCCACCACGGTGGTCAAGGAGTCCATGTCCCGCGAACCCAAACGATAAACGGTGTAGGCCGATGCTCCCGGAACCGTATTCCAGGTCAGTTTGGTGGAGTCCGGGCACATCCAAGCCACCGTCAAAGCCGCGGGCACCCCAATGTTTTTGAGCGGGGCATTCGTTTCGTCCGATTGCGTTCCGCGGACAATGCGCAAACGTAAATCTCCCGTAGGTGTTGTGGGAACGCTCCAGTTAGCAGTCCTCGCTGCTGCCGGTGCCGTGCCGGCGAAGGACCACGTAGCGCCTCCGTTGGCGCTCCACTCTAGGGTGAACGGTGTCGTTCCGGCCGATGCATCCCAGCGAATGGATTCGTTGGATCCGGGAACCACGGCCTCGCCGCCCATTGGATAAGTCAATTCCACGTAATCCGGAACAAATTCGTACACCACATAGTACTTCTGAGGTCCTTGCGGCACGTTGAATCCATTGACCAAAATCTTGTAGGGACCGGCCAGCGGATCTGCCAAGGTTACCTGCTCCACGTTGTTGAGGGAATCCACTGCGCGCACGGCGGTTGCGTTCAAACTCGCAACATTCTTGTTGGGATTGAGAACCCACGGCAGCCAGAATTGGCCGTCGCGAACCAAGCGAAGGTTTAAATTGTTGACCAATGCGCGCCCGGCGTTGGCCAGGGCTTCGGGATCCGTCCAGTAAACCATCACGCGAAGCTCCTTGGTGTTGGTCGGTACGGTGAGGTTCAGGGTATCGGTTTGCCCAGCGCCCAGTGAGTCGATCACGAACCGGTTCTGTTCGATGGCCCGTGCCGCGCGCAATGCGTTGACCCGTCCGTAACCATAAAGAAAATCCGGTCCAGCATTGCCCAAATCATCCGCAGTGTTCATCAAAATGGCTTTAACCAATCCACCGTCTGGATCCTGGCCGGCATGTGTGGAACGAAAGGCGTGGTAGAGTGTGGCCAATGTGCCTGCCGTACCCGGGCATGCCATGGACGTTCCGGTGAAGGAAGCGTAGCTGTGGTTTTCAATGGTGGAAAACACGTTTGTTCCGAGCGCGCTAACTTCTGGTTTGATGCGGCCATCGTGGGCCGGACCGCGGCTACTGCTGGCCGCAATGGCATCGTTGCCGTCCAAATTGGCTACGGCGATAACGTTTTTACCTTGCTTGTGGCCGCCTGTAATGTTTCCCCAGCCCGCTCCGGCTCCGTAGTTGCAGTTGGCCGTACCGTTGTTCCCGGCGGAGAAGACGTGCATCAGTTTTTTGTTTTGGCGGATGTCTTGGTCCATGGTTCGGGTATTCATCGTGTATCCCGCGTTGCAACCGTCGGAATAAGATGAATTGGTGATGCGAACTGCGTGAAGACCGTAGTGGTTATCTACCTGAGTGAGGTTGCCCGGGTATGAATAATAAACCATATTGGCGCCCGGGGCATTTCCTCGTCCGCGCGGATCTTTGTTTCCGCCCCCCAGGATGGTCCCACCCACGTGGTCTCCGTGGTTGCCCTGCGATGCATTGGAGTAATTGGCTAAAATGCGGCCGGTGTAATCTACGTGCGGTCCAACATCCCCGTCGTCGCCGAGACCTACAACCACGCCCGAACCGTCGTAGTTGCGGCCGCCGGTGTACTCATTTTGAACGGCGTTGGTGCGGTGGTTTTTACGTCCCACGTTGTTTTCCGGCTCCGCTGGGGCCTCCTTTTGCTGCACAAACTGAACCGCAGGGTGTGCCGCCAAAGCGCGTAGGGCTTGGGGTACCACGTGAACGCGAACTACTTCGGGCTCGTCGGTTTCCATCCGCACAACTTGGGCGACGGACGAGCCCGAAAGTTGTTCTTCAAAACGCACGGCAGCGCGCGGGTCCGCCAACAAAAACAAAACCTCCCATCGGTCCCGAACCTCCACATAATCGGGGACGTTTCCGTTGGAAAGCAATTGCGTCAATTTCATTTCTGCCGACAGACGAGACCAGGCCATCGCTTGGGGTTCTGCCGTCGCTTTTACGCGTCCGGGAATTCCGCGTAGCAGATAGGCGCGATCCGGGAGGTAACCCACCAGTTCCCATCCGGATTTTTGCCACGATTGTTTTTCCGCGTCGGTCAAAACTCGATCAAATGCCACCACGCGGTACATGTTTTGGGCCTCTTTTTCGTCCGCGTCCGCGGTAGCGATGGACTCTTTTTGAGGCGTTAGTACATAAGTACCTGATTGAAAATGAACTCGTTGACCAACGGAAACTAACGAGCTAAGGGCCAATAAACCCGCAAATAGCTTTTTCATAGGTCCAATATCGGGAAGAAACCGGCGCATTGGGACCCAGTCGTCATCGATTTTACCCATCGCGGGTAAGGAATTATCTATCGAGCAGGTGGTTCCAACCGACGGTAAACCGTCTCCAACTTTTCCGCAATGTGCACCACGGCCGGACACACTTCCGCATTTCGTTCCGTCAACTCCAAAATTTGGGCTTGTTTGGGTCGGTCTGTGTGGGGAAACTCCCGGCAGGCCTTGGGCCGGTCGTCGTAAATGGTGCACTCGTTGTCCGAAGCCAAAAAAGCACACGGAACTTGCTGCAACACAGTGTCTCCGTCGTCGTCTACCCGCAAGAAGGTTTTGAAAAAATCGACCGCCTTCATCCGCAAACGCTTGGCTACACGCTCGACGTCTTTATCGATCCACAGCGGTCCGGTGGTTTTGCAGCACTGCGCACAATCCAGGCAATTGATTTTGGCAAACGCTTGACGATGCGCGGTGTGAACCACGGTGTCTAAATCCCGGGGCGGACGCTGCTTCAACTGCCGAAAGAGGGGCGCGAAAACAGAGGTTGGGTTGTTTTTTTTGCGCTTGCTCACTCGCTCACCAATTTAGCCAGAAGGGCCCATTGCCGATCCCGGTGTTCCATATACTTTCGCGTTCCAGGCCCGTAAAATCCGGTGGAGACAACCCGAACCGTGCCTTTTTTGTCCACAAACAAGGTGGTGGGATAACCGCCAAATTGCTCTAGGTCTGGGAATACCGTGCCCACGGCGCCAATTTTGCCGCCAAACAAAACGGGGTAGGGGATTTGCAAGTCCCGAACGCATTTTCCGAGGGGAATTTGGGCTTCGCTTAAGTTGGCGGAACGTTCAAAAGATACGGCAACAAATTCCACCCCCTTGGGAGACCAGTCGCGGTGAAAATCCACCATCATCCGGGTTTCGTCCATGCAGTTGGGGCACCACGAGCCCATGAGTTGAATAACTGCTACTTTTCCTTGGATGAGTCCGCCCAGGTCCATCGATTTACCGGTGTTCCATTCCGGCAGCACCGCGTTGATGCGCGCACCGGGTTTCATCCGCGCGATGGACTCCGGGTCCCGCAACGCAAACGTTTCGCTGGGCTGTGCAGTAAATGGTGCGGCGTATTTTTTACCACTAAAATGACGACCGCTCAACGAACCGTCACGCGCGATTTGGGCTTTGAAAACGTAGGCGTGAATACCGTCAAAGGTGCTCATCCACAGGGTTTTACCCACAACATTTCCCTGCAAAAAACGGTAGTCGCCCGATTCCGTCAAAATGCTGCCGTAAAATCCGTTGATGCTCACGCGGTCCAATTCCCAAACCGCTGGGGTGGGAGCGACCGCATCGGATTCTAGGGTCATTTGGTAACGGGGGCGCACCACCGCCGGGAAGCCTTCGGCGTGTTCGCCGGGAAAACGCTCGCCGTCGTCCTGGCGGAGTTCCAATGGATAACGCTGGTTTCCGGCATCGTACCGAACCCAGTAGCCGCGCAAAACTTGTCCGTTGTCCGCAACGGCCAAGTGAAATGCGTTGTTGAACACCGGGAAAGAGAAGACCATGGAATCGCCAATCGGCTCTTCCGCATGCATGGAAATGCGCTCGTCCGCGTTGTACAAAACAGCTGGAGCACCCTCGGCCTGGCTCCACGACCAATGAAACGGCAAAGAAATGCTGTCGTTCAGCTGCAGCACTCCGCGGTACCGTAGCGCGTCTTGAGCCAGCGCTGAACCGTAAAAAGTCGCAACTACTGCACAGAGAAAGACCGCGGTTCTCCAGCGTAGGATGGGGTTCGTCGGGTAGTTCATGCGTTTGAAAATTCGTTGGCGTAGGCGGAAAGCCGGTCTTCTCCGCCGTCGCCTACCGCACAAAAGTAAAATTTGATTTTGGGCTCGGTACCCGACGGCCGCGCCGTCAGGACGTCCCCGTTGCTCATGTGCCATTGGAGCACATCGGAAGAGGGGAGGTCCAAGGGTTCGACCAACCCCGTGGCGTAGTTGGTGCGTGTTTGTGCACTGTAGTCGGACAATGCAGCAACCTCAACGCCTGCGATTTGGCGTATGGGAGTTTCCCGGAACCGAAGCATGCTCGCTGCAATAGCCTCTGCTCCAGCGCGACCTTGCCGCGTGATGGAAACCAGTTTTTCCCGATACATTCCGTGTTCCGAATACAGCAGTTGCAGTTGTTCGTAAAAACTTCTGCCCTGTGCTTTGTGCCACGCGGCGGCTTCTGCCAAAACAACCGCAGCGGAAACGGCATCCTTGTCCCGAACAAAGTCGCCAATTAAATATCCGTAGCTCTCTTCGCCGCCCACCAAAAATTGCTTTTGGCCTTGATAGCGTTCAATCAAATCCGCAATCCACTTGAAGCCCGTCAAGCAAACTTCTACAGCAACCCCATACCGTGCCGCAATGGCGTCCAGCAAAGGGGTAGTAACGATGGTTCGCGCCACAAATGCATGATTCGGGAGGGTTCCCGCCGCACGGTGCTGCGCCAGTACGTAATCCACCAGAACCGCGGCCGTTTCGTTGCCGTTGAGCAGTACCCATGAACCGTCCGGTTTGGGGACGGCCAATCCCACCCGGTCCGTATCTGGGTCGCAGCCCACTACCAAATCCGCTTGAGAATTTTGCGCTTGTTCTACGGCCAAAGCCAATGCTGCAGGTTCTTCTGGGTTGGGGGAATGGACCGTGGGAAAGTCTCCGTCCGGCTGGGCCTGCGCTTCCACCAAATCCACTTGGGTAAAACCGCTGCGCTCCAAGGCTTGCGGCAACAACGTGATGGAGGTTCCGTGGAGCGGAGTAAACACGATGCGCAAATCGCGTTTGCCCGCGTCGGACCATCGAACGGTTTGCAACGCCTGAAGGTAGGCCTCGTCCAGTTCAGCGCCCATAGGCAAAACCGAACCCGTTCCGCCGCTCCATCGAACGTCTTCCAAGCGCGTGGAGCGAACTAATTCCAACAGGGCCTGGTCGTGGGGAGGGATCAATTGGCCGCCGTCGGACCAATAAACTTTGTATCCGTTGTACTCTTTGGGGTTGTGCGATGCCGTGAGCACAATTCCCGCATGCGCGTTCATGCGACGCACGGCAAAACTCAGCCAGGGAGTGGGGCGGAGTTCTTCCGCCAAGTGAACCTCTATTCCGTTGGCCGCCAAAACTTCCGCAACTGATTTCGCGAGCGATGCGCTGTTGTTTCTGGAATCGTAGGCAATGGCCACGCGCAGTTCCTGTCCGGAAAAAACCGAGGCTAAATACGTGGCCAACCCTTGCGTGGCCAACCCCAGCGTGTAGCGGTTGATGCCGTTGGAGCCCAAGCGCATGATGCCGCGCAAGCCGCCGGTGCCAAATTCCAGTTCGCGGTAGAAGGCTTCCTCTAAGCCCTCTGGATCCTCCGCCATCAAGCGTTCGATTTCCTGCCGATCGGACGGGTCCAGTTTACTGTTCAGCCATTCTTGGGCACGTGCTAAAGCTCGGGGATCCATAAAAAAAGGTTTGGTACCCAAAGATAGGGAGGGGCCGTCAGACCGACATGGGCCGGATTCGGAAAAGCGTTCGACTTTTCTAAAAATGAGCCATTTTAACCGCGGCTACCGCAGCTTCAACGCCCTTGTTTCCGTACTTACCGCCCGCCCGGTCCAAACTTTGTTGCTTGTTTCGGTCCGTGAGTACACAAAACACGACCGGGGCCTTGCCCAAAGTATTCAAATGGGCAATGCCCTGAGTAACCCCTTGGCACACGTAGTCAAAGTGGGCGGTTTCGCCTTCAATGATGCTGCCAATAACCACAATGGCATCAAAGAAATCAGCTTGTTGGAGTAAGGTTCGGCCGGCGTAAATCAACTCAAAGGCTCCGGGTACGTTGTACCGGATGACGTCTTCGTTCTTGGCGCCCAAGGCCACCAAAGTAGATTGTGCACCGGCGTAGAGGGCATCCGTGATGTCTGCGTTCCACTCGCTTACGACCAGCGCAAAGCGCATGCCTTGGGCGGAGGGTACGCCGCTGAGATCCAGTCCAGCGTACGGCTGTTCGGCCGTCGCCATCTTACTCTTGACCCAGTTTCGCCTTGCAGTAAGCAATGTCGCGCGCAGCCTCGTAGCCTTCGGCAGACTGGCTGTAGTCCTTTTTGATTTGCTCAAAAAGATCAAGCGCCTGTCCAAAGTCTTCTTGCATTTCCGCCGTAAGGGCTGCCTTTTTCAAAAAGAAAGGCGTTTGCAAATCGTTGTCCGCAATTTTTGCGGCTTTCAAGTAGTAGCTCAGGGCTTCCTCGGGTTGTTTCAGCTCGATGAAGGCGTCGGCAATGCTGCCCCATTTATTGGCTTCCAACAAACCGTCGCTGCTGGAAAAAGATTCCATGGATTCAATGGCCTCTTGCGGCTGACCCAGATCCAAGTAGCAAATTCCAGCGTAGTAGTGCGCCAGATTTCCTGCTTTCGTCCAGCCGTACTCGTCGGCAATGTCCAAGAAGCCCAAGACCTCTGCATTTCCGTTGAGCGCAGACTTTACCGAATCCGCTGCAAATAAATTTTGTGCTTTGTACAGCGCTTCTTGCGCCTCAACCTCCATGGGCTTTTGGATGAATTCCTTGTAGCCCAACGTCAGGAGAACCACGCCCACAACGGCTCCGCCGCCAATGAGTAAGTTCCGCTTGTTCTTTTCTACAAAAGATTCGACGCGGTTGTATCCAACTTCTACAGCCTTTACGGGCTCGTTTAGGAGATCAAATTCGTTGTTTGCCATGGGGGCTATTTCTTCAATGGGCGCAAAGTTACGACTTTTGCACCATGCGCGACACAGTTTTGGATCACCTTCATCTGCTGAATTTCAAAAATCATGCAGAGTTGGAGGTGGATTTTTCACCCGGACTCAATGCTTTTGTGGGCAAAAACGGTGCGGGAAAGACCAACGTGTTGGACGCGATCTACTACCTCTGCACCACCAAAAGCTACTTCCACACCACAGACGCAGACCACGTTCGCCACGGCGAGTCCTTTTTTGCCATCCGCGGCATGTTTCGATCCGACGACGGCCCGGTCAAGGTGCATTGCGCCGTTCAGCCCGGCCAAAAGAAGTCCTTCCGAGTGGACGATTCCGAGTACGCTCGGTTGTCGGACCACATCGGCCGGTTCCCCGTGGTGGTCATATCGCCCTCCGATCGCGATTTGCTGTCGGAAGGAAGTGCGTTGCGCCGGAAGTTTTTGGACGGCATGGTGGCCCAAGGCGACCGCGTGTACTTGGATCGACTGCTCCAGTACCAGCGGGTGGTGCAGCAGCGCAATGCCTTGCTCAAGTATTTTGCAGCCAATCGGGTTTTTTCCGCGGAGCAATTGGCACTCTACGACGACCAACTCTGTGCACTTGCTCCGGAACTGCACGCGGCGCGATTGGCCTTCACCTCAGCGTTTGCTCCGGAACTCCAACGTTTTTACTCCCTTTTGTCCGGGGGACAAGAGGCCGTAGACTGGACGTACGAGTCGGACCTCAACAACGCACCTTTGGATCAATTGCTGCGGGATTCTTTGGCCCGGGATCGCGTGGTGCAGTACACCACCACAGGATTGCACAAAGACGATTTGGTTTTTACGCTCAACGGACATCCGCTCAAAAAGGTGGGTTCCCAAGGGCAGCAAAAAAGCTATTTGGTCAGTGTAAAATTGGCACAATTTGCCCAATTGACGCGCACCCTGGGACGCAAACCGCTTCTTTTGTTGGACGACGTTTTTGACAAATTGGATGCCGAGCGCGTGGAGGCGTTGGTGTCTTTGGTGAAAGCGCAAGAATTCGGGCAAATCTTTTTGTCAGACACCCATGCGGATCGCACCGAAGCTTTGGTGAAACGAATGGATCCGGACGGCCGGGTGGTGGTTTTGGAGCTGTAAGTCCCGTACAGAACCCAGTCCCAACACGCACCCATTCAGCCCCAATTTCCGCCTCCTTGGGGGGGAATTCTCCCCCTCGGGGTTAAACGTTTGTCTATCTTTGCAGCTGTGGGACGACGCGACAACACCGAACAATTGGGAACGCTGATTCAGCGTTGGATGGCTCCCATGCACCGGGATCCTGTTTTTCGTCGTGCCGTAGTTCGCGCGGCGTGGGACGATTTATTGGGCCCTGCCGTTGCCGCTCGTACCCAGCGGATGGAGTGGCACGGGACGGAGTTGTTGGTGGTGTTGGATTCCTCGGCCATGCGCCACGAACTGGACCTCCAAAAAACGAAAATCGCCGAGTCCCTGCGTGAGGTACTCGGCGATGCTTATCCGTTGGAGGGCATTCGGTTCGCCTAAGCGGCAAGACCTTTTCAGGGGTTTGCAGTCCGCACCCCTTTCCTCAAAAACTTAAAACTGCTCCTTAGCGCCAAAGAAAAATGCGCCTTCGATGGCGGCGTTCTCGTCGGAGTCGGAACCGTGGATAGCATTGGCAGCAATGCTCTCCGCGTACATGCGACGAATGGTTCCTTCGGCTGCTTTGGTGGGGTCGGTAGCGCCAATCAAGGTGCGGAAATCTTCAACGGCGTTGTCTTTTTCCAAAATGGCCGCAACAATGGGACCGGAGGTCATGTACTCCACCAACTCGCCAAAGAAAGAACGCTCTTGGTGAACGGCGTAGAACAAACCGGCCTCGTGCAGGCTCAGTTGCTGCATTTGCAGTGCGACGATGCGGAATCCCGCTTCGTTGATTTTGGCAAGAATAGCTCCGATGTGTCCGTTTGCGACGCCGTCGGGCTTGATCATGGTGAAGGTGCGGTTTGTGGCCATTAAATGCATTTTTTTAGTGGGTGCAAAAGTACGAAATTGCAGCGATGTTTGAACTATACCACTATTTGGACCTTGCCCCACGTCGGGTGGTCTTGACGACCCACTGGAATCCGGACGGAGACGCCGCAGGCAGCCTTCTGGGGCTGCATGCTCTTTTGGAAGAGCGGGGTCACGTGGTGACGTCGATTTTCCCCAACCACGCCGCGGAAAATTTGCGGTGGATGCCTGGGTACCCCAAAGCGCTGGTGCACGAGGAGGATCCCGAAGCGGTAGTTCAAGCCCTGCGATCGGCAGATTTGGTGGTGGCATTGGACTACAACACGTGGTCTCGAACGGGGGAGGCTTTGGCGGCTTTGCTGAGCGCCTTTTCCGGAACCACGGCCTTGGTGGATCACCACCTGCAGCCGGATCCAGCCTTTACCATGGCCTTGAGCGATACCTCTGCCAGCAGCACGTGCGAATTGGTGGTTCGCCTGGTGGGCCACATGAATCGGACCGACTACACGGCCGACGCTGCTACGTGTTTATTCACCGGATTGTTGACGGATACCGGCAGTTTCCGCTACCCATCAACCTCATCGGAGACCTTGCGCGCAGCTGCACTTTTGGTGGAAGCTGGAGCTGTTCCGGAGTTCATCCACAGCCACTTATTTGATGCTGCATCACCCCAACGAATGCACTTATGGGGCGAGGCCTTGCGCGGTATGTCCTTCTGGGAAGACGGCAAACTGGCCGTGCTTTCCTTGGATCAACACACCCTCCAACGCATTGGCTTTGCCAAAGGAGATACCGACGGCCTGGTGAATCAGGGTTTGGCCGTTTCTGGCGTTGAGGTCAGTGCTTTTTTCCGCGAAGAAACGCACGGCGTCAAGATTTCTTTCCGCAGCAAGGGGGATCGGGACGTCAACGCTTTTTCCCGCGAATATTTTGGCGGCGGGGGGCACCGCAACGCGGCAGGGGGCTATTTGGAGGGATCCCTTGCAGACGCGTTGGAGCGGTTGCGCCGCACGTCCAAAGGATGGTTGACCCTTTGTCTTTTTGCTTTTTTTGGCATGAGCACCGCTTGCCAGAATTGGGAAACCGAGATTGACTCCCTCCCGCCCATGCAGAAAGTTGACTGTGAGGCAGATTTAATTCAACAGCACCGGGATCAGTTGACCTCCGAGCGCAAAGCCATCGACGCTTTTGTGGCCGAACGCGGCTGGACGGTTCAAACGGGAGGCACCGGCTGGCGGATGTGGCGCGTGGAAGCCGGTACCGGAAGTCAACTCCAAACAGGGGATGGCGTGGAACTGACAGCCCAAGCAACGGACTTGCGCCGAAAAACGTTTTACACCTACCGTGCCGATGCTCCGTTGGAGTTTCGGGTAGGCCGAGATAATGTTGGGGAAATTGGACTGCACGAAGTGTTGCTTCAGTCCCGCCGAGGCGACAGCTTGGTGGTCATCTTGCCGGCGCACTTGGCCCACGGAATTGCAGGAGATTTAGGCAAAATCCCACCAATGAGTCCCGTCGTTTATTACCTTCGCGTTCGCTGATTGCGGCATGGTCTGGTTTTTGTACCGACCCGCCTCAGTTTCTTGCTCTTTCTTTAATTTTTGATGTATGAAAAAACAGTTTTTTGCTTGGTTTTTAGCAGCCTCCACGGCGCTGGCCGGCACGGCTTGTCAGGCCAAAGGCACCGTTTCCGTGAACGGTGAAAAAGTCGATTTGAACGACGGCATGTATGCTTTGTTCCAATCCAGTAAAGGAGATATCCTGGTGCGCTTGGAATACCAGAAGGTTCCTATGACCGTGGCCAACTTTGTTGCCTTGGCAGAAGGAAAACACCCGTTGGTGGCCGTCCGCAAAAACCAACCTTTTTACGACGGACTTATTTTCCACCGCTGCATCCAGAACTTCATGATTCAAGGCGGAGACCCCGACGGCACCGGAATGGGCGGTCCGGGCTACCAATTCCCAGACGAGTTTCATCCGTCGTTGAAACACGATACAGTGGGTATCTTGTCTATGGCCAACGCGGGCCCTGGAACCAACGGTTCCCAGTTCTTCATCACGGAAGTACCCACTCCTTGGTTGGACAACCGCCACAGCATATTCGGTCAGGTAGTGGCCGGCCATGCTAAAATTCCCGCCATCACCTCGTTGCCCCAAAATGCGGCCAACAAGCCCAACGAAGATGTGGTGTTGAACAAGCTCCAAATTATTCGCGTCGGCAAGGATGCGGAAGCGTTTGACGCACCAAAAGTATTTGCAGAGCGTCGTGCTTCTATTGAGAAAGAAAAAGCAGAGCGCAGTGCGGCAGCCGCCAAAATCGGTGGCGAACGCCTGGCCCAGTTCCCTTTCTGGTCCGACGGCGGTACCATCGATGGACCCGCCTACGACAAGGCATACGCTCTTTGGACCGGTAAGGCAACGGTTAAGGCCGGTGGCTTGAAGGTGTTAATCGTTAAAGAGGGCAACGGTCCGGAAGTGAAAGCCGGAAGCAATGTGGCAGTGCACTACGTTGGTTATTTGGCGAACGGTAAGTACTTTGATTCCTCAGTGAAAACCGTAGCGGAATTGTGCGGTGGTTACGATCCCCGACGCGAGCCCTACGATCCCTTTACCGTGGTTGCTGGGCCGCAGGGTCAGGTGATCGAAGGGTGGAAGCAAGGTTTGCTGGGACTGAAAAAAGGTACGCACGCCAAGTTGATCATACCACCTGCATTGGGCTACGGTGACCGCGACATGGGCATCATTCCGCCCAATTCCACCTTGGTCTTTGACGTGTGGATTGAGGACGTTCAGTAAGACAATCGCTTAAAAACGCCATTCTGCGGGGGTACTTTTTCGGAAGTCCCCCGCATTTGTTTAAAAACCGAGAGAGAAACCGGCTGAAACCGGTTTTATTTCCCTTTGAAAACCCAACTTTATGCTTTTAGCACATTTTCACACCAACCGCGGTACCGTAACGGCCGAACTTTTTTACCAACTGACGCCCATGACCGTGGGTAATTTCGTGGGCTTGGCTCAAGGTACCTTGACCAACCACGCGGTCAAAAAAGGCGTGCCTTTTTACAACGGATTGAAGTTTCACCGCGTCATTGCGGACTTTATGGTGCAAGGAGGGGACCCCCAAGGAACCGGCTCCGGAGGCCCTGGATACCGTTTTCCGGACGAGTTTCACCCTGATTTGCGCCACGATGCACCCGGCATTCTTTCCATGGCGAATGCCGGACCCGGCACCAACGGTTCCCAGTTTTTCATAACCCACACGGAAACCTCTTGGTTGGACGGCAAGCACACGGTTTTTGGCAAGGTAACGGCCGGCATGGACGTGGTGAATTCAATTCGCCAGGGCGACGTAATTGAGCGTTTAGAAATTGAGGCCGTGGGAGCGGAGGCTGCCGCTTTTGATGCGGTGGCGGCGTTTGAGGCGGGGCAGGAAAAGTCCAAGGAGGCGGAGCGCGCTGCGGCGGCCGAAGCTGAGAAAGCAATGGCGGATTTGGTAGCGGGTTTTGAACGCACGGAATCAGGCCTCTACTTCAAGATTGAATCCGTGGGTTCAGGCCCAAAGCCCAGCAAAGGGCAGCAGGTTCAGGTGCACTACACCGGTATGCTTCCGAACGGTACGGTCTTCGACAGCAGCGTGCAGCGCGGAACCCCCATTGGCATTGCCATCGGTGTGGGTCAAGTCATTGAAGGATGGGACGAAGGCATCCAAATGCTGAACGAAGGTTCCAAGGCGCGCTTTGTGATTCCGGCTCATTTGGGCTATGGAGCACGCGGCGCTGGTGGTGTGATTCCGCCTAATGCAACACTGGTATTTGATGTAGAATTGGTGCGCGTCGGCTGAGGCCATCCGACCCTACTTAGGGTGCGGCCAACCGCACTTCATTTATTGTGTGGGCGATCTCTTTGGAGGTCGCCCATTTTTTTGTTTTTTGTGGGGAGTGGCCTCCAGGGGATCTTACTCCTTTTTCGCCTCGTTGCGCACCACCTCCAGGGCCTTCAGTTGGTCCCGGTAGCGAGCGGCCTCCAAGAAGTCCAAGTTCTTGGCAGCCGTTTCCATGGCCTTGCGCACAGAGGTTATCTTCTGATCCAGCTCGCCCACGCTCTGGTACTTCAATTCCGGTTCCTGCGCTAACTTTTGGTTGGCGTCCCTCAGGGTATCTGCTTCGCGTTTTTTGGCGAACAAACTTTCGGCTTTCTTGGCAATGGCGGTGGGTACCTGGTGATGTTCGGTGTTGTACTTTTCTTGAATGGAGCGGCGTCGGGCCGTTTCGTCCAAAGTGCGCTGCATGGAATTCGTGATGCGGTCCGCGTAGAAGATGGCCTTTCCGTTGACGTTCCGCGCGGCGCGGCCCACGGTTTGCACCAGGGCACGTTCGCTGCGGAGGAATCCTTCCTTGTCCGCGTCCAGAATGGCCACCAACGAAACTTGGGGAAAATCCAAGCCCTCGCGCAACAGGTTGACCCCAATCAAAACGTCAAACAGACCCTCCCGTAGGTCGTCCATGATGGCGATTCGTTCCATGGTTTCCACGTCCGAGTGAATGTACCGGCAGCGCACGCCGTAGCGCGTGAGGAATTTGGTGAGTTCCTCCGCCATGCGCTTGGTGAGGGTGGTGACGAGTACGCGCTCGTCCAACTCCACGCGCTTTTGAATTTCCTCCATGAGGTCGTCCACCTGATTTTTGGACGGTCGAACTTCAATGATGGGATCCAGCAAGCCGGTGGGGCGGATGATTTGTTCCACCACCACGCCGCCACTGCGCTCTAGTTCGTAGTCTGCCGGGGTGGCGCTCACGTAGAGAACCTGATTCTGAAGGGTTTCGAACTCGTCGAACCGCAAGGGGCGGTTGTCCATGGCCGCTGGCAAGCGGAAGCCGTATTCCACCAAATTCACCTTTCGGGACCGATCGCCGCCGTACATGGCCCGCACTTGGGGCAAGGTCACGTGGCTTTCGTCCACCACCAATAAAAAATCTTTTGGGAAGTAGTCCAGCAAGCAGAACGGTCGGGTGCCCGGTTCGCGACCGTCCAAATACCGGGAGTAGTTCTCAATTCCGGAGCAGTAGCCCAGTTCCCGGATCATTTCCAGATCAAAGTTGGTGCGTTCCTCCAAACGCTTGGCCTCCAGCGGTCGGCCGGTTTCCAAAAAGAAATCCACCTGCTTGACCAAGTCGTCTTGGATGGAATGAATGGCCGCTTGAAGCTGCTGCGGGGTGGTCACGAACAAATTAGCAGGGTAGACCTGAATGGCGTCCATGGACTCCACTTTCTGGTGCGTCTCGCCGTCGATGGCGTCGATTTTGTCGATTTCATCGTCCCACAATTCAATGCGGTAGTAGGTGTCTCCATAGGCCGGAAACAGGTCGACGGTGTCACCCTTGACGCGAAAATTTCCCCGTTTGAAGTCCGCCGTGGTGCGGCTGTACAAGGCCCCCACAAACTGATGCAGCAACTTTTGTCGTCCAATTTTTTGACCCTTTTGAACGCTGATGACCTGTTGCCCAAAGGCTTCTGGATTCCCCGCACCGTACAAACAACTGACCGACGCCACCACCAGAACATCCCGACGTCCACTCAACAAGGACGAAGTGGTGCTCAGGCGCAACTTCTCGATTTCGTCGTTGATCGCCAGATCTTTCTCAATGTAGGTGCCCGTGGTGGGAATGTAGGCTTCCGGCTGGTAGTAGTCGTAGTACGAGACAAAGTACTCCACCGCGTTGTGGGGGAAGAACTGCTTGAACTCCTGGTACAGCTGAGCCGCAAGCGTTTTGTTGTGGCTCAGCACCAGCGTGGGCTGCTGGATGGACTGCACCACGTTGGCTACGGTAAAGGTTTTGCCCGATCCCGTCACCCCCAGCAAGGTTTGCTGCGGTTCGCCCGCCCGAATGCCTTCCACCAAGGCGGCTATTGCCGCCGGCTGATCGCCCGTGGGGCGGTACGGACTCTCCAGTTTAAATTCCACGCACGCGGCTTATTCGTGGGCCTGCAAGGCCGTGCGCGCCGATTTTAACTTTTGTTCCCACTGCAGAACCTCTTCCTTGGCGGCGTCCAAACGTTTTTGAGCCTCTACCAAAAACGGATTCGGTTTGGAGGATTTCCCGGTGGAAAACATCGCAAAATTGGCTTCCATTTGGCCGGCAGCACGCCGGGCTTCGTCCAAACGCGTGCGGAGGAACTGAACCTCACGTTCCAATCCCGCTTTTCCGTCGCCCCCAATGGCTTCCAATTTCTGCTGGTAGCGAATCTTTTGCGACTCCGCTTTGTTCATGTCCAACGCATTGAAATGCTTGTCCATTAACTCGTGAAAGGACGCATCCAGCTTGCGGTCTTTGGCAGGAAGGGGGCCGGCAGCTTTCCAGCGCTTGGAGAGGTCCAAAAGCACAGGAAGGTGCTCTCGTCCAGAAACCGTCAGCCCCTGCGCTTCGTCCAACAACGCACGTTTTAAAACTGCATTTTCTTCCAATGAAGCATCTTGCTCGTGTTGAACGGATTTGGCCCGGTCAAAAAACGCGTTGCAGGCCGCTCGAAAGCGTTCCCAAAGTTTGTCGCCTTCGCCCTTGGGCACAAAAGGTGTTTTTTTCCAATCCGCTTGCAAACGCTTTAAGGTGTTGGCCGTGCCTTTAAGATCCGCACTGTCCCGCAAAGCCTCTGCTTGTTCAATCAATACCATTTTGGCTGCAATCGCTCCGGCAAAGGCTGCTTTGCGCTCCTTGAAGAAGGCATTGCGCGCACGGCTCAGGTTTTGCTCTACCGAACGAAAGCGCTTCCAAACCGCTTCGGATGCGTCGCCAAACGTGTGGCCCACAGCTTGCAGCACCAAACGGCGAGCAGACAATTCCTCAAATACCGTATTCCAACCGGAGGCATTCGCCGCAGCAAGGGCCGCAGCCCACGCTTCCAATTCTTCCACAAGAGCGGTTTTTGCCGCAATTTTTTCATCGTTGGCCTGGTGGATTTGTTCCGATGCGGCGCGGCGCACGTCGTGGACGGCATCCGTAGCTTTTTTGAAACGCTCCCACAACGGCTCTTTTTGCTCGGGTTCCACCGGCCCGGTCTCCTTCCAGGCAGCGTGAAGGGCTTGCAAACGACGAACAGCGTCGTTTTTTAATGCATCCGCCAGTACGGCTTCAGCCTGCACAATCAGTGACTCTTTCGCTTCGCGGTTGTGCTTGTAATCCAACTCACGCAACTCGTTGCTCAGGCGCAGTTGGTCGTAAAAACGATCCACAAAAAAGCGGTAGGTGGGGTACAGGGTGTTGGCCTGCTCGGAAGGCACAGCGCCCACTTGCTTCCAACGCTCTTGGATGGCGCGGAACTCGGTGTAGGTTTTCGCAGTTGGCAAATCAGGCTGTTCCGCCAGGTGTTTGATTTGCAACAACAATTCCTCTTTCGTCTTCAAGTTGACGTTCAGTCGTTGATCTTCCTCTTGCTTCCAAGCAGCGCGTTTACTCCGGAACTGCTGGGACAAATCCTTCCAACGCAAAAAATCGGCTGATTCGTACCGGAAATCCATGGCCACACCGCCTTCCGCAGTGAATGCCTCCAACGCTTGTTGGCGTGCTTCGCTAAATCGAAGGTCCAGGACGCTGCGTAGGGCGGGCCACAAAACCCGCAATTCCTCCAACGAGCGAGTGCTTAAAACCGATTTGGTCTCTACCAAAAGTGCTTCGGTTTCCCAATCTGCGTATGCGGGAAGTTGCAAAGAATCCAATTGATCTGCGGATTCGGTTTCGGTTTCAACCATCGGGTCCGTCGGGGACGTTTCGGCTGCAACCGATGAGTCTACAATTACCTCCTGCTCGGCAGGTACAGCAGATTCGGTTGCGGTAGCATTATAATCCGAAGAGGTGTCAACCGTCAATTCGGATTCGTTTCCAACATTAGCGGCCTCTAAAGCCTCGGTGGGTAGCACTTCCCCTTCTTGGGGGCGGTTAAGATCGTCCATGGTCTATGAAATAGGGCCTAAATTTCGGGAATAACCCCGGAAGATTTCCAAAAATTCCAGGCTTTTTTCGCTTGTTGCCGCAACATGCCGCTTCCGTCTTGAACGGTCCAGCCCTGTTGAGCGGCCAACTGCATCAGGCGGGTAGGCGATGGGGTGTATACCAAATCCATTAAATGAATATGGCAATTGCCAGATTCCCAATTGATTATAGGTGATTCATTGGGTGCTGATTGACTTCCCAACGGGGTGGCATTCACCACCAATTGAAAGCGACTGAGGTCTACCTGAAGCAGGCTTTCCCAAGCGACGGTTTGTTCCATCCAAGGTTCTTGCGCGCGACGAATGGCGGTTTCAACATTCCAACCGCGGGACGTCAAGGCGTAATGAACGGCGCGCGCCGCACCTCCTCCGCCCAACAAAAGCGCTCGTCCGGCGGCGGGTAGGTTGGGAAATTCGTGCAATGCTTCCCAAAAACCGTCGGCATCGGTGTTGTGCCCCAGCCAAGAACCGTCGGGCATGACGGCTACCGTGTTCACGGCGCCAACCGCTTGCGCACTGTCCGTTTGTGCATCCAACCAAGGGAGAATGTTCTGTTTGAACGGAATGGTGACGTTCCAGCCACGGGGTTTGCCCGAAGATTCCCACCATTCCAGGCGTGACGCGGGCCACGTGGGCAGATCCCAAAGCGCATACCTGAGGTTGGATCGTTGTTCCGCTAGCGCAAATCCCTCCATCAAACGAGGCGATTGCGAATGCCCAATGGGGTGCCCCATTAAGCCCAACAGTACCTCTGAATCAGGATTGGGCACGACGACTGCCCCAATATTCCAAACCGAGCACGAGCAACGCCCCCAGAGCAGCCAAGCCGAAGGCCGTGAGCCACAGAGGATCCTTGTCCACCCAATTCCAAGGAGCATCAGGTGCGTCAACGGCACCTCCGGTGCGCCACGGCCACACCTTGGCCAAGGAACCGAGCATAAAGCCGGCCAAGCAAGCCACCGTGGCGTCGTGAAAGCGCGCAAAAAGCCACTTCAGCACGTGGGAAAAGCTCGTAATTCCAATCAAAGCGCCGGCGGCAAAAACACCAATAACGGCCAAGTTGCGCTCGTGCAAGCTGTCCAATACAAAACGGTACGCGCCCAGTAGCACCAAAATGAAACTTCCGCTGATTCCGGGAAGAATCATGGCGCAAATCGCAATGAATCCGCAAAAGAACAAGTATCCATAGGACAGTTCTGCAGCGTTTCCGGGAGTCAAAGTGGTGATCCAATAGGCGAGAACCGCACCTGCAGCGCCGGCAACCCAGACCGTGCCGTTGGGAACTCGGATCATGCGAACCACCAGCACAATACTGGCCAATACCAATCCAAAAAAGAAGGACCAAATACCGATGGGGTGGTGGTCCATCAAGTAGGTGACCACCTTGGCCAAACTCAAGATGCTGATGGCAATACCGCTGAGTAAGGGAAGCAAAAAGTTGCCGTTCACTGCGCGCCAAACCCCAGGAATGCCCTCCTTTTTGAAGGTTGCGAGTAGCGAAAAATTAACCGCAGAGATGGAGGCCAACAAAGTCTCGTAAATGCCGGAAATAAACGCGATGGTGCCGCCAGACACCCCGGGTACCACGTCGGCAGCACCCATGGCCATTCCTTTGGCCACCAAGAGCAGGGATTTTTTCATAAGTCAGAAATTAATCAAGCGGAGGAGCATACGGCCCCAGTTTTTCCATCAAGCGGGCATCGTCGCGCAGGTGGGGGAAGTACTCCAGCAACAAAGCGCCCATTTCGGCAGGATTCAAGAGCAAGCCGCGTTCCAGCCAAGCAAGCGCTTCGTCCCAATCGTTGGAGGAGATGAGGTAGCCTGCATACACCGCGTGCAGCGCTTCGGAATCCGGAAAGGCCAAGAGTGCTTCCAAGAGTGTGTCGTATGCCAAGTCCACTTGCTCCATGTCTAAGAGCAACTCGGCATAGTCCATGTATAGATCCGGATCTGCCATTTGCAAGGTGTACAGCACCGTTCGGTACCGATTTTCGGCTTCTTGCAGCAACCCCATGCGTTTGTAAATGTCTGCAGCCACCAAGTGGTAGTCCGGATTCTCGGACTCTAAGGACAAGGCTTTTTTGATGTGGTGAAGCGACTCAAAGAAACGACCTTGGTCGCTGAGCATCAGGGCCAGTTCTAAATGGGCCTCGTCCAATTCCGGATCCAATTCTATGGCTTTGCGAAAATGCTCGTTGGCTCCTTCCAATTGCTCCATCATGCGGAGGCAGTTTCCCAACCGAAAGTGGGCATAACCGCTTTCCTCGTCTCCTTCTAAGGATTGTTTGTACACGGCCGCGGCTTCCGCAAAACGCTCGGAACGCTCCAAGAGCCGGGCCTTTTCGTAGTACGCTGCGGTGAACTGATCGTCAATAAGCAGGGCGTAGTCCAATGATTTTAGGGCCTCTTCCGGATTGCGGAGTCGAGAATAAGTAATGCCCAGGTGGTACCAAGCGGTCTCGCTGTAAGGATGCTTTTGAATGAAGGCGTGAAACCACTCCACGGCCTTGTGCCCCTGATCCATGGAATCGTAGCAGATGGCCAAGTTGTATAAGGTATTCTCGTCCGACGGTTCTTCGTCCAGGACTTGTTTGAAAAACTTGATCGCCTCCTCGTAACGGCCTAAACTCTGGTAAATGCCGCCCAGCTGAATCCAGATTCCTACCGGATCTTCCGCAGTTCGAATGGCTTTTTTAAGGCACCGAATGGCCTCCTCAGGGCGTCCTTGCTTGGCAAAGAGCAAACCCCGAGTGGCGTGCACGTCGGCGTTGGTGGGGTCCAGGGATTCCGCGTGGTTCAAGAACTGTTCGGCCTCGTCAAGACGATCCGTGGCGACGGCGTATTGCGCACGTTTCACCACAAAGGAAGGCGCGTAGGGGTGTTGGTGGGAGCCAAAATCAATCGCTTTTAGGGCCTTGGTGAAATCTCCCGTTTCCAAATAATACGTAGCAATGTGCTCGAATTCTTCCACGTCAAAAAAGCCCACCACATCTTCTTGCAGCATGTGCTCAAAACGTCGAATAAGGGCCTGTTCTTCGGCTTCGTGCATGGTACTAAACTACGCGATATTTAGTGCAAAGGTCGGCCATTTGAGCAAAACGTTTTCCACAACCTTGTCAACATCCGGTCCCTGTCCCGTAATTTTGCAGGAAACACCCCAATTGCCCATCCACCATGGCCCTCATTAAATCCATTTCCGGCATTCGCGGTACCATCGGCGGACAGCCAGACCACGCGTTGACTCCTGTGGATGCTGTAGCTTTTGCGGCCGCCTACGGTAGCTGGTTGAAAGAAACGTATGCGTCTACCGGAAGAATTAAGGTAGTCATTGGGCGGGACGCACGTCCGTCGGGCCCGTTTGTTCAAGGTTTGGTGGAGAACACCTTGCTGGCGTTGGGGATTGATGTTATTGATTTGGACTTGTCCACCACCCCCACGGTGGAAATGGAGGTGGTGTCGCAAGGCGCTCAAGGCGGAATTATTTTAACCGCTAGCCACAACCCCGTCAATTGGAACGCGTTGAAACTCCTCAACCACCGCGGTGAATTTATTTCTGCAGCGGACGGTCAGGAACTGTTGGAGCGCGTTGCTTCCCAAGAGTATTCGTTTGTGGAAGTGCACGAATTGGGCACTAAAACATTCGTTCACGACGCTATGGAACGCCACGTTGAGGCCGTTCTTCAATTGCCGTTGGTGGACGTTCCGGCCATTCGCGCCTGCAAATTCAAAATAGTTGTGGACGCCGTCAACTCCACCGGAGGCATCGCTGTTCCTTTGCTCTTGGACGCCCTTGGTTGCGAGGTGGAGGAGCTCTACTGCGCTCCCAATGGGCAATTTCCGCACAATCCGGAGCCCCTGAAGGAACACTTGGGGGAGATTTGCCGGTTGGTACCCGCGGTGGGTGCGCATTTGGGCATCGTGGTGGATCCGGACGTGGACCGATTGGCCTTGATCGACGAAACGGGCGAGATGTTTGGCGAGGAATACACGTTAGTGGCCGTGGCCGATTACGTCTTGGACCGAACCCCCGGCCCGGCCGTGAGCAACCTCAGTTCTTCGCGTGCACTAAGGGATGTTGCCCTGGGGCACCAATGCTTGTACCGCGCCTCCGCCGTTGGCGAAGTCAATGTGGTGGAAACCATGAAGGAGCTGGGCGCCGTTATTGGCGGCGAAGGAAACGGAGGGATCATTTACCCGGAATTGCACTACGGGCGCGACTCGCTGGTGGGTATCGCCTTGTTCTTGACGCATTTGGCTTATCAAGGCGGCACGGTGAGCGCGATGAGGCGTCGGTATCCGGCGTATTTTATGTCCAAAAAGAAAGCCGAATTGGACCCCGAAGCAGATGTTGACGCTGCTCTAGCGCGCATAGCAGACCGATACAAAGAAGAACGAATTACCACCGTGGACGGGGTGAAAATTGACTTTCAAGAATCTTGGGTCCACTTGCGCAAGTCCAACACGGAACCCATTGTGCGAATTTATACCGAGGCTCCTTCCCAAGCCGAAGCCGACGCCCTTGCGGATCGGTTTATTGCCGCATTTGCTGAATAGATAAGGAGCACCCTGAGCATTAATTATTGACTAAGATTTTTCGCATGGTTTATTTTGACAACGCCGCCACAACATCCTTGGATCCTGAGGTAAAGTCCGTCTTGATCGACGTCTTGGACACCTTTGGCAATCCCAGTTCCACCCATGCGGAAGGGCGTAAGGCACGTGCTTTGGTGGAGTCTGCGCGCAAAGAAATTGCTTCCTTGGTGGGGTGTACCCCGGGCGAAATCATCTTTACTTCCGGAGGCACGGAAGCCGACAACTGGGCCCTCAAAGGCGCTGTTCGCGATCTGGGCGTTCGCCGCATCCTCACCAGCCCCATAGAACACCATGCCGTTCTCCATGTTGCGGAAGAATTGGCGGCGCAAGGCTTGTGCGATACCCGTTTGGCTCCTGTTGACTCGCGCGGAGACGTGAACCTCAGCTGGTTGGAGCAGGAGCTTAAAGCTGCACAAGAAGAAGGAGTGTCCGTTTTGGTCAGCCTGATGCACGGCAACAACGAAATTGGCAACCTGCTGCCCATTGAAGAAGCAGGATCGCTGTGCAAGAAGTACGGTGCCTGGTTTCATTCGGACATGGTGCAAACCTTGGCCCATTTTCCGGTAGACTTCAGTCAACTGCCCGTGGATTTTTCCGCGTGCAGTGCGCACAAGTTTCACGGCCCCAAGGGCATTGGGTTCGCCTACATCAAGGCCAACTCAGGTCTTCACCCGTTCATCCACGGCGGTTCCCAAGAGCGCGGGCACCGCAGCGGCACGGAGAATGTCTTGGGCATTGTGGGCATGGCCAAGGCCTTTAAACTGGCCCACGAGCGCATGGAGGCAGATCACCAGCACATGCGCGCCCTGAAAGCCCATGCCATTGAGCGGTTGACCACTGCGTTGCCCGGCGTTGCCTTCAACGGAGCTTCCGGCGATTTGGACAACAGTCTGTACACGGTGGTGAACATCAGCTTGCCGGAAGGAGATCCCAACCGCGGCATGCTCACCTTTGCCTTGGACATCAAGGGATTCTGCGTTTCCGGGGGCAGCGCCTGCTCTTCCGGATCCAGCAAAGGCAGTCACGTGTTGGAAGCCATCGGTTCCGGCGACGGCCTGCGCTTGTCCTTCAGCCGCTACAACACCACTGATGAGGTGGATGCCTTGGTGGACGCCCTAAAAACGGTTTAATAGACCCTTGCTGGCCCTCGGGCACTGGGAAAGTTCATCGAGTTCAAAAAGGGTCTGTTGGAGCGCTAGCGAATCAAGGTTACGTATCCCGTAAAGACCCCTTCTTCGTGCACCAGACGGTAGGTGTACGTGTCCGACTGTGCCGGCTTGCCCGCAATCGTTCCATCCCAATAGTCACCAAAGGGCTTGTCGGTCTCAAATACCACGTTGCCAAACGAATTGAGCACCACCAACGTTGATTTCAGGCCGCAGTTGTTTCCCTTAATCTCAAAAAACTCGTTGACGTTGTCCCCGTTTGGCGTGAAGGCATTGGGAATAAAAACCCGTTGATTGATGCGCAGCAGTGCGGTGGTGAACTCGTACGTAAATACCGCGTTGCAAATCAAATCTACCGCTTCCAATTGAATGGTATAAGTGCCGGACGCCGGTAATTGATAGACAGTGACGCGCCCGGTATCCACAATTCCGTTGGGGAACGTCCATCGGTACAAATACTTGGTGGTGGTGTCGCCGCCGTAGTCGATGTTCAGTCGGATGCGCCCGTCAAAACAGGTATCGGGAGCCAAGGTGATGTTGGGCCCGGGTTTGTCGTTGCCAAACTTGACGGCTACGGAGGAGGTGTCCCATTTGCCGCATGTAGTGTCCAGTGCACGCAAACGTATGCGGTAGGTGCCAGGAGCTGAATACTGGTGCACAGGTTCAAATTGTGTGCTTTGATTCCCGTCCCCAAAATCCCAAAAATATCCGTTGCTTTTTCGACTCAAATTGGACGTGCGTACTTCAAACGTGCGATCGCATTCCACATAATCAACTTCAAATGAAGATGCAGGTAGGACTCCCTCGGTGAAATTCAGGTTGATATGTACGGTATCAGAGATATCGCAAATTGTGTCATAGGCCGTAAGAACGATGCGGTACGAACCAATATTGAACTGTGCAGTAGGCGTTGCTAAAGTGCTGGTTTGTCCATTGCCAAAATCCCAGTAATATGCATTCGCATTAATGCTTTGGTTGGTGAAGTTAATTCGCAAAGTTTCACACAAAGTGTCCACATCCCGATCAAAATCAATTTCTGATTTAGCCGTAACTATTGTTTCAAAGTCAAATTTAATGACGCCCAAGTTGCAGTTGTTGGAGCTGTTATTTGGGGATACCACTCCGGGTGTGGTGGGAAAGGTTCCACTGGCGCATGCAGCGCATACGGCTTGGTAAATGGTTCCTTCCTTGGAAAAGCGAGACGTGCCGCCGTCCACGTGTTCGGAGCTGGAACCGCCAAAAAAAGTAGCGTACTGGAGGCTGCCGGCGTTTTTGGAAAGAACCATGAAATAAAAATCGCTTCCGTCGGTGGTGTTGCGCAGCGCATTTCCGGTGACCGGCAATCCTGCCGTGGATCCTCCTTGATTGCCGGCATTGACCGCCCCGCCCCAACCGCTGACAAAAATATTCAAGCAGTCGTCTACCTCCAGGGCCGTGGGTACTATGTTGATTTGGTTGCCCGTACCAAATTTGGTGGACATCAAGGTACTTCTGAGGTCTGGCGCCAGTTTATGGATGAATTGGCTGCCCGCCCCGGTGGACCAAGCCGCATTTATTACCGGCCAAGTTCCACGGGTTTGTCCAAAAACATAAACGCTACCAAACTTATCGATGTCCAAACAAAAGGACTGATCGTTGGAAGGGGTTCCCAAATACGTACAGGCTTCCAAAATACCGTTTCCCGAATACCGGGCAATGTAGCCGTCCAACCCGCCCAAAAGATTCCCTTGCACAACGCCTGGAGTAGTGGGTAGGTTGTTGCTCCGGGTTCCGCCCGTGATGAAAATCTTATCGTTGGGATCCACCCGAACAGCGTAGGCAGCGTCCGCATTGTTTCCCTGCAGCTGCGTGGACCATCGGATTTGATTCAAATTAGGGCTGAAGCGAACCAAAAGAGCATCTTCTGTGGCATTGGTTACTGAGGTGGCCACCACGATGTCTCCGTTGCTCGTCAAGTTGACTTCCCCGCGAAAAGCGTCGCCGTAGTTCTGAGTGATGCCAGACAGGCCTTCGTTCACGCCTCCCCCTCCAGGTTGGGCGGAGGTGGTGTGAAAATAGGTACTCCCCACCAGCGCTGAGCCTTGGGCGTTGAAGCGGGTTACGAACAAGTCGGAACCGTTGGAAAAGGAGTATCCGTTAGGGGTGATGGACGGTCCGCCGCTGAAGGTGGATTGTGCCGCACTGGCCGTTATGGGGAAGTCGGTAGAACTGGTGACGCCGTATACAATCAAGTCGTTGCCGGACACAATCATCGAGTGTGGCTGGTCCGCACTTCCGCCGCCGAGGTAGGTAGAATAAACGCGTTGGGTGCCGTTTGCGTTGAACTTGGTGATGCCGGCGTCGATGCTGTTGTTGCTCCCCGGTGCAAAGGTTGGGTCAAAGGCACCCGGCGTGGTGGGGTAGCCCGGGTTGAACACAATACCTCCGCCGTACAAGTTGCCTTGGTCGTCGTAGGTAGCCGTAAATCCCCAGTTGTCTGAAGTTGAGCCACTGAAAGAAGCAAATACCAACTTGGGGTCCACTACCAAGGGCAATTTTTGGTTGTACTTGCCCAAATCAAAGGACAAGGCTGTACCGGACTCGGTTTCCGTCAAGCGAAAACGAACGCGTACTTCGCGCTCTCCGTTCGGTGTTTGCTGAAAGGCCCGCGGTGCGGTTTCCCAAAGGATGCCCGCCGGCGTCTCAATCCGGGCATTTCCGTCTTCATCCAATTCAATTCGGGACGCTCCCGGATAATGCCAGCGAATAACATTGGGATCCACACCCGGGTCAATCCGATAATCCACGGCCAAGTCTCCGGTGGAGTCCCGAATCCAGGCGTCGATGCCGGGGTACAAATCTTTGTGCAAAAATGCGGTCCACTCCGCTACGTTGGATCGCCAACGGTTGGCGTCGTTGCCCAAAAAGTAATGCCGAGGTGCGTCCGTGGTTCGCACGGGTTCCAGCAGGGGAGAACCGGATGTTCCCAGGTGCGAGCGGAACACGCTCCAACCGGATTTAGGCAAGGCATGCGGGCCGCCGTGGTGGTGGTCTCCGTTCCACAAAACGGCGCGGTACCCCAATTCATCCCAAAACAAGGCACCGTGGGCCAGGGGGGTGACCGCCAAGGCCGGATGGGTCCACTGACCTTCGTTGGGGATGGTCAGCACTTGGCTACGGACCAACGAAAAGCTCCCGCCAAAGCCCAATAGGCTTAAAGTCAGAAGGAATCGGAGGGTGTTTTGCGCCATCGCCACGTTCAAAAGTTACGAATTATCCACCAGTGCGGTCACAAACCAACGCAGCCCAGCCCGGTCTACCGTTGCCAGCAAAAAGCGTTCCGAATCCTCCTTGCAGCGCAGTTTTTTTCGAATCTGATCTGGTTTTTCCGGGTAGTTGATGGAGGCGATGCTCCACCCACCATCGGTAGAACCTTTGTAAGGTTCAAATTGTTTCTGGAACCGGAGCCTTCTGCCGGGCCATTGTTCTTGGCGGTGGTTTGCCGTGTACACTCCCGGCGTCCATTCGTTCAGTTCCAGTTCGGCTGCGGCGCCGGAGTGGCATCGGCTCGCTTTCAGCGCGGCGTCCGGGAGGTAGAGGTAGGTGGCTGGGGAAGATGCCAGTGGCGGTGTTGCCGTTCGGTCCCAGGACCGGAACGAAAACCGGTGCGCGTTCCAGGTGGTGTGAAGGGTCCAACGCACAATCCCCTGCTCCGCTTCCACCGGACGTTTTACCACCCAAATTTCTTTCATTTCGCCGTCCACGGCCACAAAAACGAGGTCCGTGGCGTTGGGAAATGACCGCTCGAGGGCATCGGCGTCGGCCAAAGGAGAGGTTTTGATCAGTACATGAGGCGCTTTTTCGGTCCACAAATTCCAGCATTCCAAGGGATTGGGTTGGCTGTGGTTCCAGTCCCAACGCTTGCCGCCAATCTCCCGCCGGGAGGGGTCCACCACCACGGCGTCCCAACGAGACGCGCATTCCCACGGAAAATCATCGGCCTTTCCGAGAACCGTTCTGCGCGGCAGATTCAGTGCCTGTTCGTGTTGTTGGAGCACGCGCACCAACGCAGGGTTGGGTTCTGTGCCGACGGTTTGGATGCCGGCATCTGCCAGGGCCCAGCTGTCCGCACCTGAGCCCAGGGTCAGATCCGCGGCGGTTTCCACGGAGCCGTTTTGCTGCAACCACTGCACTTTGGCCCGGGCCGTGGCTTCGGAGCTGGCTTGTTCCGCAAAAGTGCGCGGCGCAAACCACAGGTTGGGATTGTCGTGCCAGGTAGGCCACTTTTTAGACTGACGCTGCAAGGCGTCCCATTTGTGGAGCAGGAAGGGGTTGAGGCCGGGCTTTTTCAGGGCCCAGTCTTGGCTGGACCTTCCCGGCCAGCGCAATGCTTCCGCGTGGAATTCCGTCCAATCTGTTGGCGTTGGGAATGGGGCATTCTCCCACGAGTCCATGTCGGTAGAATTGAAAAAAAACTAGGGTAAATAAGGAATTTGTCCCCGAAAGACAAAGTGCAGGATGTTGGCGCCCATTCGGAGGGCTTGCAAGCGAACGGCGGGCGGGTCGTTGTGGACGTTGGCATCTTCCCAGCCGTCTGAAAGATCGCACTCGTGGGTATACAGTACCACCATGCGGCTGCCGTGGTAAAGGGCCCACGCTTCGGGTGCTTTGCCGTCGTGTTCGTGAATTTTAGGGAGTCCTTTTGGGAAGGGGAAGGGGCCTTGGAACAAGGGATGGTTGGCGGAAAGTCGGACCCAATCGGACTGCGGCCAAACCGTTTTGAGGGCTTTCCGGATGTAGGGATCCATCCCGTAGTTGTCGTCGATGTGCAAAAATCCCCCGCGCTGCAAGTAGGTGCGCAAATTTTGCGCCTCTTGCGCTGTGAAGGTGATGTTTCCGTGGCCGGTGAGGTGCACCCAATCGTAGGAGAGAAGGGTAGGGCTGCCCACGGGAACGCTGCCTGGATTGGGTAGAACGGGAATGCTAGCCTGGTCTGAGGCGAATCGGGCCAAATTATTCAGCGCCGTTGGGTTGGCGTACCAATCACCTCCGCCTCCGTACTCCAAGGTAGCAATGCGTCCACCGGCAGACGTTTGCCCGAAGGAGGTGCCGCTAAACCTGAGCACAAGGAGGATAAAAATTAAACCACGTCCGATCATCTGCATCAAAAATAAGCCGAAATAAGTGGTAAATTCCCGCCGCTGTAAAAACTACACTATGCGTTCATCTTTACTCCGTTACCCCTTGCTTTTGACCTTCCTTTGTGCTGCACTCGGAATCGAATTGCAGGGACAAACAACCAATACATCTTCTACTCATGCCGGAAACGGCTTGCGGGTTTCCATGTCCGCCGGGGCGGTAACCACCACCACTTTTTCCACGTGTGTGGATTCACTGGTGGTGCAACTCCCTGTGAATCGCTACGTCTACGGAGTGGCTGTAGAATACACCATGAACGCATTGGGTCAGTCTTGGAAGTCCGAACAACGCTCCTTTTTGCGCTGCCGAACCACCGGTTTGTCAGAAGGTTCGGTTTCTTCCGGAGTGGGGAATCAGGGCGGTTTGCAGCCGTATACGCGTTCCGGTTTAACCTTGGCCAACGGCACCACGGTATCCGGTCGATTGGTTTTTGAATTGCACGCCTATCGTACGTGGTCTCCCCCCGGCACGCCTTTATGCGATACGACGGTTCAAAAAGTAGTCAAAGGAACATGGAAAGTAACGGTGACGCACGGCGTTGTCCCCACGTGCTTCCCTCCGTCGAACGGTTCGGCCTCGTGGGCGTTGTCCAATAGAGCTCGGCTTCAGTGGACGGGCGGTGGAGCATCCAATGGACAGGTTAAAGTGGGTCCTGTTGGTTTTGTTCCGACCGCTACCGGTACCGTTTTTCAAGCGTTGGGCAATTCCTCCCGCGTAGTGACGGGTTTGACTCCCGGTACGAACTACGAATTTTACGTTCGCGATTCCTGCGGTTCCGGTAACGTGAGCTTATGGATGGGACCTTATTCCTTTTCGACCGCGTGTGGCTTGTTGAACGCTCCAGCCGTCGAACCGTTTACGGGCTGGACCAGCGGTTCAGGTGCACTGAATGCAGGTGCTGCCTTGCCAGCGGGAACCTGTTGGACCACTGCTCCGGCACATACGGGAGCTGCCAACGGTCCGTTTGCTTGGTCTCCACGTACAGGCCCCACCTCACAAGCTACAACGGGTCCATCGGTGGACAAGACCTCTGGCACCGCAGCGGGTACCTATGTGTATGTGGAAAGTGCCTTGGGAGCCTACCAGTCGGTGGCGAATTTGGTTTCACCCCTAGTCAATGTGGCGGGATTGGCCACTCCGTCCGTCCGCTTTGCTACCCACGCTTTTGGTACCGATTGCGGCACGTTGGCTTTGGATGTATGGAGTCCAACAACGGGTTGGGTACAAAACGTGTGGTCTCAGTCCGGTCAAAAACAAACTTCCAAATCGGCTCCGTGGGATACAGCGGTAGTTCTGTTGAACACCTTTACCAGCGACACCCTTCAATTCCGCTTTCGCGCCGTTCGCTCCTTTGGTGCTACGCCGGCTGGAAACACAACCGGTGATTTGGCCTTGGATGATTTCAAGGTAATGCAAGCACCCGCTTGCCCGGCGCCGACAGCACTAACCCTGGCAAATGTTGGTTTCAACAATGCGCAGATTGCCTTTTCAGCCGTCAGCTCTTCCAATTTCCGCGTAGCCTACGGCCTGCGCACGGCGTCTTTCGCGGCCTTGACCAAAGTGAATACCGGAGCGTCCCCGTTTATCGCAACGGGTCTGATTTCCGGTAGCAACTATCAGGTCTATGTAAAATCCAAGTGTTCCGCTACGGATTCTTCTGCTTGGGTGGGTCCGATTTACTTCACAACACTTTGCGCACCTGTTCCGTCACCGTTTACCGAAAACTTTGACGGTACCGGTTGGATTTCCGGAACGGGTACGTATTCTGCTGGCGATTCTCTTGGAACGTGCTGGCAGCGCAATCCAGGCCGAGGTACGGGCTCCACCAGTCCTTATTACTGGGCGGTGCGAACCGGTCCAACTTCCACGCAAAACCCACCATTTTTTACCGGTCCACCGACCGATAAATCCGGAACCGGACGCTACTTGTATACGGAATCATCAGCAGGCGTAACCGGTCAAGTGGCTTTGCTGCAAACGCGTCCCATTTCTTTGGTTGGGTTGGCCAATCCGGAGGTTCGATTCTCTTACCATGCGCACGGAGGTACAATGGGCAGTTTGGCCGTTGATTTTTGGAATCCAAAAACAGGATGGAGTGCTCCGGTTTCGGTATTTTCAGGTCAGCAGCAAGCTACCCAGAACGCTGCTTGGCGGGATACTGCATTGTCCTTAGGTTCTGTTCCGTCGGACACCGTAGTGATTCGATTCCGCTCCAGCCGCGGCACGGCGAATTATTCGGACATGGCGCTGGACGAAATCAAGGTGCTCAATGCTTGCCCCAAGCCGACGGCTTTTGCAGTTCAAAAAACTACGCCTACATCGGTGCGCTTGCAGTGGACCACCGGGGGGGCAACCAATTGGCTAATCAGTTATGCTCCCGGTGCCACTTCTGCGGCGGGTACGGGAACGCGAGTGGGGGTCTCCAGCAAACCGTACACGGTTTCTGGATTGACTCCGGGTTCAACGTACACCTTCTGGGTGCGCGACAGCTGCGGAGTTGGCAGTGGTTCCATTTGGGTAGGGCCGTTGGTGGTTAAAGTGCCTTGTGCGCCCGTTGTTCCAACCGCAACCGCACCGTATCTGGAGACGTTTACGGGAACCACATGGAGTCCCGGAACAGCCGCTCAAGACCCGGGAACCGTTGACAATTGCTGGACGCGCGGTGGAACAACCGGGTATTTTTGGAAGACCGGACCTGGGTTGCCCAATACCGCATTAACGGGTCCGGATTTTGACAAAACTACCGGAACGGCTGCGGGTAAATTCCTCTTTACCGAAGGGACCAATTTTGGAACCACGGCCACCTTGGAATCTCCTCCCATTTCAACGGCATCGTTGTCCTCCACCGAGGTTTCATTTTGGTACCACATGTACGGTGGACTCATCAATAAGTTGGAGTTTCAGGTAAGCAACGGTGGCGCGTTTACCACGTTGTGGTCGCAAACCGGCCCGGTCCAAACCTCTGGTGTGGCTCCTTGGCAACAGGCGGTTGTTTCTTTAGCAGCCCCCTTTGCTGGTGATACGGTGGTATTCCGTTGGGTAGGAACCCGCAATCCCGGTGCGGCAAACACCGTCGATATTGCCATCGACGATTTTCAAGTGCAGCAAACTCCTTCGTGTGTGGCGCCAACAGCTTTCTCGGTAACGGCGCAGTCCACCAATTCGGTAACCCTAACGTGGACTTCACCGGGGGCATCGTTTGAGGTTCAGTACGGACCGGTAGGATTTACTCCCCCAGCAGGAACACAAGTAGTAGCTACTTCAGCTCCGTTTGTGGTTACGGGCTTAACACCTGCCACCGGCTATCAATTTTACGTCCGTCGGGTTTGCTCTTCAACGGATAAGTCTGCGTGGGTTGGACCGGTAAATGCAAGCACCGTTTGCACGGCGATCACTGCCCCATGGACCGAAGCATTTACAACGGGCTTCGCGGAAGGAACTGCGCCGCAAAACAGCGGAAGCACCATCGGCGGTTGTTGGAGTAGGAATCCCTTGGCTGGGTACCACTGGGGCGGCGGAACGGGTACAACGTTCAACGGCCCCCTGACGGGTCCGGCGTCGGACCACACCACCGGAAGTGGGGCCTACGTGTATGCGGAAGCTTCTGGGGTTGGGAATACCGCAGAGCTGGTTTCTCCCAAAGTTTTCTTGTCCACTTTGGTGAATCCGGAATTGGTGTTTTGGAAGCACCAATTTGGAGCGAACCAAGGCACCTTATCTGTGGATGTGTTCCACAACAACGCTTGGATTTCCAATGCTTACACGCAGGCGGGCAACCAAGGCAATTCGTGGCAAAAAGTGACGGTGTCTTTGAATGCCTACGCCAACGACACCGTTCAAATTCGTTTCCGCGTTGCGAAGCCTGCCGGTGGACCCGGTGGTGGAGGACCCGGCGGTGGTCAATTGGGTGATTTGGCAATAGACGACGTGAGCATCGTTGCCGGTCCTACCTGCATTGCGCCTACGGCATTCTCTTCAACGGCATCCACTACCACCACCGCAACCTTGGCGTGGACCGCAACAGGAACATCGTTTGAGGTAGAATACGGTCCGGTGGGCTTTGTTTCGGGAGCGGGAACCACCGTCGTTGCAACGGGCAGTCCGTTCACCGTCACAGGTCTTTCTCCTTCCACCACCTACCATTTTTACGTGCGCAAGGTGTGTTCCGCTGCGGACAAGTCGCTCTGGGTGGGGCCGGTAGCGGCGAGTACCGCTTGCGGCGTTGCCACGGTACCGTACTACGAATATTTTGACAACACCTTCACCATGGGTGCATTCGGCAATCCCAATAATTTCTGGAACGCGGGATCCACAATTGATCCCTGTTGGACCCGAACACCCAACTCCGCCGGTACCACCCCGCAGTTTCACTGGGGTGGGGGACAAGGCCCAACGCCTACGGGCACTACCGGGCCGGCCGCGGACCACACTTCCGGAAACGGCCGGTACGTTTATACAGAAGCTTCGTTGAGCACCACCGGTGCCACGGCAACGCTTGAATCTCCCACGATCAACTTGGGCACGTTACCGTTGCCCCAATTGAAATTCTGGTACCACATGGACGGCGTAGCCATTCGCAGTTTGCGCACCGAAATCAAAGTAGGAACGGGGGCTTGGACGTTTTTGGATTCCATCGGTGGACCGCAAGGAAATCAGTGGTTGGAAAAGACCATTCCGCTGAACACCTTCAGCGGGCAGAACGTAGCGTTTCGCTTTGTGGCGCGTCGGAATTTAGCGAATGCCACCCCGCAAATGGCGGACATCGCCATAGACGACTTCAGCATTACGTCTGCACCGTCGTGCCCGCCTCCTACCAACGTGGCGGTCACCCCTTTGACGTCCACCACTGCACAGGTTACGTGGACCACTGGAGGCGCAACCGCTTGGCAAATTGAGTACGGCCCGGTAGGATTTACGCCGGGGTCTGGAACCGTGGTGGCAGCCACTACGAATCCATTTATATTGAGCGGTTTGACCTTGGGGACTTCGTACCAAGTGTATGTTCGGGATAATTGTGGTACCTCAGGTATTTCCACGTCTGTTGGACCTATTTCCTTCAGCACCTTTTCTTGCACCAACGGCTGTTTGTACCAGCTGACGTTGACGGATTCCTTTGGCGACGGCTGGCGTGCGAACCAAGCCGGTACTTCCTCGCATCGAATGGATGTGACCGTTGGAACCACCACCACCAGCTACACAATCAGCAACGGCAACCAAGCAGTTTTCTCATTGCCCGCGTGTGATGGAGATACCATCCGGTTGAATTTTGTAAACGGGGGGCAGTGGAGTGTGGAATGCGGTTGGACTTTGAAATCTCCTACCGGAACTACCTTGAGTACCCGAACCGGGGCCAACAACGGTCCAGCATTGACTTCTGGATTTAAATACGAGGGTAAAGCATCATGCAACAATCCTTGCCCGCCGCCAATGGCATCGTTTACCACTGTCGCAACGGGCTTATCCGTGGTATTCAACGCAGCCGCATCAACCGGTACTTCATTATCCTACAGCTGGAATTTTGGTGCGGGAGCAACGGCATCAGGTCCCAATCCAACACACGTTTTTGCCGCCAACGGAACGTACTCTGTTGTGTTGACCGTTACCGACCAATGCGGACAAACGGCTACGTCAACACAGACCGTTATCGTCTGTGCACCGCAAACGGCAGCCTTTACGTTTGTTGCCAACGTGTTGACGCTCAATTTTACCGCTAATTCGCCTAATGCCACAACTTATTACTGGGATTTTGGCAACAGCACCACCGGTACGGGGGCTACTCCGTCGGTAACCTACACTACCGGTGGAAACTATACGGTGACCCTCATTGCGGTAAATGCTTGCGGTGACTCGGCCACCAGTTCCCAAACCATCCAGGTGTGCACCAAACCGACTGCGGCCTTTACGTTCTTTATCGTCAGTTCCAACGGCAGCGGTATGACGGTTCAGTTTGATGCCACAGGCAGCGTGGGCGCCACCCAGTTCCAGTGGTTCTGGGGCGACGGCTCGTCCAGTTCGGGAGCCAATTTCATCCAACACATCTACGGTGTGCCCAGTTTGAATTACAACGTCACATTGATCGTGTCGAATTCCTGTGGACTGTCCGATACCATCACCATCAAGCTCAATCGTGCCGGTGTGTCGGAGAGCAGTTTGGGTGGCTTGGTGGCGTATCCGAATCCAGTGCTTCGCGGATCGGATGTACACCTCATCCAGTTGGTTGATCGTGGTCCTCAGGCAACGATTGAGGTAGTGGATGCGGTTGGACGCATCTTGCTCCAAAAACATATGGATGCTACACTGAATTCCTCTGGAGAATGCCAACTCAGCACTTTGGACTGGGCACCGGGCGTGTACCGGATTGTCATTCGCTCAACGGCGGGTACCGAAACGATTGCTGTGAATTGCACAGAATAGTAGCCTATTGCCCGGAGTAAGGTTCCGGTACGACCTTTGGTTCTATGTTGGAATCTTTGCGTCGTACCGGAATTTTCTTTTTAACCCTCTGCATTGCCCCCTTGGGCTTGTGGGCGCAGTTGTCGGGAACCTACACGGTCAATCCCACCGGCTCAGGCTCGAACAATTTTACCACCCTGCAGGCAGCGGTGTCCGCATTGACTGCGCAAGGCGTATCGGGACCGGTTTCGGTGTTGATTGCCCCCGGAACCACGCATCCCTCGGTTAGTATTGGGTCTATCGCCGGTACTTCACCCGTAAACCGCGTTCGTTTTTTGGTAGATTCTGCTCAAGGCGTAGCTCCTGCGGTCATCACCACCTCCGGCTCCACGCTCTACGCTATTCAAATTTCCGGCGCCAAGCATTTGGAATTTAGGAATTTAGTCATTCAGTCTACCGCCAACACCGCCAATCACCGCGTGGTGGAATTGATTGGCGCGGCTACGGTTGGCGCGGCAACGGGCGGCATCAAATTCACCAAGTGCATTGTATCTGCGCCGGTGCTGACCAATACCACTACAAACTCGGCCCTGGTTTTTGCAACAACCCCTAGTTTGCTCCGGGATATTTCTTTTTACGACGTTCAGTTTTCGGGTGCGGGGATCGGTCTGTACGTTCCCTTCAGCACCAGTGCAACGCTCATTCCCCGCAACATTCGGGTACAGAAATCCAGGTTTGTAAATCAGAACTATTCAGCGGCCTGGTTCTACGCCACGGACACGGTACTTTTTGAGGACAATACGGTGCGAACGGCTACTAATTCATCACTTTCTCAGCGAGGGATTGTTTTGCAAGGTACTGGGGTTATTCCTTTTCGCTGGGCCGTGGTTCGTCGGAATAGAATCCGTTTGCAAAGTACTAACGGTGGTTTTGGCATTTTCCTGAGCACCTTCGGAACGGCGACGTCTCCAGTGGTCACCATTGAGAACAATGCGGTATTTATTCCGGCCGGAGCCGGTACGAATGTGGGGATGTACGCCTTCAATACCCGACGCGTTCATTTCTTTCACAACTCCTTGCGGGTGGACAAAGGAATTGGATCCACGACCAGTGCCGTTTTTTCGGTGTTCGGAACGCCTGCAAGCGTGGGAGACCTTCAATTTCGAAACAACTTGTGCGTGAGCTACGGCGGGTCCATGGCCGTTGCCGTGAACGTCAACGGAGCAACACCTTCCAGTGTGTTCACCAGTTTTAGCCACAACATTCATTACGCTCCGCATACAGGTAATCCGTTCCGATTCAACAACGTCAACTACGCAACCCTGGCCGCTTGGCAAACGGCAACTTCTTTGGACGCTAATTCCACCTACGAGGATCCGTTGGTATCCGAGTCCAACTTGCGCACCATCGGCACCTTAGCGGACGGTACTGCGGTTCCCGTGGGTACGTTTGTAGACTTTGACAACCAGGCGCGCAGTGGTACGCTGCCGGATCGAGGCGCAGATGAATACGGTAGTGCGTCTTGCGTCAACCCTACGGTTCCTACCTTGGTTTATACCCGGATGCAGTCCATCGGCTTGCAGTGGACCTCGCCGAATACCACCGTCCTTCAACGACAAATTCGCTACGTTCGCGCGGCTGCCCAAGGCACTTATTGGGTCAAGAGCAATGCCCAGCTGACCGACTCCATTACCGGATTGCAACCTCTCACCGATTACCGTATTTGGGTTCGGGACATTTGCGCGGTGGGTGACACGGGGTTGTGGGTGGGCCCCTTTTTGGCGACCACTTCGTCCGTTCCCTGCGCCATTTTGGCAGCTCCCTACCAAGAGGACTTTGAGGGATTGAATTGGTTCCCCAACCCCAACAATCAAGGAGTTGGAATTTTGGATCCTTGTTGGAACCAGGGCGATACGTCGTTTTTCTACTGGCGCGTGAACAATACGGCCACTTCTACAGGCTTTACGGGACCGGCCAACGACAACACCGCCAACGGTACGCGCTATTTGCATGCCGAATCACGCAGTGGCGGTTCGGTAACCACTACCGCCATGGTAACCCCGTGGATCTCTTTGAATACGCTGAACACGGCGGAATTAAAATTTGCCTCACACCGCTACGGTTTCGCCGTGAGTGGTTTGCTGGTTCAGGCGCAAGTGTACCCCACGGGGAACTGGGTGAACGTACTCAATTTGGGCGGTGTTTTCCAGACGGCCAAAACGGATCCGTGGTCGGAACATACGGTGCCGTTGAACACCTTTGCCGGCGACACCATCCGCTTGCGGTTTACCGTTACCAAAACTTTTGCAACGGCGTTGAATGCGGACGTGGCCATCGACGACATTAGGATCGACAGCGTTCGCACGTGTCTTCCCCCCAACACACCAACCTTAGTAACGGCAACCACAAACAGTATTGTTGTAGGTTGGACCGCCACGAGCGGCTCCGGGTGGCAAGTTCAGTACGGTCCTTCAGGTTTTGTTTTGGGAAGTGGCACGCAGCGCTCATCACCCACAGGTTTATTCACGGCCAGTGGCTTGAGTCCCGCCACAGCGTACGATTTTTATGTTCGCGACAGCTGCGGTCCCAACAACTATTCGGTATGGACGAAGGTGTTTACAGCAAGTACGCTCTGTGGAGTGGTTCAATCTCCTTGGACAGAGAATTTTGACAACTCAAGTTTCGTACGCCCTACCAATTGGAATATACCCGGTGTTATTTCCAATTGCTGGTCTCGATCCCCTGCTGCTCCCGCAACCGGGTACCAATGGAATCCAGCACCTCCGTTTAACTTCAATAATTTAACAGGACCGGTGGGCGACCACACGGGTGGAGGGAAGTTTATGGCCGCATTCAATACGGTTTTTGGAGCCCCCAACCTCTCCACCAACCTTCGTACCCCCGCCATCTCATTGGTAGGCTTGTCCCAGCCCGAATTGTCGTTTTGGGTACACGGTTTTGGGCAAGACTTGACCACCCTTGAGGTTCAAGTAAAGGAATCGAAGGCCAGTGTAACGACGTGGACCACGGTCCTCACGTTAACCGGTCCTCAGCAAGCAACGCAAGCGGCACCTTGGGCGGAACACTTAGTTTCCTTGTCCAACTGGCTAGGGGATACGGTATTTGTGCGATTCGTTGGCGGGCGAACGGCCGTCAATTCCAACTTTGCACAATGGTCGTTGGACGATATTTCGGTGAAACAAGCTGCACCGTGCCCAAAACCCCAGCAATTTCAGGTAGTTGGTACCACCTCTACGTCTGCCACGTTGACTTGGTCGGGCACGGGAAGCAGTCCGTGGATTATTCGTTACGGCCAGGGTTTGATTACCCCAATTGGAGGAGCTAAAGTTGTAGCGAACAGCAATCCAATCACCTTTTTGGGATTGAATCCTTCCACTACTTATTCGGCTTTCTTGAAAGACAGCTGTACGGGGTTTGTGAGTCAGTGGGTAGGCCCCATTCAATTCACAACGGATTGTGCCCCCATTGCCACCCCTTATGTGGAAAATTTCGACGGTGCGGATTTTGTAATTGGTTCGTTCGCAGCGGGTACATTAGCTCCTTGTTGGTCGCGCGGTTCAAATGTTGGATACCTCATGACGCCTGGTCCACAAGGTTTTCCAAGTACGCTAACCGGAGCAACATCGGACCACACCACCGGTTCCGGTAAATTCATTTTTTCGAATTTGATCAGTACTTTGGGGGCTACTTTAGTTGCGGATGTGGTTTCCCCGCCCATCAGTACAGTACCCTTGGATACGCCAGAAGTTTCGTTTTGGTACCACATGTACGGTGCCAACATCGCCGGCTTGTCCCTAGAAGTTTACAACGGACAAGCTTGGACCCAAGTTTGGACGATTTCCGGGCAACAACAAACCTCCAACACCGCACCTTGGCTCAAGGCCATCGTCAGTTTGGCCGCCTACCAAGACGACACCATCAAATTGAGATTCAAAGCCACGCGTACCACCAGTACCGGTTTCAATGCACAAGTGGCCATCGATGATTTGGACATTCACGAACAACCCTCGTGTCCGCAACCAACGTCCATTACGGCTACGGCCATCACCACAACCTCTGCTTCGTTGAATTGGTTGGGCACGGTGAGTTCGTACCAAATCTCCTACGGCCCCATAGGACACACCCCAGGAAGTGCCTCGTCCGCCACAACCAGCGTGCGTCCCTTTGCTTTGACCGGCTTGAGCGCAAGTACCACCTATGCCGTTTATGTGCGCAGGGTCTGCGGTGCCGGATTTTCCGATTGGGAAGGCCCCTTGGTGTTTTCCACCGCCTGTGGTACGGTTCAAGCCCCTTGGTCCGAGACCTTTGACAGTCCGTTGTGGGTGCCTCAACCGGGATTAAACACCCAACCCGGCAAGATTCCTACTTGCTGGACCCGTACGGACACCACCAACTATTTCTTCACCCCGCTGATCGGAGCGACGCCAACGGCACAGACCGGTCCTAATTTCAGCGCTACGGGCCCCAGTGGAAAGTATTTGTACGCTTCGGCTCCCTTTGGTACCGGTGGGTCGTTCACCCGAATCATTACCCCGTGGATTGATTTGACGCCCTTAAATGTAGGGGAGTTGAGTTTTTCAAGCCATCGATTCGGCAACAATATTGTTTCGCTGACGGTAGAGGCCACCACCAACGGGACCACCTGGAACACAATTTTCACCGTGAACGGGCCGTCGCAGACGGCAAAGGCAAGCCCGTGGCAAGAGCATTTGGTCTCACTGGCTGCCTACAATAATGCCACCATCAAATTGCGCTTTACTGCAACGCGTTCTACAAATGGGTTTAATTCGGCCGTTGCCATTGATCAGCTGGACATTCACGAAACACCTCTTTGTCCTAAGCCAACGGGCATGACGGTTACAGCCACCTCACCAACCAGTGCTTCAGTGAATTGGACCGGGACGGCAACTTCCGGGGTCATTGAATACGGGCCACGCGGCTTTGTTCGGGGCACCGGAACGAAAGTTTATGCGCCCACGAAGCCTCAAGCCATTACCGGATTGACGGCCTGGACTACTTACGACTTTTATGTCAAGGATTCCTGTGGGTCGGTAAATGGGGCAAGTCCCTGGTACGGGCCAGATTCCACCACAACCCCCGGCTGCACCAACGGTTGCAACTACACCTTAACCCTGACGGATCAGTTTTCGGACGGTTGGTCCACCACCTTTGGTGCCCCGCCGTACCATTTTGTAACCTTGGTAACGGGTACGCGCACGAAATCGTACACCTTGACCACTGGTGCTCTGCAGAACTTTACCATACCGGTTTGCCCTGGGCAACCTTTTGTGCTTTCGTTCACCAATGCGGGTGCCTTTTCCAGTGAATGTGGCATCACCGTGCGCAACAGTGCAAATGCCATAGTCTATCAGAGAACCCCGGGCATCAACCTTCCATCGGGTACTTTATTTACGACGACCTCCACCTGCAGCTCGTGCCCACCGCCAACCGGTGGAGCGATTTCGGGCATTTCTTCATCGCAAGCAACCTTATCCTTTACCAAGAATGCTCCCTTTGCGGATGTGGCCATTGGTTTACCGGGTTTTCTTCCATCGATGATCACTAAAGTCACGAATGTAAATTCGCCCTATGTATTTGCTGGATTGACATCGAATACCGTTTACCACGTTTACTACCGAGACAGCTGTGGAACAGGAGGCAACGTGTCGGGTTGGATTGGGCCGCTTATTTTCACCACCACCAATTGCCCTCCCGTGACTGCGGTCGCCAACCTTACGTCGCGCGTTGCGAATACCATTCAAGTGAGCAACTCCGGCAGTACTCCGGGTGTCACCTATACCTGGTCGTGGGGAGATGCCACGCCAAACAACACGGGTGCCACGGCTTCGCATACGTATGCTGCCCCGGGGACCTATGTGGTTACCCTGACAGTATCGAATCCCTGTGGAAGCACGAGCACGTCGCAGTTGGTCGTGGTTATTTGTTCGCCCATCACGGCTAATTTTTACACATTGGGAACTGGCCTTTCTCGGAATTTTGTTTCCAACGGGACCGGGCAACCCACTACCTACACCTGGACTTGGGGCGACGGTACCCCCAACGGGTTTGGTAGTTCGCGCGTGCACACGTTTGCGGTTGACGGAAAATACTACGTCACCCTCAAGGTTAAGAACGCTTGCGGCGATTCTGCCGTATTCGGAGATACCGTTGCCGTTTGTGGACCGGTCACGTCCTCATTTACCCACACCACCAGCGGAAGTGTCCTCAATGCCACGGCTACTTCGTCCGCGAATGCGGTACGTTGGAAGTGGTACTTCGGTGACGGCACAACCGGGTCGGGCGCAACGCCTAGTCACACGTATTCAACCAGTGGAAGTTTTAGTGTCCGTTTGGTGTCCTTCAACCTGTGTGGAGACTCTGCGAGCGTAACGAATACGGTAGTCGTTTGCGTGTCTCCTGTAGCGAAATTCACGGCAACAATTATATCTTCCAGCGGTGCCGGGATGAAGGTGTTGTTTGACGCCACCTCCAGCACGGGTGCAACCCAATACAAGTGGTTCTTTGGGGACGGAAATTCAGCCACGGGAACCAATTTTGTGCAGCACAACTACGCCGTACCCAGTTTGAGTTATGTGGTCACCTTAATTGTCAACAACACCTGCGGCGATGACGATACGTTGTCCTACCGACTCAGTCAAATTGGTTTGGATGAAGCCACGGTGCCGTTGCAAAATTTGTACCCTAATCCCGTACGTCCCGGACAAACGGTTTACGGTTTGCCGGAAACCACTAAGGCATTAAACGCTTCTTTCTATGCTTTGGACGGACGCTGCGTGCACGAGATTCTAGTGGATGCGGGAACGGACTCGGTTGAATTACCCGGTTTCTTGCCTGCTGGAACGTACTTCTTGAATTGGATGGGAACCGCTTACAGATTGGTGGTCATTCCGTAAACCAAAAGACCGAAGTCGGGCCAGTACGTGTTGACGGCGCGTTCTTCCAACAGGAATCACGGTGGATTCCAGCTGGAGTGACTCGCCGTCAAACTTTTCTACCGCACGTATATTCACCGAATAACGTCGGTGGACGCGAACAAAACCGTACGGTTCCAGCTGCTCAGATAATTGACTCAGTCGGGTTTCGGTAATCTTGGAGGACGAACTTCTGTTTTGTTGATTTCCGGTCTCGTGCCAGCGGACGTAATCCCCTGAAGATTCAAAGTGACTGATTCTTTGCAGGTCAATTCGAATCCAGTTTTTTCCGAGTTGAACAAAGGTGTACTGGGGCGTAATTCGGTTTTCCATTCGGCAAAGGTGCACGGTGCAATCGCCGAAAGTCGTATTCAAACGTATAAAGACGGCTGTCGGCAAAATCAACCCCGTTTTCCGTTCTACCTTTGAACGGTGGAAGCGAACAGGACCCTAATTATTGGCGCGGGAATAGCCGGAATTGCCACGGCAATACGGCAAGCTGTGGCTGGTCGAGAAGTACATGTCTTTGAGGCAAATTCGTATCCGGGAGGCAAGCTTTCGCGTTTTGAACTGGGTAGTTACCGATTTGATGCGGGCCCCAGTTTGTTCACCATGCCGCATTGGGTGGAGGAGCTGTTTGAATTGGCGGGAGAAAATCCGGAAGAACACTTTCCTTACCTGAAAGACGACGTGGCTTGCCGCTATTTTTGGACCGACGGCACGCGCCTGACCGCTTGGGCAGATGTTGCTCGCTTCGCCGCAGAGGCCGAGAAGCAATTGGGCGAACCCAGTTCCAACGTGCGAAACCATTTGAGTCGCGTTCAGGTTCAGTACGATGCAACTGCTCCCTTGTTTCTGCAATCGTCTCTACATCGACTGAAAACCTACCAATGGAAGCACGTAAAATCTGCAGTAAGGGCTTTACCGAAACTGGACTTGACGCGCTCCATGGCGCAGGTACACGAGCGCGCCTTCAAAACGGAGAAAATGCGCCAACTGTTCCACCGTTTTGCTACCTACAACGGATCCTCTCCCTACCAAGCACCAGGCGTATTAGCGATGATTCCCCATTTGGAGCACGGAATTGGCACTTTTTTGCCCAAGAACGGGATGGGGGATATTACGGATTCATTGGTGAAATTGGCCGAGCGTTTGGGCGTTCAATTTCATTACAACGCTCCTGTTTCGCGCATCCAACATCAAGAGGGTCGAGTACGGGGCATTGAACTGCAAGATGGAACGGTTTGGGCGTCGTCTACAGTGGTGTCCAATATGGACGTTGTTCCCACGTACCGCAAATTGATGCAGGATTGGCCGGCGCCCGAGCCGGTACTCAATCAAGAGCGGAGCAGCTCGGCCCTGATTTTTTACTGGGGCATGCAAGGCAGTTTCCCGGAGTTGGGACTGCACAATATTTTTTTCTCAAACGACTACCCCGGCGAGTTTCGTGCATTGTTTGAGGAAAAGTTGCCCGGATCGGATCCTACTGTTTACGTCAACATCACCAGTAAATTGGCTCAACAAGAAGCGCCGGAGGGATGTGAAAATTGGTTCGTCATGGTCAATGCACCCGCTGATTACGGCCAAGATTGGGAGGTGTTGCGGCAAGAAACGCGAAAAAAAGTACTGGATAAATTGTCGTCCACACTGAATCGTGATCTCGCTGCGTTAATCGAGACGGAAACCTTCTTGGATCCCCCGGGTATCGAACGAGCCACCAGTTCGTACCGGGGTGCACTGTACGGTGCTGCTTCCAACAATCGTTTGGCAGCATTTTTGCGGCACCCGAACAAGGGGAACGGTCCAAAGGGTCTTTTCCACGTGGGCGGTAGCGTTCACCCCGGCGGAGGGATTCCGCTTTGTTTAATGAGTGCAAAAATTACCAACGAATGGATCGTCGATCAATCTTAGGCGTCACCTTGATTTTGGGCGCTGTGTTTGCAACCGGTTGCGAACCCAATGTGTACTGTACGCAAGAATTCCGTCAATTTGAAGTAACGGTAGTGGGCGCCCAGCCCACACGCGTATACACGGTTGACCTCACCACGGGGGATACCTTATTCAATCAACACAACGCGGGCTACCCAGCGGCTAAGTACGGAGTTGGGTCTGATTTTATGATGCAAACGCAAGGGGTGAACACCACTCGTACCTATTCCTTTGTGGTGGAGCACGCCGGAGGTACGCCGTGTGTTGTGCCTTTTGTTTTTCAATCGGACGAGTGCCACATCAGTAAGGTGAGCGGTCCGGACACGGTGCAATGCCCTTGACCTTTAGTTTGGCGAAAGTCCCTTTTTCGATGCGGACGGGATGTCTCCATCCGCTTTTTTTCGTTGCTGTTTTCTTGGCGGGCTGTGGTCGAAACGAGGGCGATAGCAGCTACGCCGCAGAAGCTGCAGGAGAAGTTCTTACTTGGTCAGAGGTAGCCAGCCAACTTCCGGAGAATTTATCTCCTCAAGACTCAGCAGCTTTGGCAACCACGATCATTAACGATTGGCGTTTGCGCAAACTTTGGTTGGAAAAAGCTGAGGCACAATTGGGAAGTGACTTGGATTCGTTTGAAGTAGTGGTTCAACGATACCGAGAGGACTTGCTGGTTTTGAGCTATCAAAATCGATTGGCGCAACAAGAAATGGACACGGCTTTTACCGAGTCGGAGCTTCAAGCCGCGTACGTTCGAAACAAGGAGCAATTCCAGTTGGGGGTGGACATCGTGCGCGTCTCGTATTTGGCGGTACCCGCCACGGCTCCTTGGTCTGCTAAACTTCGGAATGCGCTGGGTCGGGGTGACCAAAATCCTCCGGAGAATTTGGTTCTGTTTGCCAAAAAATGGGCCCGTCAATACCGCTTGGCGGATACCGGTTGGGTGGAATTGCCCGATTTGGCCAAACAGTTGGGTCTGCCAGCTTACCAGCCGGAGGCACTGCTTCGGTTGGGCTACAAAGACTGGACCTCCGGATCAACGCGCTACCTGCTGCAAATCCACGCGCTCAAGCGGGCGTCAACTACCGTGCCCTTTCCTTTGGCAAAGCCTTGGGTGAAAGCTTTGTTGTTGGAACGAAGAAAGAAAGAATACTGGAAGCGCCTGGAGGTTAAGATGCTTGAAGATAATTAAAGCGTTCTGATCTAGCTATTTATGGTAAAAGACTTAGCCAATTGGTCCAGGGCTTTTAGTTGCTGAAGAACCTCGGGCAACGAATCAAACGAGAGCATGTTGGGACCGTCGCAAGGAGCATTATCCGGATCCGGATGACATTCCATGAACACGGTAGAGATTCCAGTAGCCACGGCGGCACGTGCCAAATGGGCCACAAATTCTCGTTTGCCGCCGGTGGAATCACCCAGGCCGCCGGGCTCTTGGACGGAGTGAGTGGCGTCGAACACCACGGGGTGGCCCCAGCGCGTCCATGTGGCAAAGGTTTTGAAGTCCACCACTAAGTTGCCGTAGCCAAAGGAGGTGCCGCGTTCGCACAAAGCAATGTTCTCGTTACCCGTTGAACGGGCCTTGTCCAAGACGTGGCGCATGTCGTCGGGCGAAAGAAATTGGCCTTTCTTGATGTTGACGGGTTTTCCAGCGGCGGCAACAGCGCGGATGAAGTCCGTCTGTCGGCAAAGAAAGGCCGGGGTTTGGAGCATGTCCACCACGTGCGCAACCGCCTCAATTTGCTCTTTTTCGTGGACGTCGGTTAAAACGGGAACGCCCACGGTTTCCCGCACTTCAGCCAGGATGGACAGGCCCTCTTCCATGCCAACCCCGCGAAAAGAACGCACGGAAGAACGGTTGGCTTTGTCGAAGGAGGATTTGTAGAGGAATGGAATGCCGGCTTCTGCGAAAATTTCCTTGAGGGCAAAGGCGGTGTCCAATGCAAATTGGCGGCCTTCGATGACGCAGGGTCCGGCGATGACGGTCAGCGGAAGGTGATTTCCCAAAAAAATGGGGCCGTTGGGGCCTTGGACTTCGATGGTTTTTTGTGCGAAGTGGGAGGGAAAAGTAGAAGCCGTCATGGGACAAAGGTAGAAGTTTCCCGAACTTAGCAGAATGAACCGATCCTTGAAGATTGCCTGGCTGGTTTTGGTAGCTACATACACCGTTGGGGCGGTGGCCCTTTTTACCCCGTTTCGGTCCTGGGTGCTGCCGCTGACTCCGGTGCACTTGATCGTCAGCATGGCGCTTTTGCTGCGGCACCAGGAGTGGAAGCGTCGGCCTGTTGAAGTAGCTGCCCGGCTAGCTTTAGTGGGGTTGATTGCCTTCTTGGTGGAAGTGGCCGGCGTGCATACCGGTAAAATTTTCGGCGTCTACGCGTATTTGCCCTCTTTGGGCCCGCAATTGTGGGACGTCCCCTTGATCATTGGTTTGAATTGGGCGTTGTTGGCGGTGCTGGCTCTGAATATTATTCCGGAGGGCATCGATCGACCGATTCACCGTGCGGCGGTAGCGGCGGTGGCAATGACGTTGATGGATGCCTTGATTGAGAAATCGGCGCCTTTCATGGACATGTGGTGGTTTGTGGACGGGAAAGTGCCCATCGATAATGCCATTGGTTGGTTGATAACCGGTTTTGTGGTGGCCTTGGTGCTTGCACCGGTGGTGCCGGATCGCGGAAAGAGTACCGATCGGAATCCCTTGACAGTTGGTTTGTGGGCGGCTCAACTCGCTTTTTTTGCCTTGGCGTTGCTGGCCCAAAATCTCGTAAATTGAGTCGGAGATGAAGTACTTAGAACAGATTTCCTTCCGCACCGCGTCTGCATTCGTTGTTGCTATTGTTGGATGGGTTCCAGCGTCGGCTCAGCAAAGTTGGAGCATTCCCAAACACCACGAGGTACCCGCGGCTCATTTACTGCCGAGCGATCCTGCTTTTCGATTGACCTCTTTGGAGGCACCGGACGCGTGGAGCGCGTCCCACGGTTTGAACGAGTTGAAGCGTGTGGTATTTGGACCTGATGCTGCCAGGGAAAGGAATATGGATAACCGAACTTCGGGATCCGCGCCGTCGGAGCAGAAGTCGGAGAAAACCCAAGCGGAAGTGCCGCAGATTTTATTTGGCAAGAAGACATTTCGCGTTTTTGGAACCGTGGGGATCGTGGCGGACTTGCTGGGCGGGACCCCCAACGACAATACACTCGCGGTGAACAACCAAGGCCAAGTGCTCATTGGCGTCAACAGTTATTTGTGGGGGTGGGACCGGTCAACCGACACTCTTTTGTTTCCGCAGAGTTACATCCCCTTGAGTGTTTTGGGGCAGGCAACCGGTTCGGATTATGCCTTTGATCCCAAGCTGACCTACGACCCGCAAACCGATCGATTTGTGCTGGTTTTTTTGATGAACAATACGCCGTCGAATTCAAAGATTGCCGTTTGTTTTAGTAAAACGAACGACCCGCGGGACGGTTGGAACGTTTACTTTTTACCGGGGAATCCGTTGAGCAACAACCGATGGTCCGATTTCCCGGCCATTGCTTTGACGAAGGACAAATTGGTGTTGACCTTAAACCTCATAGTTCCCAATGTTTCTTGGCAGGTAGGTTTTGACGGAAGCATTGTTTGGGAAATGGACAAAGCTGCCGGGTACGCCGGCGACGCCAACTTGCCCAGCCAACTGCACCACGATTTTAAATTTCAAGGAAAGTATACCCGGAATTTGCTTCCATTGACGGGGTGGAACGGTACTGCGGACAGCGTGGTACTGATGAGCAACCGCAATTTTTCACCGGACAACGATTCGGTTTTTGTTTGGACCCCGTCGGCACAACCCACCGGGAATAATGCTTTTGAATGCCAACTGGTCTTGGCGAATCTGAGGTACGGTGTGCCGCCCAACGGCCGCCAAAGCAATACACCAGCCAACGATCCCACCAAAGGTTTACAAACGAATGACGGACGCTGGCTGGGCGGATTGATCGCACCCGACGGCTCGTATCATGTGGTCAGCACTACCCGAACGTTTCAATCCGCCCCGGACCGTGCCGCCATCTACTACGGCGTTTTGCAGCCAGGGGACGGCACCTTGAACGGCCGCTTGATTGCTGATCCAATCAAGGATTTTGGTTACCCCAACATCGTTTTTGCGGGTAACGAATCGTGCGACAACGAGTACGTGATTGGGTTCAACCACACCAGTCCCTCACACCATCCGGGCAATTCCGCAGTGTACGTGGGCAACGACGGCAGTTTTTCTCCCGTTGTTCAATTGAAGGCTGGACTAGGCCCCGTTTCCAAATTGGGCGGTGCCGAGCGCTGGGGCGATTATTTTGGCTTGCAGCGCGTGTACGGTAGCCAACCGGGCATCAATCATTTGGGCAAGCAACGCGTTTGGGCCGCTGGTTTTTTTGGTTCCGGAAACGGAGGGAATTCCACATGGATTTCCGAGCTGGGAACTCCGGATTCCAGTGCCTTTGAGGTGCTTTGGGAACTTTTTGGGACCGGCTGTTCCTGGTCCATTTCCGGTGGCATTGCCAGCGGGAACGGCCCCGTTCGGTGGCAGCGGTTGGGCGAGTCTACTTTTCAAACCGGTTCCGGTGCGGCTTGGTCGTCCTTGTGCAGCGGCGACTCCTTGACCATCGTGGCTACAGATGCGCGCGGATGTTCGGTGCAGCAGACGTTTAAAATACCGTTTACAGACGCCGACGCCCCTTCTGCATTTCCCAACCCGGCATCCTTATCGGACGGAAGAATGGTGGTCTTGGCCTTTGATTTGCCGCAGGCCGGAGAAGTGCGCGTTGATTGCATCGACGCCACCGGACGTGTGGTGCACATTGGCCTTCGCAACGCCCGTGCCGGTCGCAACGAAGTGTCGTTTGATCCAAATTATTTGAAACCCGGTTGGTACCAAGTTCAAGTTCAGTCTGCCAATCAAGTTTGGTGGTCCCCCTTGATTGTGACTCCATGAAGACTTCCGAAACGTATGCGTTGGTGGTGGTTCCTGCACGTAGGGATTCGGAGCGTTTGCCGCTGAAGCCTTTGGTGGACCTGGCCGGTTTGCCCATGGTGGTACGGACCTTCCGCCAAGCCCAGGAAGGGCTGAGGCGCTCCGGCTTGGAGGGTGCCGTGGTGGTGGCGACGGATTGTCCTGAAATTGCAGCAGTAGTTGCAGCACACGGGGGCAACGCCATACAAACTACGGAGGAGCATATTTCCGGAACCTCGCGTTGCCGCGAAGCGATGGATTTATTTATACAATCTTCCGGAAAAACGCCCACTTGGATCATGAACGTACAAGGGGACGAGCCACTGGTCCATCCAGATCATGTGGCGGCCTTACTTCGTGCAAATGGTCCTTTGGCCACTTTGTACACGCTTGTGCCCGCTGATGAAGATTTGGAGGATCGGTCGGTCTGCTACGTGGTGTCCAATGCGCGCCAGGAAGCACAGTACTTCAGCCGACTTCCCCTACCGTTCCAGCGCACAGCCTACGAACCCGTGCGTAAAAGACATTTGGGCGTGTATGCCTACACTCCGGAGGCCTTGCGCCGAATCGTTCAACTGGCGCCCGCACCCGAGGAATTGGCGGAAAGTTTAGAGCAATTGCGTTGGCTGCACCACGGGTACACTATTTCCCTGGTGGAGGTAGACGCTGCACACGGTGGGGTGGACACCCCAGAAGATGTGCAACGCGTTCTGAAGGTGCTGCAATCAAACGATTACCCGTAGCGCTAGAACAGCACTAGAGGGCCTAAAACGTCTTGGGTTAGCGCTTTTTTGCCCGAATATTGAGTCCTTCCACGCCCAGCGAAAAGCCAATGGCGACGTAGATGTAGGCCTTGGGAACGTGGTAACCAGAGGCGTCGGCAATCAACATGACCCCAATCAGGATCAAGAAGGCCAAAGCCAGAACCTGAAGGGAGGGGTGTTTTTCGATGATGCCCGCAATTCTCCCGCTGAACAACAGCATCACCACCATACTGACCACGATGGCAGCTACCATGATGGGCAGGTTTTGGGTCATGCCGATGGCGGTTAGGATGGAGTCAAAACTGAAAACAATATCCAGCAGGGCGATTTGAACGATGATGCCGGCAAACTGCTTGGCCACGTTGACATCCTTACCGTTGTCGATGCCCTCTTTGGTTTCCATCAACTCGTAAATCTCCTTTGTGGATTTGAACAGGAGGAAAAATCCGCCGGCAAACAGAATGAGGTCGCGACCAGATATGGCGTGGTCCAAGACCGCAAACAAGGGCTCCTTGAAGTGCATGATCCAGGTGATGGAGATCAGCATGATGATTCGGAAAACCAACGCCAAGGCAATGCCTAGAAATCGCGCGCGCGGACGGATGGTGGCGTCGAGCTTGTTGGTCAGAATGGAGATGAAAATAATGTTGTCAACCCCCAGGACGATTTCTAAAAACGTCAGGGTCAGAAAGGCGAGCGCAAGTTCCATCATTATACTGCGAAGGTACGGGGATTTTTGTCTACCGCGTACCGCTTAGCGACCGTCCAATCCCAAGATTTCACCGGAGGCAAGACGGTCGCCCTGGCGAACCACCACCGTAGCAGCTCCGCGGAGTGGAAAGTCAAAAGCAAAGGGTTCTCCTTGGTGCCGGGTTGCCGTTTCTTGGTGCAGCAACCGGCCGGACCGATCGTACAACCTCAGCTCCACGGGGGCGTTGCCCAGCGGACGCACCCGAACTTCGCCGCGGCCCCGGCCGGCGGACGAAATCCACTCCACTAAGTTGGGACCCAGATTTGATTCAGAAACACTCAACGCCCCGTTGATCCAATATACCTGAAACAAGCCAGACGTCGCCTGGCTTTGGGAGGCGGAGTTGCCAAAAAACACATTGGGGGCATTGGATTCAATTCCGCCGTACAAATAACCCAAGAAAGCGGAGTCGGCGGGCAGTTGGGCCAATTGGATCAATCCGTTGGCATCGCGGGGAACGTTCGGAGCTGGAATGAATTCCGCGGTGGCCCCAAAATAAGCAGGCAGGGTCGCTTGGAGGGGACGCTCGGACCACGAACCGGAGTCGTGGCTGATCAAGCCAATGGTCTTGACAAAGGGAACATTTGGATCGGTAGCCAAGCCACCACCCGGGGTGGGGTAGTACTGGGCAATTCCGCCAAAGAAGAGCGCGGCGTAGGCTTGGTTGATGCTGTCGTACATCCCGACGGTGGCGCAGTGGTATTGGTTGAGTCGTTGACTGAAACCAACGGGCGTCCAGGTGGAGTCCCCGTCCCACGCCACACCGTCCGTGTACGGCAGGTCTACCCCGCGTTGAAAAACGCCACTGTACCCCAGAAGGTAGGATTCGTTCGCGGTGCGGACAGGCAAAACATTCCAGTCCCGTCGGTGCAAACGAACAGTGTCTGTGTTTTTGTGAAAATTGCTGCAGGTGAAGGAATTCGCACTGTCTACGGGAATCCAACGGACCGCTTTTTGGTGGTAGGTTTGGGTGTAGGTGGCGTGGCCCATGGGGTTGTACGCGCCCTCAAAGCGGTGCCCGCCCAACAACACCATCTGACCGTTCCACGCCAACATTTGTCCGCCGCTGACGGCAAAACGAGCATCAACCTTGGATTGTATGGCATTTTTCAGGCCCACTCCGCCATTTTTGACGGCGGCAATTCCTTGCGCTAGATGAATGCGGGTGATGCGGGGGTGGGTGGTATGCGTTCCTGTGGCAGCGGAAAGTCCGTAGCCACCGGTGATGTACAGCCAATCCCCAAACACTTCAAACTGGGGATTGGAACTTTTGAATTGATCCCGAACCTCCGCGGGAACGCTGTCCAAGGGGGCGCTCCAAACACCACCGGTGGTTGGGTTCAATACCCAAAGGGCGTTGGGTTGTCCCGCCGCGGCAAATGCGGCCCAGGGTTGACGCTGGTGTAAACCGTCGGTACGTCCGCCCAGTACCAACCACTCGCCCTGCCATTCGCCTAGGGCGAAGGATTGAAGTGCGGGCCAATTGGCCCAAGAAACGGGAACCAAAGAGACGTTCGCGGGCTGGGCGTGGAGCGCGAGGCTGCTGCACAAAACAACAGTAGAAACGAATCGAATGAATACGGCGGGTAGTTTCATGTTCAAAAGGTCCAAAGATCACTCGAAACCAACCGTGACTCGGGTCACCCTAGGGTGTTAGCATATAGGTTGGAATACCGCTTACACCTGCAACACCCCTGGGTTGTAGGCCCGCTCCAACGGAGCGTTGTTGGACATTTCCAACCCCATGGACAACCACAAACGTGTGTCTGCCGGATTGATCACAGCGTCTACCCACAAACGTGCCGCCGCATAGTAGGGGGTTGTTTGCGCGTCGTAGCGGGAGCGAATTTTGTCGTACAACGCTTTTTCGGCCTCCGGGTTGGCGGCTTGATCCGTGCGCGACTTTTCTATCTGCAGCAAAACTTTGGCAGCTTGTTCGCCGCCCATGACGGCCAACTTGGCGGTGGGCCACGCCACAATCAAACGGGGGTCGTACGCCTTTCCGCACATGGCGTAGTTTCCGGCTCCGTAGGAGTTTCCCACGATGACCGTAAACTTCGGAACCACGCTGTTGGCCACCGCATTGACCATCTTCGCGCCGTCTTTGATGATGCCGCCGTGTTCGCTGCGGGATCCCACCATGAATCCGGTCACGTCTTGGAAAAACACCAAGGGAATCTTCTTTTGGTTGCAATTCGCAATGAAACGCGCGGCTTTGTCCGCGGAATCGCTGTAAATGACGCCGCCAATCTGCATTTCGCCCTTGCCGGACTTCACCACCTGACGTTCGTTGGCCACAATGCCCACTGCCCAGCCGTCAATCCGCGCGTACCCGGTCAATAGGGTTTTGCCGTAGTCCGCCTTGTATTCCAACCAACTGCCTGCGTCCAAAATGCCTTCCAGCAATTCGCGCATCTTGTAGGGTTTGCCGTCCGACGGTACCCGCTCTAAAAAATCTTCTTGACTTCGTGCGGGGGACAAGGCCTCAACCCGGTCCCAGCCTGCTTTGGGGCGTTCGCCCATTTTATCCACCAAGTCCCGCAAACGCTGCAGCGCAGCCGCGTCGTTGGGAACCGTGTAGTCCACTACGCCGCTGATGGCGCTGTGGGTGTGGGCGCCGCCCAGCGTTTCGTTGTCGATGTCCTCTCCAATGGCAGCCTTAACCAAGTAACTGCCTGCCAGGAAGATAGACCCCGTTCCTTCCACAATTAATGCCTCGTCGGACATGATGGGTAAATAGGCTCCGCCGGCCACGCAGCTTCCCATGATGGCCGCCAATTGCGGAACACCCAAAGAACTAAGTTGGGCGTTGTTCCGGAAGATGCGTCCAAAGTGTTCCTTGTCCGGGAAAATTTCATCTTGCAAGGGCAGATACACTCCAGCGGAATCCACCAGGTACAGGATGGGCAAGCGGTTTTCCAGCGCAATTTCTTGAGCGCGTAGGTTCTTTTTGCCCGTCATGGGAAACCACGCACCGGCTTTAACGGTGGGATCGTTCGCCACCACAAGACACTGCCGTCCGTGGATGTAGCCCAAGACCACCACCACACCCGCCGACGGCGCACCACCGTGTTCCTCGTACATGCCGGCAGCGGCCAGTGCACCAATTTCCAGTAAGGGTTTTCCCGGGTCCAACAAACCCGCAACGCGCTCGCGGGCGGTCATTTTTCCTTGCTCACGAAGCTTTGCCTGACGTTTTTCTCCACCGCCGGCATGGGCTTCGGCCAGACGGCGTTGCAATTCGGTCAACAGGGTTTGAAGATCAGGTGCGGACATGGTTGCGTTTTTTTAGCTAAGGATAGGGAAGTAATTCGTTCGAATTGGGGAGAATGTAAATGTTTAAAGCGAGGCGTGCTCATACAACACGCAAAAAACACCGGAGGTTCAGTCGCCCACTTCGGGAGGAAGCAGCCAGGTAGCAGCTTGGCGCCACAAGGCAGCATCGGGGGCGTCGTCGGACACCCACAGCGTGAGTTCCAATCCGCCCGTCTTGGGACGGCGCAGCAACAGGGCGTCGGGGAGGGAGTCGTTCAGCACATCGCCCACCAAATAGAGTTCCGGAACGCCCACAAAACTGCTGTCCAGCCAGTTGCCAAACGACTGTTCCCAAAGTTGGTCGCGCTGGTCTTTTTGACCCACCAAAGTAAGCGCATAGTCTTCAACCGTCCGAATGCCGTTGGCGAACGCCACCCGTCCCGTGGCCCGAAGGTACCAAGGCCCATAAGGCGCGTCCATTTTAAATTCGGAACCGGGCAATAGGGCGGGGGTTCCGGAAGGCAATTGCAGGTTTCGCTCACGTACGGTATCCAAAGGAAAGGGGACGCCCAACAAAAACAAGGCGCCTTCTGTGCGGTTGTGCACCACGTCAAATTCCAATCCTTTGTTCATTTTGACCCGACTCAGCACCGCATTGACGCGTGCGGTAGCACAAACCAACTTGCCTTCGTCATCGCTCGCCCGGAAGGCGTACCAAAGGTTGGAAAAATCCAAATTCTCTACAGAACCGGTAAAATTGAATACTTCGGTGGCCAATTGCAAAGGCCTTTGCACCCACTGCTCCTGAATGCGTCGCTCTTCACCACTTTTCCCCCCTTCTTCGTACCACTGGAGCGCAGAATCGCGCGCAAACCCAGCTGGGAGGTTCAGAAAAAAAGCCACGGCCGCGGTGTCCGACTTCCAAGAAAAATCCGCTCGTTTTCGCAGCGCGTCCAACCGAATGATTTGGCCGTTGGACAATTGGTTCCACCGCTCCGTAAGCATTTCCGCAGCGGTCGGACTTGCGTTTTGAACCGTATCCAAGGCTGCGGATGGTTCCAATGTGCTTGGTACACGTGCTTCCAGGTTGGATCCAATAAGACCCAGCGCAACCGCACCAGCGGTCCAGCAAACAAGACAGGTTTTAATACTTGCGGCCACGTTTAAAGGTACAATGCCGGACCCTCACGGAGCAATGCCTCGCACCAACTGATGCCAGCCGCTCCGCTCCAAGGTTCGTGCTTGGGTGAAAAGTCAACCGACGGACGTTCATCAACTAAAGCGGGTAGTGAGCCACCCCATTGACTTGCCATCCAATGATTTAGGTCATAAACATACTTGTGCCATAGGGGCTCGTTGCTGTGCACCAACGGCTCCAATTCCGGACCTAAAATTTCCCAAAAGGGCAATCCAGCCCACTGCGTTTGGAGGGTACGCCACAAGGCTTTCCGCCACGGAACCGAGTCGTCCAATCGCGCGGTCCAACCCGTGCGGCCGGCGTCGTGCCGCAGGGGAATGCTGAAATCCAAGTGTGGCCGCGTGCTGGGTAGGTCAGGCGTGTGGATTTGTGCCAAATTACTGATTCGCAATCGGTTCCGAAAAGTTTGTTTCGGGAACCGTTCGCTCAAGCCAATGCGCGTGCCGGGCTGCGCAGCCGCCTCCCACCACGCTCTGGGAGGAAGGATCAAGAGCGGGAGGACCGCTTCCGCTTGTTGTACCATTCCGAAAGGCCCCACAAGAGGGCAACCACCACTGCGATGGGCCAAAACTGCGATCTCTGGGGACCGTCCCCGTGCACAAAACTGAAAATACGGTTCCAGCGAATGCGGTCTTTACCGGATGAGAAAACGTCCCAGCTGAAGAACACAAACACAGGCTTGCCCACGATGTGGTCTTCCGGAACAAAACCCCAGTACCGCGAGTCCTCCGAATTGTGGCGATTATCGCCCATCATCCAGTAGTAGTTCAGGCCAAAGGTGTACTCCGTGGCCGGTTTTCCGTCCAGCAAATACCCGGTACCGTTGCTTTCCAAGGTATGACCTTCGTAGGCCGTGATGCAGCGTCCGTACTTCAAAACATGATCGCGGTTCAGCGGAATGGTCGCGCCTTTCTGCGGTACCCACAGTGGGCCGTAATTGTCCCGGGACCACTTGTACACCACCGTATCGGAATGGCCCCCCACCGGATTGGGGAACACGGGCCGACTGTCGATAAAATTGGACAAAAACCACGCTTGTGCTTGCGGAATAGAATCACCGTATCCCTTACGTGCCGCATTCGCCGGACTGATCAGTGGACGCACCTCCACCACACCTGGGTACTGCTTGAATCCTGCTAGTGCAGACTCACTCACCGTGGCAATGTATTCGTTCTGGGAAATGGGCAGAATGTCCGAAACGTTTTGGTTATTCACCTGGTAGTTGTCCGGAATGTAGTTCAGGTCAAAGGACTTTTTCAACGCCAAGGCATTGAAACCGGTTCCGTTGGTGCGCACGTAGTACGAAAATTGCCCGTTGCTTCGCGAGGGAAATTCCGTGGGTTTGCTGTTGATCCAAACGCGTCGGTCCACAATCCGCAAGGTATCGCCACCCACGGCTACACACCGTTTCACGTAGTGCTCTTTCTTGTCCACAGGCCGGTCCGGCTCTGCGGGGTAGTTGAACACCACGGCGTCGCCGCGCTCCACTTGGGCAAAACCGGGCAACCGGAAGTACGGCAATTGTACGCCGTCCCAATAGCAAGGCAAATCGGTTCCTGGAATGCGGTTGTGCATTAGCGGAACGGAAACCGGCGTTTCCGGCAACCGCAATCCGTAGCGCAACTTGTCCACAAAAAGGTAGTCGCCCACCAGCATGGACTTTTCCATGGACGAGGTAGGGATGTTGAAGGCCTCAAACGCAACGGCGCGCAAGGTCCCTGCCGCCACCACCGCAAACAAAATATTGTTCACCAAGGTGCCCACGCGTTGTTTGATCAAATCGTTGTCCCGCGTGCCGCGAACCAAGGGCTGTGTGTGGCTTAAATAACCTAAATAACCGCCCAAGGTTAAAGCGCTGAATACGGTGTGTTTGGTTTCCCGAAAACCGTGCATGTGCAGCAGCTCGTAGGTGATGATCAAGGACATGACGTTGTCGATCACCGGAACATAAGCGAAGAACGTCCAGTAGGAGGGACGGTCGGCCAATTTGAGTACCTGGAGGGTTCGCCAAACCGGAACAAAGGCCCACCACGCGGGCAATTTATTCGCGGTGAAGAAACGGTAGGTGAACAAACCGCGCAAGGCAGTGCCCACCAAGTAGTAGAGCAAAATTCCCATTACAAATACTTTTTAACCAAGGCTTCCACCAACGTTCGATCGTTCCAGCCGTCGGCGGTAGCTTGGTAAGTCAGTACCAGTCGGTGGCGCAAAACGGGAACCGCAACGGCGGCCACATCTTCCTTGTCCGGTGCACTTTTTCCGTTCAAAAACGCATGCGCCTTAGCTGCTTGCACCAGCGCTTGGCTGGCACGCGGCCCGGCACCCCATTGAATATAGGGTTTGTCCTCAACCGCGCGTGGATTGCGCGTTGCGTGCACCAACCCAACGGCTGCTTCCACCACGGCCGGTGGAACCGGTAGATCAGACACTTCCTGCTGCAAGTTCAACCAGTCGTTTGCCGTCCAGACGGCTTGTGTTAGGTGTTGTGCCCCGGTGGTGGTTCGCTTCACAATGGCAACCTCTTCCTCCCGAGTAGGATAGCCCAATTCAATCAAAAATAGAAAGCGATCCAGTTGGGCCTCCGGAAGGGGGTAGGTACCCTCTTGTTCCACCGGGTTTTGCGTTGCCAAAACAAAGAACGGCCTGGGCAATGGCTCGGTTTTACCCATGGCCGTAACGCTGCGTTCTTGCATGGCCTCCAGCAAAGCGCTCTGGGTTTTGGGCGGGGTGCGGTTGATTTCGTCCGCCAACAAAACTTGAGCAAACAAGGGTCCTTTTTGAAAGACCAACTGGCGCTCTGCGTTCAGCATTTCCGTTCCCAACACGTCGCTCGGCATCAAATCCGGGGTGAACTGAATGCGTCCAAAGTGCAAACCGGACGCTTGGGCCAGGCTTTTCACCAAAGTGGTTTTGGCCAATCCTGGAACGCCTACGAGTAGGGCGTGTCCGTTGCACAACATGGCCATGATGACCAAGTCAATGGCCTCTTTTTGACCCACTACGGTCTTTTCAATTTCCGCGCGAAGTTGGGCTATCATAGGGGAAGGGGACAGGATTGGAACGAAGGATCGATCCGGATGTAGGTGGATTTACTTTTCTCGCGGATCCAAGCTTTAAACACGTCGTTTCGCTTGTTATTTTCCGCAATGGCTTTTAGTTTGGTGAAATCACTTGCCAAATTGGCTTGGTGCGGTTCGGTCCGACCGATCAATTTAACCACGCGAAAAAGCATGGTTCCGTCCGGCTCTCGGTACAGGGAAACGGGGCTGTAACCGGTGGAATCAACTGCGTCCAGCTGCACCAACAATTCAGCGTTGAGGTCCGCCAAATCCCATTTGGTGTCCGTGGTTTGCGGATTCATGGCCACTCCACCGTTGGCAGAGGTGGGCTTGTCGTCCGAATAGCGAGCCACGGCTTCGCGCCAAGCCAATTGACCGGAGACAATTGCCGCACGCAAGCTGTCCAAGGTGGCAGCCGCACGTTCCACGTCTTTTTCTTCAACCCGCGGCTTGATGAGGATGTGCCGAAGGTCCAATTCTTCTCCGCGCTTGGCTTGAACTTGGCAAATGTGAAAACCGTATTCGGTTTCAAACGGATCCGAAACATCACCGGGTTTCAAATTGAACGCTACTGCTTCGAATTCCTTGACGAATTGACCGCGTTTGATTCCCTTGTATTCGCCACCGGATTTGTTGGAACCCGGATCCTCGGAATACAAAATGGCCATGGAGGCAAAACTGGAACCTTTTTCAATGCGCGCCTTCAACCCTTTCAACCGATCGATGGACTCTTGCTTGGCGGCGTCGCTCACCTTGGGCTTGATGCACAATTGGGCGTATTCAACCTCCGCATTGATCAACGGAAGGGAGTCCTTGGGAATGCCGTAAACAAAGTCTGCAACATCCTTGGGCGTCAATTCTACCTTCTCTGTAATGGTTTGCTGCATGCGCTGAGCCGTCATCTGGTTTTTCATCAACGGACGCAAATCTTCCTTGATTTCCAAAACCGACTTCTTGTAGTAGTCTTCCAGTTTCTTTTGCGACCCAATTTGGTACACCAACTGCTCTACCCGACGACCGATGGCGTCGTCCACTTCAGCGTCGGAAACTACCACAGAATCAATCTCGGCGTGGTGGAGGAGTAGTTTTTCCACAACCAATTCGGAAAAAACCGCACACAGACTGGGCGCCGATTGTCCGGATTGGGCAAATTCGCGGTCCAAGGCCTCTTTTTGCTGAAAAACCTCCGAATGCAGCACAATTTCTTTACCCACAACTGCAGCCAACCCATCCACTTGATTGGGGGGGAGGAGGGGTTGCGATCCGGCAGCCGGGATTGGCTGGGCCCATGCGGATGCGCTCAGCACTACGGCAACCCCCGCAAAAAAACTACGAGCTAAACGCATTAGGGACGAACCAATTGTGCCTGCAACGTATCCCACGCGGAGGTGTTGATGGTTACCGGGTACTTGTTCTTGAGGGATTCCAGCCATTGCGCTTCCAAAGTTTTCTGGTAGTCCGCAATAACTGCGCCACGAACCTCGCGCATGGCCTTGGGTTCCGGTGCTCGGAGCGTTTTCACCCAAACCAGTTCGGCTGACGATACCTTTTTCAATCCGGTACCCGGTGCGTTCATCAAAAGTTCTTGCTCGCGGCTCAGATTGGAGGCGCCTTTTTCGGCCTCAACCGTGGACAGTCGAACCGCTAAGGGGTCCTTGGTGGTCAGTAGGGTGACGGCTTTGCTGGCCTCCGTTCCTTTGTTCAACAAACGCAAGAGTTTGTTGGCCGTTGCTTCGTCGCTGCATTGGAATACCTGGCCGCTGCGACGCTCGTTCCAAGAATAATTGGCTTTGTTGGCGTCAAAAAACGCATTCAATCCCGCGGTGTCCTTGGACGCCTTGTCCCATACCATTTCGCGCGTCAATTCAAAAACCAAAATGCCCTCTTTGTACTCGTTGGCCAAGAAGCGGAAAGCGGGAAACTTGGCGGGAAGTTGACCTTCCTCTTCGCTCAACATCCATTCGTCCACCCATCGGTTTAATGACTCGTAAGCAACGGTTTGCGGGTTTTTGCCGGGACGTGGTCGCTCTTGAACTTTCTGTAAGTACTGCAATGCGTCCCATTGGGTTTTTATTTTTACCGCGGAGGTGGTACCGGGAACAGTCAACGTAGCGAACGGTTTGTTCCATTTCTTGCTCGGTGCGGGCAGTTTCCAGGTTCCTTTGACAAAATTGGAATCAACGGTGGCCAATACTTTCTTCAACGCTTTGGCGTCGGTTTTCAAACCATAAGTCTTGCGCAATTGATTGAGATACTCAGCTTTGGAGGCATTGCTTCGCGCGTCGCGGCGAATTTTCGCTTCCAATTCCGTTTTGATGTCTGCCACGGCGGGCACTCCCACTCGGCGAATGCGTTGGGCAATGTGCCAGCCAATTTTGGTTTTGAAGGGTTCCGAATAGGCGCCATCCGCGGGCAAACCAAACACAACCTCCTCAAATTCAGGAAGCATGTCGTTCATGCCAAAAACCGGCAAACGGCCTTGGTTCTTGGCCGACGTCTTGTCCATGGAGTAATTTTTAGCCAATTCGCCAAAGTCTGCACCGTTCTTCAGTTGTTCGTACAACGCTTTGATTTGCGCCTCAGCGTTCGATTCAGAAGGATTTTCGGGGTTGTCCATCAACAAGATGTGCGCAGCTTCCATTTTGTAGCGCGCGGGGCGACGCTCCAACACCTTCACCAAGTGGTAGCCGTAGGGGGAACGAACCGGCATCGAGATCTGCCCAATGGGGGTGTTGTAGGCGGCGGTCTCAAAGGGATAAACCATTTGGAAGGCCGTAAACCAACCCAGATCTCCGTTGCGCTGTGCAGAGTAGGTATCGGACGATACCTTTTGGGCTAAGGAGCCAAAGTCCTCTCCGTTTACGATGCGTTGGCGAATTTTCAACAACTCGTTGTACACCCGAACGGTATCTTCCGGAAGGGCGTCTTCGGCCAAATCCAGCATGATGTGGGCGGCGTGCACGTCGGTTTGTAAGCGTAGGTAAGCCTCGTCTAAAATACGGGCATCGGCTTGCTTGTCCGTGAGGTACGGCTTCACCAATTGCTTGTAGTAGGAGTCGTATTCTTGCTGAAAAGCAGGGATTTGATCTTTTTCCAGCGCTAAAGCTTCAGCAACTTTCCGCTTGAACGAAATGTACAAATCCAGGTATTCTTGTGGCGTTTTGGGATCAATTTGCTTCCCGATGTCTTTGTTTTTGTTGAAAACGTATTCAAACTCTTCTACCGAAACGGCAAGGGGTCCTTTTGGGGTTTGAACCGTAAACAGCTGGGCCTGTGCGGCAACTGACAGGCATCCCAGCGCAAGGAGAATGATCTTTTTCATAGCGGCCAAAGATAACCAAAAGCACGGCTCCGTGAGCGGTTTACGTCCTGTGCTTAGTGCCCAAAAAGCAATTGCTCCACTCGGTACACGCCGGGTTCAGCGCGCACGATTTGTTCGGCGCAAAAAAGTGCTCCGCCTGCAAAACCGTCGCGGCTAACAGCTTCATGCTCCAACGCAATTCGGTCTACAGGCGAGGAAAACGTCAAAACGTGGGTACCGGGCGCCGGATCTTTTCGTTCCCAGGTGACGGGTAGGTCAGAATAACCTTGATTTTCAACTCGTTGAAGTAAGGTTTTTGCCGTTCCCGACGGTGCGTCTACTTTGGCGGTGTGGTGTATTTCATGAATCGAAGCAACATACTGAGGCCATGCCGCCATTTTTTGAGCGGCGAATTCAGCTACTGCAAAAAAGAGGTTCACCCCAATGCTGAAGTTGCTGGCAACCACCATTTTGCCTCCCATAGCCCGGCAATGTGCTTCAACCTCGGGAAGCTGGTGGTACCATCCGGTGGTACCGCAAACCACCGGAATCCCCGCATCCAATAAACGCATTACGTGTTCCGCACCAAATTCAGGATGCGTAAACTCTATGGCAACGTCTGCGGTGCGCCATGCTTGGGCTGGATCGTCCCACTGGCCCTTGCCAACACGTGCAACCAGTTCATGTCCTGCAGCCAAAGCCAAAGGTTCGATGGCGCGGCCCATTTTGCCGTAACCGATTAACGCAATTTTCATGGTAGGGAGGGAGTAGTGCGTGTCAAGTCAAAAGTTAGACCCAAGCCCAAGCCCGTGGTGGCGGGTGCTATTTTTGCGTCCAATGTCAGGTTGCGTCCAACGTCGAAGGCATAAAGGTGCCCGCCAACGTGCGCATCCAATACCTGAAATCCCCAAGCGGCCATCATTCCCAAAAAGGCGTAATCGCGGGATCGGCGAGCGGTGTTTTTTAAGGAGAGCAATTGCGTGGGCGTATACACGTTGACGTACGGGTCTAACGTGGTCGGGTCGTTGTCCAAACGAGCGTCCAGAGCAGCATTGAAATGATTGGTTTGCCGTTGTTGCAGCGAGAGGTAATATCCTGTTCCGCCCATCAAGGCCCACGCTAAAGGCGCTTTCCAGTATTCGCGGTTGTAAATCTGTCCCGCCCCGGGAACCACAGCACTCAAAAGAGTTGCGGTTTGAGGCCGCCCCCAAGAGCTAGTATTCGGATGAGGAAGACCGGCAAATCGATTATTCTGGGCAGACGTTTCAACCGTGTCCAGTGCTGAAAAAATCTCCACAGGATTCAGCAAATCACCACGTACAGGTCCCCAGCCGATGGTTCCAAGAACCAAGACACACCGGTAGAACCACTGCATCAGGCGTCGGTTTTGAGTCCCAATAGATCGGCTAACCGCAGTAGATCATCTTCCGAATGGTACGTCACTACCAGTGTTCCGGACCCTTTTTTGCCCGACTTCAAGGCAACGGGAGTACCCAATTGGGCAGTCCAATGATCCGATAAGCGCTGAAAAGGACTTTGTGCTGAAGGTCTTTGGGAAGTAGAAACGGCGGGTTGGTGGGCTTCAGCGCGAACCTTGCGAACGGCCTCTTCCACCTTGCGAACACTCCACCCTTGAGCCACACATTGTTGGTACAGCTGTTCTTGAATGTCTGTATCTGGTAGTGCGGAAAGGGGACGTGCGTGGCCAAAGTCAATCATGCGCTCCCGCAAGCCAGCTTGTACCAACGGGGAGAGACTCAAAAGGCCCACGTATTGTGCCACTACGGCACGTGACTTGCCCACGCGTTGGGCGCATTGTTCTTGCGTCAACTGGCATTCGTCCATCAAACGTCGGTAGGAGAGGGCCACTTCAATAGCGTCCAAATCTCGGCGTTGGATGTTCTCCACCAACGCCATTTCAAGCATTTGTTGGTCGTCGGCCAAACGGATGTATACCGGTACCGTGGTCAATCCGGCCAATTGCGAGGCGCGCCAACGGCGTTCACCGGAGATCAACTGGTAGCGTCCGGACGGAAGTCTGCGTACGGTCAAGGGCTGCACTATACCCAACACGGCAATGGAATCCGCCAATTCCTGCAATCCTGCGGGATCAAAATAGGTGCGCGGCTGAAATGGGTTTTTGTCTATATTCTCTACCGGGACAGAAACCATTCCTGCGATTGCTTCGCGTGCGCCGGGATCGCTTGCCGCTACGGCCTTGGTTGCGGCTTCTGAAGGTTGGGCCAAAAGCGCGTCCAAACCGCGTCCGAGTACTTTTTTCTGGGGAGTCGCCATGGTTACGAAATTACTGAGTTCCGGGCGATCACCTCCTTAGCCAAATCCAAATATTTGGACGAGCCTGAGGAAGTGGCGTCGTACATCAGGATGCTCTGACCGAAGGAAGGAGCCTCAGACAATTTGACGTTCCGGGGAATGATGGTTTCAAAAACGAGCTGCTGAAAATGCTGTTTCACTTCGTCCACTACTTGATTGCTCAATCGGAGGCGGGAATCGTACATGGTCAACAGCATGCCTTCAATGGTCAAATCCGGGTTGTGGATTTGCTGAACACTTTTCACCGTGTTCAATAATTTCCCCAATCCTTCTAAGGCAAAGTACTCGCATTGAATGGGGATTAAGACCGACTGGGCTGCAGTTAATGCGTTCAGGGTCACCAATCCCAAGGACGGGGCACAATCGATCAAAATATAATCGTAGCGATCTTGAATCGGTTCCAAAGCGGTTCGAAGCATGTGCTCGCGTCCCGGCTTGTCCACCAATTCCAACTCCGCAGCAACCAAATCCATGCGGGTGGGCAACAGATCAACATTGGGCGTCTCGGTCCTAAAAATCCCGGACTCTGCAGGAGCGGTATGCTCCAAAACCTCATACGTACCAACCACCGTTGCGGTAGGGTCGTACCCCAGCCCGGATGTGGTGTTGGCCTGTGGGTCCGCGTCTATGAGCAAGATGCGTTTTTCCAGCAAACCCAGGGCTGCAGCTAGATTTACAGCGGTGGTCGTCTTGCCGACGCCCCCTTTTTGGTTGGCCAATGCGATGATTTTACCCATGGTAGCAAAGGTAGTCAATTGGCAATAGTTCCGGTGCTAAAAAGCAGCAAACAGCCTACCTTTGGTTTATGGATTCTCGCACTACTGAAGCACCGTCGGCTTACGAAAATTTAGAGCATTGGAACACGCGATCCTTGCTGGAGGCGATCAACAAAGAAGATCAGGGTGTGCCGTTGGCTGTGGAGCGGGCTCTGCCGCAGGTTGAGGCGCTGGTAGAAGCGGTGTTGCCGCGCTTGAAAGCGGGCGGACGTCTTTTTTACATTGGAGCAGGAACCAGCGGTCGTTTGGGGGTGGTGGACGCCTCCGAGTGCCCCCCTACGTACGGAATCCCCCAAGGGATTGTGGTGGGCTTGATTGCGGGAGGCGATGCGGCCATTCGCAAGGCGGTAGAATTTGCGGAAGACGATTTGGACCAAGCGTGGATAGATTTAACAGGCCACCAGATTACTTCAGTGGACGCCGTGGTAGGTATTGCGGCAAGTGGAAGCACGCCCTACGTATTGGGTGGATTGCGTGCGGCTCGCGCGGCCGGATGCGCAACGGGCGCAGTGGTGTGCAACGCGGGGTCTCCTGTAGCCGCCGCCGCGGAATTTCCGGTAGAAGTGGTGGTTGGGCCGGAGTTTGTGACCGGTTCTACCCGCATGAAAAGTGGTACCGCACAAAAATTGGTTCTGAACATGCTCAGTACCGCATTGATGATTCGCTGGGGTAAGGTGCGCGGCAACCGAATGGTGGACATGCAACTCACCAACCACAAACTCGTGGACCGTGGCGTTCGAACGCTGCTGGAGCTAACCTCATTAAGTAGGGTAGAGGCGGAAAGGATGCTGCACGAGCACGGTTCGGTGCGCGGCGTACTGCGCGCATTGGGTCAAGATTAAGTTTCGTAGGTTTTTACGAACCTACTCCTCCATCATTTCCAAAACCAACTCCACTACGTCTTCCGCGCTAGGCTTGGAAAAATAGTCGCCGTCGGAACCGTAGGCCGGGCGATGTGCCTGCGCGCTAAGCGTTCGCGGCTTGGCATCCAAATGACGGTAACCGCCTTGTTCTTCCAAAACTTGCTGCAGCAAATACGCGCTGGCGCCCCCGGGAACGTCTTCGTCAACCACCAACAGGCGGCTGGTTTTGGACAAGGATTCAACGCATCGATGATGTACATCAAAAGGCAGTAATGTTTGAGCATCCAAAACCTCTGCGGAGATGCCCAGCGCATCCAAGCGCTCACATGCTTCCATGACTATTCGAAGGGTGGAACCGTAGGACAATACGGTCAGATCGGTTCCCGAGCGCATAACCTCCGGAACGCCCAACGGCACCGTGAATTCACCCAAATTGGCCGGCTGCGTTTCCTTCAGTCGGTATCCGTTCAAGCACTCCACCACCAGGGCCGGTTCGTCGGACTGCAACAAGGTGTTGTAGAATCCTGCCGCTTGAACCATGTTGCGCGGAACGCATACCCACATGCCGCGCAAGCTGTGAATGATGGTACCCATGGGGCTGCCGCTGTGCCAAATTCCCTCCAATCGGTGGCCGCGTGTGCGCACGATGACCGGCGCTTTTTGACCGCCTTTGGTGCGGTAGTGCACTGTTGCGAGGTCGTCGGACATGATTTGCAAGGCGTACAGGAGGTAATCCAAGTACTGAATTTCCGCAATGGGGCGCAAACCGCGCATGGAAAGCCCGATTCCTTGTCCTAAAATGGTGGCCTCCCGGATTCCGGCGTCGGCAATGCGGGTTTCCCCAAATTCTGCTTGCAATCCTTCCAAGCCCTGGTTCACGTCTCCGATGGTGCCGGAGTCTTCTCCAAAAACCAGCGTTTCGGGGTATTTTTGAAAGAGTGCCCGAAAATTGTCACGCAGGATGACCCGACCGTCCACGGAAGGAGCGTCGTCTGGATAAACTGCCGGAACAATGGAGACACCCAAAGCACTGTTGCTGTGGAGTTTAGAGGAGTAGTCTTCCCAGCCGGATGTGCGTTGATCGCTGATCCAGTGGCGTGCAGCCGGTGCCGCCGGATGTTCCGGATGAGCGGCAACCGCACGGCGGACAGGAGCAATACATTCCCGACGTAAGGGTTCGCGAACTGCGTTTAAGGATTCGGCATCATCGTTTGCGCCCAAAGACCGCAGATGAGCAACGGCCTCGTCTCGCGTTGCACGAATGGGCAACAGATACGCATCAAAGGCTTCTTTTTTCTCGTCGCGAACCCATTGGGCCACTTCGTTTTCCAGCGCAACCAACTGTTCCTCCGAGGCAAAACCGCTTTTGAGAATCAGGTTCCGGAATTGCACCAAGCAGTCGAATTCCTTTTCCCATTCCAAGCGTTCTTTTGATTTGTAGCGCTCGTGGGAACCGGAAGTAGAGTGACCTTGCGGCTGGGTGCATTCTTGAACGTGAATCAAAACGGGTTGGTGCTGGGTTCTTGCGGTGCGCTCTGCCTCCTCGTAGGTGGCCACCAGTTGGGCGTAATCCCAACCTTTAACGGTCAATATCTTAAATCCTTCTTTGGCATTCGTTGCGGCAAAACCAGCCAAGACTTCCGAAATACTCTCTTTGGTAGTTTGGTGCTTGGCATGTACGGAAATGCCGTATTCATCGTCCCAAACGCTGATGACCATAGGCACTTGGAGTACCCCTGCGGCGTTGATGGTTTCCCAGAATAATCCTTCGCTGGTGGAGGCGTTTCCAATGGTGCCCCATGCAATTTCATTGCCTTTGTGGGTAAAGGAATTGTCCACCCCCAAGGTTCGGTACACTTTGGAAGCTTGCGCCAAGCCCAACAATCGGGGCATTTGACCGGCAGTAGGGCTGATGTCCGCGGAACTGTTCTTTTGGTTGATGAGCTCCTTCCAATTTCCACGATCGTCCAAAGAACGAGTGGCAAAGTGGCCGTTCATTTGGCGGCCGCCACTGGCCGGCTCATGGGACAGGTTGGTGTCTGCGTAAAGCGATGCAAAAAACTCACGTACCGACAGTTGACCAATGGCCATCATAAACGTTTGGTCTCGGTAGTAGCCGCTGCGGAAGTCTCCGTTTTTGAAAACCTTGGCCCAGGCAATTTGGGCCAATTCCTTTCCGTCGCCAAAAATGCCAAACTTGGCTTTTCCCGTCAACACTTCTTTGCGGCCGAGCAAGCTTGCTTCGCGGCTGGTCACCGCCAAACGGTAATCGGAAAGTACCGTTTCCAAAAATCCGGGTTCCTGGGTCATAGCGCAAAGGTACGACGGAGTACCTTTGCAGTTCTTCATGCGCCACCTGCTCCTCCTCAATTCCTATTTCTTACGCTACCCCAAACATCTAATAGGGGGAGTCCTCTTTGTGGTAGCGTCGGTTGTTTTCCAAACCTATCCGGCTATTTTTATTCGAGAGGCGTTTGCTTCGGTTGAATTAGCTATTGAAGACGGGGTTACTAATGAATTGAATCAAAATCTATTAAAATATGGGTTATTGATTCTGTTGTTCAGTGCATTGCGCGGTTTGTTTACCTTTTTGATGCGGCAGACCCTCATCGTCATGAGTCGGCACATCGAATACGATTTGAAGAACGATCTCTACGCGCAATACCAACGTCTGGATGCCGCGTTTTACCGTCAGAACAACACCGGAGATTTAATGAACCGGATTTCTGAGGACGTCAGCCGGGTTCGGATGTACCTGGGACCGGCCGTGATGTACAGCATCAATACTTTTTTTGCGACGGTTCTGACCTTGGTATTCATGTTTCGCGTGGACGTTGCGCTCAGTTTTTGGGTTTTGGCCCCCATGCCTTTGCTGGTATGGGCCATTTACCGTGTGAGTGACCGCATCAATCGGGCCAGTCACGATGTGCAGGAGCAGCAGTCTGCCATGAGCACCTTCGCCCAAGAGACATTTTCAGGCATACGGGTATTGAAGGCATTTGCAGCAGAGAAAGCCCAATCGAATAGATACAAGGACGCTTCGGAAAAGTCGTACCAAGTCAATGCGGAGTTGTTTGAAATCAATGCCTTATTTCAGCCATTGATGCTTCTTTTGGTAGGACTTTCCACGTTGTTGGCCGTTTGGATTGGCGGTTTGGGGGTTGTAGAGGGAAAGTGGTCCTCCGGAGTTATTGCGGAGTTCATTTACTACGTAAACCTATTGACCTGGCCCATTGCCAGCATTGGTTGGGTCATGAGTTTGATTCAGCGAGCAGAAGCCTCCATGGAGCGTATTCATCAATTTTTGCAGGCAGAGCCCGTCGTCCACGGTCCGGCCAACGGTTACAAACCGGAACACATTCGGGGCGAATGGACGTTTGATTCCGTGTCTTTTGTTTACCCGGACAGCGGAATAGAGGCGTTGCACGATTTCAATTTACAGGTAAAGCCGGGTGAATTGGTAGTTTTAACCGGTAAAACGGGAAGCGGCAAAAGCACTTTGGTTCAACTCATGGTACGCAGCATGGACCCCACTTCCGGGCGTATTTTACTGGATGGAATAGACCTCCGGGAATGGGATCTTGAATACTTGAGAAAGCAGGTGGCTTTTGTTCCGCAGGATGCATTTCTTTTTTCCGATACGGTTGCCGAAAATTTACGTTTTGGAAATACGTTAGAATTATCCGATTCGGAGTTGGTTGAGGCGGCACAAGCAGCGGCTGTTCACGACGATGTTTTGGGTTTTGAAAAAGGGTACGAAACCGTTGTGGGGGAGCGCGGTGTTGCTTTGAGTGGTGGACAAAAACAGCGCCTTTCGATTGCCCGAGCTTTTCTCAAAAAATCTCCCGTTTTGGTTTTGGACGACTCGTTAAGTGCTGTGGATCCAAAAACAGAATCCGACATTGTTGAAATGCTGCCCAAATCAGTGGTTGGAAGGACCGCTTTTGTTGTGGCTCAACGCCTTTCAGTAGCGCCTTTTGCATCGCAAATCGTTGTGCTTGAGGAAGGAAAAATAATTGAAATTGGAAATCACAAACAGCTTTTGGATAATCCGGGTTTTTATGCTAGTTTGGTAGAACTTCAATCGCGTCGCACACGAGCCGACGCTTCAGAAGATCACCAAACCAAGGACCATGGAAATTTCACTGAAAATTTACGATAAACTTTCGCTCGCCATGGGGTCCAGCGGTACTCCATACCGCGGTGGGTTATTGTCGCTGGCACGTGCCTTTCAGCCAATGCCGTCATTCAAACGTGGAAACTACGTTTGGAATCCCAACGAATTACCAATGGGGTTGTACTACAATTTGGAAGCAGTATTTGCGGAAGAAGATGTTCAAACGGATGGAAAATCGATTGTTCGCCTTGTGCTGCCGGATCAATTGTTTTTTTGCGAAGAAACTTATTTTTACAACGAACCGTCGACCACTCGAATGCGTTGCATTACTGCGGGTTCCGTATGGCAAGTTTTACCCTCAGACTACGCGGCCATTCACCGTGAGTACGGATTGGGCTACGATTTAATCAATCTGTTATCCTTGAAATCACTGGGAGAGTACCGTGCCCGAACCGCTCAATTGCTTCAGTGCACCCCAAAGGTCCGATTGGAGCAAGCTGTGCGTCAGTACCCCTCACTTTTATCCTCTCTGACGCGCGAAGAACTCGCCAGTTTTTTGCTCTTAAGCAGGTCCAGTGTTCATCGCATTCTCAGTAAAACCTATTGACGTGGCTAAGTTGTTAGAGGGTGCCAAAGAGCGGGAAGAGGCACATCTCCTATTAAGAAACAGTTTCCGCGAATATTTATCCGCAGACTGGCAAGAGATTGAAGCTTGGGCCAAAGATTTGGAAGCTCGGTACGAAGGACCGTTTGAATACAAGCCGGGGGAGGTATTTTGGGATATGGACGACACCCGGTCCGACCATTATTTTGTGTTGGACGGTCTCGTTGCGGAAGTTTGGAAATCGTCCAACGACGAATCGTTCATCTACGCTTTTGTTGGTGGAGGTGAATACTGCACGAATGAATTTCAGTATTTATTTGGGGAGCCTTCTCAAAGCCGCTTTGAAGTAATTCAGCCAACACGGGTTCTTATTCTACGGCAAGAAGAGGAACTTCAAGTTCGTCTGTCGTCCAGTCCATGGGAGCTACTCAGTTTCAAAGTAGGTAGGGAGATCCTGAAAAAGCGTCGCGAACGTCTGCGATTATTGAGTGGAGATCGCGAAACACACTTGCGTCGAACTTTTGACAAGTATCCAGGGGCACAGACTTGGGCGACTAAAGAACAATTAGCTTCTTATTTAGGCGTTTCCCGCGCTACCGTCTATCGGATCTTGGATCGATTGGGTTTAATTGTTTCAAAAGAAACAGTTTGATAATGGTTTGAATAGCTAAGTTTAAAGGTTCTTAGTTCACACCAAACCATTTTTAAAGAGGTCAGCATTTGCTGGCCTTTTTTATTTAAACCGTGGTAATGGCTCTGCTCTAAACTTTTAAAGAGCGGATCTTGTCCGTTAGTTTATTGGTAAAGTCAGCCAACGTACCGTCGTTGGTTAAATGCAAATCACCAGTACGCAATTGACCAATTTTTTGTTCGTCGGACCATTGAAAGGCCATTCGTCGGTATAATTCTTCTGGTTTGCGCCCCGGCTGACGTGCGGCAATTCGTTGTTTTCGGGTTTCCTCCGATGCTGTTATCAATAAGATTACGGTGCACGCCTCAGTGGCTCCCACCTCAAAATGCAGTGCTGATTCACGCGCAACCCAGGCGGCATTGCATTGGGGCTCCTCGGTCAGCCATTTCGCAAAGTCCTTGTGAACAGACGGATGTATGATTTCGTTTAATGTGTTCCAAGCATTTAGGTTTTCAAATGCGCGGGTACTCAATACGGCTCCATTGGGCTGTCCGTGCGCATCGATGGCGTCTGAACCGAATGCATCCACAAGTTTGAGTTGCAATTCAACGGTTTGAGCCACCAACTGCTTCGCCCGGATGTCGGCAGGATAGACGGGCCAACCCCATTCTTTCAGCAGTTGAAGAGCCAATGACTTACCAGAGCCCATGCCCCCGGTGACACACAAAACGTTTGGTTTCATGGGTGAAAGTTACAGAGAACGATGTGGGAGTTGCTAAACTATTTGATTCGACTTCGGTCGTATCCAGTACTGTTTGGCACCTGGTCAATTCATCAAGTGACGTAAACTGTTTCGGTAGGCCCAGCGTACATCGGTTCGTTTGGCTTCTACCAACTCAAAAAAGGCATAGACGCATATCCACGAAGTCCAAGCGTCCAAATGATCGTCAAAGCAATCGTACGTTGCCGCTTGCTCAAATCGAAAATGCAGTTTTCGAATCAGTCCATAACCGGTACGCCAATCTTTTTCGGACCAATCCAATTGCTGGGACAGCACCACCAATCTTCCAACGACGAATTTATCTTGCTTTTGCTGAAAACGCTGGCTTAGCACCCACAAATCAGAGGCCAGCACATGAATTTTGGGCAACGCCCGACGCACCATACGTTCTTCTTCAAAGAAGGTTGGATCGCGCCATTCGATGCGTTCGGTGTCTAGAGTGCGGTAAGGCATACCTTATAAACAAGAGGAGTGAAAAAAAAGTTCACCACTTCAGTAGAAAGACAAATGCAGAATCCAAGTTAGTTAATTAGCAGCGCGTATAAAGTGTCTTGTGAACAATTCAAATAGTAAAAAAACTTTTAACTAGCTATTAAACAAAAAATTAATTCATACGTTTACACTTGTACATTAACCCCTTAAACTCATCTTTATGATGTTACTCAACGCCGCTGCCCACTTCGATCCTCAGGATTATGTTGGGTTTACTTTCTTCACGGGATACATGGCCATGATGGCGGCCACCGTATTCTTCTTGTTCGAACGCGGTCGGGTTGCCGATCAGTGGAAATCCTCCTTGTTGGTATCCGGTTTGATCACCGGTATCGCAGCCGTGCACTACTACTACATGCGCGACTACTGGATGGAAGCTGGTGAATCCCCCGTGGTTTTGCGCTACATCGACTGGACGTTGACCGTGCCTTTGATGTGCGTGGAATTCTACCTGATCACCAAAAAAGCCGGTGCTAAAATGGGCTTGTTGTGGAAGTTGATCGCAGCTTCTGTAGCGATGTTGGTGTTGGGCTACGTAGGTGAGGCCGTTTACGCTGGTGAGCAGTACGCAACCCAGCAATGGGTTTACGGTGCTTTGTCCGGATTGGCATACTTCTACATTTTGTGGTTGGTATGGAAGGGCGACGTTGCTCAATTGGCTGCAAACGCAGGTCCAAGTGTAGCAACTGCTGTACGTCACTTGCGCAATTTCGTGTTGGTGGGTTGGGCGATCTACCCAATTGGCTACATCATGGGAACCTACGGTGGCTTGTTCGGTATTGACTTTGGCCACGACGCCAGCTCATTGAACTTGTTCTACAACATTGCCGACGCCATCAACAAGATCGGCTTTGGTTTGGTTATCTACTCTTTGGCCATTTCGGACAACAAGTAATTTTCCTTCGAGCAACTTTTTAAGTTGTTCGGTGGGGCCGTCTCTTTGGAGGCGGCCCTTTTTGTTTTTAAGTACTTCTGCATTTCGACGGTTCAACCCATTAGGGCACTCGTTCAAAATCTGTTTTGGGGTGTTCGTCGAATTTTTTTTTGACGCATTTCGGCATCGGTCAATTTTGCACTTGGATATCGGCCGACGTCCGCTCGTTAAATAAACTTAAAAACAAAATACCATGTCTAAATTTAATTGGAGCGGCTTGGCCGTTCTCCTTCCCTTGGCCGCATTTGGTCAGAACATTACCAACATTGCCGCCAACGTAGCCATTGATGAAATTGCAATGATGCGCATTGTGGACCAATCCGGGAATCCAATTACATCGTTGTCGTTTCCTGTTGTTTCTCCGGTTGTTGCGGGGGACGTTCCGGTGTTGACCGGTTTTCACGATGCATATATCCAGTTTACGAGTATTGCATCAACTGCACCGGATAATTTCCGAAGTATTTCTGTTGAAGTACAACCAACACTTCCCCCAGGATTGTCGCTCAACTTTTTGTCGACTCCACCCAGCAACACCAATTTGGGTAATTTTTACAGTGCGAATCTCAGCAGTGCCAATACAACAGGTCTGATTGCTGACGGTATTGAAAGTGGTTTCACCGGTTCCGGCGCTAGCAATGGAGTTAAAGTCATGCATGTTTTGGAGTTCAATCCTTCGTTGGTTCGTAAGCAGCACTCGGGTACGTACCTAATTCGGTACACGTTATCAAATTATTGAAGCAATGAAGTTGGAGATCAAGTCCCGAGCCGCCAATTGGCGGCTCGGGATCCTGATTGCAACATGTGTTGCAAACTGGACGCCTTGTCGTGCTCAATTGGAAGTTGTTAATGGACTGGCTCATGGATTCAGATCCAATCAAAGAATAAATGGCTGGATTGAAGTGTGGAACAGAGGCGGCCAAATTGAAACAGCTGTTTTGACCGTTCGGCCCTTGCTGCCCCGAAATTCGCCCGCGGTAGATTCACAGTTGGTGAATTCCCTTAAAATCCCTCGTTCGGTTACCATCCCAGCTGGGAAAAAGGTAAAAATCCCCTTTAATGCAGACTCTGTTGATCGTGGAAGTACTTCTGCTTGTATGGTTTACGTGGAACCTGCGTGGGCATTGGCCTATGAATGGGATGTAGCATCGGACTCCATCGGTTTGGTGGCGGTTGTGCGGTACGGAGTGGCATTGCTGGCCGGTGGGGGAGTGGTGCCGGATTCGTTGGTTTCGGTGCGTCCGGAGCGGGACAGTACTGGGCTTTGGTTGGAACTGTCTAATCGTTCGGCAGCTTTGTGGATTCCACGTGCAACGTGGTCCGAACGTGGATTGTCTCTACAAAAGAACGAATGGGTATTGTTGCCAGGAGAAACCAAGCGCATTCGTTGGTCTCCGGTCCCGCGTCAATTGGGGCGTTTGGTGGTGCTGGACGACGACCGAAGACGTTGGCAATGGACCCTTTAACGCCTTGGATTTGGTCGCTTGCTTTGACCAGTCAAATAAATTTCCAACCCAATGGTTTTCGGATCGTCCCGTCAGGGGCGGCACAAATTCGTCGATCCGACCATACCGTTGAATGGAGCCAATTGGGACGTAGATCGTTTGTAGTATGGAACAGCAAAAGGGTAGGATTGCAAGCTGGGAAGTTTTCAGACAGCTTTTGGTCCCATGCACACTACCAACGAGGTCCGTTGCGGGCTGGAGTTTGGTACGATTCGAACGGCAAGCGCCTATCTGCTGAATGCCAATTTATTCGCCCCACGTTTAGCACACGATTTTACTACCACCCCGTCACGGGATTTCGTGTCTCAGGCGGCTATCGGGCATTTCGGTACGATTTGGGCCAACGCTGGAACGTAGGTACGGAGCCAATAGGGGCTTTGCCGCGGCTGCGGTTGGCGGGAGGTTGGTCTTCAAAAGAACCGGTTCAAGTAGAGGCACATTGGCGAAAAGTTCAAGTACAGTATCGATCCCAAAAATTGGAGTTTGGTCAACTTCGAACTTCGTGGCAAGCATTGCCGGGGCTTCACGCTTCAGCAATGGTTTCCTGCGACAATTGGCGAATCCAAAGCAGTCAACGCTATCAAACGAGAGGCAAGGATTACCGTCCATCCTGGTATCTAGAGTCTTCATTTTTCGCACAGAACGAAGGAATTGGGGGGAGTGCTGGAATTGGCTTAGGCGCCCATCGGTTTTATGCTGCTGCAGGCCGGCTCCGAGAAGCTGGTGGAACGTATGAAATCGGTCTTCAAACCGAAGGTAAACTGGGTTCAATCGGAAGCTATCAGTTTCAAGGATTTGCACACTACTTGGGCAAATGGAATGTTCAGGTGCGTGTGGTTCAAGGCGTGCAATTGGGAAATAGCAACAAGGGTCGCCGAGCAGCGTGGGCCAAGCTACACCTTCGCTTGCAATCAGAAGATGACGGTGCTCAAGCGTTGGTGCTGCTTACGGAAGTAGAAACTGGTCAAGTGGTTCGCTTGTTGTTGGATACTCACGCAGTTAAAACCGAGCTGATCCCAAGTGGTAACTACAGGGTTCGTACAGTTGGACCGGAATTTTGGGAGTATTCCATGAATACCGCGCTGTTGAATCTGGATCGGTCTTCAGGAACTACGGATTTAATTATTATTGCTAATAAACTAATTTTCAAAGAGATGAATTAACTTAATTCAACAAATTTTCTAGGTAAAATCCGGCAAAATAAGCCAACGAAGCCGCGGCGGCCCCAAGCAATAGAGTTTCGGACGCACTTCGAATGAGTGGTGTGTGGTTGATGCGACTCTTCATCCATCCAATTCCCAAAAATGCCAGACCCGTTAAACTGCACGCTGCCAGAAACGGATTCACCGCATGCGGCAACAATCCCGGTGCAACATAAACGATTAAAGGAACAGCGCCAACGGTATTGAATGCTATGAAGGTCACCAACCCCACGGACCATGGAGATTCGGTCACGGGCTCAAGCTCCAGTTCGTACTTCATCATTTCGTCCACCCAACGGTCTTTATCGGAACAGATGGTTTCAACGGCATGTTCTAAGGCGCTGCCTGTGAAACCCTTGTTGCGGTATATTTCGCGAATTTCTTCACGTTCAATTTCCGGGAGGTGCTCCACTTCCCAATACTCTTTTTGTTTGTGTTTTTCGTACGATTCTCGGTCTGTTTTTTGAGCCAGGAAGGCGCCTACCGCCATCGAAAATCCGTCGGCAATCAAGTTTGCCACACCAAGAATGATTACGGTTGTTGCACTCAGTCCAGCGCCTACACTACCCGCTACTACGGCAAATGTGGTCACTGCACCGTCCATTCCGCCGTAGACAAATTCTCGTACATGGGCTTGAACCCATCCCCTCCAACCATTTAAGGGCGCGTGGGGCTCGTGTAAATGAGCTTTGTCCATGGATTGAATTTAGTGATTCTTGGCATTCCAAGCAGAAATTCTGTGCTCGAAATTATCTTGAATATTCAACCAGAACAAATTGTAATCGCCTACATGGTAGTTCTTCCATCGATAGAAAATGGACCAAGGCATTTTCAATTCGCGAACCTGAAGGGTACCTGATTCAACAGAAACTACCAAGGAATGAGGGTGTTTCAAGGCTCCGGAACCGAACAGAATTCCTTTGTGGATGTCAACTGGATTTATCGGCACGTTTTCAGACCAAGTCATGGGATTAATGGTTGCAATCGAGTCCCCGTACACCTTAGGATAGAAACCTTTGCCAAAGGTTCTCCAGGAAACAAAGCAGCCGGTTTGTTCCGGAGTAGTGCAGGGAATGCAATAAGGTTCCAATGAATTTTTGCGAATGGGCATACCAATCAAATAAGCCAAAAGCAACCTTGAACGCTGCTCTGCATCCCGTAAAATTACTTCCCGCAACAGACGTTCTGCATGGTTGGTCCCTTGGCTGTGGCTAGCAACGACAATGGGGGTCCCGGACGGAATCGTTGCCAAAAATACTTGGTAGGCTCGGACAACGTCGGAATAGGCGGTGTCGAATGCAGCGCGGGCAGCCATACGTTCTTCGGGAATCTGTGTGTAGTAGCCGTCGATGCGCATTTGGCGGTAGTAGGGAACGTAGACGTCCGCACTTTGGACAAAGACACCGGCATGGTTGGGGAGTGCTTTATCAATAACCTCCTTTTGATGTTTTGGATCTTGGGGATCTACTCCCCAGGATTTGCCCCGATCGTAGAAAGTTGGGTATACATAGAATACGGCAGGACGCACGGGTAATTCTTTGGACGGCGTATAGCGTGGTAACTGCAAGACCTCGTTTCGTAAGGAAACTTCCGGGTGCATGGCCCAACTGGAAAGCGCAGAGTAGTTTAAACCCTTCGGTTCATTTTCTTGTGCCCGAGCTTTGGGGCCAAAGCCCGTAACGGTTGCCACAAGTAGCAATGGAAGTATTTTTTTAAACGGTAAGTCCACTCGGTACGTTGGAGGAATTACTTTTTTTAGAAGTGGCTGAATCATGGCATTTAAAAGAGGATTTGCAGCACGGGTAAGCCCGGCCGACCGGATGGGAACGGCTCCCAATCCGCTTTTCATCTCGGCGGCGGTCCTGCCCAAGTGGACTGTATTAGCTTGGTGCTTAATTGCATATTCCACAAAATCATAGAGCATTCGTGGGTAAATACACAAGTCTTTGTGTTGGGAATAATCCATGCCAACGAAAAGGGCATGAAGGGCTCCACGATGCATCCAACCAAATCGGAAACCTACGGGTTGGTCGTCTTCGCCGTGCAAATAGACCGACAGGTGCACAAACTCTGCTGCGGTATTTAGCCACGTTTTCAATACACCTAATGGAAAGGGATGCAGCTTAAATCCTGCTCGCGATTCAACTTGTTGGTACAAGTCCTGCAGCGAAGGAAACCAAAGGTCCCAGTTGTCGGCACGAACAGAGACGGAACGGCAAGACGCGCTTCGCGATCGCACCGAAAGGGCCTTGGTCCGGAATTTAGTTTTAAAGGCGGCGAAGTAGTCGGTTTCGTTCTTCCAGTCTGGATCCAGCGTAAGCTCCATGAGCGGTTCCACCTCGTAGGGATGAAAGCCTCGATGCAACCAGGTTGTTTGTTCCTGGGCCAACGGTACGCTGGCATCTTTGACCAACAATACACTGCTTTTTTCGCGCAACAAAGCGGACGCTAAATCTTGTATTATGGAAATTTTCTCGTCTTCCGTTGCGCTTGAGTGAAAGTAAATTGGGTTGAGATCGGTTGCGAAAAGAGGGCCAACTACGGTGGTATTAAAGCCTTTAGGAGCCCAGCGGCGAAGTAAATTTCGGAAAGCACCACCGGTGGATGCTCGGTTGGTTTGAACGTAGGTATCGCCTTGGTTGGTGGACACGGAGACGCGATGAACCACGGCTCGGGCTGCAACGGTTCCGTCTTGGCGGTACCACCGCCATCCTTCCGCTTGCCACCCGGTGTTGTGTTGTTCCAATCCGCTCAGCCAGGTAGGCTGAAAAAAAAGCGGAGCTTCTTGTGTATTCTCAACCCATTCGGCGTCTAAGGCGTTCAGAAGTGGGGCTGTTGCTCGGTTCCAAGACATGAGTTGGACAACAGACGCGCTCGAATTTGGTTCGATAATTTCGCCTAATTCGGGTGTTTTTTCGCAGAGTCTAGTTATTTTGGGCATCTAGGCGCAAAGAATCCAAGTTTTCCTCCATCCAAGCTCGAACTTCACGCTGAAGAGCGTCGGCATCGTGGTTTTGAAAAGGAGGCGATACCGCGCGGTGGACGGTCCAGCGCGGGTGATCCAGTACGCGTAGCAAATGGGGAACAAATGCTTCATCTCCCACCCACGCCATGCTTGGATCCGAGTATTCCAGGGCGGTTGCCACTACAGGCCATCCTTCCTCGGCCGCAACGGCAAACATACCGGGGTGGAACGGCAGCAACCCTTCGGCGACGGTAGTTCCTTCTGGAAAAACCACAGGGCATTCCCCGTGGTGCATGCGTTCGCGCAACGCTTCTCGCGCAGCTCGACGATTGTCTTTGTTGGATCGATCGACAAAAACGGTATCCAAAGCACGAGCGGCCCATCCGATCAAAGGCCAATTGCGAACCTCTGCTTTGCTCAAAAAAACAACGGGAAGAGGCGAGTGAACAAACAAAACATCGGCATACGACCGGTGGTTGGCTACCAAAAGAGCAGGTCCGTTGTATTCACTGCCTCGGGACGCAACGCGAATGCCCATGGCCCAAAGAAAGGAACGGCGCCAGGTTTTGTAAATCCAATCGTGGACGTGCGGGCGACGTCCAGCCATCCGAACCAATAAAAGTGCGGACAGTGCGATCACTGCAGAGGCTACGAAAAAGACCAAACGTACGAGCCGTCTCACAGCAAAGAAATGATTCGTGGTTGTTTCCTCATACTTTTGGAGCCTCGAGTTTCAAAAGGCATTATGTGCCAATCGCATACAGGAATAACCGCAAAAAAAGATCCAAGTAAATCCGCAGAATACGCCCTATTTCCTTGGGTGCTGTGCACCGTACGCATCATACCTCTTTGATGAACTGCGCCGAATCAAACCGCAGTCGTTTGCCGTAGACGCCATTTTCAGCACGTTTTCCAGCCGATACCACCATCGTGATTTCCGCACTCGCAGGCAAGTTCAGAATGCGCCGAACGCGAACTCCGTCGAATCCCTCCATGGGACAGGTGTCGAATCCGTTTGCTCGGAAGGCCAACATCAAATTTTCGCACGCCAAAGCCACGGACTTGTGCCCAATGACCCGCATGTCTGAATTGCTTTTTGGACTGCGGGGGGTGGGCTTGGAAAGGCCACGGACCCACATGGCCAAACGTTTGACCCAACCGCGCCATTCGAAAATTCCTTGTTCGTAGGCCATGGGAATCACCACGTTGTGGTACTGGTAGGCGGATTTCCGTCTGGCGATTTTCTCGGGGTTGAAAAGTCCCAACATTTGGTTGTTGCGTTGGCGCCACAAATCGTGACGCGAAACCGCAACCAGCAATTCAGCCGCTGTTTTCGCAGCAGGTTGGTTCAGACACGCCTCCACCAAGGCAGCCTTTTTCTCCGGATCTCGGACCCAATAAAACTCCCAAGTCTGTAAATTGCTGGAGTTGGGCGCTAGAAGGGCCAAGCGCAAGCACTCCCGAACAACTTCTTCGGGGATGGGATCACCGTTGTAAACACGTACGCTTCTGCGGCTCTCCACAACCTGCGCAAAAGCAGCAGGGTCGCACAGTGCAGCCGGTTCGCTGTAGTTGTATTTCTGTTCTTGATCAAAAATGGAAACCCCAGAGGCCATGGTGATAGGATTGGTAAAAAAGGATGAGCAGTAATTAATTGAAACGATTTGAGGCGAGAAAAACACCCCATAATCGGCTCCAGTACAAAGGTACGATTTGGTTGCCGGCGTTCCAGAATTGTTTACGATTCAATAAAATCCAAATCGCGATCAAACGTTTCCGGGAGGTGTAGGGCAGCCCAGGCGGTCAAGGAGACCACCACCAGCCCGGTCAACATGCCGCTGTGGGTGTAGGAAAAGTGGCTCTGCAAGGCGGTAAAGAGGGCGGAAATCAAAACCAAGGCCCCGCGTACCATGTTTGGAATGGTGGTGGTTGCCGTGGCGCGCAGGTTGGTGCCGAATCGCTCGGCAGCCATGGTCACAAACAGGGCCCAAAAACCGGTTCCAAATCCCAACAAGGCGCACGCCGCATAAAGTTCCGTTGTGGACTGTGCCTGGAAAAAGAAAATCAGTCCGGCGGCGGTAATGCCGTAAAAGATGTACAAGGCTTTTTTGCGGCTGCGCAAGGCCTGACTCAAAAATCCGATGGCCAAATCGCCCAGGGAAATTGCAGCGTAGGCCACCATGATGGCAAACCCAGGGTCCACCTCGCCCGGTAAGCCACGGTCTCTGGCAAATTCTCGGGAAAAGGAAACCAAAATCCCAATGACGTACCAAGTGGGCAAACCAATGAGGATGCTTTGCAGGTAAGCAATGGCGCGCGCCCGGGGTCTGAATAAGTCCAAAAACCGACCGCGTGGCACGTTGGGATTTTGCGCCACAGATTGAAACATACCGGATTCAGAAACGCGGATTCGAAGGAAGAGTAGGGCCAGTCCCAACAGCCCTCCAACCGCGTAGCACGAACGCCAGTCCAGCCATTCCTTCATGAAGAACGCGGCAACGGCACCAGACAAGCCTACGGCTGCCACCAGAGACGTGCCCAGCCCGCGTTTTTCTTTAGGCAAAAGCTCTGCTACCAAGGTGATTCCTACGCCCAGCTCTCCCGCCAAGCCAATGCCGCTGATGAAACGAACCCACGCATACTGGTCCACGGTTTGCACCCAAGCGTTGGCTAAATTGCCCAACGAATACAGCAATATGGAGGCAAACAGCACCTTGAGTCTGCCGCGTTTATCTCCCAATACGCCCCAAAGTATTCCCCCGAGTAGGAGGCCGGCCATCTGAAAGTTGATGATTCTCAATCCCTCGGTAGCAATCTGCGCATCCGACAACCCCAAGGATTGAAGCGACGGAACGCGCAGGATGCTGAACATGAGCAGGTCGTAAATATCCACAAAGTACCCCAGTGCGGCCACAAAAACAGCTGGCTGAAACAAGGAATTCGACTTTTGGTTTCCAAGGTTTTCTGCGGACGGGGCGGGAGCGGGGGCTGGGGTTGGCACGGTAGGTTGATAAAATTCGGAATCGACCATGGGAAACTATCGATTTGCGCTGAAAAGTACAAAAGAAGGTGCTTACCTTCGTTTGCTATGACCGATTCCGTTTCGTTGCCCACCACTCCGCCCGCCGGGCCGCCCAAGAGCGGTCGTACGCCGGCCGTTGGGTTCATCTTCATTACCCTGTTGCTGGACGTCATTGGCTTGGGCATCATCATTCCGGTCATCCCCAAGTTGATCCAAGAATTGACCGGTGAAGGTCTTTCCAAGGCAGCCGAATACGGCGGTTGGTTGTTGTTTTCCTACGCCATTTGCCAGTTTCTTTTCTCCCCGGTGGTGGGTGGATTGTCCGACCGGTACGGACGTCGTCCGGTTTTGCTGGGTTCCCTGTTGGGTTTTGGCCTGGATTATTTCCTTTTGGCCTTGGCGCCTACGTTGAGTTGGTTGTTCGTGGGGCGCATCCTCAGTGGTATTTTGGGGGCCAGTTTCACCACCGGAGCAGCCTACATTGCGGACGTCAGTACGCCGGAAAAGCGTGCGCAAAACTTTGGTTTGATTGGTGCTGCCTTTGGCTTGGGTTTCATCATAGGACCGGTTTTGGGAGGCGTGTTGGGGGCTTATGGATCTCGGATTCCCTTTTATGCGGCGGCCATCTTGACGTTGTTGAACGCCGCCTACGGCTTTTTCATTCTTCCGGAATCGCTGGCTCCGGAAAACCGACGGCCTTTTGATTGGAAACGGGCGAATCCCTTGGGTTCCTTGCTGCGCTTGAAGCGCTATCCGTCCATTTTGGCCCTGGTGGGCTCCCTATTCTTCGTTTATCTGGCCTCCCACGCGGTTCAAGGTACCTGGGCCTACGTGACCATGGAGCGCTACCATTGGGGCGAGAAAGAAGTTGGCTGGTCTTTAGGGGTAGTCGGCATTTTGAATGCCATCGTACAAGGCGGACTGATTCGCTACTTGGTGCCCAAATTGGGCAACAAACGCGCTGTTTTTGTTGGGATGTCGCTCTGGCTGTTGGGCATGACGTTGTTTGTTTTTGCTTCAGAAGGCTGGATGCTGTTGCTTTTCTTGATTCCTTATGCACTGGGCGGAATTTCCGGGCCTGCCATTCAAGGTTTGATTTCCGGTCAGGTTTTACCGTCCGAACAAGGCGAGTTGCAAGGGGCGTTGACGAGTTTGATGAGCGCTACGGCCATTGTGGGCCCACCGCTCATGACGCAGATTTTTGCTCAGTTCACAAAACCGGGAGCGCCGGTCTATTTTCCTGCGGCACCTTTTGTTGCCGGAGCGGTGTTGCTGGCGGTGGCAGTGGTGATGCTCTACTTCAACAAGGATCGATTGGAAGGCAGCAAATCATTAAATTAAAAAGTTGAATGAGTACGTGGCAGATTGAGCTAGATACCTGGGAGGATCGCGCGGATTTACTCCCGGAGGACGCGGAGTTGGTGCAGTTTGCAGCGCACGGACTTCCCTTGGCGCACGCGCCGTACAGCCGTTTCCACGTAGCGGCATCCGTTCGTTTGGCAGACGGCCGCATTTTGGTGGGGACCAATCAAGAGAATGCCTCGTACCCGGTGGGAATTTGTGCGGAGCGCGTGGCTTTGAGCACGGCGTCGTCCGTGGCACCGGGTATTGCGGTACTCGCGATGGCCGTGGTCTATGCACCGTCGGGCCAGGCCAGCCACAGACCCTTGCCTCCGTGCGGGATGTGCCGCCAAGCGCTGCACGAACAACGCGACAGACAAGGCCAGCCGTTCGCTTTGATCATGGCGGGCACGGCCGGACCCGTTTGGAAAACCCCAGACGCGTCGCAGCTTTTGCCGTTTGCTTTTTCCGGAGACGAATTGCCGTGATGTTTCAGCCGTCGGTTTTTTCGGAAATGACCGCGCTCGCCCAGCAACACGGAGCGCTGAATTTGGCCCAGGGGTTTCCCGAATTTGGCCCGCCGGAAGAAGCGGTGGAAGCCTACCGAGCCGCATTGGCGGAAGGATGGCACCAGTACGCGCCCGCAGCTGGCTTGCCCGCTCTTCGGCAGGCTTTGTCTGCTCTGGACCGACGTCGATGGGGCGACGATGCCCCGGCGGTTGCCGATCCGGAATCCGAAATCACCGTTGTTCCCGGAGCGACGGTTGGCTTGTACGCGGCCTTTTTGACCCTGCTCCAACCGGGCGATGAAGCCGTGGTGTTGGAGCCCGCCTACGATTCTTATGGTCCGGCCATTCGCCGAGCAGGTGGCACCGTGGTGACCGGTTCCTTTGAGGCACCGGATTGGTCCGCGTTGCTTTCCCCGCGAACCCGTGTGGTGGTGGTCAATTCTCCCCACAATCCCACCGGTTCCGTTTGGTCCCGCGAAGATTGGGATCAATTGGCTCGTGCTTTGGAACCTTTTCCAAAGGCTGTTGTGGTGTCCGACGAGGCTTACGAATGGATGGTCTTTGACCACCAACAACCTTTTTCGGTGCGCCAAGTAGACTTCCTTCGGTCGCGGGCTTTTCGCATTTTGTCTTTGGGCAAAACCTTCCACGCCACCGGATGGAAAATTGGCGCGGTGGTGGCTCCGCCCAACTGGACGGCGCAATTTCGGCAGGTGTATCAATTTTTGGCCTTTGCGGCCAATACGCCGGCTCAAAAGGCATTGGCATCTGCTTTGGAGGTACGGCCCGATTATCCGGAGTCCTTGGCCCTTTTTTTTCAAAACAAGAGGGACCGATTGGATCGCGCGCTGCGCGCCGGGGGGTGGGACGTTCAACCTTGCTCTGGAAGTTATTTCTTAACCGTCCGACTGCCCCACGGAACAGACGATTGGGCGTGGGCCCGGGCGCGCGCGGCGGACGCCGGAGTTGCGGTGGTACCATTGCAGCCTTTTTACGTGGACGCAACCGGAGTTCCTCCTGCAGTTCGGTTGTGTTTTGCCAAGAACGACGCCACCCTCGACGAAGCGGCGAAGCGCTTGAACCACTGGAAAAATCATAATCCGCTCTAACGTGTCCTACCGAATTTGGCTTTCGCCCTCCAAGGGCATGCAGCGCTTGGCGGAATTGCCCGACGGCATCATTCCCACAGAGCCTCATTTTGCTGCTGAGGCCCTTAAATTGGGAAAAAAGTTGGCGCAATTAACGGCGGCCCAGAACGCGAAACTTCATTCCGTTTCCGCGGCATTAGCCCAGGCCACAACTCAAATGCACCAAGCTTGGTGGGAAGATTACCCCGGAGGACAGGGAGCGCCTGCTGCCTTATCCTACACCGGGGACGCCTACGCCGGATTGCAGGCGCAGCTCTGGTCTGCTGACACCTGGCGTCGGGCGCAGGAGCACCTGCGCATTGGAAGCGGTCTGTACGGATTCCTTCGCCCTGCGGACCGCGTTTTGCCCTACCGGTGCGAAATGGGCCTGTCTTGGCCCTTGGGAGCGGCGTCGGGCCCAACCGCGTTTTGGAAAAACAGAATCACCAAGGTACTGGCTCGTGAGTTGCAAGGCGACTGGTTGTTGGACTTGTCTTCTGGTGAATACGGAGCGGTTTTGGATGCGACGGGCTTGAAAGCACCCATTCTTCGCTGCGATTTTCGCGAAATGAAAAACGGAAAACCCGTTTTTGTGAGCGTCTTTGGCAAACGTGCCCGCGGCAGCATGGCCCGGCACGTTTTGGAGCATTCCGGACCCCTTTTAGAGGTGGTGGATTCCTTTTCTACGGACGGCTATGCGCTGAATTCAGCTTTGTCCACTCCGACGCTTCGCGTTTTTACGCGCTGATACGTGCCGAGCTAAGATCTGCCCAACTTGGGAACGCGCTGCGGTGCTGCGTTTGGTTCCCCACAAGAATTCGCGGGCCGTTCGCGCGGCTTCCTCGTGATCGACGATTCGGATTGGGTAATCTACACCCAACCGCACGCCGTAGCTCAGCATTTCCATCTCCGTCATCTTCCACGGCTCGCGAAGAAAGGGGAGTGGGAGTTCGGCCAATTCGGGCAGCCATTGGCGCAAAAAACTGCCGTCCGGATCGTTTTCCTCGGCTTGTTTCACCGGGTTGTAGATGCGCAGAGTGTTGACGCCCATGGTTCCGGCTTGCATTTGAAACTGAGGGTAGTGAATGCCCGGCTCAAAGTCCAGAAACTGCTGCGCCAAGTGGTGGACCCCGGCTTGCCAGGGTTGCCAGAGGTGGTGCGTCAAAAAGCTGACCAACATGCTGCGCATCCGGAAGTTGAGGTACCCGGTGGCACAAACGCTGCGCATGCTGGCGTCGATCATGGGAAATCCGGTTTTTCCGGCGCACCAGGCCTCCACCCAGTCCGGACGAACCTCGTTTCGGATGGCGTCAAAACCGGTGTTTAGATTCTCCCATTCCAGACGGCACTCGGACTCAAATTTTTGGATGAAGTGGCAGTGCCAATGGAGCCGAGAAACAAAGAATTGAACGTCTTGACGCCAGGGAGGATCTGCGTCCGCCAAAGCATGCATCACCTGACGTACGGTAAGGTTGCCCCAGGCCAAATAGGGAGAAAGTCGGCTGCAACCTCGTCGGGCCGCTTGGGGTTTGGAAATCGACCGTCGGTAGGTGCGGAGCCGGTCGCGAACAAACGAGTTTAAGTAGGCCCAGCCGGCGGCTTCGCCGCCCGGCTGGAAGGCCCGCGCGTCTCCATCTTCCGGAAGCGAGGCCGTATGCGCCGCCAAAAGTCCGGTGTGCAGCATCCCAACCGACGCCCCGTCAAAAGGCACCAGTTCCGCATGCACGGCCGGGAACGGCTCCTGTTCCACGCGTTTTCGCCAAGTTGCTTCCCAACGGGACCGCTCCTTCAATCCTCGAATGATTCCGTTGGTAGGAAATTCTTTCCACACTACGCCCCGGTCTTTGCACCACTGCTGCACCCGCAAATCGCGTTGGTAGGTGGTCCAAAGGCCCGTTTCCTGATGGCTGAACAACTGGGGTTGGTAGCCCTGCTGCCGCAAACGATGCAGTAAATCATCAATTCCCCCAGAAAACTCGTAAACGGTGTGGCCGTAGGGTTCCAATTCCACGCGCATTTGCGCCAAACTTTGCACCAAGAAACGGAGGTGTCGTGCTGCGGTGTCTGGATGATTCAGGAATTCCGGCTCCAAGCAGTACACCAGAAGCACCGGTTGCCCCGATTTCCAGGCGGCGTACAGCGCGGCGTGGTCCCGCAACCGCAGATCCCGCTTGAACCAAACCACCGAAACGTTTTTCATCCAATTGATCAACACCGCAGGTGGAGCAACGGTTCTCCGCTATCCGTTGGAAATGTTTCGCACGGACACCCTGAGTGGTGTTCGGTAGCCACATGGTGGCCTTTAATTAAAAATTCAATCACACGAACGGGCTTTGGGTGGCACGATTTTAGCCTAATTTTAAAGAAATAATCGTTTCATGAAAAACTTTTTTGAAACCGGTGGAAACCAACGCTCTTTCGCGTGGACCGCCATTGCGTTCCTCGGACTTACGTTAGGATTCACCGCTCAAGCCACCGCAGCTCAACCGGATCGGACCGCCAAAGCAACGCTGCACGACGTGCGTTTGTATTTGGACGGAGCGGTTTTGACGCAAAGTTTTTCGGTGTCATTGCCCGCCGGAAATTCCACCGTGGAAGTGACCGGGTTGGCCCAGCAAATAGATGAACAATCCATTCAATTGCGTACGCGTAGTGCCGTCAAAGTGAACGGATACCGTATTGAAATTAGTAACGTCGATTGGAATAAAGTTCCAGATTTGAAAATTTGGCGAGACAGCTTGGCGTATTGGAAATCGGTAGACGAACAGGGACGCAGTCAACAGGCCATCATCCAACTGGAAAAAGAGGCGTTTTTGCGCAGTACGCAACAAACGGTTTATTCAGAAGCCAACCAAAAGTTTTGGGCGCAAAGTGCTACCGAGTGGGTGCGGCGGTCGTCGTTGGCCCAGAAAAATCTAGATCAAGCCCAGCGAGGAATCCAGCGGGTCAACCAAAATTATCAAGAAGAGGTCCAAAAGCACTCTGTTCAAGAATTTGTTTTGATTTTGGAAGTTTCAGCGGAAGCCCCGGTGGCTACTGCCTTGTTTTCGTTGGAAACCAGTACCCCAATGGCATTTTGGAGCCCGCGCTACGAAGTGCGCATGGACGATGCTGCATCGGGCCGATTGGATTTGATTTCCAAGGCCACCATCACGCAAGAAACGGGCTTGGATTGGAAGAAGGTTTCTTTAGTTCTGGGTTCCAACCGCCCGCGTGGGGGCCTGTCCACGCCCGTTCTCCAGCCTTGGTGGGTGGGTCCGCAAGCGCTCAAATTTGAAGACGTTGCTGTACGCGGTGGTCGTGCGCCAGCTGTAATGATTGTTGAAAACAACTTAAACATTGATGGTTTGACCGTTGCTGAACGAGATGAAGAATTGGCCCGTTTTAACGATGCCGAGCGTTCCGACGGTTTGCTGGGGTATTCGTTGACCTTGCCGGGAACGTATTCCTTTGCGCACCAAGAATCCCGCGAAATTTCTTTGGAGACCCAAGTTTTGAAGGCCGATTTGAGCCGGTACACGGCCCCGCGTTTGGATTTGCGGGTCTTTTTGGTAGCACGCGTTCCGGGCTGGGACACCTTGGTGCTGCTGGAGGGTCCGGCCAATGTCTATTTTGAGAACAATTTGGTGGGCAACACCTACCTCGCTTTCCAGGGAACATCGGACACGCTGGATTTGGCGATGGGCGCAGATCCCCGCACCACGGTGGAATGGAAACCCACCGTTGCAACAGACAACAAAGGCAGCAAAGTAGAACGGTCGTACAGCTACACGCTTATGATCAACACCCTTCATTCAAAACCGATTGACGTGGTGGTAGAAGACCGCACGCCCATGCCGCGGGCGGAAGAAGTGAGCTTGCTTCAAACGGAATGGGGCGGCGGCAAGCGGAATGCGGAAACAGGTATTTTGACTTGGAAAACTACCGTCGGCAAGGACAAACCTTGGAACATTGCTTATCGGTATGTGCTGCGCTACCCAAGAAACGCTAACGTGGGTCCTTTGTAGGATTTGGGCCCGCCTTTTCCCGTTGCGCACTCGTGCGCAACAGGGAGTATTTTAAGCAATTCTTTCAGGGCATCAGGCAACCGATGCCCTTTTGGTTACAGGTAAATTTGCAATTGCAGCAACAGTTCACCACGAGCGCCACGTACTTCGGGTCCGTTGGAACTCGCATAATAAAGTGGCCGGGTGCTGTATTGCGGGGTGATTTTAGCGTTGTGGCCGTCGATGAAAAAATTGGCGCCGGCATCCCAGTAGTGACCGGCGGTTCCTAAATAATCCAACTTTTTCCACGTGTGTGCGGCGAAAGGTTGGATCCGAACTTTTTTGGATAGGTTTTTGGGCAACAACCATCCCGCTTGGGTGTACCACATCGATCCGGTACCTACAAAGAAACGGTTGTTTCCCGGGCCATTCATGGGCAATTCGGCAACATTCCATGAAGGGTCTACACCGCTGGCGGTGTTCATGATTCCTACTTTTCGGATGTAGTTGGGGCCAAAGTTGTGGTTGTAGTATACCGAATAGGCCGTGATTGCCATACCACGTCCACCAAAGGGCAAGTCCGCAAAAACGTCCAATCCAAAAAGATTGATGTCGTGACTGATCAAGGCGCCATTTACGTCGACACTTTTGGTTCCATTCGCATTGTGGTAGAAGCCGCCTCCAACATTAAAAACACGTTTGGTGCCTACGTACGTACCCACTCGAAACGGAAGAACATTGGCTTCTTGATCTAAAAATTGGTAATCCACATAGCCCTGAAAGGAAGGATTTGGATCCCCGTTGTTGTCCACAGCAACCGATCCGCGAACGGGGTCGTATGCTGGCACTAAATTGGTTGTGAAGGGTTTGTTGAGTGCAAAACTGTAATTCAATTTACGAAGCTTACCCTTCGCATAAATGCCATATTGGCGAACGAATTGATCACTTACATCCACAAAAGGCCAATTGATGACGGGGGCATCAATAGTAAGAAAATTCAAGGTGCTGGCGCTGCCCATTCTGCTGATGCCGTTCCAATAATGAAGCCCTGCACCCACATAAATGGAGTAAGGGTTTTTCCCTTTTGTTGTAGGATTTACGGATGGTACCACAGCAAATTCGTTCCAAACGTCGTGAAAAAAAAGACCCGGTTTTTTTCCGGCGCCGTAACCCCCTGTTTCTCCGGAGCCTGCAGCTCCACCGTTCGCCACGGTCTGGTTGTTGATGCCCACGTGTGCCAAAACCAAATACCGCGGACTGATTTGAGCGTAAGCCATTGCACGCAAACGACGAGCGCCCACATCCCAGGTGTGGTTCGACGGTTCTCCACCTACCAAAGTGCCCGGGTTGTTTTGAATGCTTCGCATCCAAATTTGATTCCACATAACGATGCGCACGTATTTGGAGCTGTCCGCATTGAAGTTGATGCGCAGGCCATTTCCATACGTTTCACTACCCTGACCGATTGCTGGCTTCCAGCAAAAGATGAAAATAAAAGAAACTGCGATGCTGACGGTCGGGTACTTCATGGGATCAATGGAGAAAGACGGAGCAAAATTGGAGTATTTGAATCAGGAATATTCGTAAAGGCTTCAATTGGCTCAATAAATGTACCAAACCAGATTAGAAGTATTGGAAGCGGCTAATAAGTTGGAGGAGGTGTCGTTTAACGCTAAATTAGTGAGCCTCCAGACTTTTCCTACAAGCAATCGATCCTAAACCGAATACCGTGTTGACCCCATACCAAATCCGTTCCATAGAGCAGTACCAATTGGCCTACGCGCAAAGCGTTGAAAAACCGGAGGAGTTCTGGGCCAGCATTGCCGAACATTTTGTTTGGCGCAAAAAATGGGATCGGGTGCTCAACTGGAATTTTAAAGAACTTAACATTGAATGGTTTCCTGGGGCTAAGTTGAACATAACAGAGAACTGTTTGGACCGGCATCTTCCCGCATTGGGCGATCAGCCGGCCTTGATTTTTGAGCCAAACAACCCGGACGATGACCACCAGGTATTGACGTACAAAGAGTTGCATTTTAAGGTGATGCAATTCGCCAACGTTCTCAAAAACAACGGAATTCAAAAAGGTGATCGCGTGTGTATTTACATGGGCATGGTGCCAGAATTGGCCATTGCGGTTTTGGCTTGTGCGCGCATTGGCGCGGTTCACTCGGTTGTATTTGGAGGGTTTTCCGCCCAGTCCATTGCGGACCGCATCCAAGACGCCCAAGCTTGTGCCATTATCACTATGGATGGGGCACTCCGAGGCAACAAGATTATTCCATTAAAAAGCGTCATTGACGACGCCTTGATGGCGTGCCCTTCCGTAAAACGCGTGATCGTTGCCACACACACTCGCGTACCGGTGTCCATGCTCAAGGGCCGCGATTGCTGGTGGGAAGACGAAATCAAAAAAGTAGAGACGCAAGGAAATCCGTATTGCCCGGCAGAAGAAATGGACGCGGAAGACCTCCTTTTCATCCTGTACACATCCGGCTCTACAGGCAAGCCCAAAGGGGTGGTGCACACTTGCGGGGGGTACATGGTTTGGGCCAACTACACGTTTGTCAACGTTTTCCAATACCAAAGCGGTTGGACCCATTTCTGTACCGCCGATATCGGATGGATTACCGGTCATACCTACATTTTGTACGGTCCATTGAGTGCAGGCGCCACCTCGTTGATGTTTGAAGGAATACCCACTTGGCCCGACGCCGGTAGGTTTTGGGACATCGTGGAAAAACACCGCGTGGAAATTTTTTACACGGCCCCCACGGCCATCCGCAGCCTAATGGCCTTTGGCGACGCCCCCTTGGAAGGCAAAAAACTCGATTCCATAAAAGTATTGGGAACTGTCGGTGAACCCATCAACCAAGAGGCGTGGCACTGGTACGACGACCGAATCGGTGCCAACCAATGCCCCATTGTGGATACCTGGTGGCAAACTGAGACCGGAGGGGTACTCATCAGCAATTTAGCGGGCGTCACGCCTTCGAAGCCAACGTTCGCCACCTATCCGTTGCCCGGTATTCAACCAATTTTGGTGGACGAAAACGGCAAAGAGCTGGAGGGGAACGGCGTCAGCGGCAACCTCTGCATCAAATTCCCGTGGCCCGGTATCCTGCGCACTACCTACGGCGACCACGAACGGTGCCGGCAAACCTATTTCTCCACGTACGACAACCTCTACTTTACGGGCGACGGCTGCTTGCGGGACGAAGAAGGCAGGTACCGCATCACCGGCCGCGTGGACGACGTACTCAATGTCTCGGGCCATCGCATCGGCACGGCCGAAGTGGAGAATGCCATCAACATGCACGCCGGGGTAGTGGAAAGTGCGGTGGTGGGCTACCCACATGACATCAAAGGCCAAGGGATTTACGCGTACGTGATTTTCAAAGGCACGCACGACGACGAAGAATTAAGCCGTCAAGACATCCTCCAAACCGTATCGCGAATCATCGGCGCCATTGCCAAGCCCGATAAGATTCAGTTTGTGGAAGGTTTGCCCAAGACCCGCTCCGGAAAGATCATGCGCCGCATTTTGCGAAAAATTGCCGAGGGCGAATTGAAAAACTTGGGAGACACCACCACTTTATTGGATCCCTCTGTGGTAGTGGAGATCCAACAAGGTAGGTTGGTTTAAATTCTATTGTGTCGATGTTGCGTAGTTCTCAGGCCTAGTACTTTCGGCTTGAAAGAGCAAAATACCGCACCCATTAGGGATGCGGCATTTGCCAAAGACATCGTACGATTTTCTAAAGTTGGTTACGCAACGTTTCCCAAGTTACGCCTTCCGGCAGGCCTTGGGGGAAGCGCGCGAAGCGCGCTGACTCGCTTACCGAAACTTCCATGCGGTATTCGCCCAAGTCGTGGGCCAAGGTTCCGTTGATCCAGAGCAAATTGACGGGAGCGGTCACAAACGCGGAAAACAAATGGAAAAAGACCGACACATAGGAGGCTGTGGCCAAACGCCGCATGGGTACGGTGTTGTTCTGCGCAAAAATGACGTGCATTTTTTCGATTTCGGAACGTTTGATGCGCGTGAGGGTTGGCGCCGTCCGAGGTCCCGAACTGGACGAGTAGGGAGATAAAAGGTAAACTCGTTTGTCGTCCACCGCAATGAGTTCCCCCACAGCCTTAATTCCAAATCCTTGATAAACCACAGCCAAAGCACCTTGGGGGGAACGTTGAACGTCGGAATACATCGGCAAGCGACTGGCTTCTTTCATTTCTAAAGGAGCCGTACAACTGCTGACGACAAGCAGAAGTACCCCGAAAATCGGAGCAGCCATGGAGCGAGCAAATTGATAAAGTGAACATAGAGCAAGATTAGTTTCCATGGCTCAAATTCAAAGGGTTAGAATACTGCTTGGTAGACCAAAATACTTCCTCCATTGCCGCTTCTACGGCCTTAAATTCCGGGGCGACCTGTTTCAAATAGTGTTCCGGGCGGTAGACCATTTGCGCAAACTTGCTCAGGTCTCGGTAGCTCAACCAACTTTGCCGGGACCATTCTAAGTAGTACCCTTCGGATTCCAAAAAAAGTGCGGTTCGGCCGGCGGGAAGATCGCCCGCAAACGTTTGGATGTAGGTGGTGCCCGGTAAGTTGACGCGGGCCGCGGCGGCACCGGGAGCGTTGGGTTTTGCCAGGGGTTGTGCCAGTGCGTGGGGAGGCGAAGGAGCAGAACCGTCGGACCCAACAGAAGGAACGGGGGGCAGTAAAATGGGGGAGGCCTCCTCGTTCAAAACGGAAAGTGCAACGCGGTCCAGTCGCCACGAACCTTGAGCGGCGCGCATGCGCAGGCGGATTTCCCCGTCGTGCGCGGCGAAGGCAGGAAGAGGCAGGGTTTGAGCGTTGATGGCGATGGGGCCGGTCTCGTGGAAACGATCCACGTACACCCATTCCTGGGTTTGGTGGTTCCAATATTCAAGTTCCAAACCGCCCAAAGCGCGCCCAATGCCGGTCTCAAAAGAAAGCGGATTCACCGCGCGCGGCGAACGGTCTGCCCGCGCCAGGTAGTGCGCATAGTCCGTTCCTAAATAGCCGATGGCGCTGTACATCAGGAACGTCGTCACAAACGACTGCCGAAAATCAACCGAAACGCCCAAGGGCGTGCGTCCGTCCCATTGATGGGCGTCAAACGTAAACTCTAACATTTCCTTTTGCGCCAAATTTGCCGAGCTGGCGGGATGCCACCGTTCACGTCCGTCGCGCGCTACAACCCAATCGGTGATGTCTCCTTCTTGCGCGGTTGCCCGCTGCAAGGGAAGCTCCTGTCGGCTTCGGTAAAAACGCTTGTTGGTTCCTTGAAGGGCACACTCGCCCGCAGCCAACGGAATGGCGTGCAGGTGCAATCCTTGGATGACGTGTGTCTCCAGTGCTTCGTTCTTAACCGTAAGGGAAACGGTACCGTTCTTCACCTCGCGGGTACCCAAGTAATCGACGTCTGCGTAGGCGGCAGAGGGGAGGAGGGCGTTGGAAAACCCTTCGGCGTCCGCGCCCCGAACGTCGGTGGAGTCGTCGAGGTAAAAAGTGGGACACGAGCCAAAACAGGCCTTTTCCACAGTGAAGCAAATGATGCCTTGCGCTACGTCTGCTACAAACAGAACGGTCATGGAGGCCATGCGCAGGGCGCTGTTGGAGGGGAGTGGGCGGTTCGTTTCAAACAGGGAAACGTCTGCCCAAGCAACGGAATCCTGGGGTCCCACGAGCCGACGGTCCAGGCCGTAGTTCAGCGCAGAGCCGCGCACAAGCGAACGTTCCTCGTCCAACCACCAAGACCCCGTGAAAACCAATACGTGGCCGTTTTTCAAATGCGCTTTCAGGTAGGGGGAGCCTGTGGGTTGCGCTGCGCTCATCAAACTTCGCGGTTGGGTATTCTTCTCCGACGGAGTGGCTCTTTTAGTTTCCAACTGCGGATATTGATTCTTGAGCTCCTCCACATTGGCGTACGACTTCTTAAAATCAGACAAATACGCTCCGTTGGTGATGGTGCACTGGGTGCAGGCAAGGAGAAGAGCCGAAAGGGCTAAAAGTTTGGGGATGCGTCTCATCATTAGGGTACAAAACAAAGGTTCAAATTACGTTGGTTTTCCGCAGAATCAGTTGCAGTTTTTGCAAAATACCCCCTCACTTCTGGCACAATGTGCAAATTAAGCGACCCAATTCCCGGCCTGCTTCAACAAGATCTAGACGGCTACAACCTATATTTGACGAAACGAACATTAAAAATTAAACCTATGCGACTAACCAAACTCCTGGGTCTGCTTCTTCCGGCAGTCCTTTTGGCCGCCTGTTCTGGCCAGCAAGAAACCGTTCCCATTGAGCTGAACGACCTCGAATTTACTTTGGAAGGTCCTTTGTTTGAAGGTCCCAACCAAGGTCAGTACGTGGTTCAAGTGGACTTGCCTGCTCTTTTGGGTGCCGACGATTTGGAGGTGCGTTCCGCACGCTTGAGTTCGGCCACTGTAGTTCCCAACGATTCGCTGGGCTTTGCCAACGTTCGTTCGTTCGTGCTCAGTTTGGCTTCTGACAATCCCGAAGTTGGTATGGTGGAAGCTGCATTTTTGAATCCTTTGGGCGACGCCGCAACGCAGGCTGAGCTTTCCGTATCCAAGGAGGCAGACGCTACTGCATTCTTCCAAGGCAGCACCTTCTACCTCGTTTTGGATGCCGATTTCGCGGCTGATTTTGAAGGTAACCGCTCCTTCAAAACCAACCTGGTTTTTGATGTTGTAACCAAATAAAATTCAATACTTTACTATTTAAATCCCAACAAAATGTTTAAGAAGATTTCCCTTTTCCTGGCCGTAGCCCTAATCGGTTTCAGCCAATTGAGTTTTGAACAGCAAGCAGACCCCGGCGACCGTTTGTTGGGGGTGTGGGAACCGAGCAACGGCCGTGCCCGCGTGAAGATTGAGAAAATCGGTACCAAGTACTACGGTAAGATCGTTTGGTTGATCGAACCCATCGATCCAGAAACCAAGTTGCCCAAGGTGGACAAGAACAACCCAGATCCGGCACTCAAAAGTGCACCGTTGAAGGGCTACCGCATGCTGAAAGACTTTGTCTACAGCGGCAAGGACACCTGGAGCGAAGGCACCATTTACGATCCATTGAACGGCAGCACGTACAGCAGCACCATCAAAATGAAGGATGCGAACACCCTGGACATCCGCGGCTACATTGGCGTTCAGGCCTTGGGTCGTACGGACGTTTGGAAGCGTTTGGTGGTACAAACTGCTCCCAAGAAATGAGTCGGTTTCGTTTTACTGCGCTGACTTTCAGCTTGGTGCTGGGAGCCACAAGCGCCGCTTGGGCACAAACGGACACCACTTCGGAGGACGATTTTTCGCAGTACGCCAACGTCGGTTTTGCGGATGAGGGCTCCAAGCGTTTTTGCAGCCCCAAAATTGAGGGATTGAGCCCGGCGAAGTTGATCTCTATAGGGTACGATTTTCAGGCGCCGTACACGGTGTCTGCCGGGGCCTTGGCCAGCAGCATCGTTAACGGCAACAACCTGTTTGCTGCGGAAGACGCCAATGTGCGCAGCACAGACGGTTTGCGTTTGGCCTGCAACATTCCCGTGGTGTCCAAGAATAACTTGGTTTGGCAGATGGGCGCGAACTACTGGAACACGCAGTACCGGTACGAGGATCCCGCAAACCTGGTCAATCCGGTGAATCAATCGTTGTCTCAGTTTGGATTGCGTACGGCGGGAGTCAACACCACTTTGTTTAAGCCCCTGAATCAGAAAGAATTCATTCTTTTTCAAGGTTCTGCGGACTTGAGTGGAACGTATCGTCTAAGTATGCAGCCGGCTCGTTTTCTGAAGTATTCGGCGGCGGTGATCTACGGACGTCGGCCATCGGAAAAAAAGCAATGGGGGGTGGGCGTGGCCCGCACGTACCGCGTTGGGGAGTTGAACTACATCCCGGTGGTGCTGTACAATGCCACCGACGCGCGCAATAAGTGGGGCGTGGAGATGTTGTTCCCAGCGCGTGCGCACGTGCGCTACGCCGTTAATCCGCGCAATTTGCTGTTTGCGGGTTTTGAGTTGGAAGGGCAGTCGTACCGACTTTGGAACAATCCGGGGTCGGCTTCCAGCGCACAAATGGACCTGCGCGGTGAGGAATTGGAGATCCGACGCGGCGAAATTCGTGCCCGCTTGGTGTACGAATGCTCGCTGAAGAATTTTGTTTGGATGTCTTTGCAGGCGGGGTACCGCGTAAACTACCGCTACGACGTGGATCGTTTGGTGGACGGTGAGGAAATCTACCGCGCCTTTGGAATCCTTCGGGACGACCCGTACGCGGTGACGAACAGCTTGGGCAATCCGTTTTACGTGAACTTGAGCTTCAATTTGGTCAGCCCATGATGCTCTTCCGGGGTGCAAGCTCCGGACGTTCGTTGAGCGGATTGAGCGGAGAAATCCACGCTCGAAATCCACAAACCGCGCCGGCAACGGCGCGGTTTTTTTGTGCACGTGGTGGAGTGGGGCTGAAAACCTACAGATTCATTAACTCGTGCAAGTCAAACTTTCGCATGGCACGAAATGCTTGTGCAACACGCGGGCCCCGTTTGGGATCAGACAGCAACGTACCCAACATAGAAGGGACCACCTGCCACGATACGCCAAAACGATCCGTGCACCATCCACACCACCCTTCTTTCCCACCGTCGGAAATTAAAGTGCTCCAGTAGTAATCGATTTCTGCTTGGTCCGCGCAGGAAATGACGAACGAAACGGCATGAGTAAAACCCGAATCTTCCCGGCCGTTTAGCGCCAAAAATCGCATTCCAATGCACTCAAAGAGTACGGAGTATTCTGTTTTTTGAAGGATTTGGGAAATTGGAAAGACTGAGCAATAGAAATCAGCAGCCTCTTGCGCTTGGTCCTGAAACCAAAGACAAATTGATCCGGAAGGACTTGCTGGCGTTTCGGATTGGATTGATAACATTCAATTTGGTTTTTAATGGCAACTATGCCCTAAGTTCATGTTCCATGAACACCTACTTCCCAATACAAAACCGGCTAAAAATCGAGCTCAAGAGGTCGTCGGCCACCACTTGACCGGTTATGGAACCAATATGTCGGAGGGCGTCGCGCAGGTCTATGGCTACGAGTTCGCCGCTTAGGCCGGTGCGCAGGGCGTTTTCTGCTTGGGACAGGCTGTCCGCTGCGGCCCGCAGGGCTGCGGCGTGGCGGGCATGCGAAACAACGGTATCGGCACCGTAAGCAGGATTCTGGGTCACCCAGTGGGCCAGTGCCGTTTCCAATTCGGCAACGCCCGCGCCGGTGGCGGCAGAAAGTACCAGGGCACCATCGGGCGGAGCTTCCGGAAGTTCGTGGTCCGCTTTGTTGAACACCAAAACGCGGTGGCTTTGTGGGTTCCAGGTCTCCAACTTGGCCCAAAGATCTAGGGTGGGTTGCGGATCTGCGTTCCATACGGCGGCATCCACTACCAAAACCTGTACTGCGGCTCTTCGGGCAGCCTCCTGGGAACGCTCAATTCCCAAGCGTTCCACCGTTTCGTCGGTCTCCCGAATTCCCGCGGTGTCCACCAGTCGGAATAAAATTCCGCCCGCGGTGAAGCGCTCTTCCACCGTGTCCCGCGTGGTTCCGGGTACGGCGCTCACCAGGGCACGATCTTCCCGAAGCAGGGCATTGAGTAACGTGCTCTTGCCCGCGTTGGGGGCGCCCAAGAGAGCCGTGGGGACGCCTTCCTTCAGCGCTTGTCCCAAAACAAAAGTTTCCAAAAGTTGGGCTACTTCGGTTTGCAAATCCGCCAACAGTGCCATCAGTCGATCGCGGGAAGCAAATTCAACGTCCTCCTCGGAAAAATCCAGTTCCAGCTCCAAAAGGGCCGTGGTGTCGATCAATTCCGTGCGGAGTTCGTCCATGCGTCGGCTCACCGATCCTTTTAATTGACGAAACGCAACGGCATGACCTGCAGCACTTTCCGATGCAATCAGGTCTGCCACAGCCTCTGCCTGACTGAGGTCCATCTTTCCGTTCAAAAATGCGCGGCGCGTAAACTCTCCGGGCTCCGCCAAACGGGCGCCAGCGGCAATCAAGCTGCTCAAAGCCGTTCGGGCAATGTACGGAGAACCGTGGAAACTGAGTTCCGCGCTGTCTTCGCCAGTGAAGGAAGAAGGTGCACGAAAGCCCAGTGCCAAAACCTCATCCAGGGTAGATCCGTCCGGCGCGGCAAAAGTTCCAAACACGGCGGTACGCGGCGAACGCTGCAGCCACGGAGTGTTGCCTGCGGCGCTGAAACAGGCGTCCACCAGTTCCCAGGATCGGGGTCCACTCACACGTAGTACGGCCAGGGCGCCTTGGCCCACGGCCGTTGCTACGGCCACGATGGTGTCGTCGGTTTGGCCCAAGGCGTGTCTGTAGTCCATGAGGCAAAGGTAGGGTGGTTCGCGCGGCGACGAAAGGGTGCAATGCGTGCACAGAAGGACGTATATTTAAGTACCGATGAAGCAAGCCTCTATTCCTTTCAGTCTCGCCTTGGTGCTGCTGGCGTTCGCCTGCGTTAGTACCTCCTGCCAACCCAAGGAGGCCGTTACGCGTTCTACGGAGGGGGTGTACGACTGGGCGGGGTCCCGCCGCTACGCCTACGTACAGGGTACGGACACCCTTTACTACCGCTCCTTGGGACAGGGGCCAGATACCGTGGTGTTGGTGCACGGCTTTGGGCCCTTTCCGGCAGCGCAATGGGAGCCTCAGGCCCTAGCTTTGGCCGACTCCTCCTATGTTTTGATTCCAGACATGCTCTTTTTTGGGCAAAGCAATGGCGCAGATACGGCCCTAATGCCGTCGGATCAAGCAGATCGACTCCTGGATTTACTCCGCCATGTGGGTATTAAACGTTTTCGATTGGCGGGGCATTCGTATGGCGGGTTGGTGGCGCTGACGCTTGCGGAGCGCGCCGGCCCCAGCCGGGTGCGCTCCTTATTGCTATTGGACCCACTCAATCCCTTCTTTCCGCGAACCGTATTGGATTCGGTGGAACGCGAAGCGGGCAAACCCATTGAGCACGTCTTGGTGCCGTCGGATCCGTCGGATTTACCGCTGCTGATGCGGCTCACCTTCAGTCGAGATGTTCCATTGCCCAAAGCACTAAGTGAGAAAATATTGGAGGCCATGGAACAAAAGAACCCAACCGCCCAGCGCTCCTTGCTCCGGGTGTTGAAGCGACGAGAGCTAGAAATTCGCAGCATGAAACTCCCGCAAGGAATACCCACAATCCTGCTTTGGGGCGCCAACGACGCGTTAATTCCCTTGCGTTCCGGTGTAGAACTGCAACGTGCCATCCCCGGCTCCACGCTTTTGATCAAACCGCACAACGGGCACACCCCCCATTTGGAGTCACCCGTTGCGGTGATTCAATTGTTTAAGCGGTGGCGACGCGTCAATGGGTCAGCACTTTAACTAAACTCCGAAAACCCTCACTTAAACGGATTGCGGAACCTCGGATCGTTGCTCAAGGCGTCGTCGGACAAGGTGTGCAAAAACGCCACCAAAGCCGCTTTTTGCGCCGGGCTGAAATTGGGGTTTAAGGGTGTTCCGTTCGGAGTCCGCAATTCCGGGGATAAATTGGGGTGGTTTTTCACACCGGTGCTGTAGTGATCCACCACTTCTTCCAACGTTTTAAAACGGCCGTCGTGCATGTAGGGCGGACGGAGGCCGATGCTGCGCAAAGACGGAACTTTAAACAATCCATTCTGCGCCGCATTGCCAGTGGTTTGCCCCAGTCCCAAGTCCGTCGTAGAAGCCAGATCCAGGCCATTGTTTCGAGGTCCCGGTGCCGTGAATGCCTCAGAACCGTGGCACCCAACGCACGCGCCGGGGGCCGGGGGGCCGCCACCGGGTGCTATTCCAAAGAACAAGTTTTTTCCTTGATTTTCCTGCGCGGTAAAGTTTGGGAAGGCTGCAGCAGGTCCATTGACCTGCGCACGTCCTGCGTCGTACCGGCTTTGGTAGGCCAGAATACTGCGCACGAACTGTGCTAAAGCACGCGCTATGCGGTCCGTCGTGATTTCAGTCGTACCAAATGCTTGCTCAAACAAATGAGGATAATAAGCTTTTTGTTGTGCCCGCGCCACCAAAGAATCCAAGGTCATGCCCATTTCCACAGGATCTTGAAACGGCATCAAAACCTGTTGTTCCAAGGAGGAAGCGCGTTCGTCCCAAAAGAAATTGCCGTTGGTGTAAAAGCGGGAATTGACTAATCCCATGGAATGGCGTCCGGTCCGGCTACCCGCAAATCCGCGACTGAGCCTTGCGGTATCGCCAAATCCTAAATTTTGGTGGTGGCAAGAAGCACACGATACCGACCGATTCTTGCTGAAGGTTTTGTCGTAAAACAAGACACGGCCTAAGGTGGCGCCGTGATCGGTAACTGGATTGGTAAAAGGCGTGTTGTCCCGATTGAGGACGTTGGCTGTTGCAAAATGAGCAGGAACCTGCGGATTGCTGTAGTTGTAGGGTTCGCTGGGCAAGTTCAATGCTGCCGCCACCGGATCCGTTGGTTCCTCCGGACGACAACCTACAAACACAAGCGCTGTTGCTCCCAACGCAGCGACCCACCGGAGCCTAGAGCAGGTGATTTTCAATTCCATCATGGTCATTGGATTAAAAATACCCCAATTCGTTTAACAATGACCCAAAAATGTTTTCGGCACCGTTGCCAACGATTGCCTGCGCAAGATATTTTCAGCGCCGTCCAGCCGCCTGAATCAGAAAAATACAGGGTCGTTTGTGCAGGTTGGGTGCGGCCACCGTCCGCCATTCCCGCACCGTCCGCATGGAGATCCACTCCGTTGAAAGGGTCAAATCTACCGCGACGCACAAGCGCGTTTCCGGCTGCAATGCCGACAAGGCAGATTCCCAAGTAGCCCCGTTTCGGTAGGGCGTTTCAATGATCAACTGCGTGGACGGAACGCCGGGTGACTGCGAGGAACGCGCCTCCAACGCTTGCCAAGCTTTTTTCCGGGCTGCTGCATCAACGGGCAGGTAACCGTTAAACGCGAACTGTTGACCGTTCAGGCCGCTCGCCATGAGTGCCAACAATAGGGAAGAGGGACCCACCAGCGGAACCACGCGGATGCCCATCCGGTGTGCCTCCGCTACCACCAAAGCACCGGGGTCGGCCACCCCGGGAACGCCAGCTTCAGACATCAAAACCACGGTTTCGCCGGCGGCAGCGGGGGTTAAAAAGGAACGAATACCTTGTTCGGGATGGTGCTTGTCCAATTCGTGCACCACCAAATCAGCCTGAACAATTCCCGGATGAAGAAGTTTGAGGTGTTGACGTGCCGTTTTGCTGTTCTCCACCACAAAATAGCGCGCGGAAGAAACAGCGTCCAGCAGTTTTTGCGGGAAAAGGTCCGACGCCGGGGCAGGCCCCAAGAAAGTGGGGGCCAGCAGAAGCACTTAAGCCAAGGTCAGTTTTTTGCGCAATTCATCCACGTACGTGCGGAAGCGCTTGTCGGTTTCCGACAGGTTATTGACCGTACGGCAAGCGTGCAGCACGGTGGCGTGGTCCTTGTTTCCGCATTGTGCACCAATGGTGGCCAACGAACTCTTTGTCAATTGCTTGGCAAAGAACATGGTCAATTGACGGGCTTGAACGATTTCGCGTTTACGGGTTTTGCTCTTAAGAAGCTCCGTAGGCATGTCAAAATAATCGCAAACCACCTTCTGGATGTAGTCGATGCTCAGCTCGCGCGATGTGTTCTTGACGAACTTGTCGATCATCTGCTTCGCCAACTCAACCGTAATCTTCTTTTTGTTCAAAGAAGACTGAGCTAACAAGGAAATGAGTGCCCCTTCCAACTCACGCACGCTGGAGTGAATGGAGTAGGCCAGGTATTCCACTACGTCCTCGGGCATCTCGATGCCGTCGGTGTAGAGTTTTTTGCGCAAAATAGCAATTCGAGTCTCTAAATCAGGCTTTTGCAAGTCAGCACTTAATCCCCACTTGAAGCGGGAAAGCAGACGCTGCTCCATGCCCTGTAGATCAACGGGAGCACGGTCTGAGGTCAAAACCACTTGCTTTCCGCTTTGGTGGAGGTGGTTGAAAATCTCAAAGAAAACGTCTTGCGTCTTTTCTTTACCGCTAAAGGACTGCACGTCGTCCATGATCAATACGTCGATCATTTGGTAGAAGTGCACAAAATCGTTCTTGGTGTTGTTCCGAATCGAGTCGATGAATTGCTGCGTGAACCGCTCCGCGGAAACGTACAGAACCGTCTTCTCCGGGTAGCGGTCTTTGATTTCGATCCCGATGGAGTGCGCCAAATGGGTTTTGCCCAATCCTACGCCACCGTAAATCAGCAACGGGTTGAAGGAGGTTCCTCCGGGCTTATTCGCCACGGCATAGCCGGCAGACCGAGCCAAACGATTGCAATCTCCTTCGATGTAGTTGTCAAACGTGTAGTTGGGGTTCAACTGACTTTCAACGTGAACCTTCTTCAGGCCAGGAATCACAAAAGGATTGCGAATGCCTTCAACACCGCCAATTTCCACCGGCATGGAAACGTGTGGATTTTGAATGGGTGCCCGGTTGGTTGAAGGGATTTTCAACGTTTGCGGCTCCGTATTCCCGTAGGTGTTTTCCATTACAATGGAATACACCAACTTGGCATCTTCACCCAATTCTTTGGTGATGGCGCTTTTCAGAAGCTTGATGTAGTGGGCTTCCAACCACTCGTAGGTAAATTTGGAAGGAACTTGAACGGTAATCACTTTACCTTGCAACTTAAGCGCCTTGATGGGAAGGAACCACGTGGTAAATGCTTGTGGCGTGATGTTGTCCTCGATAAAGGACAAACAATTCTTCCAAACGGCTTCGGCGCTCCGTTCCATAGGGGGTGTTCTCTTAGTACATTTGGACTTCCGAAGGGTGGCACCTTGCCAATTCCGGGGGGTCGTTTTGATGTCACAAAGCTGTCAATAAATTTGCCATTAAAAAAATGTTTAACCCCTTGATTTTAGGTTTTTTTTTGTGTAAAGAGAATGTGAACAAGATCCTTGCGGAGGCCAGTGTTTTTGTTTTAAATAATTGATATACAGCGTACTAATGATTTCGCACAGTACGAAAATTCGCGTTCGGTACGCCGAGACGGACCGCATGGGATACGTTTACTACGGAAACTACCCTACCTACTTTGAGGTAGGCCGTGTGGAATGGTTGCGGGCACTGGGTTTGAGCTACAAAGAGTTGGAAGACTCGGGCACCATGCTCCCCGTATTGAACCTAAACGTTAAGTACATCCGTCCCGCTCGGTACGACGAGTTACTCACTTTGATGACCCGGGTAGAAAAGTTGCCGGGTACCCGTTTGGAGTTCCACCACGAGGTTTTGGGACCCAACGGTGAGCGGCTCACTCTGGCAACCGTCGAATTGGTATTTGCCCATACGGACACCGGAAGGCCTAAGCTGGCCCCTGATTCCGTATTGAACGCAATGCGGCCGTACTTTCCAGAAAGCTCAGCGGAATAAAAGGCGGTTAAAAGCCAGACCAGCGGAAATGCCCGTTTGCTCCATTGGCTTCCCAAAGCAACAGATACGTTCCTGGGGGTACGTTCCAAAGCGCCCGAAGGTTGTGCAGGCCTTCTTCAACACGAACTGTTCCTAAGTTTCGTCCGCTGAGGTCGGAGCAGGTTACCTCCATAGGCGTGGTGGCTACGAAGCCTTCCTCCGTAGCCCAGGCATACCGCGAGAAAGCAGTAGTGAGCTCTTCATCAGATACCTTGGGCATTAATATTTGCCACGTGGCAAAGTCCCGGTGCAATCGCCAAGCGTTGGATCCGTTGTTTCGCAAGGTGTCTGCCTGCAAAACCAATTCCGCAGCGGTTCGGTAGGACATACCGGACGCCCACTGGTGAGCACTTTCCAGTACCAAGGCGTCCATTTCGTTGCGTCCCACGTGCGGCCAACTGCGCATTAAGGCGTCCACAAATACATTGGTGTGCGCGTAAATGTTGAAGAACGAAAGGCCCGGATACATTTTTTGGGTTGCGTTTTGCGCAGATCTACCGCTCCAGAATTCGTTGTGGCCGTCCCAGCCAAAAACACGCTGCCAGCCATAGTTGTTGAGGTGTCGGGAATAACTAACCGCCCAATAATCGCCAAACGCTTCGTCCAAGGAACTGCGTTCGTCGCCAAAATTGGTATTGGGCACGATGGCTTGGGAAATGGCGTGGCCGTATTCGTGCACCACCACGTCCGCGTCTTCTGCATCGTCCACGCCGCCTTCGCCAAAGTAGAGGCGCGGGGGGGTGGTACTCCAATCAAAAAAGCTGTTGTCTTGGCCGTTGATTGCGTGCGGATCTACGGGGATCGCATAGGGGACGGCCGTAAAACCCAACGCAGAGGTGTGGTTTTTGATCGATTGGATGTGGTAAAACGCGTTGACGTCCTCAAAGCGGTTGTCCGTGCGGGAAAACGCAAAAGACGAGGTGCTGGAGGTTGCGGGTGCGGAGGTAGGCGGGTCAAAGTCTTGAATAACCACGGCTCCAGAGCTCAAGATGAATTGGGTGCCGGTCCAGGAAGCTTTGAAGCTCTTGTTTACCCGCAAGGGATCCAAAACGGCTGCATTGGCGTCGTTGAGGTCCACGTACTGCCCGCCGTAGGTAACTCCGGCCTTAGTGAGTGGATCTGGATCGAAAACCAGTCCTGAAACAGTGGTATCCGATAGAAAAGTTCGTTCGTCCGATTGAAAATGAACCAACAAGTCGCGTTCGTACAACGTTGCTCCGGTTTGGTCGTCCACAAAACGCTCCCACCAGCGGTGCTCGGGTACGGAAGTGCGCTCCCGGTTTTGCCTAGCGGTCAGCCACGTTTTCGCGTTTTCGTCATAGAAATATACCGGAGTATTTTCGTCCGACGGTTCAGGTTTCCAGAGCGGTGTAGGCAGTTGCTCCGCCCGGGGGTAGTAAGGCGCAACAACAGAAACAACTTGACCGTTGCGGCGAACGCACACGTTGGCTTGCAGTCCAAACGCAGGCACCGCGCCGGCATAAACACCGTACAGCCGGTAGTTAGCCGTTGGCGTTTGTTCCTGGTGTTCCAGGCGGTAGGTCCAACCCTGAGGCAAGGGGAGACGATGGGTCAACCAAGCATGCGTTGCTTCGTCCGTGCGGGACTCAAGGGGGGCGTCCGGATAATAAATCTGTCCCAATAGGACGGATGGTGCAAATAAGACTAATCCAACGATGAAAAGAATGCGGATGGACTGCATGGTAAATTAATCAGCGGGGTCTGTTTTACGAAGGTATACGCGACACACTGTGGCACCTAATTGCTTGGGATAGCCGCGGTTTAGTTGTTCAGAATCGGTCAGGCGTTGGGCACTTTCGGGTAGGGACGGCGCCCAAACGGAAGGAATCCAAGGCCTGTCTTGAATCAAAACCCGCAACTCATCCCACCAACCAGCGCGCAAAAAAGATGCCAAAACCGAAGAGCCCCCTTCCACAAGCACCGAGCGAATTCCATTTTTGGTGCACCACGCGAAGGCGTCTTCTGGCGTGGCGAAGCAGAGAACGTCTGGCGGTAAAGTAGTGGAAGGAGTGCCCAGCACCAACCGACGGGGAGCGCGACCGCCCACCAAGCGCGCATTCAACTGCGGTCGGTCCAAATCCCAAGTTCGTGCGCCCACCAGGATGGCGTCTTCCTCCGCCCGCCATTGGTGCACCACAACCTGTGCTTCCGGAGACGAAACGGGGTAGGGGCCCGGATGTTCTGGGGTTCGGGCAGCATCCATACCGCCCGTCGGGGTTTGAGCCCATTTCAATACTAAATAGGGCCTTTTTTCTTCCACCGAAACCAGAAATCGACGGTTGACCCAACGGCACCAGTCTTGCAGCTCAGGGGCTGCAGCTTCCACCGCCACACCGGCTGCTTCCAAACGCCGCAAACCATTTCCTGAAACCCGTGGATCCGGATCTTCTGTGCCGTACACCACCCGTCCTATTCCGGCGGACACCAGGGCATCCGCGCAGGGCGGGGTTTTGCCGTGGTGTGCACAGGGTTCCAGCGTTACGTAGGCCGTAGTTTGCGGCAAGAGCAATCGGTCTGCAGGGGAAAGGGCAGCCAAGGCAGCAGCCTCCGCATGCAAATCCCCCGAACGTCGGTGAAAACCCTCCGCCAGCAAGCGCTCGTTGGGTTGTCCCGGTAAGTACACCAAACAGCAACCCACTACCGGATTGGGCGACGTATGCCCCAAAGCGCGCACGGCCAACTCCGCGGCGCGGAGCATACCTTTGCGGTCTGCGGCAGGGGTAGATTGCATGCAGCAAAGTTACTGCAGATGAACGGCAACGAGGCCAAAAAGAGGTTTGTGGCAGCGGCCCAAGCGGGCGGACACGACGAACGCGAAGCACGCGCCATTTGGCAAGCGTGGTTGCAGGATCGATGGGGCCTGACCCGAACGCAGTGGATGCTCCACGAACACGAACCCGTTACCGATGCTTTTGCCGCTCAATGGGAATTGGATACCCAACAATTGTGCGCTGGAATCCCCTACCAATACACCCTGGGCTGGGTGAATTTTGCAGGGGTCCGTTTGGATGTTGGACCGGGCGTATTGATTCCCCGTCCGGAGACAGAGGCCTGGGTTATGGATTGGACCCAACGGCTCCCGCATGCGGAACGAGCCTTGGATGTTTGCTCCGGCAGCGGGTGCATTGCCGCGGGACTGTCTCAGGCTTGGCCCCAAGCCACTGTATATGCCGTAGAATGGGACGTGAAAGCTTGGCCGTGGTTGACCCTAAATTCCGCCCAGTTCCCAGGTATACAGCCCTTTCGTGCCGATGCATTGGCCCCTCCGCCGTCGGCTATCGCCTCCCTGGATTTGCTGCTTTCCAACCCGCCGTACATCCCGGAGACCGAGCGAGAATTGTTGGCCAGCCACGTTCGCGATTACGAACCCGACACCGCACTCTTTGTACCACAAACCGATCCGCTCCTATTTTACCGCTCGTTGGTGGAGTGGGGCGAGCGCTTGTTGCGTCCCGGGGGGTGGTGGTCTGTGGAATGCCACACGGATTTTACTGCGGAAGTTGCTCAATTGGTGTCTAGGCCGGGATGGTCCGCACCGGAAATTCGTGCGGATATTTTTGGAAAATCCCGCTTTGTGGACGCGCAGTGGCTCGGTATCTTTACCCCATGATCCCGTCGGAAATCGACCCCGTTTACGAACGAATTCAGTTCTTGCGCACGGAGCTGCACCGCCACAACCATCGGTACTACGTGGAAGATCGGCCGGTGCTGTCCGACGAAGCGTTTGACGCGCTTTTGCGTGAATTGGAAGATTTGGAGCGCGCTCATCCCCAGTGGGCGGATGCCAACAGTCCCACCCAACGCGTGGGCGGATCGGTCACTAAAAAGTTTGCTGCCGTTCGTCACCTCGTTCCCATGCAGAGTTTGGCAAACACTTACTCCCGTGAAGAACTCGACGCCTTTTTTGATCGGGTGGAAGGGGCCTTGCCGGAAGAGCTCGTTAGCTACGTGGGGGAATTGAAGTACGACGGCATTGCCCTCAGTTTGCACTATGCAGGCGGTCGTTTGGTGCGTGCCGTCACCCGTGGAGACGGAGTTTCCGGGGACGACATCACCTCCAACGTACGAACCATCGCCACCGTACCCTTGGTGTTGAACGGCACACCGCCGGAATCGGTAGAAGTTCGGGGCGAAGTTTTCTTGCCCTTTGCCGCTTTTGAGGCCCTCAACAACGATCGTCGGGAACAAGATTTGGAGCCGTTCATGAATCCGCGAAACGCAGCCAGCGGCAGTTTAAAGTTGCAAGATTCTGCAGAGGTTGGAAAACGTGGCCTGGCCTTTATGCCCTATCTACTCGTGGGTGTGGAAGGGGTAGCCGCACATGCATCAGGATTTGAACAACTCAAAGCTTGGGGATTTAAAGTGCCCAACGAATCGGATCACACGCTTGTGGTGGCGCACCACCGCAACGAAATTTATCGTTTTTTGGATCGATGGGATGCGGATCGTGAAGCACTGCCATTTGGCATCGACGGCGCCGTCATCAAGGTAGACGCCACGGATCAGCAGCGTCGGTTAGGCAGCACGGCCAAAGCGCCGCGTTGGGCCATTGCCTATAAGTACAAAGCATTGGCGAAAACAACGCGTTTGGAAGCCGTGGTGTACCAAGTAGGGCGCACCGGCGCGGTAACTCCCGTGGCCCAACTGGAGCCGGTTCTGTTGGCCGGTACCGTGGTCAAGCGCGCCAGTCTCCACAACGAAGACATCATCAGGTCCTTGGACCTCCACTTGGGAGACACCGTTTGGGTGGAGAAAGGCGGTGAAATCATCCCCAAAATTACCGCTGTAGAGCCCGGCCTGCGTCCGGCCGGAGCCTTGTCCGTGCGTTTCCCGGAAAACTGCCCGGAGTGCGGTACTGCGCTGGTTCGCCAAGAGGGAGAGGCCCAGCACTACTGCCCCAATGCAATCGGTTGCATGCCGCAGCGCCACGGCCGGGTGGTGCATTTTTTGGGCCGACGCGCCCTCAATTTGGAGGGTTTGGGCACCGAGACCGTACAAGCTCTGCTGGATCGGGGACTCGTGCAACAACCGTCGGACCTGTACTACCTGAGCGAATCAGACTGGTACCTCTTGCCTAACTTTAAGGAAAAGTCGCTCCAAAATGTTCAGTTGGCTTTGGAGGCCAGCAAGCAGGTGCCCTTTGAACGCGTCCTTTTTGGACTGGGCATTCGCCACGTGGGCGAGACCGTTGCTAAAAAAATGGCTCGCCACTGGGGCAACATAAACGCTTTGGCAGAGGCAGACCTGAATTCCTTGCAAGAAGCAGACGAAGTTGGTCCCGCAATAGCGGAGTCCGTTCGCGCTTTTTTTGCCGACGACCGCAGTCGAATAGAGGTGGAGCGCTTAAAGGCGGCCGGTTTGCGCATGGAAATCGACGGCAGCCACACCGTTTCCAATGCCCTTCAGGGCAAGAGCTTTGTGGTCAGTGGTGTTTTCACCGGTTATACCCGGGATGGCATCAAGGAAACCATTGAAGCGAACGGAGGCCGCGTAGTGGGTTCCGTGAGCGCTAAGGTAGATTTTGTAGTGGCCGGTGAGGGGATGGGGCCGGCAAAAAAGGCCAAGGCAGAATCACTTGGCGTTCAGGTAATTTCCGAAGTTCAGTTCAACCAAATGCTGCAAAACGAATGAAGTGGATTGCCGACCTACGCACGCGCTACTGGCACTTTCGCTTGCGCCAGCATTTGGAGCGGCCGAAACCCACGCTTCCGTGGATCGGTTGGGAGCGAGCCAAATGGATTGGGGTGGTGTTTGATGCACAATCCGAGGAGTCGTTGGATCTGGTCCGCAAGGCAACAGACCGGTGGAAGCTCCAAGGCAAGTCGGTTAAATTGCTGGGTTACACCGGAACGCGACGAGACAAGCACACCATTTTTTCCGGCAGACAGTTGTTTTTTTTGGACGACTTAGGTTGGGATGGAACTCCTTCACGCGGCGACTCACTGGAATTCATCCAAACGGACTTTGATGTCGTTCTGAATTTGGATTCCGACCCCTTCAGCCCCAATGCTTTTGTTTTGGCACACGCCCGTGCCGCCATTCGCGTGGGTCCCCCAAATACAGCATCCATTTACAACGTCATGATGCCTTTTGATGTTGCCACTTTAGAAGAACGATTACCGGAATTAGAGTCCTACTTACTAAGAATTATACCCTCATGAGACACAATCCATTTCAAGGGACCGGCTTGGCCCTGGTGACTCCCTTTGCAGCCGACGGATCTCTGGATATTAAGGCGTTGGCACGCTTGGTAAACCACTCCATTGACGGAGGTGTGGACTTTTTGGTGGCCTTGGGGACCACCGGTGAAACTGCAACCCTTACCTCCGACGAGAAAAAGCAAGTTTTGGAGACCGTTGCGGAATCCAACAGCGGGCGCATTCCTTTGGTGGTGGGTGTTGGAGGCAACAACACCTCTGCCGTTTGCGCGCAGCTGGAAGCAGGCTTACCGAGTGGTTATACCGGCGTTCTAAGCGTTTCCCCGTACTACAACAAGCCTACCCAAGAAGGAATTTACCAGCACTACAAAGCGGTATGCGGCAGTACCGATGCTCCCGTCATCTTGTACAACGTACCCGGTCGTACCGGTTCCAACGTAGTAGCCAACACCGTGTTGCGTGTGGCCCAAGACTGCCCCAACGCCGTGGCCATGAAAGAGGCCAGTGGAAATTTGGAGCAAGCCATGGCCATCATTCAGTCTGCCCCGGCCGGTTTTGATGTCCTCTCTGGCGACGACAACCTCACTCTGCCTTTGTTGGCCAGCGGTGCAAAAGGCGTCATTAGCGTCAGCGGCCAGGCCTACCCACGGTTGTTCAGTGGAATGGTTCGGGACGCCCGATCCGGTCGAATGGAAGATGCTCAACGTGCTCATTACGATTTATTTACCTTCACTCAGTTGCTCTTTGCGGAAGGGAATCCCGGTGGGATTAAAGCGGCCTTAGCGCATTTGGGCTTGTGCGAAAACGTTCTTCGATTGCCTTTGGTTCCGGTGTCTGCTGAATTAAACGGCCAATTGCGCACTCGGGTGGCCCAACTCGCATGACGCCTTTGCGCCTGCTGTACGCTGTTCAAGGCACCGGGAACGGTCATGTTGCCCGGGCACAAGCCCTAGTTCCGCTCTTGCTGGCGCAACCCAATGTTCGCTTGGATTTGGTCGTGTCCGGCACCTTGCTGGACGTGGCTTTACCCGTGCCTCCTCGGGAGCGTTACGAAGGTTTCTCCTTTCGGTATGGAAAAAACGGAGGCATTGACTGGTTCCAAACATTCTGGGCTAATTCCTGGTGGAGACTCCTTCGTTCCATACAAGAAGCACCCGTTACTGAATACGATTTGGTAATCAACGATTTTGAGCCCGTAACCGCATACGCCTGCAAGTGGCGCAAAGTTCCCATCGTCGACGTCAGCCACCAAGCAGGCGTTCGGCATCCCCAGGCGGCCCGCCCCAAGCACCAGGATCCTTTGGCAGAATGGGTGTTGGCGAATTTTGCCCCCGCAAACCGCTGTTTGGGATTTCATTTTGTGGACCAGGGAACCAACTACCGGACTCCCGTCATTCGCCCAGCCGTTCGCCAACTGAAGCGTGCTGTGGACGGATCCGTATTGGTCTACTTACCCGCTTATGCCCCGGAGGTACTGCTTCCGGTTTTGGCGGAGTTGAGCCAACGTACTTGGCACGTTTTTGTGCGGCCAGGCTCTTCGCTCCCCAAAAACACTCCGAAGCACGTTAATTGGCATCCCATTGATCAAGATGCTTTTTTGAATCGACTGTCCCACGCCAGTCACGTACTGTGTTCCGCTGGATTTGAACTGCCGGCAGAAGCGCTTTTTTTGGGTGCTGCCGTGGCGGTTGTTCCGATTGCCGGCCAGTACGAACAGGCGTGCAATGCTGAAGAAGCCAAAAAATTGGGCGCACGCGTTTTGCGCAGTCTTCATCGGCCCAAAGACCTCCAAAAATTGAGTAATTGGCTGGAAATGGAACGTGGACATCCCGTGTTTTTTCCGGACGAAACCGAAACTTTGGTGCAGGATTTGCTGCGACGGTTTCGGGAAAATCCACAACTGCCGGACTACGTCCGCGCCAAATCGTAAGTTTGCGCTCCATGAAAAGTATCCGTTCCGTTCTTGTTGCATTGGGTTTGCTGTTGGCTCTGACGTCCTGCGGTGACTACAATCAGGTTTTGAAGAGCACCGACAACGAGTTCAAATTGAACAAGGCCATTGAGTATTACAATGCGAAAAAATACAACCAGGCCTTTGCACTATTGGACGAATTGCTGACCACGTATCGGGGTACCAGCAAGGCGCAAGACGTTTACCTCTACTACTGCAAAACCTTGTATGCTCAGCGCGACTACATCTTGGCGCAGTACCACTACAAGCAATTTTCCAAAACCTTCCCTCGCCACCCGGAGGCCAACGAGGCCGCGTACATGAGTGCCTACTGCATGTATTTGGATGCCCCGTCGAGTAGCCTGGATCCGGCACCCATATATAAGGCAATGGACGAATTGCAATTGTTCATCAACACACACGCCCAGCATCCGCGCGTTCCCGAAGCCAACGAATGGATGGACGTTCTGCGGAGTCGATTGGAAACCAAGTCGTTCGAAATTGCCAAACAGTACCACCGAACCCAGCGTTATGCCGCTGCGGTGGTGGCTTTTTCCAATACCTTAGCCGAGTTCCCGGATGCCCCGTACCGGGAGGAAGCCCTGTACCTCAAGGCCGATGCGGCTTTCCGCCTGGCGGAAAACAGCGTTGACGAGAAAAAGCCCCTGCGGATGAAGGAGGCTCAAACGGCGTGTCGCGAAGCCGTGTCTTTATTTCCAGAAGGACGCTTTGTGAAGGAACTGCAGCGTATCCAAACCAAGATTGACGCGTATTTGCAAAAAAATTCGTAATTTTGCAACCCTAATTGCAGTTTGGAAATGGACCACAAGAAAATCAACGCTCCCCGTACAACCATCACCCGCAACTTCAACGAGTTGGATGCAGCTACGGACAACTTGTACGAGGCAGTAGCCTTGATTTCCCGCCGTGCAGAGCAAATCAACGATGATTTGCGCGCCGAGTTGCAAGACAAATTGCAGGAATTTGCCACGCACGTGGAGTCTTTGGAGGAAGTATTTGAAAACAAAGAACAGATCGAAGTATCTAAATTCTACGAAGCATTGCCCAAGCCGGTGAATATGGCCACTCAAGAGTGGTTGGAAGGCAAGGTATACTTCCGCTACCCCGAAATTGAGGGAACAGCGGAATAATGAATCCGATTCAAGGGAAGCGCATTCTGCTGGGGGTTACCGGCAGCATCGCAGCCTATAAAACTCCGCATTTGGTGCGGTTGTTAAAAAAATCAGGCGCTGAGGTACGTGTTGCACTGACACGAGCCGGCGCCGATTTTGTTTCTCCTCTAACCCTTTCTACGCTTTCCGAACATCCGGTAGCTGTGGAATTTGTGGAGGGAGCTTCCGGTTCACTTTGGAATAACCACGTGGAGTGGGGGATGTGGGCGGATTTGATCTTGATCGCTCCAGCTTCCGCCAACACCCTCGCTCAAGCAGCACAAGGAGCGTGCGGTTCCTTCCTTTCGGCGGTTGTCCTCAGCGCTAAATGCCCGGTGGTATGGGCGCCGGCCATGGACTTGGACATGTACCGATATCCGGCTGTTCTTAACAACTTAAACCGATTGGCGGATTTTGGACACCTCGTCCTACCCGCCGCCACCGGTTTTTTGGCCAGCGGCTTGGAAGGTCAAGGGCGCATGCCGGAACCTGAGGAATTGGTACAGCACGTGGCCCATTTTTTTGCACAAAAAGGACCTGCTCGCGGCAAAAAAGTGTTGATTACCCTAGGTCCGACGCACGAACCTTGGGATTCGGTGCGTTATTTGGGCAACCGAAGCAGTGGAAAAATGGGCAAAGCGTTGGCAGAGGAGTGGGCATACCGCGGTGCAGAAGTGCTCGCCTTGGTAGGCCCCGGCGCTGAAGTGCCGTCTTTCCCGTCCATCCGTACCATCAGAATCCAAACGGCCGAAGACCTATTTCTTGCAGTTCAGGAGTATTTCCCCCAAGTGGACGCCGCCTTCTTCAGCGCTGCAGTTGCGGATTACCGCCCGGCGCATCTGCTTGATGGCAAACACAAGAAAAACGGTACTCCAGTCAGTCTAGACTTGGTGGAAAATTCGGATTCCTTGGCTTGGGCAGGAGCTCACAAAAAGCCGAACCAACGCGTGGTGGGCTTTGCCCTAGAGGAAGCCGGAGCCGTGGAACGGGGCAAAGAAAAAATGGAACGAAAGGGGTGCGATGCTCTCTTTTTCAACGAATTAGGACATCAGAATGCCGGCATGGGGGCAGACGAAAATGGCGGGATTTGGCTGGATGAATCCGGCGCTACGCCCGTAGAACAACGTCCCAAACAAGCGTTGGCGCAGTGGATGGTGGAGCGGGCTTCGTCCGATTGGAAGTGGAATCAACAAGACTAAGGACATGAGGCCAACTGCTCTTTTTGCCGCATTGGCATTTTTCGTTTTTGGGACGGTATCCGTAGCGGGGCAAGACCTTCAGTTGCAGGTGCGCGTGCAATCGCAAAACATTCAAACCACCGATCGGTCGGTCTTTGAGGCCATGGAGCAGTCGCTTCAGGAATTTGCCAACAGCACCAAGTGGAGCACCCGCGAAACAGATTTTGTGGAACGCATGCAAGGTTCTTTGGTGTTCAACATAACGGAATACAATCAAGCATCCGGAAACATGACCGGAACCTTGCAAATTAAGTTCAGTCGACCCGTATACAAATCAGATTATCAGAGCAATTTGCTCTTCTTTTTGGATCCGGACATTCAGGTGACGTACGTGGAAAACAGCATCTTAGAGTTCTCCCCGCAGCGGCACAGTTCCAATCTGACCTCCATTGTTGCTTTTTACGCCTATCTATCCTTGGGTTTGGAGGCAGAATCCTTTCAAGCGGGTAGCGGTAAAGCTTTTTTTGACTTGGCCTCCAACGTGGTAGCCAATGCACAGAGCGCTAATGCAGGGCGCGGTTGGACCCGATTCGACGGCATCAAAAACCGGTTTTGGCTGATTGAGGACCTACAGAACCCATCCAATGCTCCTTTTTTGGCTTCGTGGACGGACTACCACCGAAAAGGATTGGACAAGTTATACAATCCGGAAACACAGCTAGCCGCTAAAGAGGCCATCAAGACAGCTGTAATGGCCTGGAAACCATTGTACAGCAAGCAGCCCAACTTATTTTTGCTTCAATGGGCCATCGACAGCAAGGCCGACGAATTGTTGAGTATTTTTTCCGGAGGTCCATCGGTGCCAGTTACGGATTTAGTGGCCTTTTTGCAGCAGCTGGACGCTACAAACGCAAGTAAGTATTTAAACTTGGGCAAGCAGCGGTAGACGTACTACCTTAGCAAGGTGATTGCTTCTCTACGGATATCCAATTTTGCCTTAATCGACCGTTTGGAGGTGGATTGGCCCGTCGGTTTGACCGTCCTGACGGGCGAGACCGGTGCGGGAAAGAGTATTTTTCTAGGCGCTTTACAACTCGTTTTGGGCGGTCGAGCAGACTTATCGGTCCTGAAAGACACCAGCAAAAAGAGCGTGGTGGAGTTGGACGTAGAGGTAGAAGAATTTTGGCAGACCTGGTTTGAAGAGCAAGGTTTGGATTACGCGCCGCTCACTACCATTCGTCGGGAGTTGGCGCCCGGAGGCAAATCCCGTGCGTTCATCAACGATACACCGGTAACTTTAGACGTTCTGAACGACTGGATGGGGCGTCGAATTGACGTTCACTCCCAACGCGAGACCGCATTTTTGACGCATCCGGATTTTTTGTTGGATTTATTGGACGGACTAGGCACTCCAGCAGATCGAGTGGAATTGGTGCGCAACGCCTACCGGGAATGGTCGACTGCCAAACGCGAGCAATCCGAAGCAATAAATGCGCTTAAAGGTGCTCAAGATGTAGACTATTTACGTTTTCAATTCGACGAATTGGTTCAAGCCGGAGTGGGAGCGGGGATGTACGAATCCCTGCACGAACAGCACCAGTTGTTGGCGAATGCTTCCGGATTGAAGTCAGCTTTGGACGCTCTTTTAATGAGTATTGAAGGCGAAGAGGGTGCCTCCGATTTACTGCTGCGCGCCGCCAAGGCCATCGACGCATCCGGCGATACCGGTTCTGAATCCCAAGAATGGTCCGCTCGTCTGCGGGCCTCAGTGGAAGAATTACGGGACGTGGCGCGCGAAGCGGAGCGAAAGTGGAGTTCGGTAGAGGAAGATCCCCGTCTTTTGGAACAGCTGGAAACCCGGTTGGCCGTATGGCACCGATTGATGGGCAAGCACCGCTGTGCGCAGCCGTCTGAGTTGGTGGATTATCGGTTGCAATTGGAGGAACAGTTGGAGGCCATTTCTGGAGCGCAGGGCAACTTGGAGCGCTTGGCCGCTCAGGTTTCACGTGCGGAAGAGGCCTACCGGATGGCTGCAGATGCCGTTCACAGTGCGCGCCAAGAAATCGCATCGGGTGCGGCGAATCAAGTCTTGTCGCTTTTGCACGATCTCAATTTGCCCCATGCCCGTTTTGAAGTTCGTGTGGAACGGTCCAAGGTGGACTCCGAACGCGGCAATACACTCGTAGAGCTTTGGTTTTCCGCCAATCCAGGAACGCCGCTGTTGGAAGTGCGAAAGTCCGCATCCGGTGGGGAACGCAGTCGCGTCATGTTGGCACTGAAAGCCGTTTTTGCTCAGGGAAAAGGGTTGAAAACAATCTTTTTTGACGAAATCGACACCGGGATTTCCGGGTCAACGGCATCCCACGTGGCGGCTATTTTCCGCAAAATGGCCCAATCGCTACAAGTAGTCGTCATCACCCATTTACCTCAAGTTGCAGCTGCGGGAAGCACCAATTGGCGTATTGAAAAGGAAGTGTCCGACGGAAATACGCAAACGCGCTTGCGCTTGTTGACTTCGGAGGAAAAAGTAGAAGAGGTGGCTCGGATGGTTTCTGGGGCCACCGTAACTCCAGCCGCATTGGAAAATGCTCGGGAATTGATTTTCGTATCTTTGCAACCATGAACAACTTACTCAAAGGCAAGAAAGGCATCGTTTTTGGTGCTTTGAACAGCGACTCCATTGCGTGGAAAGTGGCCGAAAAGTGCCACGAACAAGGTGCTTCCTTGGTATTGACCAACGCCCCCATGGCCATGCGCATGGGCGAAATCAACGCTTTGGCGGAAAAGACCAATTCACCCGTTGTGGGCGCAGACGCCACCAGTTTGGAGGATTTGAAAAATCTGTTTGAAACCGCTCAAGCGCACTTCGGTGGCAAAATCGATTTCATTTTGCATTCCATCGGGATGAGTGTTAATGTTCGTAAGGGCCGTCCGTACACGGATTTGAATTACGATTTCTTGACGAAGGGTTGGGACGTGAGCGCTGTATCCTTTCACAAGGTGCTGCAAACGGCCTACCAAATGGATGCGTTAAACGAATGGGGCAGTGTGTTGGCTTTGAGCTACATGGCTGCACAACGTACGTTCCCGGACTACAACGATATGGCCGAAAACAAGGCTTATTTGGAAAGCGTGGCCCGCAGCTTTGGTTACCACTACGGAGTGCGCAACAAAGTCCGCGTCAACACCATCAGTCAGTCTCCCACGCCAACAACCGCCGGCAGCGGGGTTAAAGGTTTTGATGGGTTTTTATCCTACGCAGAACAGATGTCTCCTTTGGGCAACGCTACTGCAGAGGATTGCGCCAATTACTGTGTGGCGATGTTCTCGGATTTGACGCGTCGGGTCACCATGCAGAATCTCTACAACGATGGTGGTTTCTCCAACATGGGCGTGAGCAATTTGGTTATGGCTCAGATGGAGAAAGCTGCTGAGTAAGGTATACGGCAATCAAAAAAAAGGGGCCTTCGCGCAAGCGAAGGCCCCTTTTTTGTGCTCTGGCCCTTTCTAGAACCCGGGCGAAGGCAACTCAGTACTCAGATTTTAGGTGGAACGTCAAACCGTCGAACTTCTCCTGACTCATTTGCAAGGAGAACGCTGAGTCTGCCAAGAACACCAACTTTCCGTACTTGTCTTCCGCCAGGTACCGTTGCTTAAGTTTCTTAAATTCTGCCAGTTGCAGGGGATCGCGTGATTCAATCCAGCATGCTTTGTAGGCAGAGAAGGGTTCGTAGCTGCATTTGGCCCCGTATTCATGTTCCAATCGGTACTGTATAACCTCGTACTGCAGCGCACCCACGGTTCCAATGATCTTGCGTCCGTTCACCAACAAGGTAAACAGCTGCGCAACCCCTTCGTCCATCAACTGATCCACTCCCTTGGCCAACTGCTTGGATTTCAACGGGTCTGCGTTGTTAATGAACCGAAAATGCTCGGGTGAAAAGGAGGGGATTCCGGTGTAGTGCAACTTTTCGCCCTCGGTCAAGGTGTCCCCAATGCGGAACAAACCCGTGTCCGGCAAGCCCACAATATCGCCCGGATACGCTTCTTCAACAACGGATCGCTTGGAGGCTAAAAATGTGGTTGGTGAGCTGAATTTCAGTGATTTACCCTCCCGAACGTGCAGGTAATTGGTATTCCTTTGAAACGTACCGCTCACCACCTTCACAAACGCAATTCTGCTGCGGTGGTTGGGGTCAATGTTGGCGTGAATTTTGAAAACAAATCCCGAGAATTTTGGCTCTTCCGGCAACACCAAGCGCTCTTCAGCAGCTTTGGGCAGGGGCGTCGGGGCGATTTCCACAAAGCAATCCAGAAGTTCGCGAACACCAAAGTTGTTCAAGGCAGAACCAAAAAACACCGGACAAATTTCCCCACGCAAATAAGCAGCTTGGTCGTACTGCGGATAAACCCCATGCACCAGTTCCAATTCTTCGCGGAGGGCAACCGCAGCGGCTTGGCCAATATGTCCTTCCAGCGCGGGATCGGTTAAATCGTCGAACGCAATGGAATCCTGAACTTTTTGTTTGTTGGAACCCACGTAGAGCTCCAACTTTTTCTCCCACAAATTATAGACCCCCTGAAACTGTTGCCCAATGCCGATGGGCCAACTCAGTGGACACAATCGCAAGCCTAATTTGGATTCGATTTCGTCCAGTACATCAAAGGCGTCGCGGCCTTCGCGGTCCATTTTATTGACAAACACCATGATTGGGGTGGCGCGCATGCGGCAAACCTGAACCAGCTTTTCCGTTTGCGATTCAACGCCCTTGGCCACGTCCACCACCACAACGGCGCTGTCCACCGCGGTCAACGTACGGTAGGTGTCCTCAGCAAAATCCTGGTGACCCGGGGTATCCAAAATATTGATTTGCCGACCCTTGTACTCAAAACCCATCACGGAAGTTGCTACGGAAATTCCCCGTTGGCGTTCGATTTCCATGAAGTCAGAGGTGGCCCCCTTCTTTATTTTGTTGGACTTAACGGCGCCCGCTTCTTGAATGGCTCCACCGAAAAGCAGCAATTTCTCCGTCAACGTGGTTTTGCCCGCATCCGGGTGGGATACGATGCCAAATGTTCTCCGGCGCTGAATTTCGTCGAGTCTACCCATGAATATTTTTTTGCAAAAGTACTCGGTAATGAACCATTTTGTCCGACAGTCGTTATTAGCAATTGGAATGAACGGCAAATACAGCATAAAGGACCTGGAGAACCTGACCGGGATCAAAGCGCATACATTGCGCATTTGGGAGCAGCGTTACGGCCTGGTGGAACCCCAGCGAACGGATACGAACATCCGTTTGTACTCAGACGATGACTTAAAAAAGTTATTGAATGTGGCCGTTTTGGTGCACGCCGGACACAAAATTTCTGCAGTAGCATCCATGGAACCCGCAGCACTGCACGCCGCGGTACAAACGGCGGCGCTTGAGGAAGCTGAATACGAATCGCAAATTTCCTCCCTCAAACGCGCCATGCTGGATTTTGATGAGTCTTCGTTTACGGGCGTATTGGAGCAGTCTTTTCGCCAAATAGGGGAGGGCGATACCTTCACGGGCTTGGTGGCGGGTTTCATCTATACCATTGGCACTCTTTGGCAGACCGATGCCATCTCCGTTGCTCAGGAGCACTTTGCGAGCAACCTGATCAAACAAAAGCTCTACGCCGCACTGGATGCTTTGGCAATCCCACAACCCGGTCCGGGAGAAGGCTACACCTTGTTGTACCTCCCAGAAGAGGAGTTGCACGAATTGGGTTTACTCTACCTCCACTACTACCTTAAATTCAGAGGCGTTCCTACCTTGTTCTTAGGTCAGTCCGTTCCCTTAATGTACTTGAAAGACGCCTTGACCTCGGTACCCGTTCGGCAGGTTGTTTCGGTGTTTACTACCTGCCCCACTCGGGACGACTTGCGCTCGTACGTTCAAGAACTTCGCTCCCTGGTTCCGCCACAAGCATCTATTCATTTGACGGGACTCCAGCTGAACGATGCCTTGAGCGGACCGGAGTGGCCTGCAGGCGTGCACATCCACCCTCATCTGGGGGCGTTAAAAGAGTCGATTGTTTAATCTTTTTAAAAAAAAATTAAACAAAATACTTTTTGAATCGACTTCTTGTTTAACTTTACATTATAAATGTTAAACAAGATGAGTGCAACGTTGGACTTCGGTTCCCAAATTCATCGTGAGCGTCCCTTTCTGCGTCAGTTGGCAATGAAGCTGACGAAACACGTAGACGACGCCGAAGATTTGATTCAAGAGACTTTGTTTAAGGCCCTTAAGAATCAAGACAAGTACCAGCCGGAAACGAATTTGAAGGGATGGCTCTACACCATCATGAAGAACACCTTCATCAATCAGTACCGGAAGAAGAAATTCCAGAATACCTATTCCGACGATTCGGAAAACCAATACATCACCACCTCAATGGAGGCGAGCCGCAGCGACGAGGCAGACCATCCGGCAGAACACAGCTACGTGCTTCAGCAAATCAACACGGTGGAGAAGGCCTACCTGGATGCCTTCATGATGTATTTTAACGGATACAAGTACGAAGAGATCTCCGACATTTTGAACATTCCTTTGGGAACAGTGAAGAGTCGAATCTTTTTGGCTCGCAAGAAAATGATGGAAAAATTAAAAGATCACCGCTACGAATGAGTCAAAAAACAGTAGTCATTGGCGGTGGTTTTGCCGGATTGAGCGCGGCATGTTATTTGGCTAAAGCAGGCCATCAGGTTACCCTTCTGGAACAACACGCACAGTGGGGCGGAAGGGCTCGTCAGTACAAGGAGCAAGGTTACACCTTCGACATGGGGCCCAGTTGGTACTGGATGCCGGATGTGTTTGATCGGTTTTTTGCGGATTTTGGCAAAAAAACTTCCGATTACTACAAATTACATTTATTGGATCCCGCCTATTCGGTGTACTTCGAAGACGGCAAAGTAGAAATGCCGGCTACGGCAGAGGAGACCATTGCCCTTTTTGAGCGCATGGAGCCCGGTGCGGGTGCCAAACTACAGAAATTTTTGGACGACGGGGCGTACAAGTACGAAGTGGGCATCAACGACCTTGTTCGTAAACCCGGCCGTTCCCTTTTGGAATTTGCGGACATGCGGGTTCTAAAAGGTCTATTTCAACTTGATTTGTTGCGAAATATTCGTTCCGTCATAAATCAAAACTTTAAAAATCCCCAACTCCGGCAGTTGATGGAATTCCCGGTATTGTTCTTGGGTGCCGTTCCGCAGAATACACCGGCCTTGTACTCCTTAATGAACTACGCCGATCGCGTTTTGGGGACTTGGTACCCAGAGGGTGGAATGCACAGTGTGGTTCGGGCCATGGTTTCGCTTGCCGAGGAATTGGGTGTTTCCATGAAGTTGGAGCATGAAGTAACTGGTTTTTCATTTGACGGCTCCAACATCACGGCCGTCAACACCACGAAAGGTTCCTATGAAGCGAACTACGTAGTTGGTGGTGCGGATTATGCCTTCATTGATCAGCACTTGTTGCCGCCGGACAAAAGGCACTATACCCCCAAGTACTGGGCAACGCGCAAAATGGCTCCCTCCAGCATCCTGTACTACATTGGATTGGATCGAAAGATTGACTTGCCTCACCACGCATTATTTTTCGACGCGCATTTTGACACGCATGCGGACGCCATCTACACCAACCCCCGTTGGCCGGAGAAGCCCATGTTTTACGTCAGTGCGGCCAGTCAGACCGATGCTTCGGCGGCGCCTGAAGGTTGTGAGAATTTAGTCATTCTTATTCCTACAGCACCTGGCTTGGAAGATACCGATGAAGTGTTGGACCGTTACTTCGACCTGGTGTCCGAACGATTGTTGGGGCATATAGGCGTTGACATTCGCGAACACTTGGTCGTTAAGAAATCCTATGCTTATCGGGATTTCGTCAACGACTACAACGCACATTTGGGCAATGCCTACGGTTTGGCCAATACACTGGATCAAACCGCTATTTTCAAGCCCAAATTAAAAGCGAAAAAAGTTCGTAACTTGTTCTACACCGGTCAACTCACTACACCGGGCCCCGGAGTTCCCCCGTGCCTCATTTCGGGAGAAGTTGTTGCTCACGAAATTTCCAAAGAGTCCACCCGATGAAGTCTATTTACGACCAGTCCTCGTTTGCGATCAGCAAATTGATAACCAAGCGGTACAGCACTTCCTTTTCCTTAGGAATTCTGGGCTTGGATCGGAAATACCACGATCCTATCTATGCCATTTACGGATTCGTTCGTTTGGCGGATGAGATTGTGGACACCTTCCACGGTTTTCCCCAACGCGAATTGCTGGAACGATTCAAGCAAGATACCTACCGCGCACTTGAAGAAGGGATCAGCTTAAATCCGGTGCTCCAATCTTTCCAAGAGACCGTCACGAAGTACCATATAGACCGTACCTTGATTGATACCTTTTTGGCTTCCATGGAAATGGACCTGACGGACAGCGAACACGATCAATCATCCTACGAACTGTACATCCTGGGCAGTGCAGAGGTAGTGGGACTTATGTGCCTGAAGGTATTTGTGGATGGCGACGCGCAGCAATACGCCGCCTTGACGTATTCCGCCATGAAGTTGGGATCGGCCTTCCAAAAAATCAACTTCTTGCGCGATTTAAGTGCCGATTTCTACACCTTGGGCCGTACTTATTTCCCAAATGTAGACTTGACACGATTTGATTGGGAGACCAAGCGCTCTATCGAACGAGACATTGCGTTGGATTTTAGACGCGGTTACGAAGGAATCCTACAGCTCCCGAAGGGTGCTCGGTTTGGCGTTTACATTGCGTACATGTATTACTACGCGTTGTTCCAAAAGATCATGCAAAGCCCGCCGGAGGATCTTTTCCACCAACGGATCCGCATCAACAACCCAAAAAAGTACCGTCTTTTCGCAAGCAGTTACCTCAGACACAGCTTGAACTTGCTCTAGCGCCATGAAAGAATACGTTATCCTCGTCGACCCGACTGATCAGCCGGTGGGACGGATGGAGAAAATGGAAGCCCACGAAAAAGGGATTCTGCACCGTGCCTTCTCCGTTTTTTTGTTCAATGAAAAAGGAGAGACGCTCTTGCAACAGCGCGCCTCAACTAAGTACCACAGTCCCTTGCTCTGGACCAACACCTGTTGCAGTCACCAGCGCGACGGTGAATCCAATGCTCAGGCGGCATCGCGTCGATTGCGTGAGGAGTTGGGCATTGAGTTAGCTCCAGACCGCTTAAACGATGTCTTTTCCTTTGTTTACCGCGCTGAGTTTGACAACGGACTCACGGAGCATGAGTTGGACCACGTCTTGGTGGGGTCGCTCCCTACGTATTCCGCGGGATGGAATCCGGACGAAGTAGAAGGCGTTCGGTGGGCTACTGTGGAGGAGATAAAAAACGAAATGGAACAACATCCCGCGCAGTTTACAGCCTGGTTTCGCATCATATTCAACGAATACGCCAATAGAATAGCGCAATGAAAGCAACCGTAAGCAGAAAAGCCCATTTCAATGCAGCCCATCGGCTGCACAACGCGGCATGGGATGCAGAGCGCAACAATACAGTCTTTGGCCTATGCAACAACCCGCATTTCCACGGCCACAACTACGAACTCATCGTTTCTGTTACGGGAACCATTAATCCCGATACCGGGTACGTGGTGGATACCAAAATGCTGTCTGATCTGATCAAGAAAGAAGTAGAGGTCCGTATGGACCACCGCAACTTGAATTTAGAGGTGGCTCCTTTTACCGAAGGAGTGATTCCTTCTGCAGAGAATATTGCCGTTTGCATTTGGACGTGGCTGAAACCTCACTTGAATACGGAATTTGATCTTAAAGTAACTCTTTACGAAACTCCTCGCAATTATGTCGAATACAGTGGTCAATAGCGGAAAAAACCTTTCCAGTGAAGCGATGCACAACCATCGTTCCATTTACTCTTTGGCAACCCCCATGCGCGAGGATGCATTTCTGTTGTCTGAGGATGAAAAAATTCAGCAAATAGCTGAAAAATTTGCAGACATCATGGGCATCCTGGGCTTGGACTTGCGGGACGACAGTCTGCAAGACACGCCCAAACGGGTAGCGAAAATGATGGTTCTAGAGCACTTTCAGGGACTAAATCCGGCCAACAAACCGGCGGTAACCTTGTTTTCAAACCCCTACCGCTACGGCGAAATGCTGGTGGAGCGGAACATTACTTTGCACTCCACCTGCGAACACCATTTCGTGCCGATTTTGGGCGTTTGCCACGTTGCTTATTTCTCTAACGGCCAAGTCATTGGCCTGTCCAAACTCAATCGATTGGTTCGGTATTACGCCAAGCGCCCCCAGGTACAGGAACGTTTGACGGAGCAGATTGCTGCGGAGTTGAAACTTACTTTGGGAACCGAAGACGTCGCCGTTTTCATTGATGCAGAACATTTGTGCGTTAAAACGCGTGGGGTAGAGGACTGCGGAAGTTCCACGGTGACTTCGCACTACAGCGGAAAGTTTCAGGATCCGCAAGTGCGCAATGAATTCCTCCACACCGTAAGCCATCGGTCATGATGCTTTTCTGGTTCCGACGCGATTTGCGTTTGGAAGATAACCAAGGATTGTTACGTGCCCTGGAGCAGGGGCAGCCCGTACAGCCTATTTTTATCTTTGATGAGAACATCCTGAGCAAACTGAGCAACCCTCGGGATGCGCGGGTTTCGTTCCTCCACGCGCGGTTGATTGAGTTGCAGAAGCAGCTTCAGGAGTGGGGTGCGGATTTATGGGTATTTTACGGCAAACCACTGGAAATACACCGCAATTTGCTCCTTCGCTACCCAGACCTCTCCGGCTTAGTGGCCAACCGGGATTACGAGCCCTACGGCTTGGAGCGCGATAAAGAAATCTACGAATGTTACCAGGAGCGTGGCTTGGTATTTACTGGCGTTAAAGATCAAGTGGTTTTTGATCGAAATGAGGTGGTTAAGGACGACGGTACTCCGTATACCGTTTTTACGCCCTACAGCAGAAAATGGAGACTTCGTTGGGAACAACATCCGGAGTTGCCCGCACGGTGCGTTGGTCCCCAGGATTTATGGAACCGCCCCACCCTCAACCAGAACCCCATTCCATCCCTTGAATCCATGGGATTTAAGGCGTCTGACCTGCCCATTCCCGCCGCAACAATTCAGCCGAACATCATCAAGAGGTATCACGATGACCGCAATCGGCCGGACATACCCTCCACATCGCGTTTGGGCCTTCATTTGCGGTTTGGCACACTGGGCATACGAACCTTACTTCATGCGGCCCATCCGCTCAGCCACACGTTCGTAACGGAATTGATTTGGCGGGATTTTTACCAGTCCATCCTGTATCATTTTCCGCAGTCGGCCCACAAAGCCATTAAACCGGCATACGATCGTATTGAATGGGAACGGAACGAAGAGCACTTTGAACGTTGGTGTGCCGGAACCACGGGCTATCCACTTGTGGATGCGGGCATGCGCGAGCTGAACGAAACCGGCTTCATGCACAACCGCGTGCGCATGGTGGTTGCCAGCTTTCTCACCAAACACCTCCTCCTGGACTGGCGATGGGGAGAACGGTACTTTGCTGAAAAATTACTGGATTTTGACTTGGCTTCCAACGTGGGCGGGTGGCAATGGGCCAGCGGTTCCGGGTGCGATGCCGCACCCTATTTCCGGATTTTCAATCCCTCCGCGCAACAGGCCAAGTTTGATCCGCAGTACGTTTACGTCAAGCAGTGGGTTCCGGAATGGGGCACTCCCAAATACCCATCGCCGGTGGTGGAGCATACGTGGGCGCGTGAACGCGCGTTGACCCGCTACAAGGCAGGTCTCAACGCCGTTTTGTAACCGAAAAGACCTTTTTCTTTGATGATTTGGTCCACATACAACGGCAAGCATTGTTCCCATCCGTCCTCACCGCAACGAATCTTCTGCAGAACTTCACGGCTAAAAATGTGCAGAATGGTGGGGTCAAATCCTTCGATGTCTCGAATGCGTTTGTTGTGTAATAAATAGTCGAAAATCGGTTTGAACCGAGGGTGAACTTCAGCATCTGCCGCATGGTAGGTATGGCCGTGGGCATGGAGCATGGGGTACACAAAAAGGACTAAGTCGCGCGAGAACAGTCGACCAAAAGCCTCCAGGATACCGCCGGTTAGGTCGCGGTAGTACTTCTCGTCAAACAACTCCTGCAGGTTGGGCATGCCCATGATCAAACCGCTGCGCAACGTGGAGTATTGAGCAAAATAATCTACCAGTTTGTAGTACTCTTGAAATTTCGAAATCAAGACCGTCTGGCCAATAGAGCACAAAATGTCTGCCCGATCCAAAAAGTCTTGTTCGTCCAACGACCCGTCCATCAACAAGTTATTCAAGGTGATTTCGAACAAAACCACGGTTTTGGACGGCTCCACCTTTTTACTGGCTTGGAATTGATGCAACCCCTTTTGGACCATGTCCATGTTGACCTTGGTGACGGGCCGGAACGAGCCGCGTACCACCAAAATGTTCTTTTTGTACAGAATCTCGGCCGGCAATAAATTGTTGCCTTCCGGGCCAAAAATTACAGCATCGGTGAATCCGTTTTTCACCAGCTGCAAAGACATCAAACGGTTGTCTACTTGGGCAAAATCAGGACCGCCGAAATTAACCAAATCCACCTCAATGGCCGTGCGGTCGATTCCTTCGTAAAGCGATGCGAGTAAGGTCTTGGCGTCTTGCCAATGCGTAAAGGCACCGTAAATCAAATTGACGCCCAAGGCGCCGATGGTTTCTTGTTGGTGCTTGGGGTCGTTCTCGTGCAAGCGCACGTGCAAAATGATCTCGTTTGCCTCTTTCTCCGGAGCCGTTTGAAAACGTATGCCAATCCACCCGTGTCCTTTGAATGTTTTGGCAAAATTGATGGTGGCTACAGTGTTCGCAAACGAAAAGTAGCACCGATCGGGGGCCTTTTCCCGATCCAATCGATTCACGATGAGTTCGTACTCGTGGTTGATCATTTTACGCAAACGACGTTCCGTCACGTATCGACCGTCGGATTCAATGCCGTAAATAGCGTCCGAAAAGTCTTTGTCGTAGGCAGACATGGCCTTGGCAATGGTTCCCGATGCTCCCCCGGCGCGAAAAAAATGCCGGACGGTTTCTTGACCGGCGCCAATTTCTGCAAAAGTGCCGTAAATATTGGGATTTAGGTTTATTTTCAGCGCTTTTTGCGCGGAGGTGAGGACCATTTGTTCCATGCATCAAAAGTACGATTAAATTTGCCCTTATGTCCGCGCTATCACTGGAATTTTTAGGAACTGGAACCTCGCAAGGGGTGCCCGTCATTGGGTGTGGGTGCGCGGTGTGTACGTCTACCAATTCAAAGGATCAACGTTTGCGTACCTCGGCATTGGTGCGAACGTCAAGCGGTTGCGTGGCCATCGATTGCGGTCCTGACTTTCGGCAACAAATGCTCCGGGCTGGGGTCAGTCAATTGGATGCGGTGGTCATTACCCACGAACACATGGACCACGTATCTGGCTTGGACGATTTGCGTGCTCTTCAATTTTTGCAAAAGTGCCCAACGGCGATCTACTGTTCGGAGCGTGTAGAACTTCGACTGAGGCAACAGTTTGCGTATGCATTTTCGGAAAAACCCTACCCAGGTGCTCCGCAATTCGAATTGCACCGAATAGAAGCGGGCGTACCGTTTGAATTGGCAGGGGAGACCTGGATGCCGTTTGAAGTGGAACACGGATCGATGCCAGTGTTGGCGTTCCGCATTCAATCACTCGTGTACATAACCGACGCCAGCTTCATTCCGGAGGAAAGTTGGACCCACGTGCAAAATGCACGCCATTTGGTGCTGAACGCCCTTCGGGTTGAGCCGCATTACAGTCATTTTCATTTGGAACAAGCACTTGAAATAGCCCAAAAATCCGGAGCCCGGCACACGTGGTTGACCCACATCAGCCACCATCTAGGGCTCCATCACGAGGTAAATGCAGATCTTACCCCCGGCGTCCAATTGGCTTACGACGGCCTGGTGGTGATGGAGTAAACGCATCGATACCAGAAATCGAGGAATGTATTACCGAAAAGTGTAGTAATTCCCCCGGGTAAAAATTCCCACTGAAGAACCTTTTAAGTCCTTAAAAGGTAGGTAATTGAACGCTTTCCCTTCGCGTAAAGGCTCAGGTCCTTCGGGGTTGAAAAGTGTGAGTTCCGCAGGGGATCCTTCCGCAATGCGGACTTGTCCTAAATTCAGTAGGTTTCGCGGACCGTGGGTTACGGCGCGAACCCACGCGGATTGCGCCTGGTGGTGGGAGCCGTAACGCGCCGTAAAAGCACTGTAGGCGTACTCCAATGAGGCTGCCCCGTAGGAGGCATAATCGAATTCAATCTGCTTACTCTCGATATCGTAGGGACGGTGTCCTGAGGAAATGGCGTCTAGGGTGCCGTCGAGAATTCCCGCCCAGAGTGCTTCTTGATCCAACTTGGAACGAATTGGTGGAAATACTTTTAAATTGGTGTCAAAGTTGGCCAAATCTTCATCCGTGAAGAGCAAGTGGGCGAGGGTGGTATCTGCCGTTACGGCCAAGCCACGGTCTTTTGCGGCAGCCACCAAGGCCAACCCTTCCGCTGAAGAAACTCCATGAACGTGAAGATTTCCGCCTGTGTACTCCAACAATCGAAAATCGCGCTCCAATCGCATGCATTCTGCAAGCGCAGGAAGCGTTTTCAAGCCCAAGCGCGTCGTAGCTGCACTTTCGTGTACTGAGCCGTGTGGATTGAGCGAACGATCCACAGGGATGCTGTAAATAGGGACATCCCGGTCGCTGGTGTACTGGAGTGCAAGCTTGAGGAGTAGTGCGCTTTCGGTGGTGCGGTAGGCGTCAAAAAATCCTACGGCTCCGGCTTGCTGCTGCAAATGCAATTCCGCCATTTGCGCTCCATTGGTTCCCGAACTCAACGCCCCAAGTGGCAACATCTCAACGGGCAAGTGTTGGGTTTCAGCCAGAAAGGCAGCAATCCCAGTTGCGTTGTCCCGGACGGGATTTCCTTCGGGCGAGACGGCTACTTGAACATATCCTCCGCGGAGTGCAGCAGCGCCTAAGGTGGCGTACGTTTCGCGTTCTTCGTGTCCGGGTTGACCGCAGGTAGCCAGCACATCAACCCATCCGGGAGAAACCCAAGAAGTAGCTGATTCTGAAGTAGATTCTACGGACTGAATTTGACCGTCGGCCAAAACCAAATGCACCGTTTGGCCGTCGTACGGCGAATGCGGGTCTACTACCCGAACGCGTTCCAAGCGATCGCTCATGGGGTCAAAGGTACTGATTTGCGCGCGAAATAAGATTCTGTGGCCAGGATAAAGCCCGCCAGCAAGAGCCACCAGAACGAAGCGCCAAAAAACGAAGATATCCCCGTGGCGGCAGCTTGGGATGGAGGGGACGTGTTTGGGCTGTTTTCCAGTTGGGGTGCAGGACGCAATGAACCTGTTTCTTGACGACTGGGGTGGAGGGCCACCACATTAAGGGTATCGCCATTGGGGGTAGACTGCCATAGAAATCCTGGCAACAGAGGTTGGGAACGGGTGGCGGAGTTCCAAATGCGGCCATTTTGACTCCAATTGCTGCCGGCGGCAGCATTCTTGATGAATCCAAGGTCGTTTTGTGCGGTACTTTGGCTGCGGTTGCCCCATTCGGCCATGCGTCGAACCCAAGCAAAGGGGTACGGTGATTGATGCAGTTCCGAAGCACCAGCGACATCCCAGGGTTCTGAGAGCCAAAACAAATTGGTCTGCAATCGATGGGTGAGCGCGGCCTCTGCATTGTTTTTGAGCAATACATCGTGGTTGGCACCGCGAAGACTGTCCGGCAAGGGGCCGTTTGCCATTTGAACCGCCTGAAGAGCGGTTGGCATTCGGGCCACCATTCCATCGTAAAAGGGTGATTTTTGGGAAATTTGGTTCATGGGTTGTGCCTTAACCCCTTGAATTCCCCGGTTGCACCCCAAGATTCCAATCCCTTGATAAGACGCATTGCGCAATGCTTGTTTTTCCAAGACAGGAAGGGCATCCCATTCACGGACCACCACCAAGGCCGTGCGGTTTGGATCCAAATCTTTTGACCCAAGGCTGGATTTAACAACCGCTTGGTGCGGTGTCGGAGCCAATGCCCACCGAAGGTTGTTTTCAGAGGGGGACCAGCCTAAGTAAAGTATTTGTTTTCCCGTGTTTGCGGGAATCCAGAAATGCCGGCGCCCACCGTGAGAAAACCGCAATTCTACCGGGCAATTCCCTCCCTCGGGAGCGGTAAATTCCGTTTGTACGGTTGCCGGTTGATTGGGGACGGCGCGAAAAGAACTCCATTGCACGCGTTTACCTGCGCACCACCACTCCAAACGCTGGCTTAGGGTTGGGTTTTTCGCGGGCGAAAATTGTACGTATCCGCGCCAACGGTTGCCGCCCGAGGGATGGGGCTCAATCCAAACGGAATCTGGCCAAGACACCGTTTCAACGGTTGATCCAACGGATTCAATCCGTGGGGAATCTTTGTCCAAAAGTTCGCGCCATTCGGTGTCTGAGAATGCCAATGAGCAATTAGAAATTAGTTTTTTAGATTGGTCTGATTCACCTGTAGGTTGAATGCTGTCCAGTTGGGTTAACCATTCTTCAGCCGTTCGGGAAACCCGCCCCAGCGGAAAGAACTCTGAGTGCACTTCCACCGTTTGGTTGCGGGGAAGGTCTTCCAGGGCCAACTTCATTCGGCGTTTGGCCTCGTCCATGCGGCTAACCTTCTCGTCGTATGGTAATTCCATACTGGCCGACGCGTCCAAATACCATTGGTACGGATCGGTTGACTTTGAGGCGCCCCATTGCGGTTGTGCCAAAAACAAAACGCCTAGAAGCAAGGACAAAAGGCGTAGCGCCAAGAGGATGCGTTGGCGCGGTTCGGATCTCTTTTCCTGAGATTCCCAAACCTCCCGAAGGAGGCGGGTATCCGAAAAAACAATCCGTTTGGGACGAATGAGCTTTGAAAAATGCGCATAAAGGGGAAGGGCTGCTAATAGCAATCCCCAGAGCGCCAAAGGGTTGCCCCAGGTCAGTCCTTCCATTCGGCAGAATTCCTCAAAGTGAAGTGAAATCCCATTCCCGGTTTGGATTTAAGAACCAACGTTCCTTGCCAGGTGACCACTTGATCGGTTTTGAATTTTTGACCGGGTACCGCCAACTCCAATCCCATAACGCTCTCGGGTCCTGCTCCTCCACAGAAAAAACACGACGAAAAGGTGTAGGCCGATAGCGCGTAAACTTTTCCTGTAACGTCAACAGGTACCATGTAGCCGGTAATCCGAATTTGCTGCCCCTGCAACGCTAGAATCTCCGCTGGAAAATTTGCCTTTTGCGACCAGGTGTTTCTGCCGGCGTCAAATACTTCCTCAAACTTAGTGGTTGCCAATTGCCGCCAGGTAATCTTTGGAGGAACCTGAGCATGCATCGAGTTCGACCCCAAAGCAAGAAACAAGAACGCGAGAAAGATCGGTCGGTACATATTCACAAAGTTAGGCATCCAAAAGGGCGGTGTGAATAGGGGTACGCAACATTTGGCTCGTCGGTACTAAAGCCAACAATACAGCGGAAAGGAGACCTGCCACCAACAAATAACCGTCCAGCGGAATCCACTGTCCGCCAAGAATTTCCATCGGCCAAAACGGAAGCATCCAGACGAATTGCGCCATCCAGGCAATTCCCCAGCCGGCCAACAAAACTCCGGCAAAGGGAGCTAGAATGAACCCATAGAGTTGCCTTGCGGTAGCTCCATTGGCGCGCAATAGGGCCAGTTCTGCACGTCGCTCCTCGGAGAAATTCCACCACATCAACACAATGGCCACTAAAGCAACCCCAGTGATCAAGGCACTCATGAGGGAGAACAACTGACTTCCTTGATCCAGGAGGGTGCGCAATCGATTAACTTCCAAAGGAGGGGAGACGGCCATGCCCATCCCGCTTGAGCGAATGCTCCGCGGCAAAAACAGAGCGGCCATGGGGCTTTTGGTTTGGAGCAATACCGCCGTATAATCTGCTGGGGCGTCTTTGTGCACCTCCCAAACGCTCTCCAAAGGCGTCATCAACAAGCCGTCCACTACTTGTCCGCGCGCATTTCCAATCCCAACCACCGTGTACGGATGGTGCTCGTGGTCGCCAGCGTCGCCTTCTGTCCCGTGGCTTCCGTAGAAAACGGAGCCAATCTCCAGGTTCAACTGCTTTGCAGCGCGCGATCCCGCCAAAACTTCAAACGGTTGACTGGGCAGTCGACCTTGCACCAGAGCAACTTGTTTCCAGTTGTAGAATTCCGGGGTGCATCCCAAAATACGTATGCCCGACACCCGGTCGCCGTAGGCCAAGGGCAACGCGCGGGCCACAGCCGGGTGCTGCATCCACTGCTTTGCCCAGGCAGAGTCAACGTTTCCGGTGGGGTCGTCCAAATGGAACACGCTTGCGAGCAGTGCTTGGGTAGGGGATCCGACGGCCGCCAAAATCAGGTCCACCCCTTCCAATTCATCCACCAAGGCGTTGTCCGAGGCTTGTTCCAAGCGCGCAACGCCCATTGCGGCACCCATGCCAACGGCAACCAACACCGCCTGAGCCAGCGCTTGACCGCGTCGGGTCCACAGGTTCCGCAGACCCCAGAGCAAACTACCGAGCATCGTATTGAGGATTTAGGGTCAAAGCCTTTGCAAAATCTATACCTACCGTTTGAAACGGCAGGGTGCGCGCGTCGTGCGAGGCGAGCAATACCCCGCCGCCGCTGCTTTTGCACCAGTCCCGAAGAATCGTCATTACTTCAAACGCCTGAGAATCATCTAACGAGGCCGTGGGTTCGTCCGCCAAAAGGACGTGCGGATTGCCAACCGTGGCCCTAACCGTTGACAAACGTTGTTGCTGCCCCAAACTGAGCCGGTCGGCACGTCGGTCGCGGTATTCGGCTAACCCCAGGCGCTCCAGCAGTTCCCAAACGCGAGAATCCAACTGAGTTTGTTTGGCCCAAGCAGCTAATTCCAGATTGCGGCGAACCGTGAAACCCGGCCAAAAAAAGGGCCGCTGGGGAATCCAGCCCACCCCTTTTTGGCGCCACGCATTGGGCACCCGGACGCCCGGTTGTACCCGGGCAATATGCGTCAACTCCAGAGATCCGGAGTGCAGCGGAAGCAATCCTCCAGCCGTGTGTAGTGCGGTAGATTTTCCGCAGCCCGACGGACCTCGAAAACCCAGTACTGTTCCCGATTCCAAAGCATAGTCTGGCCAATAAATGGGCGACTGTCCGGGATACCGGTGGCTGCAATTAGTAGATTGGAGCAGTATCATTCACCCAAAGATACGTCTTGGATTTGGCCTATTTTTTGTAACTTTGGGAGATGGAGCTGTGCGAGTGTGCAGATTTCCAAAACAAGAACGTTTAACCCTAATGAGTCTTTCCATGAAAAACTTGTTTCTTGCCGTTTTTGCCCTTTTGGCAACTGGAGTTTATGCCCAATCGCAGCCCGCTTGCTGCCAAAAGTCTGGAAGTGCAGCACCTTCTTGCTCTTCAAGCGCAGCTAAAACCGAAGCTACTTGCCACGATAAATCTGCACCCGCGGACAAAGCAAAAGGAAGTAAGGCAAAGAAAAGCGCTGCTAAGTCTTCCAAAAAAGGGGATGTAGCGGTAATTGAGCGCCGCATTGAAATTAAGGACGGTCAAATGGAACAAAACCTTGCTGACCTGCTGCGGGACCTCCCCTCAATGCCCCAAGGTGGAGAAACCCGCATGTTTTTTTTTGACTCGTCGGAGCCTGAAGGCTTGACACAAGGGTGGAGCACAAGCTCCTCAAAAGCGCGCTTGGGTGTTGTCGGTGTTGAGAATGCAACCGATATCGACGGGGCCATGGTAAAAGAGGTTACCCCTGTCAGCACCGCTGCGGCGATGGGTTTGCGTTCGGGCGATGTCATTTTTCAGTTCAACGATTTGGCCGTGCACTCCTTCCAAGAGTTGGTGGGAGCGATGGAGAGCAAAGCAGTTGGAGATCGTGTTGCGCTGAAGTTTAGACGAGACGGTAAGTCAATGGAAGCGGTTGGCTATCTGATTCCTACTAACTCCTTACCCATGAATTTGTCCTTGGGTATGCCCTTGGAATTGGGTCGCGGATCGGGCCCTGTTCGAATAGAACGTCAAGAAATTCGCTACTAATTTTTTCTAAGCCCGCCTTGCGGGTCTTTTTTTCTACTTTTCAAAGTTAAAACATTGAAAAAAATACTACACCCAGCCACCGCTCGTGGGTACGCCAACCACGGCTGGCTGAAGGCCAATCATTCTTTTTCCTTCGCCAGCTGGTACGACCCAGAAAAAGTTCATTTTGGTTGCTTGCGCGTTTGGAACGACGACTGGGTTGCGCCGGGAATGGGTTTTGGTACGCATCCCCACGACAACATGGAAATCGTCACCATTCCTCTGACCGGTGTATTGGAGCATGCTGATTCCATGGGCAACCGCAAACAATTGCATCCGGGTGAAGTTCAAGCCATGAGCGCCGGTACCGGCATTACCCATTCCGAATACAACGGAAGCAAATCGGATCCGTGCACCTTGTTTCAGATTTGGGTCTTGACTGCGCAACGTCAGGCCATTCCGCGTTACCACCAGGTGGTGTTTCCAGAAACGCACCGCGCCAACCGCTGGGGTTTGCTGGTTGGGCCGGACGGGGCAGAGGAAGCACCGCTTCACGTGTACCAGAACGCGTGGTTTTCCCAAATTCAAACCTCTGAAGAAGCTTCTTTTCCCTACACGGTTCGCGGTGGAGCGGGGCAAGGGGTGTATTTCATGGTGGTTGAAGGACAGGCTACAGTTGCGGGCACGGTCTTGGGTCCGCGCGATGCCATTGGGGTATGGGAAGTTGGAGATCCTTCCACCGTTGACGTGGTTTTGGCTCCCACCACCCGAGTGGTTGCCGTGGAGGTACCCATGGCGCTTCCCGTGATGCATTAATTCTTGGTGCGCCCGCAGGACGAGTTGTACCTTTGCACCTTAGTTCTGTACCGTCATGTTTGAGAGTCTCAGTCAAAAAATTGAAAAAGCCGTTCACCGTCTTTCCGGCCGGAGCCGCTTAACCGAGATCAACGTCGCGGAAGCGGTAAAAGACATCCGTCGGGCCCTTTTGGACGCGGACGTTAGCTATAAGGTTGCCAAGCAATTCACGGACGATGTTCGCGACAAAGCGTTAGGAGCCAATGTATTGACTTCCCTGCAGCCCGGGCAGGTGATGGTTAAAATCGTCCGAGACGAGATGGCGGCCCTCATGGGAACCACCGCTTCCGAACTGGAGCTTAAAGGCCACTTTAACGTGGTCTTGATGGCGGGGTTGCAAGGATCCGGAAAAACCACCTTCACGGCAAAATTGGCCAATTTCCTGCAAAAGAAGAAAGGGAAAAAGGTATTGTTGGTAGCCGGTGACGTGTACCGTCCGGCAGCCATTGATCAATTGCAGGTTTTGGGCGGACAAATCGGTGCCGACGTCTTCACCTTGGAAGGCGAAAAGGACGCCGTTCGCATTGCGCGCGAGGGCGTAGCATTCGGTAAGTCCAAAGGATACAACGTGGTCTTGGTGGATACGGCGGGTCGTTTGGCGGTGGACGAGACGCTTATGGCGGAGATCAAAGCCATTCATCAGGCGGTTGCACCCACAGAAACCCTGTTTGTGGTGGACTCCATGACCGGTCAGGACGCGGTGAATACGGCCAAGGCCTTTCACGATGCCTTGCAATACACGGGGGTGGTGTTGACCAAATTGGACGGCGATACCCGCGGCGGTGCGGCTTTGACGATTCGTGCCGTTGTGGATGTACCGGTTAAGTTCATCGGTACGGGCGAAAAAATAGAGGCCTTGGATATTTTTCATCCCGACCGCATGGCCGATCGCATCTTGGGAATGGGCGATGTGGTTTCGTTGGTGGAACGCGCTCAAGAACAATTCAACGAAGAAGAGGCCCGCAAAATTCAAAAGAAGATTGCCCAAAACAAGTTCGGCTTTGACGACTTTTTAAGTCAGATACAGCAGATCAAGAAAATGGGCAACATGAAGGATTTAATGGGAATGATTCCAGGAATGTCCAAGGCCATGGCTGGTGTTGAAATAGACGATGATGCGTTCAAGCACATCGAAGCCATGATTCATTCCATGACCCCGGGGGAGCGGACGAATCCGTCTCTACTTAATGCGTCCAGACGAAAGCGCATTGCCCAAGGGAGTGGTAGAACGATTGAGGATGTAAATAAGTTGATCAAGCAGTTTGAGGACATGAGCAAGGTCATGCGCATGATGCAAGGAGAGGGCGGACGCCGTCAGTTGATGAATGCCATGAAAGGTATGCGCGGATGAGTTCAGCGGATTTTCTCTTGTTGGATGGCAAGGCGGCCTCGGCGGCCTGGAAGGAGCACATACGGAAAGAAACCGCCGAAGGTGTACTCGTAGGCAAACACCGCCCCCATTTGGCAGCCATTTTGGTGGGGGATCACCCCGCCAGTGCGGCCTATGTAGCTGGAAAAATAAAGGACTGTGAAGAAGTAGGGTTTAAATCTACTTTGCTTCGTTTTCCAGCGGATGTCCACAAAGAGGATTTGATGGAGGCCATTGACGCCTTGAATCGTCGGAAAGACGTGGATGGATTTATTGTCCAATTGCCGCTTCCCAACCACATCAACGAGCACGAAGTTTTGTTGGCCATCGATCCAGCCAAAGACGTAGACGGTTTTCATCCGGAGAATGTTGGGCGCATGGCGCTGGGGCTTCCAACTTTTTTGCCCGCAACCCCCTACGGAATCTTGCTTTTGTTGGAACATTTTAAAATTCCGACGGCCGGCAAACACGCAGTGGTGGTGGGACGCAGCCACATCGTGGGTTCTCCCATCAGCATTCTCCTAAGTCAAAACACACCGGCCGGAAATGCCACCGTCACCTTGGTGCACAGCCGAACGGAAGGACTGGAAGAGCACTTGCGGAATGCAGATTTGGTGGTGGCGGCCATTGGCAGGCCAGAATTTATTCCGGGCTCCTGGTTGAAACCGGGCGCTGTAGTTATTGACGTAGGCATCAATCGGGTGGAGCGCGACGGAAAACCTCGATTGGTTGGTGATGTGGACTTTTCTTCCGCTGCGGAAGTGGCCAGTGCCGTTACCCCGGTCCCAGGAGGGGTTGGGCTCATGACCCGCGTAGGTTTGTTGATGAATACATTGAAGGCGGCGCATGGCCTCCGTTGATCCCGCCCAAAATCTTCCCTTGATGGAAGAGTTCTTGACCCTGCAAGGGGAGGGAGCACACACCGGTTCCAGCGCTTATTTCCTGCGCATTGGTGGGTGCGACGTCGGCTGCCACTGGTGCGACGTCAAAGAATCGTGGAATGCAGAACTGCATCCCGTGACGCCCCTGGAGCAAATGGTTCAAAACGCCGTTGCCTCCGGCTCTCCTACGGTTGTTGTAACGGGGGGGGAGCCCCTGATGTGGAACATGAGTCCGTTGACCGACGCGCTGCATGCCGCAGGTTTACAGGTTCATTTAGAGACTTCCGGGGCCTATCCCTTAACGGGTACGTGGGATTGGATCTGCCTTTCTCCCAAGAAAACCAAGGCCCCACGGTCCGAGTGGTACGCCGTTGCGCACGAATTAAAAGTTATCGTATTCAACAACGATGACTTCCGTTGGGCCGAAGCACATGCCAAAGAAATAAATCGGGATGCGCAACGCTTTTTGCAGCCCGAATGGAGCAAACGAGATAAGGCCTTGCCGGAGATCATTGCGTACATCGAGCAAAACCCCACTTGGAGGTTGTCCCTGCAAACGCACAAATATATTGGACTTCCTTAACGAGATTTTGGAGGAGTGTTAAGGCGATCTACCTTCTCTACACCAGGAACTTCCTTTAGTTTTTTAATCAGGTTGTTTAAGTGACCTTTGTCTTCAACCGAGACAATCAGGTCGCCCTGAAACACGCCGTGGTCCCCTGATATTGAGAGTGAGCGAATATCAATGCGTAAGTCGTTGGAAATGATTCGAGTTACGTTGTGAATCAAACCTTGTGTGTCCATTCCCTGCAAATGCAAAAAAGCCGTAAACCGACGGTTGTCGCTGTTTTTCCATTTAGCAACAATAGTCCGTTGCGCAAAACGACTTTGGATGGCGACCGCTTTCGAGCAGTCGGTACGATGCACAACAATTCCATCCACAGGGTGGAGGTAGCCAAAAACATCGTCGCCGGGAATGGGGCGGCAACACGTAGCTAATGTGTGTTCCAGGAGCAATTCCTCAGGGCCAAAAACCAAGGTATTGCTGGAAATAGCATCGATGTTTTTATTGGATTCTCCAGTAGAAACTGATCGTTGGGACCGCGAGAAACGACGGCGCAAATAATTATAAAATCCACCCGATTCTTCCCGCAGAAAATTCCTGATTTGTTCGGCCTTGATGGTTCCTTGACCAATCCTCATGTGAAGTTCTTGGGGCGTACGGAGGCCAAAAAAATTGAGCATGAGCTGAGTTGTGCTCTGTGAATTTTTCAACTTGGCCGCTTTGAGCATGCGGTCCAGGGTTTTCTTGCCGTCTCCAGCAGCTCGCTGATTCCGATCCCGCAACGCTTGGCGAATGGCGCTGACGGCGCGCGGTGTTACGGCCCACCGCAACCAGGCCTCTTGGGGATGCTGTTTGTCCGTACTGATGACTTCCACTTGGTCTCCGCTGCTCAGGGGAAAGTCCAATGCAACCAACTTGCCGTTCACTTTAGCCCCCAAGGTGTGGTGGCCTAAATTGGTGTGGATGTCGTACGCGAAATCCAAAGCGGTAGCGCCTTTGGGCAGTCGACGAATCTCCCCTTGAGGGGTAAATACCATGATTTCTTCGTTGACCAACTGCAGTTTGAAGTTGTCTACAAAGTCTATGGCGTTCTCATCTTGGTTGTCCAGTACCAAGCGCACTTGGTCCACCCAGGCGTCCAATTGACTGTTGGAAGAGGAGTCCTCCTTGTATTTCCAGTGCGCGGCATAGCCCTTTTCGGCCATGTCGTCCATTCGTGCCGTGCGTATTTGCACCTCAACCCAGTGCCCTTCAGGCCCCATGACGGTGGTGTGCAAAGACTCGTAACCGTTTGATTTTGGGGTGGTAATCCAATCGCGCAACCGCCGGGGATTGGGGCGATACAAACTGGTTATTAGCGAATAGACCTGCCAACACTGCTCCTTTTCGCGCTCGGGCGTCGTGTTGAGTATAACCCGTATGGCGTATTTATCGTACACCTCCTCAAAACGAACGCCTTGGTTAACCATCTTCCGGCGAATGCTGTAGATGCTTTTGGTCCGCTCCTTGACCGTGGCTTCCAGCCCGGTTTGCTTGACGAGGTCCTTTATTCGGTTGGAAAACCGACGCAAGTACCGGTAGTCGTTCTCTTTTCGTTCGTTTAGTTTTTCGTCAATTTCCCGAAAGGTGTCGGGCTCCGTGTATTTTAATGAAAGGTCTTCAAACTCCGTCTTGAACGCATACAAGCCCATTCGGTGGGCCAAAGGCGCAAAAATGAACAGGGTTTCCGACGCAATTTTCAGCTGCTTGTGCGCTGGCATGGAGTCCAACGTGCGCATGTTGTTCAACCGATCCGCCATTTTGATCAAAATGACGCGAACGTCGTCCGATATAGAAATCAACATTTTGCGGAAATTCTCCGCTTGTACTGAGGTGTCTTGATCAAAAACACCGGCAATCTTCGTCAGCCCGTCCACCAAACGAGCAACGGTTGGTCCAAAGAGTCGTTCGATTTCTTCCAGGGTGTAGTCCGAGTCTTCCACCACATCGTGGAGCAGGGCTGCGGCGATGGAGGTGGGGCCCAGGCCGATTTCTTTGGCCACGATGAGTGCCACTTCCAACGGGTGTACGATGTACGGTTCGCCGGACTTTCGCTTGACGTTTTTGTGTGCGTCGTTCGCCAGGTCAAAAGCACGCTTGACGAGCTCCTTGTCCTTCTCGTCCGCTTTGCCTTCCATGCTCCGCAGAAGGCTTCGGTACCGGTTGGTGACTACGCTCTCCACGCTTTTGCAGGCAAAAGAGTTCCGCTAACTTCACCAAAACCAATGCGAATTCCGGAATGTGCAGCATGTCCGCGTAGAATCAGCGTGTCTCCATCTTCCAAAAATCGACGCTCCGTACCGTTCTTCAATTGGAGCGGCTGGGTGCCGTTCCAACTCAATTCCAAAAGGGAACCAAAAGAATCGGGAGTCGGTCCGGAAATGGTTCCGGAAGCAAGTAAATCTCCCGCCTTGATGGCGCAACCGTTGCAGGTGTGGTGCGCTAATTGCTGGGCCATGCTCCAGTACATGGTTGAAAAATTCGTGCGGGATACCACGGTTTCTTCTTCCCCTTGTGGGGCAAGAGCCACCTCCAAATTCAAGTTGATGTGGCTGTTTTTGGGTTGCTCCAAGTAGGGGAGGGGTTCGGGGCTTTGGATGGGGCCGTCGGTCCGGAAGGAATCCAAAGCCTCCAACGTAACCACCCACGGTGACATACTGCTCGCAAAATTCTTGCCCAAGAATGGGCCCAGCGGAACATACTCCCATTGCTGAAGATCCCGGGCGCTCCAATCGTTGAAGAGTACCAAACCAAATATGTAGTTCTCAGCATCTTTCGTAGAAATCCAATCGCCCATTTTGGGGCCCTGACCGGTGAGGAAACCCACCTCCAACTCAAAATCCATTTTAACCGACGGTCCAAACACCGGAACTGGATCGTTGGGACCTTTGCGCTGACCGTTGGGGCGGTAGATGTCCGTTCCACTGACGACCAAGGTACTGGCGCGACCGTGGTACCCTACCGGCAAATGCAGCCAGTTGGGCAACAAGGCGTTTTCGGGGTCGCGAAACATCTTTCCGACATTGGTGGCATGCTCGCGGCTGGCGTAGAAATCCGTGTAGTCGCCAATGCGGGCGGGGAGGTGCATGCGCACCGCGCCTTGTTCGTGGACGCACTGCTTTTGATGCTCCCGGTTTTTTTCCAACGGAAAAGAGCTTTCAGAACGTAGAATTTGGGAAAGTCGAAGCCGAACGGCGGACCACGTTTCTTTGCCGGAAGCGATAAACGCGTTCAGGTTGTCTTCGGCAAAAAGACCGTCGGCCAGGCCCAATCCTTCCAGATACCCCAAGCGTTGAAGTGCGTCCAAGTCCACTGCGAAGTCTCCGACGCGTGTACCGCAGACAGCCGCCGATGAAGGGGTTGAAAAAACCCCAAACGGAAGGTTCTGTATGGGGAAATCTGAGTCCTGACTTACAGATAGCCAGCTGGTTAGCTCCGGGCGATTGGCGTCGATCATTTTGGCCTACTTTTGCTATCCAAGATAGTACCAAATTATGCAACGAGACAACGCTTTATTTGATCTGATCGAACGCGAACGAGTGCGTCAAACCAACGGTTTGGAGCTCATTGCCTCCGAGAATTATGTTAGTCCTCAAGTGCTTGAAGCCCAGGGGTCCATTTTGACGAATAAGTATGCCGAGGGCTATCCGGGCAAACGCTACTACGGCGGTTGCGAGGTGGTTGATCTGGTGGAAGACCTGGCGCGCGAACGGGCCAAAACGTTGTTCAATGCTGATTTTGTGAATGTGCAGCCGCACAGCGGTTCTCAGGCCAATGCGGCCGTCTACTTGGCATGTTTGAAGCCGGGGGACACCATCATGGGATTTGATTTGAGCCATGGAGGGCATTTGACCCACGGTTCTCCGGTCAATTTTTCCGGCAAGACCTACCGGGCGGTTTTTTACGGGGTAGACCGCGAAACGGGTTTGGTTGATTACGAGGCAGCGCGCGAAATGGCGTACCGGGAAAAGCCAAAAATGATCATCTGTGGGGCATCTGCGTACAGTCGGGACCTGGACTACGAAAAATTCCGGGAACTAGCGGACGAGGTAGATGCCCTGTTGTTGGCGGACATTTCGCATCCATCGGGGCTCATTGCGCGCGGTCTGTTGAACGACCCGCTGCCGCATTGCGACTTTGTGACCACCACCACCCACAAAACCTTGCGCGGTCCTCGCGGCGGCATGATTCTAATGGGTCAAGATTTTGACAACCCGTTTGGATTGACCACGCCCAAAGGAGAGGTGCGGAGCATGAGTTCGTTGCTGGACGGCGCAGTCTTTCCGGGCATTCAGGGCGGTCCTTTGGAGCACGTCATTGGAGCCAAGGCCGTGGCTTTTGGTGAAGCGCTAACAGACGAGTACTTCAACTACATTTTGCAGGTTAAAAAGAATGCTCAGGCTTTGGCGAGTGCCTTGCAATCGTTTGGCTACCATATAGTTTCAGGAGGAACGGACAACCACCTGATGTTGATTGATTTACGCAGTAAAGACATTTCCGGAAAAGAGGCGGAGGCCGCTTTGGGTCAGGTACACATCACGGCCAACAAAAACATGGTTCCGTACGACGACAAGTCTCCTTTCGTTACGAGTGGAATTCGTTTGGGTACTCCTGCGGTCACCACACGTGGATTGGTAGAAGCGGACATGGTATCCGTTGCGGGTTGGATTAATGAAGCTTTGATGAAGCGGAGCAACGAGTCCCATTTGAAAACCATTGCACACCAGATTGAGTCTCTGATGGCAGATCGCCCGCTTTTTGTGGGGTAAGACCTTGACTCTTGGCGTAAAAAAAAGGGGCTGACTCGTAGCGAGCAGCCCCTTTTTTATTAAGCACCTTACTTTCTTTATTTTTCAAGACGAACGGTCAACACCGTTCCGTAATGTTGAACAATGCGCACGGAATCGCCTTCATTTCCAATACATCCTTCTTCACCAATGCACGACCACAAATCACCGTCAACTTCCACCGTGCCCAACTTGTTTTCAACCACACCCTCTTGAAGAATTCCGTTGGCGCCGTGTAAGCGCTCCGGACCGGGCAAGAAGTTTTCTTGATCCAACGATTTCTTGACGAAGGGTCGAACAAAATGAAAAAGCACAAACGACACAAAGAGAAAAGTTAGGACTTCCCATTGCGGATGATGCGGTAAAAAAACGGATACACCCGATGCCGCCAAGGATCCAAATCCGAGCGAGGCATTGAACAGACCGGTTTTCCAAAGTTCCAAACCCAGAAGCAGAACTCCAGCCAAGATCCAAACGATGAAGAGATTTTCCATGAGCTGATCGATTTTGTATTAAAACAAAGGTTGAGCATCCCTACGGCAAAAAACTATGATTTTAGTCACCTTTTCGATAACGTATATTTGATCCATGCAGATTGCAGCTTTTCCAAAACAAATATTGATCCATATCGGGCACCACAAAACGGGAACCTCTTGGATGCAGCAGGTTCTTTTCACCAAGGAACATGGATTTTGCGTCTTGAACAATTACGAAGAGCCTTGGAAAGATTTGCTATTGCGTGCATTGGTATTGGGAGAGGGATTTGATTTGGAACGAGTTCGCAACATGGCCGCGGAGCGGTGGGACGGAAAGAATATTCCCGTGCTAACCGCAGAACGATTGTCCGGGCATCCTGCAAGTGGTGGATTCGATCAAGGAATTATTGCCAACCGCCTTGCTGAAGCTTTTCCTAATGCAATCATTTTGGTGGGTACACGTGAGACCGAGGAAGCAAAAACGAGCGTTTACAAACAATTGATTCGAGAGGGTTTTTTAGGACGCGGTTTGCTGTCGTCGGAAGTTACAGACTGGAAGGTTCCGCAAATTCGCGATACGTATTTCCACCACGCCTTGCTTGTACGGCACTATCGCTCCCTTTTTCCAGCGGACCAAGTGGTGGAATTGCCTTACGCTAAATTGCAGGAAAGCCCAGTTTATTGGATTGAATCAATGGAAAAGGCGATTGGCCAGAAATTTTCCATTGTACTCAGCAATGGCCACCAAAGACTTATCAATGCTTCGTGGTCCGACCGCCGTACGCGCGTGCAGCGCGTTGCCAATTATTTTGAAAAGTCGCCTTTGAATCCGTATCCGATGATTTGTTTGAATAAGCGAGTTGCTCGTTTTATTGGGGAAGTAGCGGTTTTGTTAGGCGCCTAATTTGGCTGTGCTTTTCGTCTTGAAACGAACCACGTTGCGCTCTGGATCAACCCGCTCAATGCCACCACCCCCAAACAACCCAGCGGGTTGTACCACAGAAACGGCCAATCTTGCGTGGTCCACAAAATGAGGACGACCGCTTCAACCAACAAAACTGATGTAAACACAGCGTTCGACTGGATTTTTGGCAGAAACCACCCCACAACAAAGACGCCTAGAACCGCACCGTAAACGAGCGAACCAACGGCATTGACCGCTTCGATCAAGGAACCCAGTCGGTAGGCCAGAAGGGCAAATCCAATGGCATACAAGCCCCAAAAGAAGGTTATCCAACGCAGTCGGTTAGGGCTTGAGTTGGTTTCTTTTGCTTGGGCCGATTTAGAGAAGAGGTCCTTCCAATCCCAAGCGGTCGATGAGGTCAATGCACTCAGTTCCGCACTGGTGCTAGACATGGATGCGGCCAATAAAACGGCAATGAGCAATCCGAGCATTCCGGAAGGGAACGAATTCAAAACGTAGTGCAAGAAAATCAGGTTGGTTTCGCCGCCATCCCCAGTCTTCGATTTGATCCAGTTCTGCGCTCGTACTTTATTCTTGTTTATTTCATCATTTAAATTATTTATATATAGATGATTAGATATATTTAAATCATCATTTTGTTTAATTAAAATTCTTCGTTCGGCCTCCAGTTGTGCATGCTCCGTTTCCCAGCCTTTGAATTCAGCTTGTTCTTCCTTTGTGGCTTTGTTGAGTACGTTTTCAACCAAAGAAGTATTGAAGTGCAAAGGTGTTTCCTGCCGACTGTAGTGCGCATAAAGCAAGATGCCCAAAAAGAGAATGCACGCTTGAAGCGGAATTTTTAAAATGCTGTTGAAACGCAATCCCAGGCGACTTTGCCTAATGTCGGAACCGCCCAAATACCGCTGAACCTGACTTTGGTCTGTGCCAAAATAGGAAAGCATCAAAAACGTTCCGCCCAATAAACCGCTCCACACCGTGTATGGCGTGCTTGGATCCCAATTAAAGTCCAACCAATCCAGCCGGTGCGTTGCTTCGGCGGGATAAAGCCATTGATCCCAAGTAAGGGCGTCGGGTTTTTCCGCAGCCAGGGAATAGGCCGCATAAACCATCCCCAACGTGATGATGCCCATCTGAATTTTTTGGGTCGCAGCCACGGCTCGTGCGCCACCGGTTACGGTGTAAAGTAAAACAGTTGCTCCAATTCCCACGACCGAAAGTGCCAAGTCCCAGCCAAGCGCGTAATAAAAAACCAAGGCAGGAGGGTAGATGGTGAGGCCTGCGGCAATTCCGCGGTGTGCCAGAAACAACAAAGAAGCAATTCTGCGGACTCGGCGGTCAAACCGATGTTCCAAAAATTCATACGCCGTTACCACGCGCAAACGGTAGTACCACGGCAAGGCCCATTTTGAAATGATCCACAAGGCTACCGGCATTCCCAAGTAAAATTGAATGAATCCCACGCCCTGCGAGTACGCCAATCCAGGAGCAGACAAAAAGGTAATGGCACTGGCCTGCGTGGCCATGATGCCAATGCCAACGGAGAACCAAGGCTGCGCTTGGTGCCGCAAAAAATCCTCTTGGGAAGATCCTTTTCGCAAGATCCACCAGCCCACCCCCAGGATGAGCACTTGAGCCAACCCGATGACGACAAAATCCAAGGAGCTCATGGCTGCTTCAGCTCCACCAGGTTGGCCAATACTTGGAAGGCCCCGGGAACTCCCGCGGGCCACTGCCGAAACAAGCTCAAACCGGTGTACACCACCGTACCACGGCCCCAGGGGATGCACTCCAACAGTCCTGTTTGAGGTTGTTCGCCGTCGTCGGCCCCCGAAAGGATGGAAACGGCTGAAGGGGATTGACCGTGGTAGAGGGAACGCTCTTGAACCCAACCGCTCCATGTGGCGTCGTTCAAGCGATACGGGAAAAGTACCGCCGGATGCTTGGGTGCCAAGGTGGTGATGGAACGATCCTCTTGGGTCATTCGGTTTCGGCTCAACTTGAAATTCAAGGGAGCTAGGAAGGAAGGTGGCAAATCTGCGGTTGTTTGGTACTGAACAACAACCGTTTTTCCCGACGCGGCAAATTCCAGCAGGTTTTTTTCCAATTCAACCCATTCCGTCTTGTGGACGTTTGCCGCCCGAACCCCAACCACCACGGCGTCCAGGTGGGTTAAATCATGAGCGGAACACGTGCTGGGATTCAACCGAACCACCTCGTGCCCCAGCGACTCCAGGGCTTGTTGCGTTGCGTCTCCTGATCCATTCAGAACACCCACGGTGCGTTTTACGGGCAAAGAGAGGAGGACGGCCCATTTTGCCTCCACCGGTGTGGCGTACCCCAAACGAGGGAGGTGTCGGTAATCCAAGTCCGTCCACGAATTGGCATACGTTCCATTGGCGGTTTTCCATTGGCCGGTCAGCGTCCCCGTTCCCGCAAACGTAGGAGGCGCTGGCGGTAAATTAAGGGTCAAGGAACTGCTGTAGGGACCCGCGGTATGTGCGACAGAATCAGTGAAAACTACCTTAACCAACGGATCTTCTGAGGATTGGTACGAGAGGCGCCAAACAAACCATCCCGAATCTTGCACCGGTTTGGCGTTGCTGCTCAATGCTACGCGCACTTGAGGAGATTGATGGCCTGCAACGACTAATTCATTAAACTGAAATTGAACATTGTACTTATCTTTAAATAAAGTTTTGCTGTAACGCTCTCCCTCAATCGGATCAACTTCCACAAAATAGGATTGCGTGGTTGGTTTCAACGTAATGCCCGCACGTTCCACTACCACGATCCAGCTGTTGGCGTTTGCGGCAGCGGTAATCGATTCCTTCCGCAACTGATTGGGTTCTAATTTCCAATTGGAACCGCTTGGAACGTGGATGCTAACTCCCGATACGCGCGCCAACAAGCGCCACTCCAGTGCAAGATCTTCCGAACTACAAGCGTACTGAGGGCCGCGCAATTCCAATTGAATGCCCCACAATCCCAGGAGAAGCGTTGTCCAAAGGTGTTGTTCGTGGGGTTCCAGGGATGCGGGAAGAAGCAATCTGCGCTTGTAGGCTTTTTCCGCAATCGTCATGGCCTTCTCCATTTGTTTCAAGCGAATGGCCCTTTCGCAGTCGTGCAGCAACCCACCCACCGATTGAACCGACGGTGTTGTTGCGGTAACATCAAACGGGTCGGTTGAATGGGACCAAGAACCGCGCAAAAGCGAAAAATACTCTTTTTGAAAACCGCGCGTAGCGGCGGCTCCAAATCCCTGGCTTTTGTGCATGCTTCGGCTTCGAGCAGCCAGTTCACCAAACGATTCACCTACTTCGGGATCCCATTCGCCCAAATCAACCCAGCGCAGATTTGTGGTGTCGAAACCGCCCGACGAAAAAAACCAGCTGGATGTATTCCACACCACCCGTTCCACTTCCCAAGCAGGGCCCAAGTCCTTCCGGTACGTTCCAGAGGCAGCACTGTCTGACGCCCAAACGGCCATTTGTGCGGATGCCGTATGGTGGCCGTGTGTATTGCCGGGCACCGGGGAGAAGCGAGTGACCACTACGTGGGGTCTTTGGGAACGAAGCCATTGAACTGTTTCCGCAAGTACTTGTTCCCGGTCCCACTTGCTCCACGTTTCTGTATCGGTTTTGCTGTATCCAAAATCGGCACACGACCCAAACGCCTGCTTTGCGCCGTCCACGTAGCGTGCAGCAAGCAATTCATGCTCCCGAATGTAACCCAATGGTTTTCCAACGTCCGCACCCATCAAGTTCTGGCCTCCTTCGCCGCGAGTAAGGGACAAGTAGGTAATTTCTGCTTTTCGACCGTGTGCCAGATAAGCGAGTAATCGCGTGTTTTCATCGTCCGGATGAGCAGCAACATAGACCACCCGAAGCGGTTGGCGCAGTTTTTCGATGGTGTGGATCAAATCTTGACTGCTCCTGGGTTGAAGAAGAGGGGGCACGTGCAATCCTTGACCCTTACTTTTTATGCTTAATGTTGTCAAAATAAGAAGCGTGCAGGCCAATCGGCGAATTGCAATCGTGCTCATGTACTGTTTATTTGGAAGCTGAAGATTTACAGCCTGATCATTGCTTCAAAGGCACAAGCAAGGTAAATACTAAAAAGGTCGCAGTGCAATGCTCCTACTTAATATCAGCAAATGTGTGGTCCTAAGTAAATAGTTCAATTTTGAAAATCCTTTTTTAGGTTGATTTTGATCTTATCGTCCTGAATTCTCTAGGGAAGTGGGTAATTCATTTTGGGAAGACCTCCAAAGACGTAAATCACTGGTAAATGGCGCATAGAAGAACAGGAGGGAGGCTTCATTCTCGTTCCTGCCGTACCTTGGTGAGCGTTACGCAATCGTTACCGTTAGTTCGGGCACCGAATGACCTTCTTACAAAAACCCACAGCTTTTGCCTTATTGGTGCTGGCCACTGTGTGGGTGTGGATGATCGCACCTTTTTGGCTTCAAGAAGGCATGTTCCTCGATGGCATTATCTACGCTTCTGTAGCGCAAAACTTGGCAGACGGTTTAGGCTCATTTTGGGCCCCGGTGTACCAACCGTCAGCGTCGGTGCCATATTCGGAGCAACTTCCACTTTTTATCGGGCTTGAGTCACTTTTTTTCCGCGTTCTAGGTGGAAGCGTTTGGACGGAACGGCTGTTCTTGGGGTGTGCGTGGATGGTTCATGTTTTAGGCATTCATGCTTTACAGCGGCGGTGGTGGCCCGAACTGCTGGAAGAAGCCTCTTGGTGGACGGTTTCCGTTTGGAGTTTGATCCCCCTGGTGGCTTGGGGAATGGGCAATCACGTCCAGGAAATGTGGATGTCCGCATTCGCCCTGTGGGCCGTGGTTGCGCTCTCGCACGAACGCTGGTCTTGGTTGGGTGGAGTGCTGACCGTTGCGGCCTTTTTGTTCAAAGGCCCGCAGGGCTTGTTTCCTCTTGTTTGGTTGCCCTTGGCCAGTTATTTCGGAATCATCCAGAAAGAAACGTTCCGTAAATCGTTCGCATGGGCGTTTGCCTTTATCCTTCTTTCGTTTGCGGTTTTGTGGTTGTGGGACGACGCCCGCCTGGCTCTTGTACGAAACGCTGAAAACCGACTGGTCCGAACGTTTACCGCAGTCCGCGCCGTGAATACAACTTCTCGATTCTGGCTCTTGGGACCGATGCTTGCCCAATGGGGGGTTATGTTGGCAGCCACTGTTGTTTTTGCACGCATTCGGTACGGTGCCGTTCGCTTTGTGGGGGATCGACGCACTGCGGCATTTCTCCTTTTTTCTTTGTGCGCCTCACTTCCTTTATTGATTACGCGCGAACAAAGGGATTTTTACCTCATTCCGTCGACCGTTTTCGCTGCCCTTGGACTGATCCATTCCTTCGCGGGATCGCCCGTTGTCCCCTCAAAACGTTTGGTAGCAGGAGTCGGGCTGGTTTTGGCATTGGGAACGATAACGGTCTCCTACCGCCGTCACGTGCGCGATGCGGATCTGCGAGAAGAGCTTGCGCAACAAGCTACCGCATTTACGCCCGGATCATCGTTCAACGTACAACCGGAATTACGTCTTCATTTTTTACTTCAAGCCTACGGTATGCGTTTTAATCGATGGGAAGTGGACTTAACAAACGAAAAGGTCCACGAAAACCGCATAGAGCAGCATTCAATAAAGGAGGAACTGATTTTCAGACAAAAGGTAAACGAACAGTAAATAATTTCGGTACAATCTTTGGCAGACTGGGTATTTCTTTCTACCCAATAAATCCTTAAAAATCAAGAAGCACCGATATTTTTTGAACCAAAAAGCTGTATATGACCACTTCAAAGAATGAAAAGCCCGGTGGTGCCTTTCACGAGAAAAAAGATAAAAACAAGAAAACCCACAACATCGGAGGCGGTCAAAAACTCAAGATGAACAAGGCGCTGAAGCACAAGAAGCCCATCTCGAGAGGGTCTAAGAAGTAGAAAATTGGCGTGGCGGCAAAAGTAAAAACCCAGGCCGCGGGCCTGGGTTGGTGTTTTGAGTAGCGAGGGGGGGAATCGAACCCCCGACCTCAGGGTTATGAATCCTGCGCTCTAACCATCTGAGCTACCTCGCCGAATCAGGGCGCAAAAATACATACCTTCACGGACACCCACAACTGAATTGATGAAACTTCAGCACGCTCGTTTTGCATTACTTGCACTGCTGGTAGTCTTTGGAAGCGCAACGTACCGCAATCAACTGGACTGGGGCGACGACTGGGCACAGTACTTGGATCAAGCCAAATGGCTTATAAATAGTGACTTTAAGACCCCTGTTCACCTTTTCGTTTATCAACACGCCACGGCGCTGTACGCGCCGCCCTACTATCCGTGGGGCTGGCCGATGCTATTGGCATTGACTACAAAACTACCTCCCGGGGTGGTTTTGACCTGCCTGTGGGCAGGGTTTTCGATGGTGCTCTTTGAAGTTTATCGGCTAAAAACAAAAAAAAAAAAAAGTACGGCATTGGCTTGGGCCCTGGTATGGGCGGTCTCGCCCTGGATGCTTCGGTTCAAATGGGAGTGGTTGTCTGATTTACCCTTTGCATTGTGCTCTACGGCATTGATTTTCTTGTTTCTGCGTCCAAAACCATCCAAGGTAAACTTGCTGCTTATTGGCCTTTTGACCGCAGCTTCCATTGCCTTTCGTCCATTGGGTTGGGCACTGGTCTTGGCTGCAGGGGCCGTTGGCCTGGGTCAATGGGTGCGGAATAAACGCATATCCCAACCCATAGGCGCTGTGTTGGTGGGCGGGGGGATGGCCGATTTTCTTCTTTCCATCTTGCCACACGCATCCGGTCACTTTATGGCCGTATACGGCCCACCCTGGTTGATTTCTGGCGTATTGGACCGACTTGTTCACTACTTTGGATCGTGGAGGTATGCCTGGAGTCCGGTACATTCCTGGTTCCCCGGTTGGGGCTTGTGGATTGGTACATTGGCCGTCTTAACGGTTGTGGCCGCATGGACCTACGCATTATTGACCCAAAAGCGAAAGGAATCCGCTCCCGAAACCGCCGCCATCCCAATTTTCTTTGCGGGGGTGTACGCCGGTGCAGTTATTCTGTTCCCCGTTCAATCCCAAGGTTTTCGGTACCTGCTTCCGCTCGTACCTTGGCTATTTCCACGCATTCTTCCTGTAAAGTTTTCGCTTGGCTTGGCCCTGTTGGTGTTGTTTACTTACATCCCTGCATGGGTCAAGGTTGCCGGTGAATGCCGGACGCCCAATGAATTCGTGCCCGGCCCAAACACCGCATCGGCTCGCGAACTGGTGACGGAAATCAAACGTAGGGTGCCGCCCCAGGACACTTTGCACGGCACGCGGCCGAGGGCACTGGCCCACCTAACGAACCGATGGAGCGCATTTACCTCGTCCAGCGATACGCTTGCAAAACAATGGAGCAGCCATCATTGGTGGGTAACTTCCACGCACTGGCCCGCAGCTGACGTGCCAATTGAGGCAGATTTAGTGTGGTCCAATGGCGAATTTGCACTTTTTTGCACGACGGCACCAAAGTATAGAATTGTGCATTAAATTGCAGTCAATGGCCGACAAAGTCAAAATAGAATTGGAGTATCCGGTGCGCTCGTCGCCCCCCATGTTGTACAATTTTCTGTCCAACCCATCCGGTTTGGCCGAATGGTTTTGCGACGATGTGGAGTCCCGTGGCGATCGGTATGTTTTCAAATGGGGAGACACCGAGGAGGTGGCCCATTTGGTGCGCAAACGTCAGGATACTTTTGTTCAATACAAATGGGATGAGGATACAAGTCCCAATAAATTTTCGTTTGAGTTCCGAATTGTAGTGGACGACATTACGTTGGATGCCACATTGGTGGTAACGGATTACGTCGACGAAAACGATGAAAACGAAATGCGCTTACTTTGGAACAGCCAGATTCACAACTTGCTCCACACCATCGGCGCCTAACGGTATTGGCCGTACTTGGAGCGCTGGCAGGATTAGCCTCCTTGTTCTTGGGCGGACGTACGCAGTATTTTGATTTTTTCAACCCCCTGCTTCGGCATCTTCCGGATGGTTTTTGGAAAATTACTTCGTCTTCCGCGGAAGGCTGGGCGGTTGGGATTGGAACCCTATGGGCTTTGCTGGAACGTCGTACCCTGCGCTGGTGGATTGGCTGGGGGGTAGCTGTTGCGGCAGGCTCCTTGCTTCCTGGTTTGATCAAACATACGTGGTTTTCGTCCTTTCCCAGACCGTTGGAGTTGTACAAAGGGACACTATTGCCCATACCGGGGGTAGAACCAGCCTATTGGTTCTCGTTTCCTTCCGGCCACACCACGGCGGCTGCGGCATTGGCTTTTTACTGGGCCTGGACCCATCCGCGCCCCACGGTCTCCGCGCTGGTGTTTTTCTGGGCTCTTCTGGTTGGGTTTAGCAGAATGGCTTTGCACATGCATTGGTGGATCGACGTGGTAGGGGGGTGGTGCTTGGGTGCTGCTTTGGCAGCCTTAGCGCTCCGCGCTTCCAAAATCGATTTTGTATCTTTGTGGGGCTCAAAAAAAAGAAGTTAATACGGGTTTGAACATGAAGCTATTGGAAGGAAAAGTGGCCCTGATCACCGGCGCCGCCAAAGGAATTGGACGCGGTATCGCATTGGAATTTGCCAAGCACGGTGCTGATGTGGCCTTTACTTATTTGTCGTCTGTGGAACAAGGCCTTGCCTTGGAAGCCGAACTTTCTGCTTTTGGTGTTCGTGCCAAAGGTTTTCGTTCGGACGCATCCAAAGCGGATCAAGCAGAACAGCTTATAACCGACGTTGTAGAAGCATTCGGGCGCATCGATGCGGTAGTCAACAACGCGGGCATTACCAAAGACAATTTACTGATGCGGATGTCTGAAGACGATTTCAATCGGGTCATCCAAGTCAATTTGAATTCGGTATTCAATTTGACCAAGAGTGTGCAGCGCGTGATGCTCAAGCAACGCAGCGGAAGCATCATCAACATGGCTTCTGTGGTGGGCGTGAAAGGAAATGCGGGGCAATCCAATTACGCAGCCTCCAAGGCCGGCATCATTGGGTTCACCAAATCCATCGCATTGGAATTGGGTTCTCGCAACATCCGGAGCAACGCCATTGCCCCCGGATTTATTGAGACGGAAATGACCGCCGTTTTGGACGAGAAAACCGTACAGGGCTGGCGCGAAGGCATTCCATTGAAGCGCGGCGGACAACCCGAAGACGTGGCCAATGCGTGTGTGTTTTTAGCCAGTGATCTGAGCAGCTACATCACGGGGCAGGTACTGAACGTCGACGGCGGCTTATTGACCTGATGGGAATACTTCTGGCGGCGGCAGTCCTGATTGCTGCAGGTGGAACCTTTTTTACCTACCGGGGCGGTCCAAAAAATCATTCCGCTTACGCACTGTACTTATTGCGCTTCGCGTGGATGTTTGGCCTTCTTTTGTTGGCCGTTAATCCTTCGTGCACGAGGACAGAAACGCATTCTGAAAAGCCTTTGCTATTGGTTGCAAAGGACGTCAGTGGATCGTTCCAGTCCTTTCAACAACCCGTCCCAAAATCGTTGACTGAGGTCTTCGACACGTTAGTCGTCCCCTTTGGCACGCAAAACAATACTCAATTGGACTCGCTGGTTCAGCGCGCACCTTCGAGAACAAGAGGGAAGCGAATTGCTGCTGTATGGTCCGAGACCGATGGCATTTTAACCCAGGGGATTTCGTGGTCCGACGCCCTGAGTTCCTTGGGAAATCCCGTGTTTTTTGCAGCCCTTCCCAAAGACTCCATCCTTCGATCGGGTTGGGAGTTGGTTGAAATTCAATTCCCCTCAGAAGTACTGGTGGGCCAGACCTACACCGGTACGGCCGTATGGGTGCATCGGGGATTGACCAATGCTCCAACGCCTTTTGCCCTTCAATGGGGCGAAGAGGTGATCGAAAAGGGGATGTTGCAACCTGAATCGGGCAAGAAGGAACAAGTTTTTAACTTTAATTGGACGCCTAAATCAGTTGGTATTCGGCAACTTAAGTCCTCTAAAGGCGGTCTAGGTAAAAGCGTACAGGTGCGCAAAGAGAAGCCAAAATTGGTTGTTTTTGGTGGCCAACTGCACCCGGACGCCGCTTATTTCGTGCATCAATTGTGTGCCCAAAGAACGGTTGAGGTGTATTATCGTTTTGGACCGCCTGAAGCGAGTGATTTTGATGCCTCCATTTGGCTGTTGTCCGGCGGGAAACCGGTGGCTGGCGAGGAACAATTTAGAGGGAATATTTTAACCCTGCCGGCGTTGGGCAGTGGTCTGATGCCGGCAGATGCACCGCCCGTGTGGCCGGGTGAATCGTACGGAATTCCTTCGTCCCAAGGTTGGATGCAGGTGCCAAAACCAAGATCTATTTCCGGCGCGGGGGGTACGTTGCGTTGGGAGATTGGGTACGTCGGCTTTGCTGCTGCAGCACGTCAGGTAGATAGCATTCAGTCGCGGATGCCGTCGGCTTGGTTGGACCGACTTTGGACCGTAGACGGGAATCAGTCCTTGCGCATTCGTTTCCCGGAACCAGTGTGGTCGGGGACTAAATTGGACTTGGAAGCCGTTTGGACCGGTTGGACCCCCGCACGTGGTGGACCTTATCCTCAAATTGCACTTGAAATAGAAGATAAAGCCAATCAGAAGTATACCTTTCTTCCGGATGGGGAGGTGCTTAAGGCTCAGATCAATGCGCTTCGCCCAGGGTTGTATTCCTACCGAGCTGCCGGGACTTTTGGCGGAGAGAAAAGGACGACCCAAGGCCAGTTTGAGGTCCTCGCGCCGGTGTTGGAAAACGAACGTCCTGCTGATTTTTCGCAGGTGCGCAACAACACAACTCGGCTGGGTGGGGCGTGGTGCTGGTTGGACGAAACGGAGTCATTAGCTGCCGCATTGAAAAGCGATTCTCGTTTTCAGCCGGTATTGTTGGAACAAAAAAAATCCCGCCAATGGCGGGATTTCTGGTGGGCATACCTAATCTTTGGTTTGTCCTTGGGACTGGAAGCCATTCTTCGAAAAAGGTATTTCGGGAGGGCGTAGACCCTGCACAGACGGAATTTTACTTCAGGTTTTTTGCCAAATAAGCACGCAAATCCTCAATGGAGGCATTGCGCAAAACGATTTTCCCCTTGGAATCAGTAACCACGTTCTGGGGAATGGCCCGGATGCTGAATAATTCTGCAGCCGCATTGTTCCAACCTTTCAGGTCGCTCATTTGAGGCCATGCCAAACCATCTTTTGCGATGGCCTCTACCCAAGCTTCCTTATTATCGTCAAAACTTACGCCCACTATTTCAAAGCCTTTGGCGTGGAACTCATTGTACAGCGCCACCAAGTCCGGGTTCTGCGCTCGGCAAGGACGGCACCAAGAGGCCCAGAAATCAACCAAGATTACCTTTCCGGCAACGGTGGAAAGCGCCAATGGGGTGCCCTCTGGAGTTGCTTGCGTCAATTCTGGTATTTTGTTTCCAACGGAAACGGCTTCCAATTTAGCTACTCGCTCCGTCAACTTCACCACCTCAGTTGCCTTGCTGTGGTCTCTGTCTACGCTTGTCAATACTTTTTTCAAAGACTCCAAGTCTGCCTGGTACAGGTAGCGATTGGCCACAAAAGCACCCAACGCACCGTTGTTTTCCGCAAAGCGAATCATGTCCTTTTCGTTCTTCTCGTACATGCCGTTGAAGCGCTGCGTCAATGCCTCAGCAGTAGTCATGTCGCCTGTTTGCATGGCACGTCCGTATTCGCCTTCCATCTGACGAGCTTGCGCTTGAAAATCAGTTTGGCTTTTGGTGAATGCATACAGAGAATCGGCAAAGTCTGACCCGGAAAATTCCGGAGCGAAAGGCAGGATCGCTGCATCGCCCGTAATTTCCACAGATTCCTTCCACCCAAACAACATCACTGGAGGTTGGATGCCGTCAATTTGGACAAAGAAGATTTGAGGTGCGTCCAATTCAGCTTGCAACGTAACCCTGCCGTCTTCCACCAAAGCGCTGTCTAGAGCTTTGACGTTGTCGTCCGTCACTTGAACAAATCGAGCCCAAACTTTTCCGGTATCGGTTGGATTCCAGTTGGTTAATTCCACCGAAACTTCCATTTGGGATTGGCAGCTGGTCAGGAACAGGGCACCGACCGCCGCAAGAGGGAGTAGAAAGCGTTTCATGAAACAAAGATACCGTCCTTACCTTTGATACATGAAGAAATTATTCTTGGGCGCTTTGGCCTTACTGGGGTCTGTTGTGCCGACGTGGGCCGGAGAGGGAATGTGGCTGCCGTTTTTGCTGCAAGCGCGCGAAGCTGAATTGAAAAAAAGTGGATTACGCCTCACCGCTCGCGACCTGTACGATGCCAACCAAGCCAGTCTTAAAGATGGTGTGGTTCACTTCGGTGGGTTTTGTACCGGGGAGGTGGTGTCCCACCAAGGGTTGATTTTGACCAACCACCACTGTGGATACGATGCCATTCAATCGCATTCTTCGGTTGAAAACGATTACCTCACGAACGGTTTTTGGGCGAAAAACCAAAAGGAAGAAAAGCCCAATCCGGGTCTTTTTGTGGATTTCATCAAACGCATGGAAGACGTCTCGTCAATAGTTCTCAAAAACGTGACGAATCAAATGAGCGAGTCAGACCGCGAGACGGAAGTCGCCAAGGCCATTGCCAATCATTTGGCAGAACTCAAAAAATCAAACCCAGACTTTCTCTACTCCATCAAGCCCATTTACTACGGTTTGCAGTACATTTTGATTGTTTCCCAACGTTATTCGGACGTTCGTTTGGTTGGAGCGCCCCCCAGCAGCATTGGGAAATTCGGTTCCGATACGGACAACTGGATGTGGCCTCGCCATACGGGCGATTTTTCTGTTTTTCGCGTTTATGCTTCCCCCAACGGGAGTCCGGCAGAATACGACGCCAAGAACGTGCCGTTGTACGTTCAGAATCCGTTAAAAGTTTCCCTAAACGGAGTTAAAGAAGGCGATTTCACAATGGTGTATGGATTTCCTGGTCGAACGGAAGAGTACTTGCCCGCTTCTTGGGTTCAACACGCCGTAGAGGAATTGAATCCCATCCGAATTGAGGTGCGCAAACGTTTGTTGGGAACTTGGGACAGCGCCATGCGTGTGGATCCAGCCATTAAGATTGCATACGCCAGCAAGTATGCGTCGTCGGCCAATGCATACAAAAAGTGGATTGGCGTGAATTTGGGAATGGAGCGGACCGACGGTTTACAGAAATTGGAGGAGCGTCAAAAAGCAAATGGAGCGGCACCGGATGAATTGAATGCAGCGCTAAACAATGCGGCGCCCCTTTTGACCTCACGTGAGTTGTGGGTGGAAGTGGCCGGCCGGGGTTGGGAACTTGGGCAATTGGTGGCGCTGGCCAATAGCAAAGATTCACAGGAGCAAGTAAAACAAGCCATTCGTGATTTTTACAAAGATTACAGCCCGGAATTGGACCGTCGGGCTTTGAAAAAAACGGCGCAGTATTGGTTTAACGAGGCATATCGGGTGAACAATGCGCTGATTTTACCTCCAAAAAACATTTGGGACGGATCTGTTGACCCCTTGTATACCGGGATTTTGTCGAACGCGGAAAAATCGATGGCCTTGCTGGAGTCTAACTTCAACCAATGGTTATTGGAAGCGAAGCAAGACCCTGCTTATTTGGTGTATACCCGACTTTCGGAGTGGCAAAATAACGCGTTACTCCCCGGAGTTCGCTCGTTTTCCAAATCCACTGCAACGGCCTTGCGGATGCATACCAACGGATTCTTGCAGGGTGAAAATGCTCCTAGAATGTACCCAGATGCCAATTCTACTTTGCGTTTGGCCTCCGGAAAGGTTCTTCCGTATGCGCCGTCGGACGGTATAGAGTACGGATACCAAACCACGTTGGACGGGTACATGGCCAAATACATTCCGGGAGATTATGAATTTGACGTGGATCCACGTGTCCTTAAGTTGCACGCGAACCGCGACTACGGCGTCTATGCTCTCCCAAATGGCCAACTACCCGTGTGCTTCATTGCCAGCAACCACACCTCTGGGGGGAACAGCGGATCGCCTGCTTTGGATGCGAAAGGTCGTTTGATCGGCATCAATTTTGATCGGGTTTGGGAGGGAACCATGTCCGACTACCGATTCGACGAGTCCATTTGCCGAAATGTGATGGTCGATATTCGTTTTGTTTTGTGGACCATCGAAAAAGTAGGGGAGGCCCCGCATTTGGTTGCAGAAATGACGTTGGTAAAAGGGCGATGAGCCGTACTTTTGTGCCCGCAAACTTCAATCCCAAGCCATGAGTGTTCTGGTCAATAAGAATTCCAAAGTCATCGTTCAAGGGTTCACCGGTAAGGAAGGAACGTTCCATGCCGAGCAAATGATTGCCTACGGCACTCAAGTGGTCGGTGGGGTTACTCCCGGCAAAGGTGGACAAATGCATTTGGACCGTCCGGTTTTCAACACCGTGAGCGAAGCCGTTTCCACAACGGGAGCAGATGTTTCCATCTTGTTTGTACCGCCCGCATTTGCAGCAGACTCCATCATGGAGGCCGCGGATGCTGGGATTAAAGTAATTGTAGCCATTACGGAAGGTATTCCCGTGAAGGACATGATTTCTGCTAAGAAATACGTTCAAGCACGCGGTTGTACGTTGATCGGACCGAACTGCCCCGGCATCATCACCGCCGGAGAAGCCAAAATTGGCATCATGCCCGGATTTGTATTCAAGCCCGGACGCATTGGTATTGTGTCCAAATCAGGAACACTAACCTACGAAGCTGCGGACCAGATTGTTAAAGCTGGTTTGGGTGTTTCCACTGCCATTGGAATTGGTGGAGACCCCATCATTGGCACAACAACCCAAGAGGCGGTTGCTCTGCTTATGAATGATCCAGAGACCGACGGCATCGTAATGATCGGCGAGATTGGCGGCAATTTGGAGGCTTTAGCTGGCGAATGGATCAAAGCGAACGGCACCAAGCCGGTGGTTGGGTTCATTGCTGGTGAGACTGCCCCTAAAGGTCGTACCATGGGCCACGCCGGCGCTATTGTTGGCGGTGCAGACGATACCGCGCAGGCGAAAAAAGCAATTTTGCGCGCGTGCGGCGTGAGCGTAGTTGATTCTCCCGCGGAAATCGGCCAACGCATGTCCGAAATACTCAACAAATAAGGAGCATGGCCGGCAAGGCCCTGTTCAACGGCACATGGATTGATGCCTCCGAACCCGTTTTTCGGGTGACGGATCGTTCCGTTTTGTATGGGGATGGGGTTTTTGAAACCATTCGCTCCTTCGGCACCGAAGGTATTCGTTTTTGGGAGGCACATTACTTTCGGTTAATGGCCAGCATGCGGCTTCTGCGCATCCGAATACCCGATGCCTGGAGTCCAGAATTTTTTTTGAATTATCTTATTGAAGTAGCTAAGGCTAATTCAATAAAAGACAGCGATGTACGAATTCGATTGAGCGTTTGGCGAAAAGGAGAATCCGGATACGGTACGCGCAGTTCGGAAGTAGATTGGTCCTTAACTGCGACTGCATTGGAAGGCAACCAATACACCGAACTGAGCGACTATTCTGCAGTTGTTTTCAAGGAATTCACCAAAGCCCCGGGCGCATTGGCCGGCCTTAAAGGACCGCATTCTTTTTTGTATACCCAATCGGAACGATTTGCCTTGGAGATGGAGGCTTCGGAATCGCTGGTACTTACGCCGGACAACCGCTTGCTGGAAGGCGGTAAGTCCAACTTGTTCTTGGTATTCGGTTCGGAATTGGTGACTGCTCCACTTTCTGCGGGATGCATTCGGGGAATCGTGCGGGAGCAAGTCCTCAAGCAAGCAGCTGCTTTGGGCCTGTCCGTGCGCGAAGAAACACTTTCTCCGTTTGAACTGCAACGCGCGGACGAAGTTTGGCTCACCAACGCCATTGTGGGTCTTCAGTCCTTATCCCACTACAAGCAGACGCGGTTTGCAAACGAGCAAGCCAACCGCATGCGGAGTGTTTTGGAAGACGCTTCTCGGGAATCATCTTGGCTTTAATGGTCCATGAATAATTTACACGACGACCGAAAAGAGTACTGTTCAGGAGAACTTTTGGAGTCTACTGCGCCCAAAAGTCCATGGGAACTGTTTGAGGCGTGGTTCAGCGAACACCGACGTTCTACGGACATTGACTCCACGGCGATGACGCTGGCCACGGTCTACAAAGGACAGCCCTCTGCTCGGATTGTTTTGCTGAAGTCTTTTGGCCCAACCGGTTTGGAGTTTTTTACCAATTACAACAGCCACAAAGGCCAAGCCATAGCCGACAATCCTTCGGTGGGACTTTTGTTTTTTTGGCCCAATCAAGAACGTCAGGTGCGCATCGCTGGTCGTGCGGTACGGTTAACGGCCGAAGAGAACAACGCTTACTTCCAATCTCGACCCTTAGAAAGTCGGGTAGGAGCGTTGGTATCCCACCAGAGTGCTCCTGTGTCCGATCGAGCAGAATTGGAAAAACGCTTTGCCCAAGAATTGGACCGAGCAAAAACAAATGGGATTGAATGTCCTGAGCATTGGGGAGGGTACCGAGTGGTTCCCCACCAATGGGAATTTTGGCAGGGTAGACCCAGTCGTTTGCACGATCGATTGGTCTATTCCCTTGGAAAAGATGGTTGGAACTTGGAACGACTGAATCCGTGATGAAAAATACCATAAAATTTGCCGTTGTTGGCTGCGGTCGCATCGGAATGCGTCATGTTGAAACCGTGCTGAACCACGGCAAGGCTCAATTGGTTGCAACGGTAGATCCGGCCGGCCGTAAGGAACTCAACGGGCATGATTTGTCCGACGTTCCGCACTTCACATCGCTGGAGGACTTTCTTGCTGCGGGCATTGAAGCAGACATCGTCAACATTGCCACGCCAAACGGCTGGCACGCGCAGCAGGCCGTGGCGTTGCTGGGGGCTGGGTACCACGTATTGATTGAAAAACCGTTGGCGTTGTCCAAATCGGATGCGGAACACGTTTTGCACACCGCTCTATCGTGCGGCAAACGGGTATTTGCCGTTATGCAAAACCGATATTCCCCGCCTTCTGAATGGCTGAAGGGCTTGGTGCAGTCGGGCCAGCTGGGTCCTATTTATCAAGTTCATTTGAATTGCTTTTGGAATCGGGACGAACGGTACTACCATCCAGGAGGATGGCACGGAACCGCGGAAATGGACGGCGGCACTCTTTTTACCCAATTCAGTCACTTTGTGGACATTCTGTACTGGGTTTTTGGCGATTTGACTCCTGTTTTTGCCGAATTGGATAATTTCAACCACCAAAGCACCATAGATTTTGAAGATTCAGGGTCCGTGGTTTTCCGCCTAAACCAAGGGGGTATGGGCACCTTGAACTATTCCACAAGCGTTTGGGACGCTAACCTGGAAAGTTCATTAACTGTTATTGCCCAAAACGGAAGCGTTAAAATTGCCGGACAGTACATGAACGAGGTGGTGCATTGCCACGTCAAAGATTATACCTTGCCCGAACTTCTTCCAAGTAATCCACCAAATGATTATGGTGGATACAAAGGATCGGCATTCAATCACCCGTTTGTCATCCAGAATTGCATCGACGTATTGAACGGGGAGGGGGCCATTGGAACCAATGCCCTAGAAGGGATGAAAGTGGTAGATATTATTGAGCAGATCTACCGAATTTCAAATTTCAAGAAGAGTTAAACGCTAGCTTGTAGTTTGCATAAAAAGTAAGGGCCGCCCTTTTGGGACGGCCCTTGGCTTTTCGCGTTGCGAAGAATTACAGCTTAGCGCTCAATTCAGCACCTGGCTTAAATTTAGCAACATTCTTGGCAGCAATGCTGATGGTCTTGCCGGTCTGTGGGTTGCGGCCTTCGCGAGCAGCGCGCTTAGACACAGAGAAGGTACCGAATCCAACCAAGGAAACGCGACCACCACCTGCCAAAGTCTTAGCAACGCTGTCGGTCATAGATTCCAAAGCTTTTTTAGCTTGGGCCTTGGTGATTCCTGCTTCTGCAGCAATAGCATCAATGAGTTCTGCTTTGTTCATTTTGGGTGATTTTTTGAGTTAATAGTTCGTTCACACGATCACAAATATAGCCGTTTCCGCAATCCGTGCAACCATTTGTGTGTTTTTTACACAATTTCATAATATCCCTGCAACGGCGAGCCCCGCAAGAACTCCGCAACCTGCATAGGGCGCTTTCCAGGCCATTGAATAGACTCCAGCTCCAAAGCACCATCAGCACCCTCAATCCACCAACGATTGCCTTCAATTCGGTGCACTGGAATAGATGTTAACCTATTCTCTATGTAGAAACACTTAAGTATTTTAAATTCAATTACTTGATCCAATTTTATCCGAGTTAAAAACCCCGGAAAAGGAGTCATGCCGCGGTAGGCATTGTACCAGTTGAGTGCAGGTAATTCCAGGGGCAGGAACTGATGTTCGCGATTGATTTTGGGCGCTTTCCATTCAGAATCTCCGACTTGAGGAGTGGGAGTAAGGGTTTGGGACTCCAGCCCATCCAATGTTTGAACGGCCAATTTACTGCCCATTTTTTGCAACCGCAGGTACAATTCTCCGGTCGTCTCGTCATTTCCTACCGCAGTTTTCTCCTGCAGCAGCACCGCACCGGTGTCTATTTTATCGTCCAGAATGAACGTAGTTACACCGGTTTCGGGCCGACCGTGGTACACTGCCCAATGTATCGGGGCTGCTCCACGAAAGTCCGGAAGAAGAGAAGCATGAACATTGAAGGTCCCGAAGGGTGGAAGTGACCAAACGGATTTTGGAAGCATTCTAAAGGCCACCACCACGAAACAATCCGCATTCAAGGTGCTTAGCTGCACCAAAAAGGACGCATCGCGCAGGGAGCTGGGTTGATAAACCGGTATGGAATGCTCCAATGCCCATTCCTTCACAGCAGAAGCGCGCAATTGCAAACCGCGTCCGGCAGGTTTGTCCGGTGCGGTTACTGCCGCGAGTACTTCGTGCTTTCCGCAGGCACGAATTTCTTCTGCCGTGGCAACAGCGAATTCAGGTGTTCCAAAAAAAACGATGCGCATGCGGAATCTGTGATTAATTGATTAGCAAAAGTATTCGCCGCGGTCGTTGCGTTTCCACCAACCTTCGGTGATGCCTTGCCGCAGCAATGCAGCAAGGTGCTCGTGATCAACGCCTTCCCATTCTTCAACCAAAGACTGCGCGCTTGCCGGCGACAAACTAAGCCGACGCTTGAGCACCGATCGCGTGGATCGCGCGCTTTTGGTTCTGCACCGATCGCATTGGCCGCATGGAGATGTTTCCGTCTCGCCAAAATAATGGAGCAAATTCTCAAATCGACAACCGTCTGCAGCAAAATAGCGCTCCACGGCTTCCCTTTTTTCACGGAGTCGAGCCAACCAGGCCTCCAAATTTGCTCGTGGAAAGGGGAGGTGTCCTTCCGATTCACGGTAGTGGTTCCAGTGAATTTGCGCCCGACCTGGGGCAGCGTGAAATTCTACCAGATTCAGGTTGTGCAGTTTCTGCAAAAGGGCTTCAACCTGTCCGGACTGCATATTCAACCAGCGGCCCAAATCACGCGTGGAAATCGATTGATCAACCTGTCCAATTCCGGGATAATGCCTTGCCAAATGGCTCAACATAGGTTCGGCCCAAGGCAAATCGTCCATTGCCTCCAAAAGAGCACTGCCCATTTTCAACAACCGAACTTTACTGGTCCGATCCCATCCGTCGGAAAAGGAAAAAGCAGCCATTCGTTCAAAAAAGGCTCCAGCGGCCAAAACCTTGGCCAAAGGCCAGGTCAGAAGTTTGGCCGCACGCTCTGCATCAAAGAGATGAGAAAGATGTCCTTGTCCCACCGCTACTTGGCCTTGGCTAGCCACCGTTCGGTAAAAAGCTAGAGCTTCTTCCCATTGAATTTCTTGCGCTTGGGCGCGTCTGCGCAAAGACTGGACGCTTCCAGAACCAAAGAAAGAAGCGGCAACTGCGGTCTCGCCGTCCCGGCCACCACGACCTACTTCCTGGTAGTATGCCTCCAAGCTTTCCGGCATGTCCCAATGCACCACCGTTCGCACATTTCCCTTGTCGATCCCCATCCCAAAAGCCGTAGTAGCCACCATGGTGGGTGGATTTTCTTCCATCCATTGGCGTTGTCGAATGCTGCGATCTGCAGCGGCATAGCCTGCGTGGTACGCCACAGCCGGCACCCCTAGACGAGTTAGAGAGGAGGCACCGGACTCTGCCTGTTTTCTACTCCGAACGTACACGATGTTGGCTCCCTTTGACTTTTGGAGCAATAAGGCGGCATCGGCATCCGGGCGTTCCGATGTTTGCACTTCAAGAATCAGGTTGGGCCGAAAAAAACTTTGCCGAAACACGGAGGCGTTAGCAATCCCCAATTGCAAACAGATGTCCTCCAAAACTTGGGGTGTTGCGGATGCGGTAAGAGCCAATACCGGAACTTTGGGCAGCGCCTCCATCAAAAAGCGGATTTTTAGGAACGATGGTCTAAAATCGTGCCCCCATTGCGAAACGCAGTGCGCCTCATCTACGGCAATCAAGGAAATCCCCGCATGCGTTAACTTCTCTATGAAGTTTCCGGAAGCCAAACGTTCCGGCGAAACGTACAAAAACCGAATCAACCCTTGTTTGGCCTGAGCCAATGCCGTATTGATGCCAGAATCCGTGGTACCTGCAGGTAAAGTAGCTGCGCCAATGCCCAACGACTGCAAACGTTCCACCTGATCGTTCATCAAGCTGACCAGCGGGGAAACCACTACCGTAAGTCCTGGCAAAACCAACCCAGGAACCTGAAAACAAAGGGACTTTCCACCACCTGTGGGCAAAAGTGCCACCGTCGAATTACCCGCCAAAACAGACTCAGCGATTTCCCGTTGCAGGGGCCGAAATTGGGAATAACCCCAAACTTCTTGAAGTATGCGAATCAGCGGATCCATGGCTTCCAAATCAGCGAAAAGCTTACAGCCCCAAGGTTTGCTCTATGAATAAGACACGCTCCGCAACGGACCCAAACGGGACCTCAATGGGATCGTACCCAAAGTGTCGGTAGGTGGCCATCAAATTGGCGTGCACCTCTTCAACGTGTTCAAACGTTTCCCACCGCTCCTGGTCTACCGTGTAAATTTCACGCCACGGCGGGGTGATGAAAATTCTACCATAAACAGCTTTTTTACATACCGAAATCCAATCCGAATGCCAATCACTGGGATTGGGACCGTAATATGCTAACGAATCCATTGGGGTTCGGTCATAAAAAACTACATGATCCATTTGGCCACCTTCCAGGAAATGTTCCCAACGCTTTTGCACCACGGCTTCTGTGAAGGCGTCCAAATTATCCCAAGGCAAAACATCCGATCCTGCAGCAACAGATTCTTGAATTAACTGTCGGCTGTATTCGTGGTGTACGGCATAATTGCGACGCTCCAAGGCTTCAATCAAAGTGGTTTTACCTGTGCCCGCCGCTCCGGAAAGGGCAATGCGGTGAAGTGGCGGATTTGGTCGGAACTTTGTACTCATGGAGAACTATCGGGATAAGCTTCGGGAACAATTGGAGCAAAACTACACATGGCCTACCGTATACATGTTTAAATTCATCGTGCCGGCGGAAAATGTTATCATTGCCCGGGTACAGAATTTATTCAATACCGGTCAGGCGGAAGTAACCTTGCGGCCATCGTCCACGGGTAAGTTTGTGAGCATCACGGCCGTAGAAATGATGCTGAGCGTTGAATCGGTGCTGGATCGATATGCAGAAGCGGAGGGTATACCGGGATTGATTTCCCTTTAAACCGCGGGTTCGGTGGATTCGGCGGAATCGCCCCCAGAGTCCTCGATTCCGGAAGTTTTGCTGCTCACCTCCCACAACAAGGCGTCACCACTCTCGTTGGGTCCGGACATGCGCACGGTTTGCCCGGAGTGAATGGTACCAACCACAATGCCTTCGGCAATAGGATCTTCCACGTATTTCTGAATGGCTCGCGCTAGGGGACGGGCTCCAAATTTTGGGTCGTATCCTTTCTCGGCCAAGAAATCAATTGCCGCATCTTCAAGAACCAAAGGATAGTTCAATCCTTGCATTCGGTTCAATAAAGACTTCAACTCCAGTCGAATAATCTTTGCCAGATCATCTTTCTCCAAGGTATTGAATACGATGACGTCGTCAATTCGGTTGAGGAATTCAGGCGCAAAAGCCTTGCGCAAAGCACCGTCGATGACGGACTTTTCCAGCTCTTCTTTTTTGCCGGCTCGATTTCCCGTGCCAAATCCTACTCCGGTTCCAAAATCCGTCAATTGACGCGAACCGATGTTCGAAGTGAGGATGATCAGGGTATTCTTGAAATCTACCTTTCGGCCGAGGCTGTCCGTTAAATGTCCCTCGTCCAACGCCTGAAGAAGTAGGTTGAATACATCCGGGTGGGCCTTTTCAATTTCGTCCAAAAGGACAACTGAATAGGGCTTTCGCCGCACTTTTTCCGTCAACTGTCCACCTTCCTCGTAGCCTACGTATCCGGGAGGCGCACCCACCAAGCGCGTAATGGCAAATTTTTCCATGTACTCGCTCATGTCGATGCGGATCAAGTTGTCCGTTGTATCAAACAACACCTTCGCCAACTCCTTGGCTAATTGTGTTTTTCCGACTCCCGTAGGACCCAAGAAAATAAAGGAGCCAATGGGTTTGTTGGGGTCTTTCAATCCTGCCCGGTTGCGTTGGATGGCGCGAACCACCTTGCGGACGGCATTCTCTTGTCCTATAACCCGATGCGACAAATCTTGCTCCAATTCGGCCAGTTTGTCTAGTTCCGCTTGCGCCACGCGCTGTACGGGAATTCCCGTCATCATGGCAACGACATCCGCCACCTGTTCTTCCGTAACGGGCGTTCTGTGCTTCTTGACTTCTTCGTCCCAAGCGGCTTGTGCTGCAGCCAACTCCGCCTCTACAGATTTCTCAACATCACGCAGGCGTGCAGCCTCCTCGTACCGTTGTTTTTTAACAACTTCCAATTTCTCAAGCCGAATCCCGTCCAATTTATTTTCCAATTCAACCAAGTTGGGCGGTACCACAATGGAGGAAAGGTGTACCCGAGAACCGGCCTCGTCTAAAGCATCAATTGCTTTGTCCGGCAGATGACGGTCCGTAATGTACCGTGCCGTCAGGCGTACACACGCTTCAAGTGCTTCCGGAGTGTAGGAAACATGATGGTGCTCCTCGTATTTGTCCTTGATATTTTGCAGGATTTGCAGTGTTTCCTCCGCAGACGGTGGATCCACGAGCACCTTTTGAAAACGACGCTCCAAGGCACCGTCTTTCTCAATGTATTGGCGGTACTCATCTAAGGTGGTGGCGCCAATGCACTGGATTTCACCCCGTGCCAAGGCCGGTTTGAACATGTTGCTGGCGTCCAAGGAACCCGTGGCCCCACCGGCGCCCACGATGGTGTGCAATTCGTCAATGAATAGTATGATGTCGTCGTTCTTTTCCAACTCGTTCATCAAAGCTTTCATCCGCTCTTCAAACTGTCCGCGGTACTTGGTGCCGGCCACCAGCGAAGCCAGATCCAAGGAGATTAAGCGTTTGCCAAACAAAACGCGGCTCACTTTTTTCTTGACAATACGTACCGCTAAACCTTCCGCAATGGCGGACTTGCCCACGCCGGGCTCGCCAATCAACAACGGATTATTCTTTTTTCTTCGGGACAAAATTTGGCTTACGCGCTCTATTTCTTGCTCGCGCCCTACTACGGGGTCCAGCTTTCCTTCCTCTGCCAACTTTGTCAAATCCCTGCCAAAATTGTCTAAAACGGGGGTCTTGCTCTTGGAGTCGTTGGACTTAGAGCGCGTAGAGGATGAGCCCCCGCTTCCCGGAGCCACCGGCGCATCGTCGTCGTCTTCGCCAAAGGAAGATTCGTTGCGCGGTCCGTCCATCTTGTTGTCGCTGCTGAACTTGCTCTGGTACAATTGCTTGAGGTTGTCGTATTCTACACCCAATTTGCGGAACGTACTGGTTACGGGATCGTTGTCGTTGCGCAATATGCACAAGAGCAAATGAGCCGTGCGAATGGTTTGACTGCCGTACAGCTTGGCCTCTAAAAATGTGGTTTTCAGAGCTTTTTCAGCTTGCCGGGTAAGGGGTATGTTTTTCCGGAGCGGACTGGAGCTCTCTGGAAGTGCGGACAGGCTTTCGATTCGCTGCCGCAGCCCCAAGAGATCAATGTTCATTTCTTCCAGAAGCTCAATGGCGGATCCCTCGCCCTCGCGGAGCAAACCCAATACCAAGTGCTCCGTTCCAATGGCATCGTGGCCCAAGCGAAGTGCTTCCTCTTTGCTGTACCCAATGACGTCTTTGACGCGAGATGAGAAATTTTCGTCCATGGATTGAAAGGTAGCCAATTTTGTGCCAGCGCCCTTAGTAGGGGTCAATTTGGCAGGTGATGTTTTCAACAGCAATTTGTGTAAAAAACACCAAAACATCCCAACAGCACATTCGCCCAACCCACAACGATGCCTTAACTTTGAAAGTCTAACCTCTAGGGTATACTATGGATTCTTACGAAGGCGAAAAAATCATTAAAATCAACATCGAGGAGGAAATGAAATCCTCTTACATCGATTATTCGATGTCGGTGATTGTTTCCCGGGCGCTGCCGGATGTGCGCGACGGCCTGAAGCCGGTGCACCGTCGGGTACTGTTTGGAATGCACGAAATGGGGAACTCCTCCAGTCGTCCGTACAAAAAGTCGGCGCGGGTAGTAGGGGAGGTATTGGGTAAGTACCACCCGCACGGTGACTCCTCGGTGTATGACACCATGGTCCGCATGGCCCAAGATTGGTCCTTGCGCTACACGTTGGTGGACGGCCAGGGTAACTTCGGTTCCATCGACGGCGATTCGCCAGCCGCGATGCGTTACACGGAGGTTCGACTCCGGAAAATTGCGGAGGAGATTTTGTCCGACATCGACAAGGATACGGTTGATTTTCAATTGAATTTTGACGACTCCTTGGAAGAGCCTAAGGTGCTGCCCACCCGTATACCGAACCTTTTGGTCAATGGTGCTGCGGGCATTGCGGTGGGTATGGCCACCAATATGCCGCCCCACAATTTGACGGAAGTGGTGAATGCCACGGTAGCGTACATCGACGATCGCGATATTTCTATTGACGGTTTGATGGAGCACGTAAAGGCTCCTGATTTCCCGACGGGCGGTACCATCTATGGATACGAGGGCGTGCGCGATGCGTTCCACACCGGCCGTGGCCGCGTGGTGTTGCGCGGAAAATGCCACTTTGAAGAAGTCAACGGACGCGAGTGCATCATCGCAACGGAAATTCCGTACCAGGTCAACAAGGCCGAGATGATCAAAAAGACCGCCGACTTGATCAACGAGAAGAAGTTAGAAGGCATTGCGGACATCCGCGACGAGTCCGATCGCAGTGGCATGCGCATCGTCTATGTGCTTAAAAGAGATGCAGTTCCAAACGTTGTCTTAAACAAGCTTTACAAGTACACATCGCTTCAAAGCAGCTTCAGCGTCAACAACATTGCTTTGGTGCACGGTCGGCCGGAAATGCTCAATTTGAAGGACCTGATCCATCATTTTGTGGAGCACCGCCACGACGTGGTGGTTCGCCGCACCAAGTACGAGCTCTCCCAAGCGGAAAAGCGCGCGCACATCTTAGAAGGTCTGCTCATCGCCATCGATCACCTGGATCAGGTTATTGCGCTCATTCGTGGAAGCAACACGGTGGACGATGCCAAGGATGGTTTAATGAGTCAATTTGGTCTCTCCGAGGTGCAAGCCAAGGCCATTTTGGATCTTCGTCTGCAAAAATTAACGGGTCTGGAGCGGGACAAAATCAAGGCCGAGTACGCGGAGTTGATGGAGTTGATCACCTACTTGAAGCGCATTTTGAACGAAGAATCGCTGCGGTTCCAAATCATCAAGGACGAACTGGTTGAAGTTCGGGACAAGTACGGCGACGACCGTCGAACAGACATTGAGTACGCGGGCGGAGACGTTTCCATTGAAGACATGATTGCCGACGAGGAAGTGGTCATCACCATCTCGCGTGCGGGCTATGTGAAACGCACACCACTCACCGAATACCGTTCGCAAGGTCGGGGAGGAGTAGGGGCCCGCGGTGCAACGACCCGGGACGATGACTTCATCGAACAGGTCTTTGTTGCCACCAACCACAACTATTTGCTGCTCTTTACGGAACAGGGCCGTTGCTTCTGGCTGCGCGTGTACGAAATTCCAGAGGGAACGAGGACGAGCAAGGGTAAGGCCGTGGTCAACCTCATCAATATTCCTCAGGACGACAAGGTTCGCGCCTTCATTAACGTGCTGAATCTGAAGGACCCCGACTACATCAACAACCACTACGTGGTGTTGTGCACCCTGCGCGGAATCATCAAGAAGACCACCTTGGAGGCGTACAGCCGACCGCGCGCCAACGGCATCAACGCCATTACCGTGCGCGAAGGCGATACGTTGTTGGAGGCTCGTTTGACCGGCGGTAACGACGAGTTATTGATGGCCATCCGCTCGGGTAAGGCGATTCGCTTCAACGAAAGCAAGGTTCGTCCTATGGGCCGGAATGCTTCGGGTGTTCGTGCCATGGCGCTGGACACCGAAACAGATGAAGTGGTTGGCATGGTTTGTGTTTCCAATCCCGACGAGACCATTTTGGTGGTGAGCGAGCACGGATACGGAAAACGAACCGATTTGGAAGATTACCGAGTCACCAACCGAGGAGGAAAGGGTGTTAAAACCTTGAACATCACAGATAAAACCGGTCAACTCGTTGCCATCAAGTCCGTTACCGACGAAGACGATTTGATGATCACCAACAAAAGTGGTGTGATGATTCGCTTGCGCATGGACGATCTGCGGGTAATGGGACGCGCTACCCAAGGGGTTCGATTGATCAACCTCAAGGGCAACGACACCATTGCTTCGGTTGCCAAGGTTCCTCGTTCGGAAGATGAGGAAGTGGTAGTAGAGGGCGTTGTTGGCAGTGCCGACGATACTCCTGCGACTGTTGTTGAAACGCCAACTCCCCAGGTAAACAATGAATCCCTTAACAATGAGAATACGGCGGAAGCCTAATTTTGCAGCATGAAAAAAGTACTGTTAGCAGCGGTATTGGCCCTGGGATTCGGAGCCTCCGCGCAAGAAACCATCAAGATGTCCAGCGCAAAAATTGCTTACGACCGCCAAGACTCAGCAAGCATGGTCGAAGCGCGTGCATTCATTGACGAAGCTGGCGCCATCATTGACGGTAAGGCTGGAGCGGTGATTGAAAAGACCATGTCCAAGTATTTGGAATACCGTGGTTTAATCTATCTCGCGTCGTACGAGAAGGCCAAGGTGAAGAAGGCTGCTTACCTACTGGAAGCACAGTCTACCTTCAACAAATTGGTGGAGTATGAGAAAGCGAATAAAATGCGCGCAACCAATCGCCTAAAGGCAGAGGTGTTTCCTTCATTGGGTGGCGCTTTGGTTGCTGCGGCCGAAGATGCGGTGTTTGCAGCTAAAGACACTGCTTTGGGATTGAAGTTTTATGAGGCTGCCGTGCAAACACGTGGCTTGATGGGACAAGTGGACACACTGAATTTGAGCTACATAGCTGCCTTGAATCAAGGTTTGGGTGACTACGCGCGGGCTGAAGAGTATTACCAAAAAGTTTTGGATTTGGGCTTCAAGAACATTTCCTGGACTGGTTTTTACGTCAAAAACAATGCGCGCGTCGCTTTCCCGGACAAGAAAACCTTGGATTACTTCATCTTAGCTGGAGAGGCAAAAGATCCCGAACGCTCCAAGAGCCAAGAGGAAATGTACTGGGTGCAAACGGTGGCCATGTATTTGGAGGCCAAAGCGGCTCAACCCAACCAAGGTTGGGACGCCAAAATGGAAGCCTTTTTGAAAAAAGCACGCGAACGCTTCCCAAACAACGGAGATTTGTTGAACGTGGAGCTTCAAATTTTCTTGGATAAAAAGGACTACGAGGGCGCTATGGCCAATATGCTGAAAGCTTCCGAACGCGAGCCCAACAATCCATTGTACCTGTACAACATTGGTTACCTGTACCACAAAGAGAAGAAGGATGTGGCCAAGGGTATTGAGTTTTACGAGAAGGCCTTGGTTGCGGATCCTAACTACGGCGATGCTCTGTACATGCGCGGTTTAATCTTTGTGGACGAGTCCAATACGTTGGTAGAATCCATGAATAAACTGACTCGTTCGGCCGCCGACCAGAAAAAGTGGGATGAATTGGACAAAAAGAAGAAGGCTTTGTTAGCAAGTGCGATTCCGTATTTTGAAAAGGCCTACAAAATCAATCCAGAAGACGTTGCAACTTTGGATGCGTTGCGGGAGGTTTACTACAAGACCGAACGTATGGAAGATGCCTTGCGTGTTAAGCGCGAAGCGGATGCCGTTCGTGCCAAAAAGCGCTAAGTAATTGTTAAGACCCTGAAATGGGGGTAGATTAAAAGAGTCCGGTGTTTTGCCGGGCTCTTTTTATTAGAAATATTAATTTAACATAATATTAATTATGTTCTGAAACAGGTTCACTGAGAAGAGGGCTTTTGGTGCGTGCGCCGGCCGATTGATCCGCGTACCGTGGGTCTTCCAATACCGCCAGCTTTCGCATGGACTGAATATCCAAACAGCAGTAATCAAACTCTTCGGAAACAACACCTTCTAATTCGTACAGACCGCCGCCTCTAAACGGATACTTTTGAACCACCGGCGGAAAATGAACCGTATCGAACACCAATCCGTCCGGAGCTTCAAAGGTTCCGAATTTCATCCATTGGCCTTGCGCCGTTCGGGTATCCTTGACGCTGACGGTCTGCCCAATCGCCCGAATTCTCTTTCCGACCCATTGGGGCCATTCCTGGGGCGAAATCCATGCTCCCAAAGGTTCTGCCAAGAGATCCATGGGGCTGCACAGTGGAAAACCGAGCAATTCCCACTCTTCGTAGGCCTGTTCCAGCGGGGGCATTTCCAAAACAGGCAATTTCACCGGTGTTCGGTTGGGCGCAAAAAGCGACTCGGATTGCGGTGGCGGTACACGGTGCCCCAGGAGTCTGTGTGCTTCCCAAAGCAACGCCCGCTGTGGAACTTGGGTAAATCGAAAGGCCCCGATGCGGATGAGCAGCAATAGGGATTCCAGTGGAACGGGTTTTTGGGGGCTTTGCATTCGATCGATGAAGTCCATCAATGAGGTGAATAGACTCCCTTTATTTCTTTCTATTTCAATGGATTGACAAAATTTCTCGTCGATTCCGGAGATTTGGGAAAAACCCACGAACAGTGCTGTGCCGCGCAGTCGGTAATTCCACCCGCCGTTCTGCACGCACGGGGGCTCAACTTGAGCGCCCAAACGCTTGGCTTCGCGCAAGTAGACCGATTTTCGGTAAAATCCACCGCCGTTGTTGAGGGTTGCCGTTAAGTATTCCAAGGGATAGTGCGCCTTGAGGTACAGGCTCTGGAAACTCTCTACGGCATAGGAGGCGCTGTGCCCTTTGGCAAAGGCGTATCCGGCAAAGCTTTCCATTTGACGCCATATTTCCGCAACTTCCGTGTCCGGACGACCCTGGATACGTCCATTTGCGAAAAATTGATTCTGAACATTTTGGAATTCTTGACGGGATCGAAATTTTCCGGACATACTTCGTCTGAGGACGTCGGCCTCTGCAAGCGTAAGTCCACCGTAGTAGTGCGCCACCTTGATGACGTCTTCCTGATAGACCATGACGCCGTAGGTGTCCGGGAGCAATTCCAGAAGTGCAGGAATGGCGTCTTTCCTGCGTTCCGGGTTGCGGTGGCGCAGGATGTACTGGCGCATCATGCCGCTGGAAGAAACGCCCGGTCGGATGATGGAACTTGCGGCGACCAAATCCACGTAGCTCTGGGTTTGCAACTTCTGCATGAGCATGCGCATGGCCGGTGATTCCACGTAAAAACAGCCCATGGCTCCTCCGGTTGAAAGCAACTTCAGCGCGGCGGGGTCGTTTTTGAATTGGGCTATGGCGTTGAGCGGTAAGGGCGGCCGGTTGGGTTGGTTTTCCTGGGCCAATTGGGCTGCTTCTGCAATTTTGGCAATGCCCCGCTGCCCCAAAATGTCAAATTTAGCCAAGCCCACGTCCTCTGCGGCCAACATGTCGAAATATACGGTTGGGTATCCTTTTGGGGGCCAAAAAGTGGATGAGAAGGTAGCAAGCGGTTTGTCCGCAATCAGGATTCCGCTGGAATGGAGCGTCATGCGGCTGGGGAGGTCGTGCAAACGGTGGCCAAAATGGAGGACGGCACGTCCCCATTGGTCTTTGGGTGTTTCGCCGTTGGCCAAGCGATCGATGTCTGACTTGGGCAATCCGAAGGTCTTGCTGACCTCCCGAACTACGGAACGAAATTGGTACGTGGAATAGGCGCCCAATAGCGCTACGTTTGGGTAGCGGCCAAACAAATAACGTGTGATGTCGGGCCGGTCGGTCCAGGAAAAATCCAGATCAAAGTCCGGCGGAGAGGTTCGGTGGACGTTGATAAATCGTTCAAAGTAAAGATCTAATTCAATGGGGTCAACATTCGTTATTTGAAGAATATACGCAATAATACTATTGGCTCCACTCCCCCGCCCTACGTGGTGAAATCCCCGCGACTGAGCGTACCGAATCAGGTCCCAATTGATCAAGAAATAGGCGTTGAATCCCTTGGATTGAATGACTTCCAACTCTTTATCCACGCGCTGCTGAACGTTGCGCGCGGCTTGCGGATACCGCTGGTACAGGTGATCTTGGCACAATTGGCGCAGCAAGAGGGCGTCCTGGGCTTGAGAACCTGTGTAGGATTGCAAGTTGGCCGGGGGCGCTTCGGAACCCATGGGAATGAAAACGGTACAGGTTTCCAGCAGTTGTTGCGTTCGATCCATCAGCACAGGAGCCTCGCGGTAGGTCTCTTCCCACTCCGCACGCGTCATCCAAACTTCACGCGGATCGCAGGTTTCGTTGGGCCCGACGCGCTCCAGAAGGGTATTGAGAGACACCGCGCGCAAAACACGATGTGCCTTGAAGTCAGAAGCGTCCCGAAGGGTGAAGGGCATCCAGGCCAAACACCGCGAATGCCCGGATCCCCACTTCTTGGCAGCTGCCCAAAGTTCCCACGGACGAACCCCCAGCCAAGCACCCGGGGGCAGTGCATCCACAGCATCCCAGGGGTATATGCAGGCAAATTCAGCATTCGCTGATCCCAATGGAAATTCCGCCGGATACGGCACCCTCGCCTGTTCGTGTTCGGACAACCAAACGTGCAGCTTCGTAAGGGCGTCGTTGTTGAGTGCGAGCACACTGTACAGCAATGTGTGGCCGTTTCTGATTTCTACGCCCGGAACGATTTGAATCCCGGAATTTTGGGCGCGCTCCATCAGGGGAAGCAGGGCGGCGGTGTGCCCCAGATCCGTCAAGGCCAGGTGGGTGTAGTTGCCCCGCGCTCGATCCATGATTTCGTCGACGCGAAGCAGCCCAAAACCAAAACTGTAAGCGGTGCGAATAGAGACCACCTTAAGCGTTTCTTCTCCCCATGCCCTTCAGGGCAATTCCGGGTTTGGTGAGGTAGGTTGACTCTTCAAATAGGCGCTCTCCTAAGGGTTGAACGAGTTCCAGTGTTTTATTTCTTGGGTTTTTCAATGCTGGAGATACCGGATAGGCATTCATCCGGTGGTCTTCGCACGGACGAAGAAGTGCCATGACATCCGGCAAGGGAGTGTGGGGCGAAAGCCACAGAGCTTCTTCCTCGGGGTGCAATACTACCGGACAACGCGGGTGGCCTATGGCTTGCATGACTCGATTGGGAGCGGTGGTCAAAAGGGCAAAGGAACGCATGGGCTGTTGACTTTGCGGATCCATCCATTCGTCCCAAATTCCCGCAAAGGCAAAGGGTCGTTCTTTATTAACTAAATAAACTAAGTAAGGCTTGCTTAATTTCTCATTTTCAGGACCTTCGTAAAATGCATCAGCGGGAACAATGCACCGTTTTCTTCGCACGGACGTGCGGAACGAGGGCTTGTCCAAGACGGTTTCCGAACGCGCATTTAGGTACAAGGTCCCGGCTTTACTTCCGGCGGGACAGAGTCCAAATCTCTGAAAGACAATGGATTGTGGCTTATCGTCCGCAACTACGGGGAGCCAGTCTCCAGGCGCCGCATTCGCCGTGGGGGTCCAGGCGCCTGGATTTTCCATTTCTGCTTGAAACCGCTGCTCCAAAACTTCAATCGAACTGATTTGAACGTATCGGCCACACATGATTAATTGCTTATTTAATTAAGTGTATATAAAACACTGGTTATTAACAACTTAAATATTGATATAGTTTTTATCTATGCTGTGTATTTTAGCAAAAAATAGACGGCTTTTGACTCGTTTCAAGGAGCCTGAAGAGAGACCTTCGTCTGGACCTAGTGAATCTGGACTTCAGCAGAAACTACACCGATTCGACACCTCCCCTCCTACCCGACCACCGCGTTGGAAATCTACTGCCTTCGTCGGGCAAGGAGCATGGGCGGTCCTCCGTCGAAGGGGTTGTTGGCTCCCCCAATGGAGCGGGCGTGCAATCCGGAGGCGCGTACAACGGCACGATCCCCGTACTTTTTCCGAACGGCATCCAACGCTTCGTAGAGCTGGTGCACACGCTCTTCTTGCTCAAAAAGCTGAAACTGCATTCCGCCGCCTACCAATCCCCCCAAGCGAACTCCTACCAGGCGAACCATTAAGCGCCGGCTGTGCAACTCCCGGAAAAGGGATTTAGCCAGCGGTATCAATACGTGGTCTGCGCTGGTGTATGGGATTTTTCGCTGCTTGGTTTGGGTTTCAAAGTCTGCGTAGCGAATTTTTAGGGTGATTTCACTCGTCACTTTATCCCCACGGCGCAATTGAAAGCACAGGTTTTCCACCATGGCCGTGAGCAGACCTTCGAGTTTTTGCGCATCAAGCGTGTCTCGTTCAAAGGTGCGTTCGGCCGAAATACTTTTTCGTTCTTGCGTGGGGACTACGGGGGTTGGATCCACTCCTTGCGCCTTTTCCCACAAAGTTTTTCCGGGCTTTCCAAACACCTGCTGCAAAAGATCAACCGGCATCTCCTGTACAGTCCCTATCGTTTGCACGCCCAAATTGCGCAGCGATTGGTACATCTTCTCTCCGACCATAGGAATTTTCCGTACCGATAGCGGCGCCAAAAAGGTTTTTTCTTCTCCAGAGGCAATTCGAAGCTGGTTGTTGGGCTTGGCAACTCCCGTGGCCACCTTGGATACCGTTTTGTTGATGGAAAGTCCAAACGAAAGCGGCAAACCTGTTTCCAATGCGATTCGGGAACGAAGCTCGGACGCCATTTTGTACGTCCCCAGAAAGCGATCTACTCCGGTCAGGTCTGCGTAGAATTCATCCACCGATGCCTTTTCAACTACCGGAACCGATTCGCGAACGATTTCCGTCACGGCCTGGGAATGAGCCGAGTACGTGGCTGAATTTCCGTGGATCACGATGGCTTCCGGACACAGTTCCCGAGCCATGCGCATGGGCATGGCCGAATGCACACCAAAGGCACGCGCCTCGTAGCTGCAGGCCGCAACCACTCCGCGGTCTCCAGAGCCGCCAATCAAAATGGGGCGATCCCGAAGCCGAGAATCCAGCAAGCGCTCCACAGACACAAAAAACGTGTCGAGGTCCATGTGCAGTATGGAGCGTTCCATTTGAAAATTAGTTTGTCCCTGTTGTTTTGTTCCACCAAGACTTCAGCCCTTCAACTTCTTTGTGTAGGGCGTCTAATTTTTGTGCCACTCCTTGGCGACTGTCCTCTGGGGCGTCCAGGTCAAACCGAAAAACGCCTTCGGCTTGCCAAACTTCCAAGACCTCGTCTGGGCCGACAACAAAGGGGGAAAACAAGGTATTGTCTGAGACCAGCTCCAGGAAACCACCTTCCACCAGTCGATTGTACACTCGTTTAAACACAATTCCGTCGTTCTGCGTGAGCACAATGCACGGTGTACCGGAAGCAATCGAAGACCAGTCCTGCACGTACCGCCCCACTACGTAGGAACCCGATGGGATGGGCAGCATGCTGTCCCCTTGAATTTGAAAGACACGTCGGGTCACTTGCCCTTTTAGCTCGGGAAAGGGAAGCGAAAATGCCGGCAATGTTTCCATAAAGTCCACGTCTCCATATCCGCCCAGGTAACCGGCAGATGCTTTTAAGGGAACCAAACTGGCTCGCTCCTCCCCGCTTTCGGTGACGGCGACTGAAACGACTCGAAGTGCGGAGCCGGAAAGCCGTGCCTTTCGTGCGGGATCCGGCAACGGCTGACCTTCGGGGCCGTTGAGCAAGGCGTCCAACGGAACCTCAAGGGCAATCGCTAGGTGCCGCAATGTTTCCAACTTGGGCTCAGCGCGGCCCTCTTCGTACGCGCCAATCAAGGAGCGTTTGGCGCCAATTCGGCCTGCTAGCTGCTGCTGGGTCCAGCCGCGCTGCTTGCGGAATGCTTTTAAATGCAGGTGAAACACGATTGCTTGTTTTAGAATGCTAATATAAGTAGCAATTCTAATATAAATAGCAATTGATTGTTTTTTTTATTCGAGAGGGCGGTGTGCCATCGCATGACCGGCGATCCACCCGCCGGTCCACGCCGCCTGAAAATTAAATCCACCGGTTACGGCGTCGATGTCTAAAACCTCTCCCGCCAAGTAAAGATTGGGGAACAGCTTGCTCCCAAACGTTCGGAAATCAACCTCAGACAACGCCACTCCTCCGGCGGTAACAAACTCATCTTTAAACGTATTCTTTCCAGAAACCGGAAAAGATGCTTGGGTTACTTGCTCAGCCAAACGGCGCAAATGAGGCTTTCCGGCGTCGGACCACGTGAAGGAGTCCGGTATTTTTGCGGCCGTGCACAGGCTTTTCCACAGGCGCAAGGGCAAACCTAAAACCGGGTTTGTCACTAGTTTTCTTCTTTGAAAATCAGGTGACTTACGCAATCCATTTAAATAGTCGATTAAGGAATCAACCGTGTGGTCGGGTGCAAAATTAACCGTCAAGGAAAAGCGATAGCCTGCGTCGGCAAGCCAACGGGCCGCAAAGGCAGAGAGGCGCAACACCGCGGGACCGCTCATGCCCACGTGCGTGATGAGGAATGGCCCCTCTGACTCCCACCCGGATTGAGGAATCGAAAGCGAAACACGCTCCAAAGAAATGCCTTCCAACCCCGTTATCCGCTTGTCTTTAACCACAAAGGTGAACAGTGAAGGAACCGGGGTTACGATGGAGTGACCCAATTTGCGCAGGACCTCCCACATACGACGGGAACTTCCCGGCGCCAACAAAACGGCATCGAAGTCGCGATCACCACCTTCGTCGAAAACAAACCGCCAACGGCCTCCCGGCAAAGGATCCAAAGACTGCACTCCGTGACGGGTTTTAACGTCCACTCCCGCTCGTGCGGCAAAGGTCTCCAAGCAATCTATGATGGTTTGGGAACTGTTGGTGACCGGGAAAATTCGATTGTCCGCCTCAATTTTGAGCTCAACCCCGCGGTCCGCGAACCACTCCAACGTGTCGCCGGTCATGAACCGATTAAACGGCCCGAGCAACTCAGCGCCGCCGCGCGGATAAAACTCAATGAGATCGTTTGGGGAGAAGCAGGCGTGCGTTACGTTGCATCGACCGCCGCCGGAGATGCGCACTTTACCGAGCGTATCGGCTCCTTTTTCGTACAGAATGACCTGACAATTCGGATTGGCTTCTGCTGCGGCAATAGCGGCAAAATAGCCCGCTGCACCACCGCCAATGACCGCTACAGTTCGGGGCGTATCCATGATGCGAAGGTACGCAGAAAATGACGGGGCCACCTTAGTCCAGGTGGCCCCGCATCTTTCCAACAACCTGTGGGTTGTTGCAGCTGTGTAACTCGATTTGCTTTAAATTCTACCGATAACCACGAGGCGGATAGCGGTTATCGCGACGAAAGCGAACCACCCCATCTTGATCTCGGGTGTACTCGAAGTCGTAGATTCCGTAGACGGTGGACCCGTCTTCGCGAACTTCCATCGAAGTGACGTAGCGCGGATCAAATCCGTAGCGTTCCAAATCTTCCATCACCGCTTGCTCTTCTCCTACTTCAATAAGATCATTAAGGATTAACCAGTTCCCGCGCAGTAGTCGATTGATTTTTCGGGTAGCGTTGTAGGATTCGCCACTTTTCATGTTGTGAAAAGCATTTCGACAACCGTCGTCGCAGAACTTTTTATCTGCACGGCCGGTCATGGACTTGCGGCAAAAAATGCAGCGCATTGATGTGTTGTTTTTTGTGGGCATGTAAAATTGTTTTTGAGGTTAATAAGGATGTCAAAACAATAAAACATTTTACAAATTTCCAAGTGTTTTTTTTGAATTAAATATTTAATTAAACACTTGCAACAATTTTTATATGTGTTAAATGACTATATACGCGTGCGTACGACTGTCGGCAAACAACCAACATAAATTTGCTGCATAACCTTTAAAAAACTCTGTTATGAGTACCATGAACAACCGCGTTTCCTTGATTGGTTACGCAGCAGTAGACGCCGAAATTCGAACCTTCGAATCGGGAAAAACAAACGCCAAATTTAAGTTGGCTACCCACGATCGCTACAAAAACGCAGAAGGCGAGTGGCAAGATGAAACCCAATACCACTCATTGATCTCTTGGGGGAAGCTCGCAGAGTACATTGGGGATCAAGTCAAAAAGGGAGACGCTATTGTGGTCAGTGGAAAGTTGGTTAACAGTTCCTACACCGACGCACAAGAAATAAAACGGTACCGCACCGAAGTGGTGGTAGACGAAATCCAGACCTTTAAAAAAGCGAGTCCGGTTGCTGCATGAGGGAATTGAGGTCCTCCCAGCGGTCTCCAACGGAGACCGCTGGGCAGGCCCCTCGCTCAAACACGAAGGGAGCCTGTTGCGCCAGGTTTCTTCCCATAGCGACCAACTCCCAAAAAAGCATGCTACTTCCTTGTTCTATACGTTCTGAAGCTATAAAGGCCCAATCGGTTGGATCCAACGGGTCTGTGCTCGTCAAAACCAAATCAAAACGACCGGAATCAGCTTGCTCCAGCGATTGGTAGTACTCAAAGCGATCCTGCGGGAGCGTCCAATGGCGCAGTAAACCCTCCGTCAACCAGTCAACTTGTTGCGTACGATCGTATCCATTGCCATGACTGCCGGTTTCAACCAAAACCACCGGAATCCCTGAACCTTGTACATTCTCTCCAAATGCTCCGGGATAAAAGGAGTCGTCAAAAGTGGTGGTGGGGAGGTCGGATAACTCTTGGAAAACATGTGCTAAATCGCCGGCTGCACCTTGAGCAGCACGGACCGCGGGGGTTGTCAATCCTTCGGGATTTGCGCGTGCCGCAAGAACTGAGAAGGTTGCCGGTCGGTTGGAATTGGGCAGGCCAAACCATGACCGTTGGTCGTGTAAATTGTAGGCAACCTTGGGTTGGTGGCGTTGGATCCAGTCCCAAAGGATCTGCGCTTCGCGCGAAGTGCGATCTTTTGCGTCGCGGTTGATGTCAACACCCTGTGCATTGGCTCGAGTAAAGCGATTTGCTCCGTCGGGATTGACCAAGGGAAAAAACGCCCACGATTCTCCGTCGGGTAAACTTTTTGTTTGGTTCATGATCCGCAACAAGGCACGGGTTGCCGTTGGCTCGTTACCGTGCATTTGCGCCCACGCCAAGCGTGTAATCGGACCGCTACCCAGGGTAAATGCCCAAAGGGGTCGACCTTCTTCGCTGGTACCCAGCACCTCACGCGTCCAAGCAGAAGGCACTGATTCCAAGCGTTCTTCCCACTGGCACCACGGCCGGTACCGGGGTTTGTTGAGGAAATGTTGAAAGGATCCCATGAGACACCACAAACTTAACATCTGCTGCTTACTTTGGCCTCATGAATTGGAAGGTAATTTTCTTGGGGTCCTTAGCACTGGCCGGGATAGCAACTCAAGCGCAAACCTCGCACCGCATAGCTTTTGGTTCGTGTGCGGATTATGTGGGTGAAAAAGGCGATAGCATTCTTACAACAATTGCAACAAAAACGAAACCGGATCTTTTTCTTTGGTTGGGAGATAACGTTTACTACGAAAAAACCGATTACGCTTGTCCTTCGGGAATGAAGGAAGCACTTCAAAAACGCTTCTCCAATCCACGAGCCGAATCGTTCTTGCAGGACCTACCGCAACGTGCCATTTGGGACGATCACGATTACGGTCCAAACGACTCAGACAGCTCTTTTGTGTACCGTAAACAGAGTCAAAAAATATTTGCAAGTTTCTGGGAGGAAACGCCAACTAAACTGAATAAATACGGAGATTTACGTTGGTTCGAACGGCGGGGAAATCTATTGATTGTAGGCTTAGACAATCGTTCCCACCGCGGCCCACTGGGAACGCAAATGTTGGGCAATGGACAACTGCTTTGGTTGGAATCCGTTTTGTTAGAGCACCAAGATGCAACCGTTGTTTTGGTGGCCGTCGGATCCCAAGTACTGAACGAGGCCCACGTCTTTGAGAACTATGTTCGTTTCCCCGAACGTAAGCGTTTTTTGGAATTATTGGACCGCGCACCACAAAAACGGGTTGTGTTGTTGACCGGTGATCGCCACCATTCCGAAACCAATCGACTCGTTTTGCCCTCTGGAAAGATGTTGATCGAGTACACGAGTTCCGCATTGTCTTCCAAGTTGTTTGCACCCACTCCAAAAGAGGTTGAAGCAAATATTCACCTGGATCCCTCCAGCGTCGTTACGGATTACAATTATGGATTGTTGGAATTGGACGGCAGTGGGAACCTTCGGGCAGCGTATTTGGGCCGCACGGGCCAGGTGCTTTGGGAAGAGCTGTTGACCCCCTGATTCACCCAAAACCGGATCAAAGGATTCTGCACGGACAGAAACATTTACTGCCTTCACCGCGTTAATCGTGCATGGTACACACGCTACGACGCTCCCAAAAACTTCCCATTTCTCTGGCTGAGGCCTGGGATTTCTTTTCCAGCCCCAAGAATTTAAAGCGAATTACACCCGCATACATGGGTTTTGATATTGTTGGTGATTGTCCAGAAAAAATGTACCCCGGCTTGTTCATTCACTACAAGGTCAAGCCCCTGTTGGGCATTCCCATGAATTGGACCACGGAAATAACCCAGGTTCGGGAGCATTCTTATTTTGTGGATGAGCAACGCGTAGGACCGTACCGCATTTGGCACCACGAGCACTTTTTTGAAGAAATCCCCGGCGGTGTACTGATGCACGACACCGTTTCTTACCAACTTCCGTTGGGCCCGTTGGGAGATTTGGTGCACCCTTGGTTGGTGCTTCCCAAATTGAACCAAATTTTTGCGCATCGTTTTCAGGCGGCGACCGAGCTATTTGGCGTTTATCCGGAAGCCAGTGCGGTAAAGTCCTAATTTTGCACCGTGCCAACTGAATTCACCAACCCCATAGACGCGGACAAAACAACGGATCGTCCGGGCCTTCTGCCCTACGCACACCACGTAGGCAGCCCTCCCATCGTCCCAACGGACGCTGGTGTTGTTGCGGCCCAAGGGCGCGATGCCATGAATTGGCAGACCGACGCCCAAATGAATCAGATCCGCAGTCAAATGGAGCTTTTGGCACAGCAAGCCGCAGCCATACAACGTCGGAAAGAGCTTGCTCAGTGGATTTACCAAGCCCGCATGGGATTCAAACCGGTCATGCTCCACACCTACTTTTTGTATGAGTTGGAAGGGGAGTACGTTTTGCGTGTGGTTTCTCCGCAGGAATGGGCCGGTTCCACCCGAAATCCAGGCAACTTTGTGCATGCGGTTCGCATGCTTCCGGACAACACTTGGGATGTAGTAGAATGGAATTAAACGGGCTATTGGCCAAATTCAGGGGGCCGTCGACCCCTCATTCGGCAGGGAATCCCCTACCCTCGTTCGTTTTGCTTCATGGTTATGGGAGCAACGAAGACGATTTGTTTTCATTCGAACGTTTCTTTCCGGCCCAATCAGCGGTTTTTTCGATGCGTGCACCTCTGGCATTGCTGCAAGGCGGACGTGCTTGGTTTTCCATTGATTTTGAAAAACCACGATCCGAGTGGTCCAACCACGAAGAAGCGGAACAATCCATTAATCAGTTGCTTGGAGCATTGGAGAAGTTGCCGGCTGCTGCGGGATGTGCCTTACATCCGCCGGTTTTGGTAGGATTCTCGCAGGGCGCCATTCTGTCCCTGGCCACGGTGCTTCAAGCACCTTCAAAAATTCGGGGTGTTGCCGCATTTTCGGGCTATTGGAACCGTGATTTAACCCCCGTCATTCCCAGCGCAGAGCGTGTTCCTCCCTTATGGGCTGCGCACGGAGAAGAGGACCAAGTCATCCCCATTGCCTGGCCAGATACCACCTACGATGAGCTCCAAAAATTAAGTGGAATTCTCGTTGATTACCACCGGTTCAAGTGGTTGGGGCACGGAATCGACGCCGACGCCTTCAACGCTTTTCGGCAGTGGCTGAATTCCTTGAGCGAGACCATTTAGTGTAGCTGTAGCCGCTGAGCACCGTTAGGGCCAGGTAGAGGCTTGCGAATGCCCACATTTCGCGTTGCACCGCAATAAACGAACTCAGGGCGTTCGCAACGATCCATAAGGGCCAGGCCTCCATTTTTCTTTTTGCCTCCAAACCCGTTGCTACGAGGCCCGCGGACAACAAGGCCGTGTCTAAAACGGGCAGCACACTGGAACTCCAGAAGACCCAGCCAGAAACAAGCCACAGCAAGGCAAAAAGCACGAGCACACGGAACCGCCCCACCGACGTCATCCACTGAGGAATTTCAGCACCGGCGTTTTGGTGGGTGCGATCTATTCTCCAAGCAAACCACCCCCATCCGCCCAAGACCGCGTAGACCCCTTGCAGAAGTGCTTCTGCTAACAGTCCGGCTTCTAAATAAGGAGGAATGGCCAGCACGGTGCCCGCAATACCGACGGGCCAGGACCATATTTTCTGGTGCGCGGTACCGAGCACAAAAAAAACGGTGAGCACCGAGGAAATTAGTTCCAAGATGCTCACCCTATGATAATTAGATTGGTTTACTTAACCAAAGACTGCACCAAATCTGCCGCTTCCTTGAGTGCGATGGCCGAATACACCGTCAAACCGCTGTTGTCGATCAAAGCCTTGGCCTCCTCAGCATTCGTACCCTGCAAACGAACAATGATGGGAACGGGAATCTCACCGATGGAGCGGTACGCATCCACAATCCCTTGGGCTACGCGGTCGCACCGAACGATTCCACCGAAAATATTGACTAAAATGGCCTTGACGTTGGGATCCTGAAGAATGATGCGAAACGCGGTTTCAACGCGCTTGGCATCAGCGGTACCGCCTACGTCCAAGAAATTCGCAGGGCTTCCGCCGGCCATTTTGATGATGTCCATGGTGGCCATGGCCAAACCGGCACCGTTCACCATGCAACCCACGTTACCGTCCAATTTCACGAAATTCAAACCGGCCTCGCCTGCTTCTACTTCCGTGGCGTCTTCTTCTCGCAAATCGCGCAACGCAGCCAATTCTGGATGGCGGAACAAACCGTTGCCGTCCAAAGAAACCTTAGCGTCCACCGCAATGATCTTGTCGTCGGACGTTTTCAATACCGGATTGATTTCGAACAAAGAGGCATCGATGGATACGTACGCCGTGTACAGGCTTTGAACGAAGGCCACCATTTCCTTAAATGCACCTCCGGTGCAACCCAAATTGGTGGCAATTTTGCGCGCTTGAAACGGTTGCAAACCAACGGTGGGATCTACTACTTCCTTGAAGATGCGCTCGGGCGTGTGCTCGGCAACCTCCTCGATGTCCATGCCACCTTCCGTGCTGTAAACTACCGTGTTTTGACCCTTTTGACGGTCCAACAAAACAGACATGTAGTATTCCTTGGTTTCGCTGGGACCTGGGTAGTACACGTCTTCAGCGATGTAGATCATGTGCACTTTCTTCCCTTCGGGGGGTGTTTGCGGGGTGATCAGCTGCATGCCCAAGATGGCGTTGGCCTTTTCGCGAACTTCGTCCAGGTTCTTGGCCAATTTGACGCCACCGCCTTTTCCGCGCCCACCGGCGTGGATTTGCGCTTTGACTACAAACCAACCGGTACCCGTTTCTTCGGCCAATTTTTTGGCGGCTTCTACCGCTTCATCGGGGGTTTGTGCAACAATGCCGCGCTGTGTGCGCACGCCATAGCCACTCAACAGTGCTTTTCCTTGGTACTCGTGAAGGTTCATGGTTCTTGCTTTTTTCCGAGTGCAAAGGTAGGTTACCTTTGGCAAATGAACGCGCCTCTCCTTCGTGCCCTGGGGCTAAAAAAACGCTACGGAAACGTAGACGTGTTGCGGGGAATTGATTTGGAAGTCCATTCCGGTGAATTGGTTGCCATCTTGGGGGCCTCTGGATCTGGAAAGACCACCTTATTGAATTTATTGGGTCGACTCGATCGGCCGGATTTTGGTAGTTTGGAATTTCAGGGGGTCCCCTACCCGACTTCCGCGAAACAAGAAGATCAGTTCCGCCTGCATTCCGTAGGTTTTGTCTTCCAATTCCATCATTTACTGCCGGACTTTACCGCGCTGGAAAATGCCGCTATGCCCGGATTTTTGGCGGGCAAAAGCAAGCTGGAAGCCTTGGAGCGCGCGTCGAATTTGTTGAAAGCTTTTGGACTGGAAGACCGCATGGACCACAAGCCCAATGCGCTTTCTGGAGGCGAACAGCAACGTGTGGCGGTGGCTCGGGCACTGCACAACAAACCAAAATTGTTGCTTGCGGACGAACCGTCGGGCAATCTGGACGCGGGAAATGCAGCAGCCCTACACGATTTACTGCGTCAGGCCGTAGCCGAATGGGGCGTTGGGGCCATTGTTGTGACACATTCGGAACGATTGGCAGCCCTTGCGGATCGCCGGGTGCACTTGGTGGCCGGTACCATTTCTGAATGAACGATTTGAATTTGAGTCGATTGGAGGGTCCCAGCGATGAATTGCGCATCTTTTTAAACAAGAAAGCGTCGGCCTTTGAGCATCCCAAATTTGCCGTGGACGACCCCGTAGAGTTCCCTCGGCGGTACGCGGAACGGGCTTGGGACGCGGAGGTGGCAGGACTTTTTGCGGCAGTGTGGGCCTGGGGGCAGCGGAAATCCATCCGTGCCAGTTTGGAGAAGCTTTTTTCCTCCATGGACGACGCCCCGGGGGATTTTGTACTTCAGGCGTCGGACCGGGAATTGGCGCAGTGGAAACCGGGGCATCGGACGTTTCTTCCGGAAGACGGGCACGTTTTTGTTCGGGGTTTGCGTCGACTCCACCAAGAACACGGGAGTTTGGCTCCTTTGTTTCAACCCCAGGAAACGGAAATCAACTATTTTAACGCCGTAGATCGATTTCGCTCGGCTTTTCTGGAGGCTGCGGAGGCACCCGCGCGCACGGCGAAGCACGTGGCGTCCCCTGCTGCGGGATCGGCCGCCAAACGCTTACACTTGTACTTGAGGTGGATGATTCGTCCCGCCGCGGGCGGAGTGGATTTGGGAATTTGGTCCCACTTGCCCAAGTCCAAGTTGAGTTGTCCTTTGGACGTACACTCCGGACGAGTGGCCCGATCGTTGGGCTTGTTGCAACGAACCGCAACGGATGCGCGGGCCGTACTGGAATTGGATGCCGCATTGCGCAAGCTGGATCCCCAGGATCCCGTAAAGTACGACTACGCCCTTTTTGGCATGGGCGTTGAAGGTCTCCTGTAACGAACGATTTTTGGTACCGCGATCTGAGGTACTTTAGACCCATGGAAAAGCGCATTCCTTTAGCAGAGCGACGCAGGCCGCAGCAATTGGCTGATTTGGTGGGACAAAGCCACTTGGTTGGGGAACGCGGCGCACTGACTGCGTCCATCCAAACCAAACGCCTGCCTTCCCTCCTGTTTTGGGGCCCTCCGGGGGTGGGAAAGACTACCTTGGCCTTGCTTTTGGCCGGCGAAACCGGCATGGGCTTTACGGCCTTAAGCGCCATTTCATCCGGAGTCAAAGAAGTACGCGAGGTGCTGCAGCAGGCCGAACAAAATTCCCTTTTTCGCTCCACCAACGGGCATTTGCTGTTCATCGACGAGATCCATCGATTTTCCAAAGCGCAGCAAGACGCCTTGCTGGCCGCCGTGGAAAAAGGGATTGTTACCCTGGTGGGTGCCACCACGGAAAACCCCAGCTTTGAAGTCATTCCGGCCCTGCTTTCCCGTTGCCAATTGTACGTTTTGCAATCGTTGAGCGATTCGGAGCTGCAGCAATTGGCGGAACGCGCACTGGCGGAGGACGAGTACCTCCGTTCGTTGAACGTTGCGGTGCGTGAATGGGAAACACTAGTGGCCTTGGCGGGTGGCGACGGGCGCAAAATGCTCAACCAAACGGAATGGGTGTTGGAGCAAGCCGCTGGGCAAAACGTAACGGAGTTGACCAACGAATTTGTGGCGTCCGTGGGTGCGCGCATGGTGGTTCATTACGACAAAGGTGGGGAAGCGCACTACGACTTGGCTTCTGCGCTCATCAAGAGCATTCGGGGGTCGGATCCCGATGCCGCCTTGTACTGGGCTGCCCGCATGTTGGCGGGCGGGGAACCTCCTCATTTCATCGCGCGACGCTTGCTGATTTCCGCGTCTGAAGACATTGGAAACGCCAACCCCAATGCCTTGGTTTTGGCCAACTCAACCTTCGACGCCGTGGAGAAGTTGGGCATGCCTGAGGCGCGCATTCCCTTGGGTCAGTGCATTGTGTACTTGGCTTCGTCGCCCAAATCAAATGCATCCTATTTGGCCATGGATGCCGCGCTGGCCGCAGCGGAAGCGACGGCGCAAACCTCCGTACCCCTTCACCTGCGTAACGCCTCTACTCGGGCCATGAAGCACTTGGGCTACGGCGTGGATTACGCCTATCCACATGATTTTCCGGGGCACTTTACCCCGCAAAACTACTTTCCGGACCGGACCGATTTGAAGCCCTTTTACGTACCGGCCAATAATCCCAAAGAACAGGAGTTCTTGAGGTACTTAAAACATTGCTGGCCAGAACGATATTAAAGATGATTCAACAATTATTTGATCTGAATCAGCAGCTCCGTTCGGCGGTTTAAAGCCCGTCCCTCGGGGGTTGCGTTGGTGGCTACCGGGCGATCTGGACCGTATCCTTTGGCTTCGGTGCGCGACGCGTCTACTCCGCGTTCCAGCAGGGCCTGTTTCACCGCATTCGCACGCCCCTGGCTCAAACTCCGATTGTAGGAAGCCGAACCTTGGTTGTCTGTGTGGCCTTCCAAGACCAAGGAAACCTGCGGGTTGACCGCCAACCAACGTGCCAAGGCGTCCAATTCACTGGCAGCCCCCGGATTGATGCGCGTTGAGTCCGTATCGAACAAAACATTTTGCAGCACCAAACGCTGGTTGTTTTCCAACGGGACCAGTCGGTAAGACTTGCTGATTCTGGTGCCTACAGTGCTGATTTCCAAGCGGTCGGACACCATGTTGTAACCGGGCGCAGAGATTTGCAGCGAATAGGATCGATTGGGTAAAAGACTGGTGCTGTAGTTAGAGCCGTCGAAGACCGTCCCTTGAAACAACCGGTCCGCTTCCAAGCGCCAAGACGCTTTTAAATTCTTGCCGGTTTGGTCGTCTACTGCTACCGCTTCAAACCACTGAATGGGCTCCGGCTGAACCTCGCGCGGAAGGCCGTACCCAAAGAGGCGAATGCCGCGATTTTCGTACAAACCTCCCCTTCCCATGTAGCCCGTTTTCCCGTCCGGTGAAACCGCCAGTCCAAAATCGTCCTGAGGGCTGTTGATGGGATATCCCATGTTGGTGGGGGCTCCCCAACTACCGTCGGCCTGGCGGCGCGAAACGAACAAGTCCAATCCGCCCATACCCGAGTGGCCGTCGGAGGAGAAATATAAGGTGTTGCCGTCGGCGTGCAAACGCGGGCAAAGATCGTTGTACGGGGTGTTGACGGGGCCCGGCAACGGTTTGGCCTTACTCCAGGAACCGTCGGGAAGCTGGGTGCAAATGAAGATGGTGGAATTGGCTTTGTCCCGTTCGGGGGCGCGCACAAAGAGGAGCGTTCGCCCGTCCGAGGACAAGGTCGGTTGCGTTTCCCACTGCGGGGTGTTGATGCTGTCCCCCAAGGAAAAGGGTTCGGACCACCCGCGCGCGGTCCAAACCGAACCGTACAAGTCGCAAGAGCCCCGACCCTCTGGCCGATCACAGCCTGCGAATACCAGGTACCGACCGTCCCCACGGATGGCTACTGCCCCTTCGTTGGAAGTGGTATTGACCCGTCCGGGCAAAAGCTGGGGGGCAGTCCAACCACCACCCTTTTTCATTCTGCTGAAGAACAAGTTTTCGTCGTATGGGGACCGGGTGTCGTTCTTGCCCGTGAACAATAGGGTGGAATCTGCGGCCACCGGCACCGGAAAGTAGTTCAACTCCATTCGATTGATGGAGTCGCCAAGGTCAAAAACGGTGTACGGCAAGGGGTTGCGCACTGCTTTTGCCGCAAAGGCAGAAGTGGGCTGCATGCGTTCGGCCATTTTGCGGATGGAGGTACCCGTTTTTTCGCGCTGCATGCAGGCCTGAAACAGGGAGTCTGCGGTGGTGTACTGTTCGTTTTTGTGCGCCAATTGCCCCCACCGAAGCAAGGCCACGTTACCAGCTTGGTGTTTTTCAAACGCTTTCTGGTACGCCTTGAAGGCAGAATCCACGGGGCCCAAAACGGAATAAACATCCGCTCTCAAGAGCGCTGCCGCGCTGTAGGACGGATCTTTCTGAAGTGCTTTCTCCGCCAGCTCCACCGCGCTGGAATACTGTTTTGCGTACGCGGCAGCGCGCGCCTTTTCAAAAAAAACGACGGCTTTTTTGTTTTGCGCCGTTGCAACGGGTGCGACCAAACAAAGCAACCCAATCGTTGCAGCGAGCAAGCGAACTATTTTCAGCATACCCACGCAAGTTAGTGCGATAAACGAGTACTGCGCATTGTGAATTTTGTACCTTTGCGCCTTGATTCCGGAGCCAATGAATGACCAAGCCTATCAGCAGGTCAGCCAAGTTTTTACGGACTTTTTGGAGGCCAACGGGCAGCGCAAAACGCCCGAACGCTACGCCATACTCAAAGAAATTTACGCCAGCGACGAGCATTTTGGGATTGAGGCTCTGTACCTCTCCATGAAATCCAAGAACTACCGGGTGAGCCGGGCCACCCTGTACAACACCATGGATTTGCTGCTTCAATGCGGCTTGGTTCGAAAACATCAATTCGCTCAAGGTCAAGCCCTTTACGAGAAGAGTTATTTCAATCGCCAACACGATCACCTGATTCTAACCGACTCCGGAGAAGTGAAGGAATTTTGCGACCCGCGTATTCAACAAATTAAATCGACCATCGAAGAGGTCTTCGGGGTAGAGGTCACTGGGCATTCCCTGTACTTCTACGCCAAAAAGAAAACACCATGAACGTAGACGTGCTGCTTGGCCTCCAATGGGGCGACGAAGGAAAAGGGAAAATTGTTGACGTCTTGACGCAAGAATACCAGGTGGTTGCGCGTTTTCAAGGAGGACCGAATGCCGGCCACACCTTGGAATTCAACGGAATCAAGCACGTTTTGCACACCATCCCTTCCGGTATTTTTCATGAAGGCGTGGACAACTTGATTGGCAACGGGGTGGTCATTGACCCCGTGGTTTTTGCGGCGGAATTGGAGAAGTTGGCTTCGGTGGATCCGAATGCCTTTCGTCGTTTGTTGCTCTCCCGCAAGGCGCACTTGATTCTGCCCACCCACCGTTTGCTGGATGCGGCATCCGAATCGGCCAAAGGGGCTCAAAAAATCGGAAGCACATTAAAGGGCATTGGTCCCACCTACATGGACAAGACCGGACGCAACGGTTTGCGCGTGGGCGATTTAGAACTTCCCGACTTCCAGAATCGGTACGAAGCGTTGAAAAACAAACACTTGGAAATGCTGCGCGGGTTTGAATTTCCGTTTGACTTGGACGCAGAAGAGAAACGTTGGATGGAAGCAGTTCAACACTTGCTCGAACTGCGCTTGGTAGATTCAGACCACTACATCAGCGATGCCCTTCGGGCGGGCAAAAAAATCCTCGCCGAGGGTGCACAGGGCACCTTGCTGGACGTGGACTTTGGTACCTACCCCTTTGTGACCTCCTCCACCACCACGTGCGCCGGAGCGTGCACAGGATTGGGCGTTGCACCCAACCGAATTGGGCGTGTTCTGGGAATTTTCAAGGCGTACTGCACCCGTGTGGGATCCGGCCCCTTTCCCACAGAGTTGAACAACGAAACCGGGGAACGCATGCGCCAAGTAGGACGCGAGTTTGGTTCCACCACGGGACGTGCTCGTCGGTGTGGTTGGTTGGACCTACCCGCCTTGAAGTACGCCGTAGAAATCAACGGAGTGACGGAGTTGATGATGATGAAGGCTGATGTTTTGTCCGGATTTGAGCAGCTCAGCGTGTGCACGCACTACTCCTACCGCGGTGAATTGATGGACCGACTCCCCTATTCCTTAGAGGAGCAGTGGGTTCAACCCCAATTCATTGAGTTACCGGGCTGGAACCAGGACTTGACCGGAATGAGCAATGCCGATCAGTTGCCGCAAGCGCTGCTGGACTACGTGGCCTTCATAGAAAAAGCGGTTGGGGTGCCGGTGACCTTGGTTTCTGTCGGTCCGGACCGCGAACAAACCATTTTGCGCGCATGATTGGCCCGCAAGTGACTCGCGTTTGGGCACTTGCAGGGGCATTGCTGTTGACCTTTTTGGGGCTTTCCATCAGCGCGCAACCCATACAATTGGTTCGGTCCCAGAAAACAACGATTGGACTGGCTTCCGGCATCAATATTTTGGTTGGACAGGTAACGGTGCGGCAAGGAACGGCCAACGTTTCGTGCGATTCGCTGTGGTGGGATACTCGCAGCCAGCGTTTTACGGCCCACGGCCAAGTGGTTTACCGCAAAGGGAAAGGCCAAACCGTTCGCTCCCGAAACCTAACCTACGACCAGGTGGTGGCCTATTTCACGGGGAACGTTCGGGCGGAACAAGACCGCATGATCATCCAAACCGAGTCCTTGTCTGTATTGGTGGCCGACGGAACTGCCCGCTGGACCCAAGGCGCCAAGATTCAATTGACTGACGGTTCGTTGACCTGCCGCACGGGGGTTTTGAACGGCAAAAGTGGCGTTCATCGGTTTGAAAAGTCGGTGGTGCTGCTGCAAAAAGACGCGGAGCTTCGCTCCGATTGGGTGGAGTACGACGACCGTTCGCAATGGGCCTGGATTCGAAATGCTGGCGAGCTGAAGCGCGATTCCACCCAACTCACATTCAGCGCAGGTCGCTGGAACTCCGCGCAAGAAGAAGGCTTGTTTTGGGGGCCTGCCGTGGCGCGGCAACCGCATTCCACCGTTTCCGGCGACACCCTGGTGATCCGGCAAGAGGGATGGTCCTCAAGCGGCCGTGCGCACCTCTTCCGTTGGCAGCGGAACGACAGCTTGGCCTTGCGCGCAGACCGACTGGACGCCTTGGATCAGCAGTGGTTGGCGGGACCTCATGCCCAATTTTGGACGCCAGATTTTCAAGCCTCTGCCGATTCCATGGTCTACCATCAAAAGGACTCCACCCTCTTGTTCCTTCGTCAATCCAAGCCGCCTGTCGCATTTTCAGGAGCCTACCAAATTCAGAGTGACACCCTGTACATGGTGTGGCGCAGCGGACGATCCGACAGTTTGTACATGGGCGGAAATCCGTTGATTTCTGGCTGGAACGACTCCAACCAAGTGGATCAAATGGCCGGAAAACGGGCCCACGGTTTCTTTACGTCCACCGGTTTGGAACAGGTGATCCTTCGCCGAAATGCCCAAGCCAGATACCATACTTGGGATAAATCCAAGTATTTAGGTATCAACAGTATTACAGGACCTGTGTTGATTCTCGACTTCAAAGAATCAACCTTAGACCGTGTCCGGGTAAACGGCAGTACGTCGGGAGTCCTGGAACCGTCCAATCCGCAGGATCCGGCACAACCGTTGCCCGGTTATTTGGACCGGCGGGCCGAGCAGCTTTCCAGAACCGAGGCGATATCCGGGCGGAAGTAATTCGGTCCTTTCAAGACTTTGCCGTCTTCGCGGTAGATGGGTTTTCCGTCCGGCCCCAACTTGCTCATGTTGCTGGCCTGAATTGCCTGAAAAACGTCCTCAATCACCTCCCCCATTCCGTGTACCAGAAGGGTTCCGCACAAAATATACAGCTGATCGCCCAAGGCATCCGCAATTTCAATGGAATTGCCCGCAAGTGCCGCCTCCAAATATTCGTCGTTTTCCTCTGCCAAAAGCCGATGGCGCAGGCGAACCGTGGCCTCATCCACACGGGTTTGCGGATGATCGCCGTTGGGAATCCCAAATGCTTGGTGAAATTCTTCTACCGCGTTTAAATATGCCTTCATGGGGTGTATTTTTGTGCATCCAAGTTAGTTAGCACCATGTCCAATTCCATCACTACCGGTCACTGGATTTTTGCCGCCACCTTCACCCTTCTTTTTTTGGGGGTATTGGCATGGAGTTACCGAAAAGACCACACCGTGCACCAGCTGCATTTTGGCGGATCGTTTCGAATTTTACTGGGCATCGTTCTTTTGCTCTTTGTTGTATTCATTTTCAAACGCGTCGTGTAATGATTTCATCTGCCCGTTTTACCTCTTTGTTTGCTTTCACAGGAGCTTTGGCTCTAGTTTTGTTGACCCGACTGATCCCGCACTGGCCCAATTTTACGGCGGTAGGCGCCTTCGCATTGGGAAGTGCCGTTTGGTTTGGCGGTTCCCGCTGGAACGGAGTCTTGGCGTTGGTGGGCTTGTACGCTACGGATTTGGTCTTGAACAACACCTTGTACAGCGCCGGCAGCAACGCCTTCTCTTGGGGCTATACCGGCATGGTTTGGACCTACTCCGCTTGGGCACTTTTGGTGGCACTGGGAAGCGCATTTAAGGTTCAACGCTCCTGGGCCCGTTGGACGGGCGGAACTTTGATTGGTTCCGTGTTGTTTTTCGTGGTGACCAATACGGGCAGTTGGTTGGGCGCTCCGTTCTACGAACAAACGTTTGCCGGATGGTTGACGGCTTTGGTGGCCGGCTTGCCTTTTGCCGCCAACTTCGCGCTGAGTACGTGGCTCTTTGGCGCAGCCGCTGCCGTCTTGGTGCGCTGGATTCAATCCGCTGAGCGCGCTCAGGCGTAAAACCCTTTTGAACGGATGATCCCCAGCTACTGGGAGCGCACGGCGCTGGAGCTGGAGTGGGATGCGGTCATCGTTGGAGGAGGATTTGTGGGGTGCTGGGGCGCTCTGCATCTGAAACGCAAAAAACCACATTGGTCTGTTGGCGTGTTGGAGCGAAGTGCCTTTGGCGCGGGAGCTTCCACTCGGAATGCCGGTTTTGCGTGTTTTGGATCCCCAACGGAGCTTTTGGATGATTTGGCTCAGGAATCGGAGGCACGTGTTTGGGACCGTGTGGAACGACGTTGGCGCGGTTTATCCCTATGGCAATCTGCCTTTTCCTCCCAAGATCTCCTGTGGGAACCCTTGGGTGGGCACGAACTTTTTCAAAAGCACGAATCGGGTCGAGCCCACCAGACCCGGGAAGCCTTGGCAGACTTGAACCGAAGCCTGAAATCCATCACGGGCCAAGACGAAGTGTTTCAAGCGATGGATCATTTGCCCGGAACGCAATGGCAGTACGGGGTTAAAATTTCAGGAGAGGCGCAGCTTCATCCGGGAAAAGCTCTGCATGTGCTGCAGCAGGAGTGTCAAAGAGCCGGTATTCATTTTGTGTTTGGTGCGGACGTTGCACCTTTTGTCCAATGGGGGTGCACAAACGCCGGGTGGCAACTTCCCACCTCGCGGGGAACGGTGGCAGCTGAGCGTGTGGGATTGTGCACCAACGGCGCAACCTCCGCGCTGTTTCCCGAATGGCCGGTGGTGCCGGCCCGGGGACAAGTGGTGCTGACGCATCCACTGCCCAGCTCGCCTTACCGGGGAACGTTCCACGCGGACGCTGGTTACCTCTATTTCCGAAACGTTGGGGACCGTTTGCTTTTGGGCGGTGCACGCAATCATTTTCGAGCTCAGGAACAAACCGAAGACCGAAACACAACAGAGGAAGTTACAGGGTATTTGGAAGAGTACCTGCGGGACGTTTTACTTCCCGGAGTTCCGGTATCCGTGGATCAAACCTGGGCCGGAACCATGGCGTTTGGCCCCAACAACGAAAAGGATCCGCTACTCGCGCAGCACGCCCCGGGACTGTGGAGTGCCGTTCGTTTGGGCGGAATGGGCGTGGCCCTCGCTCCCGTTTTGGGCGAAGAATTAGCCGATGGGCTGATGGGGGAATGAGGACTAAGGCTGGCTGAATAAGGTCAGTGCGATTCCGGAAGAATGAACCCCGGAATTTGACCGGTGGTAACGGAATCCAGGGCAAGCCCTTGCTCGTTGTACCGGACCAGTCGGCCTGGGCCTGAGTAGTCCACAATTTTTCCCGAATAATACTCCTTTTTGAGGGCGTCAAAAGCAAGGCTGTAGGAAGCTCCCGTTAAAAAGGGCGCGGTGGGCCAAACCGTCGAACCCAAGGGCATCCGAACGGCTGAACCCGCATAACGATCGGATACAAACACCAAACCGGTGCCGTCGCACATTAAATGCGCCGGGTGCAAAGCCCCGTCTGTAGACGTGGCGTGCAACGCAGCGGTCAATGCATTCACGTCGATCCGGAAGATGGTTCCCGGAGTGCCGTTGGCGGGCGTGGTCCAATCCGGCTTTCCTTGGTTGAGCAGCCACCACGTACCGCTTGGATCTTGCGCAAAGGAATGCGGCTGATCGCCTACCGTGAGGGTCTTGATTCGGTCCATTTGAGCATTCAAAGCCACCACCGTGTTGTTGTCCGCGTAGCCCCCGGAACACGCAACGAGCAGAACATCGCCGTTGGGGGTGTTGGGCAAATAAGCCATCCCTTCCGGCCCGGCGTCCACCTGCGCGGTATCCACCACGGTCTTGGTGGTCAAGTCCAATACATAAATGCGGTTGTCTTGCCAGTCCGACAGCGCCACGCGGTTGTTGGGCAAGGCCTGAAAATAGCGCGGAAGCCCCAAACCCGTGAAGGTGTGCTCCAGCTGCAGGGATTTGGCATCCAGCATCTCAACGGTTCCGGCCAAATTCACGGCAACCAATACGTAGCCCCCCACGCGGACAGCGCTTTGCGCAATGTTCCCCATGACCCGACCGTTCACCGTTTGAAAAACGTCCAGGAATGCATAAGTGGAGTCGGTCGCGGTGCGTTTGAAATGCGCAAAAGACAAGGTGCCGGTTCCGGTTTGAAACGGACCTTCGTTCACCACCAAGACCCCGTTGCGGTAGTCTTGGTTCAATGGATTAACGGTATCCGGTTGGCACGATCCAATAATTATTATTAACGTGCTAAAAATAAATAATTTAAAATTTTTCATTTGAACTTATAATTTAAATTAATTACGGTGTACCAATGGGGATTGGGGTAGTACGGCAGGTATTCGACGGTTCCCGGAAGGGCGTTTTGAACGTTCAACTGCACGGACCAATGCCCGCTCTGCCATCCGCCCCACAATCGTCCGGTAAACCACCGCGGTGTTTGCTGCGATGCCGCTTGTGCCGTGTATTCCGCCCCTGCGGTCCAGGCGCCTTTTCGGTATGCGCCACCCGCATTTCCACGCCAAGGCACGGCAAACGCTGCATTGGACAGCGTGTACTGCACTTCCGCCCAACCCATCCATTCGCGTTGATGCGCCGTCCAGCGCAAGCGATTCCACCACTGGCTCCACGAACCGGCATTGACCGGAACCCACTGAAAACCAATGGGCTTCCAGACAATGGACTGCGTTAAATGCATCGCTTTGGACTGCCATTCCCATTGGCCCCAAGGCCACTTTGGTGTTTTTAAACGGGGAATAAAACCATGGACCTCCAGGGCCCAACCGGCTTCCGGCAACAGCAGGGGGTTTCCGCCGGGAATCCAGGCCAAATCGTTGAGCGTGGGCCAGCGAAAATGCCGCGCGGCTTGAATTTCGATACCGTTAGACCCTTTCCAACGCATACCGCCGGAGGCATTTCCCAGCGGGCTGCGCGCTGAAGTTTGGCGCAGGTCCCATCGGGCCCATGCCAAACCGGGGCGCAACCGACCGGCCCCCTGGAGGGCGCCTTTGACAAAACCGTCCCAAACTCCCAAGGACTGGTGGGACGGCCCCCAGGCCGCCATTTGCGACCACCCCCAGGCCACATGACCGTGGGGATGGGCTCCGGACCATTCCACCCGCATCCCTGCAGTTTGGTGCGAGTCGCGCAAGGCAACCACGCGTGCATCAAAGGCTTGAAAGTCCATCCAACCAAACGCTCCCCGGCTCCAATGCCAGTTCTGTCTTTGGTGCTCCCAGCGCACCCCGGCGTGCAAGCGTTGGTCCCGTTGACGATCACCCAGCCCGTAGGAAGATGCGGCGCTGCTTGGAAGCCCCCGATCCTGCATAATCCCCTGAAAACCGTACCGAAGGGTATGCGCTCCCCTCCGTCGTTCGCCACGCCACTCCAAGTGAAGGTTTTGCGCGTCCGCACCGATGCGCATTCGGCGCGTGCCCAGGTAATCAAGGTAGGGATACCGGTAGTGGGCCGACGTCGCCCAAAATCCCAAAGTTCCGTGGTTCGTGCGGTATCGGACGGTGGCCCCGCCTCCACCCGCCGAATACGCTTCCAACCCGGCCCAGGAACCTTCCGAACCCAACCATTGTGCGGACAAATCCACCAGTCCGCCCAAATTGCCGGAACCCAAATACTGCCCCCCCAACTGCGTGTGGACGCCCGTTTGGTTGCGGAAGGCGGGATGGATCCAGGAACCGTCGGTCAATCCCAAGGTAGGACTGGTCAGAGCAAACCCCAGCCAATGAAAACCCGTATACACCGCAGGAAGCCCACTCAGGCCCACCAGTTGGGAACCTCCCGGAGTGGTGGTGCGCAGTAAAGCGCCGCGGTGTAGCCAATCGGAGGCAGACCAGCCTTGGGCCGTGGAATCCAGTCCTCGTTCAGAAGCGCGAAAATGAAACGGGAGTGCGTGCACATCAACCGTCCCCAGCCGAACGGTGTCCGGAGCGGAGACGAGTTGACCGGTGGCCAACAAAAAGCAAAACGCAACGGCTAAAAACGGCCGTCGGTGGACATAAATCATGGCAATTCCTTTGGTCCCGAAGGCGCATGGTATGGCAAAAAGCAGGTCTTCTGGCTCGTTCCTCTTCGGGCGCCTTCCCGGAATTTCTCCCAGTGGCGGAGTGCCTGAAGATTTGTGGAACTTACAGCTGCGGGCACAGCTCCGGTATTGCACCGGATTCCCTTCTTGCGTTGGAGGCGCACCTCCAAACTTCTTGCGGTTCAAAGGTACGACGGCTCAGGCCGTAATTGAATAAGCGATTTACTTAAAAAGCGCCAATGCCTCGTTGTGGGCACTTTCTAGGGCCATGGGCCGTACACCGTACGAGGCCCCTACCCGATTGGCAAACGTGAGGAGTTTTTCTGCGGGCATGTTCCCCACCAAGTTGCTCTGCGCGAAAGGACATCCTCCGATGCCGCGCAACGCCGTGTCAAAGCGTCGTATACCGGCATTCCACGCGGCTTCCAAATGGGCAAAGGCCTGGTCTTCCCGAACGTGCAGGTGCATGCCCAATTGTTCGACCGGAAGATACTCCAGCGCCTGCTCTGCGCGCCTCTGAATGGATTCTGGAGTTCCGGAGCCGATGGTATCCGAAATGCTCACGGCGTCCGGCTGGATGCGAACCATGTGTTCCAGTGCTTCGTGGATCATGCCGTCGGACAAAACTTCCCCGTAGGGATTGCCGAAGGCCATGGAGAAATACACCACCGCTTTTTTGCCGGCGTCGTGTGCGCTCGCCACCATCCGCTCCAGTTCCACCAAGGCCTGCTGCCGCGAACGCTGGGTGTTTCGCTGCTGAAAAGCTTCGGAAAGGGAATACGGATAGCCCACAGTGTCCACGGCGGGATGCTGCAAAGCGCGCTCCCACCCCACCGGGTTGCCCACAATAACCAGCACTTCCGGCTTTTGGCCTGGCCAATCTATTTGGTCCAGTACGGCAGCCGTATCGGCCATTTGGGGCACCGCCCGCGGCGACACAAAGCTGCCCGCGTCCAAGACGTCGAATCCCACTTGGGCCAACTCCTGCAAATACGCTACTTTCTCTTCGGTTGAGAAGAGTCTATGCCAGCCCTGCATGGCGTCACGTGGGCATTCCACCCAGGTCAGTCGTTCCATGCCCGAATGCAGTCGTGAACCAACTGGGGTCCTTCGTAAATCAATCCTGTGTATACCTGAACCAACGTGGCGCCGGCTTCTTTCTTTTCGCGCGCGTCTTTTCCAGACAATACGCCACCCACTGCAATGAGGGGAAAGTCCGGCCCTACTGCACCGCGTAGAATGCGGATAACGTCTGTGGATCTTTGGCGTACGGGAGCGCCACTCAAACCGCCGGCGCCCATTTGCTCAACTTTTAAGGGATCCGTTCCCAAGCCCAATCGGGACAAGGTGGTGTTGGTGGCGATGATGCCGTCAGCTCCGGCGGAAACGATCAACTGAGCCGTTTCAACCAATTCCTCATCCGTCAGGTCCGGAGCCAGTTTAACCCATACCGGACGACGAGGCTGGAGGAGATCCCGCTCTTCCAGTACCGCGCGCAACAGCTCCCGGAGCGGCTCCAAAGATTGAAGGGCCCGCAAACCGGGTGTGTTGGGCGAACTGATGTTCACCGTGAAAAAATCGACCACCGGATGCAGCGCACGCAGGGACAACACGTAATCCTGCGCGGCAAGCTCGTTGGGAGTATCCTTGTTCTTGCCAATGTTTCCGCCTACCACCAAACCAGCAGGTCGTTTTTTTAACCGTTCAGCCGCTGCCACTACCCCGTGGTTGTTGAATCCCATGCGGTTGATCAGACCTCGATCTTGGGGCAAGCGGAACAAACGCGGCTGGGGATTGCCCGGTTGGGGTTTGGGCGTTAAAGTGCCTACCTCCACAAATCCAAAACCCAAGGCACCCAAGGCCGCTACAGCCTCCGCGTCTTTGTCCAGCCCGGCCGCCAAGCCCACCGGGTTGGGAAACGTCAACCCAGACACCACAACCGACTCTGAATGTGGAGCTTTTCCAGAGAACAACTTCACCACTGCCGGCCCAAAAGGAAGAATGCTGAAAATCCGCAACGCTGCCATGGTCCAGCGATGAGCGGTTTCCGGTGGCAGACAAAACAAAAGCGGACGAATAAAGCTGCGGTACGCGTTCATGTTCCAAAAATACGGGCGAAATTTGCGCCATGGCGAAACCAGCCCAAAAAACAATCCGAATTGAAAACCGTCGTGCTCGATTTGAATACGAATTGATCGACTCCTTCACGGCGGGGATGGTCTTGATGGGTTCTGAAATAAAATCCATCCGCGAGGGGGCCGCCGGTTTGGTAGATGCTTACTGCCTGATTGTGAACGGTGAACTCTGGGTTAAGCACCTGCACATTGCCCCGTGGCGGTTGGGCACCCACGCCAACCATTTGGAAACGCGGGATCGGAAATTGCTGCTCAAAAAGAACGAGCTCAAAAAAATAGACCGTGCGTTGAAGGACAAGGGCATCACCGTGGTCCCGCTGCTTCTGCACCTCTCAGAAAAAGGCTTGGCAAAATTGGACATTGCCTTGGCGCGCGGCAAAAAGTTGCACGACAAAAGAGCCAGCTTGAAAGAAAAAGACGCGGACCGCGAGACCAAACGCGCTCACACGGAATCCTGACCAGTGGCTACGTTTCCCAGCATGGGAACGAACCGAAAAGTCCCCAAATCCTCTCGTTCGAAGGATTTGTCGCCCAATCGGGTGATGCGCCACATGCGTTGATCCGCTCCTTCAGGCCCCACCGGCAAGATGAGTTTACCCCCCACCGCCAACTGCGCCAACAAGGCGTTGGGCACGTCCGGAGCCGCGGCCGTTACCAAGATGCCGTCGAACGGAGCGAATGCCGGCATGCCCTTGTAGCCATCGCCAAAACGCTGCACCACCGTGGCCCGCAATTCAGCAAGGACGCGTTTGGAAAAGTCAAACAGCTCTTTTTGGCGTTCGATACTGTACACCCGGAACCCCATGGCCGCCAATACGGCCGCTTGGTAACCGGAACCGGTACCTATTTCCAAAACCTTGGCTCCCGGCGGGAGTTCCAAAGCCTGTGTTTGAACGGCTACCGTGTACGGTTGGCTGATGGTCTGGGCTGCGCGAATGGGAAAGGCAGCGTCCTTGTACGCAAATGCTTCAAAGCTGGATTCTAAAAAAACGTGCCGGGGCACCTGCATGAGCGCGTCCAACACCTCTTCAGACCGAATGCCCTTTTCGCGCAGAACGTCCATCAACTGCTTGCGCAAGCCAAGGTGTCGTGGAAAATCAAGGGGATGCGCAGCCAGTTTCACAACCCCAAATTTAGCGCCTCAGGTGCCTTACCTTTGCGGTGCATGCCGAATATATTTCCATTTTTAACGCGCTTGGGCGCTGCCGCAGCACTTTACGTATTTGGTGCAGGATGCGCTCCAGAGGTAGCCGTAGAGCCCGCGTACGTGCGCATCAACGGAATGGCACTGGATCCAGTGGAATCCTCGCTGAACGGTTCCCGCAGCAGTAAAATTTCCACGGTTTGGGTTCAGTTGCCCAACGGCACCTATGCGGGAGCTTTTTCGTTGCCGTGCTCCTTTCCAGTGCTTTTGGACGAGGGCTTCCATACGATAAAGCTCTATCCCGGCGTTAATACGAACGGTATGGCTGCCTTCCGATCCAAGTACGACTTTTACCAGGAGGTATCCATTGGCGCAAATTTCAAACCGGGTCAAGAAACCGTTTTGAAAAGCCCCGGGGACAGCTTGGTTTGGACCCAATACGACGAAGGAGTCACCGTTTCAGTATTGGAGGATTTTGAGGGAGCTGGTTTCGGATTTGAACCGGTTTCCACGTCCGACACCTTCTGGGTGCGCACGTTTCGTCCGGATTTGATCTTTCCCGCCCCGTCAAACGAGAACAATTCCGCCAGCGGCTGGGTTCGACTGGGCCCCGACGGAGCCTGGTTTGAGGTTTGGTCTGCAGACGCTTTTGAATTGCCCAAGGGTCAAAAAAATGTTTACTTGGAACTCAATTACAAGACCAGCGTGCCCTTCACGGTGGGCGTTTACGCCTACCGGCCCAGCGGAATCGAGCAAAAACCAACAGCCACGGTTCTTCCAAAAGACGAGTGGAACAAAATCTACATCAACTTGATGACGGAGGTCAGCGGAACGCCCGATGCCGAGTCTTTTAAAATCTTCATCGGAAGTAAAAAGTCCGTGGCGAACGGTAAAACGGATTCCATCTTTTTGGACAACATCAAATTGGTTTACCGTCCATGAGCCCACAAAGCGAGGGACTGCACCGCCGTGCATTTCGCTTGCGGTTGTACTACCGATGGACCGATGCCGTTGCCGCTGCCTTAGCCTACACTGCCTTGTACGGCTACCGGAAAGCCGTTCTGGAACCGTTGCGTTTTGGCATTCCACAATTGGAATGGGAAAGTACTTTTTTTGAGGGCTTGCTGGCCACCGTGCTCTATTGGGCCTTCATCCACAGACTCTCCGGCATACACCGCGAGGTCTTGCGTAGGTCCCGCCTGGCCGATCTGGTGCACACCTTTCAGGTGGGGATTCTGGCCTCACTACCGCTTTTTGCCGCTTTGATTTTGGACGACGACGTTAAGGACTACCGCCACTACTACTGGAGTTATGGGGTGTACCTGGGCGTATTCCTAGTCGCTACGGCGTTGGGGCGTTATGCTTTGGCCACCGCTACCTACGCGCAAATCAAAAGCGGCAAACTTCGTTTCCCCACCCTGCTCATAGGTTCTCCCAAACGGTTGAAGCCCGTTTTAGATCGGTACCGACTCGCGCAACGTCCCACGGGCAATACGTTCTCGGGCTGGTTAACCGGTTCGCTTCCAGAGGATCCGTCGGACCCCGAACTAAACCTTCCTCTTTTGGGTTCCTGGAACGACGCGCGTTCCGTAGTGGAGCGCTACGGCATTGAGGAGGTCATGATTGCCCTGGACGCAACGGAACACCACTTGCTCGAGAAATTGTTGGTGCAAATTGAGTCGTTAAACGTTCGCATTCAATGGGTTCCAGACACCTTATCCATCCTCACAGGCCAGGTTAAGCTGGACGCGCACGGGGTTCCCTTGGTGGACATCCAGCGCAACCCCATTCCGGCTTGGCAAGAAGCAGTGAAGCGAATGGTGGATCTATTGGTATCCGGTACCGCTCTTGCCGTCCTGTCCCCGTTTTTGGTTTTTACGGCTTGGCGCGTGAAGCAATCCGGCCCCGGCCCCATATTTTACCATCAGGAGCGGGTGGGGCGAAACGGTAAATCTTTTTGGATTGTCAAGTTCCGCTCCATGCACGTAGATGCTGAAGCCAACGGCCCGCAATTGAGTTCGGACAACGATCCGCGCATTACCCCGTGGGGGCGCATCATGCGCAAATACCGATTGGACGAATTGCCTCAATTTTGGAACGTTTTGCGCGGGGACATGAGCCTCGTGGGTCCCCGCCCGGAACGACCCTACTACGCGCAACAGTTGTTGGAACGTGCACCCCACTACGCTCAACTGCACAAAATCAGACCCGGCATCACCTCGTGGGGAATGGTCCGCTACGGCTACGCCTCCAACCTGGAGGAAATGTTGGAAAGGATGGAGTACGATTTGGTGTACTTGGAGAATGCCACGCTGTTTGCGGATCTGAAAGTGCTTGTTTACACCGTTTTGATTGTATTGCAAGGACGTGGGAAGTAAGGACCACTGTTTGTTTTTGGCGGCCGCTCCTACCTACCCTTTTTAACGCACGTGCCGTATCTTCGGCGCATGAAAAATGCAGCAGTATTGGGTGCAGGAACCATGGGAAATGGTATTGCGCACGTTTTTGCCCAAAGCGGCTACCAAGTAGCGTTGTTTGATGTTTCGGAAGCGGCGTTGACCCGTGCCGTTGCCACCATTGAAAAAAATCTGGATCGTCAAGTTGCCAAGGGTACCCTGAGTGCGGAAGATAAAGATGCTGCCTTGGCCCGAATCCAAACCGGAACCTCTTTGGAGGCGGCCGTGGCTCAGGCCGATCTCGTGGTGGAGGCCGCCACAGAAAACGAGGCCATCAAGTTGAAAATTTTTGAGGATCTGGATCGTTTGGCTCCGGCACATTGCATCTTAGCCTCCAACACTTCTTCCATCTCCATAACCCGCATTGCCGCAGCCACCCAGCGCCCGGAGCAGGTTATTGGCATGCACTTCATGAACCCCGTTCCCGTCATGAAATTGGTGGAAATTATTCGCGGTTTCAAAACCAGCGACGCCACCACCGACGCGGTGATTCGAATGAGTGAATCCCTTGGCAAAATCGCCATTTCCTGCAACGACTACCCCGGCTTTGTGGCCAACCGCATCTTGATGCCCATGATCAACGAAGCCATCGAATCGTTGCACACAGGCGTAGCTGGCGTCGCTGAAATCGACGGCATCATGAAATTGGGCATGGCGCACCCCATGGGACCCTTGCAGTTGGCTGATTTCATTGGATTGGACGTATGCTTGAGCATTCTTCGTGTACTTCATTCCGGACTGGGCCAACCCAAATACGCGCCCAGTCCCTTGCTGGTAAACATGGTTCAGGCCGGTTTGTTGGGCGTTAAAAGCGGCCAAGGCTTCTACAACTACGCCGCCGGAACCAAGGACGCTCCCGTAAATTCTTACTTTAAATAAGCAAATTCAAATGAATCAATTTAAATCAGTTACGCTCGCTCTGGTTTTTGCATTCACCTGGAGCGCCAGCGCACAAGACAATTTGGTAAAGCAGGTTGCCGGCAACGGAACAGCCGGCGCAGGTTACCAATTCACCCCCATCGTTCAGCTGGACGCAACGCCTGTTGAAAACCAGGGGAGCAGCGGCACGTGCTGGAGCTACTCCACCTCCGCCTTCTTGGAATCGGAAATGATCCGAATGGGCAAGAAACCGGTTGATTTGTCTGAAATGTACATTGTTCGCAAGGTGTACCAAGACAAGGCCGAAAAGTACATTCGCGTGCACGGATCGCTCAATTTTGCGCAAGGCGGTGCCCTGCCGGACATCCTCTACGTGATCCAGAAATACGGCGCCGTTCCAGAAGAAGCCTACACCGGACTGAACTACGGCACAGAGTTAAACGAACACGACGAACTGGAAGCTTCCTTGAAAGGTATTGTAGATGCCGTCAAGGAGAATAAAAACGGCTCCATTACCCCCGTTTGGAAAAAAGGATTTACCGGCGTGTTGGATGCCTATTTGGGCGCGGAACCATCCACCTTTACCTACCAAGGCAAAAACTACACCCCGCGCACGTTTGCGGACCAAGTAGTAGGCGTTAAACCGTCTGACTACGTTCAAATTTGTTCTTTTTCACACGTGCCTTTTTACACCCAGCACGCCATTGAGGTTCCGGACAACTGGACGTGGGGAACTTCGTACAACGTGCCTTTGGACGACCTAATGACCGTGCTCAATGGTGCGTTGACCAAGGGATTCACCGTGGCATGGGCCTGCGACGTGAGCGAAAAAGGATTCTCCCTCAAGAACGGTTTGGCGGTGGTTCCTGAAAAGGATTGGTCCGACATGACTCCGGACGAGCAGAAGGCGGTCTTTACGGCACCCCACAAAAGCCGAACCATCACCCAAGAGAGCCGTCAGGTGGCGTACGACAACTACGAAACCCAAGACGACCACGGAATGCAAATCACGGGCATGGTGAAGGACCAAACCGGTACCGTGTTCTACACCGTCAAAAACAGCTGGGGCGATCGGGAAAACCCCTACAAAAGTGGCTACATCCACGCCTCCGATGCTTTTGTTCGGTACAAAACCATTTCCATCCTGGTTCACAAGGACGGCTTGACCAAGGAGATGCGCTCCAAGTTGGGTCTGTAAGAAATTATCGTGTATGAAAAAGGGGCTGGCTCGCAACGAGTCAGCCCCTTTTTTTGTGGCACAAATCCAATCGTGCTTACATGCGGTCTGGTGCCGTTATGCCCAAAAAGCTCAACCCCGTGCGTACCACATACCCCACTCGCTCCGCCAAAGCCAAGCGCAAAGCCACTTGCTCGGGCTGATCTGCATTCAAAATGCTCAGGTTTTGATACAAACCGTTGAACGACTTCACCAATTCGTACACGTAGTTGGCAACGGCCGCAGGATTGCGTGCATCGGCCGCTTGCTGCACGGTACGCGGAAACTGAGCCAATTGAAACAGAACCTCTGTTTCGCGTGAGTCCCATGCATAGCCTGCTGCAGCCACCGGTTGGCGATCGCCCGCCTTCCGAAGCAATGAGGCAATCCGTGCGTGGGTGTACTGCAAGAAAGGTCCCGTGTTTCCATTGAAATCAACACTTTCTTCCGGGTTGAAGACCATGCGTTTGGTGGGATCCACCTTCAAAATAAAGTACTTCAATGCCCCGTGCCCCAAAGTTCGGTACAGAGCCACCTTATCGGCCTCCGGCATGCCCTCCAATTTGCCCAACTCCTCGGACAACTGCGCGGCCGTAGTTTCCATTTCGCTCAACAGATCGTCTGCGTCCACCACCGTTCCTTCGCGTGATTTCATGCGTCCGTTGGGCAAGTCCACCATCCCGTAACTGAGGTGCACCAACTGATCGGCCCACGAATAGCCCAATTTCTTCAAAATGAGGAACAACACCTTGAAGTGGTAATCTTGCTCATTGCCAACTACATAGGTTAAACCGTCGATATTGAAATCGCGAAAGCGCTGCACCGCCGTACCCAAGTCTTGGGTCATGTAGACTGAGGTTCCATCGCTCCGCAAAACCACTTTTTCGTCCAAGCCGTCCGGACGCAAATCAATCCAGACCGATCCGTCGTCTTTGCGGTAAAAGACCCCCAACTCCAAACCGCGTTCCACGTCTTGTTTACCCAAAACGTAGGTTTCGCTTTCGTAGTAATTCTTATCAAAAGAAACCCCCAATCGTTGGTACGTCGCTTCAAAACCGGCGTAAACCCATTGATTCATGGTGCGCCAAAGGTTCATCACCGCGTCGTCCCCTTCTTCCCAAAGTCGGAGCATTTCCTGTGCTTCGCGCATCAATGGCGCTTCAACTTTGGCCTGGTCTTCCGTTCGACCGGCTGCTACCAAGGCCGCAACTTCTTCGCGGTAGGCACGATCAAAGGCCACGTAGTATTTACCCACCAAGTGGTCCCCCTTCATTCCGGAAGATTCTGGAGTTTCGCCCGCACCAAATTTTTGCCAGGACAACATGCTTTTGCAGATGTGGATGCCCCGGTCGTTGATGATTTGTACTTTGATGACCTTTTTGCCGGTGGCCCGAATCAACTCGGACACGCTGTGGCCCAGTAAGTTGTTCCGAACATGTCCTAAGTGTAGCGGCTTGTTGGTGTTGGGCGACGAATACTCCACCATGGCAGCCGGTTCGTCCACCCGAACGGGGGACACCCCGTAGGAGTCCACCTGCAAGGCATTCCACAAGTTTACCCAGGCTTCGTCCGCCAGCTCCACGTTCAGGAATCCTTTGACAACATTGAAGTCTTTAACTAATTTACAGCTATCAATCAATTGCTTACCAATGATTTGACCAACTTCGTCTGGTGATTTACCGACGGATTTTGCCAAACCAAATGCCACCCACGTGTACGTTCCGGAAAACTCACGTCGGGTGAATTGGAGCACGGGTAGCTCCATGGAAATTCCGAATGCAGCCTGTACCGCTGATTGAATCGCCGAGGCGATGGAGCCCTCCAGGGACTTTAAGGGGTCATTCATGGGTACTGTGAAAGGAATTTAAATCGGGTATGGTCTTGGAACGTTCTTCCAGCTCGCGCACGGTTTGTGAAATCAACCGGAATGCCACTTCCCCCATGGCATTGCCTTGATGGTCCAATAATGGATTGATTTCCGTGAATTCCATGCATCCCAAACGAGGTTCTTTGGCAAAGGTCTTCAACAAGGTGGTAGCCTCTTCAACGGTCAAACCGTCTTCAACCGGTGTTCCTGTCCCTCCGGAAATGGTGGGATCCAAGGAATCTACGTCAAACGAAACGTACAATAAGTCGCAATGCTGAAGGTGTTCCAGGGCCGCTTCCACAGCCGCCGTTGCTCCTTTTTTGCGAACCTCCGGCACGCGGATGACTTTCATGCCGTGCTTGGTGATCAAGTAATCCTCCGGTTCTTCCGTATCGCGCAGGGCAATAAAGACGATGTCCACTGGCTGCACACGCCGGGGGTGTCCCTTGAGTCGTTCCCAATTTTTGATGGTGCTGGGCTTGGGTTTGTTGCATTGACGGTCCCGATTGTCCTCGCCAATGGCGGTAGCTAAGGGCATGCCGTGCACATTGCCGCTGGGAGAGGTATACGGGCTGTGGAGATCGCCATGGGCATCAATCCAGACCACCCCAATCCGGGATTGTGGATAGGCCTGACGCAGGCCGGCAATGGTACCGCCCGCATTGCTGTGGTCGCCAGAAATGACCAACGGGAAGCGGTTGTCGTCCAAGGTCTCCGCCACTTTTGCAGCAATGCGCCGGTACATGCGCACAATTCCCTTGATCCGTTTGCCGTAGGGTGTATTGACGTGTTCGAACAACAAGGCGTTGTTCGTTTCCACTTTCCGAGGTATGTATTTGCGGAAAAAACGCGGTTCCAAAGAGAGGGACGCGCTCCGAATGGCCGCATACCCCAAGCTCGCCCCACGGGTTCCTGCCCCGAGTTCGGACATGGCGGTAATGATTTGAATCATGCTGCGGATTTTTTACTTCCTACAAAGGTAGGAAATGGTAAATTTGGGACTTCATTCTATGGCCGTAAAATCCCCCACCCTTTTTCAACACGCTTCAGCGCCAACCGTTGCCGGTTTGATTCTCATGGCCCTGAGCTTGGGAAGTGCATTATCCGTTTTAGGAACGTTGTTTTATTGGCAAGAAGACGCCAGTTTTTTCTCGGGGTCTTATTCTTCCGTTCTATTTGATTCGACTGTTCAAGTAGCACATCCCTTTGGAAAAATTGGAACTGCGGTGGGTTACTTTCTTTTGTACCGAGGATTTGGGGTGGTTGTTTTGGGCTGGCTTTATGCCGTCTTTGCCTTGGGCGCCCGATTGGCCTTCCTCATACGCTTTCGCCCCTTACGGTTCGTGACGCACCTCTTGGTGTGGTCCGCATTTTTACCTTGGGCCTTGGGCATGTCTCTGCCTGTTTTGTGGGGACCCTACGCTGGTTCTTTGGGTTGGTTTTTGGCCGACTGGTCTCGCCAATGGACGGGTATTGCTGGAGCTTGGATGATTTGGGCAGTTGGTGCCGGTTTGTACGCCGTGGTAGTCTTTAAAATCACCCCGCAGCAGTTGGCCTCAACACTTCCAAAGCGAGCCGCTCAAGAATCTGAACCTCCTCTGGACTCGCTACCGCCGTCGAACTTCACCAACGAACAACCTTTTGTTGCTGATGTTGCTGCTCCTGCTGTTGATTGGAGTGCGGAACCCACTCAGCCCCTACCTCCTGTGGAACAGGACACGCTTTCTCCACCGTGGGACGAAGAGGACGATGATGCCTTAGAACCTGTACTCTTGGTGCCCAGAGAGCCGGTTGTTGAATTCAACGCCCCGGTTCCATTGGCTTCTATTCCATTGGACGCTGCCTCTCTTGCAGACGGGTTGGATGCCTCGCCAATAGCTTTGGAATTGGAGCCGACTCCCGTCGCTCTACCCGCGGAAAAGGTGGTACCCTCCGACGAACCAAATTACGGAAGTATAGGTTCGGCATTTGATCCCCGTCGTGATTTATCCGGTTACCAAATTCCACCGTTGGATTTGCTCAATGCCTACGGAAGCCAAGACATTGTGGTGGACCCCAAAGAGTTGGAGGCCAACAAGGACCGCATTGTGGAGACCCTGAGCCACTACAAAATTGACATTGCAAAAATCAAAGCAACCGTAGGCCCCACCGTTACCTTGTACGAAATCGTACCGGCGGCCGGCGTTAGAATCAGTAAAATCAAAAGTCTTGAGGATGATATTGCTTTGAGCTTAAGTGCTTTAGGCATTCGAATCATTGCGCCTATTCCCGGCAAAGGCACCATCGGTATTGAGGTACCCAACCGCAACGCTCAGGTGGTTTCCATGCGCTCGGTTTTGGCTTCCGAACGTTTTCAAACCTGTGGTTTTGATCTTCCTGTGGCCTTGGGCAAGACCATCTCCAACGAGGTTTTTGTGGCCGATTTGGCCAAAATGCCTCACTTGCTCATGGCCGGAGCTACCGGACAGGGTAAATCCGTGGGACTCAATGCCATATTGGCCTCCATTTTGTACAAAAAACACCCGGCCGAGGTGAAATTTGTTTTGGTGGATCCCAAGAAAGTTGAATTGACGCTGTACAACAAGATTGAGCGGCACTTTTTGGCCAAGCTACCCGGAGACTCCGACGCCATCATCACGGACACCAGTAAGGTGATCAACACGTTGAATTCCTTGTGCGTTGAAATGGATCAACGGTACGACTTGTTGAAGGTCGCCATGGTGCGCAATATTAAGGAATACAACGAAAAATTTGTTGCGCGAAAACTGAACCCGGAAAACGGACATCGCTACCTCCCCTACATAGTTTTGGTGGTAGACGAATTTGCGGATTTAATCATGACCGCGGGCAAGGAAGTGGAGACCCCCATTGCGCGTTTGGCTCAATTGGCACGCGCCATTGGTATTCACTTGATCATTGCCACGCAAAGACCGTCGGTTAACGTGATTACGGGCATCATTAAAGCGAATTTCCCGGCACGAATTGCGTTTAAGGTGAGCTCAAAAATTGACTCGCGCACCATTTTGGACGCTGGGGGCGCTGATCAGTTGATTGGACGTGGGGACCTGCTCTTTTCTGCCGGAAACGACCTCGTTCGCATCCAGTGCGCTTTCTTGGATACCCCAGAAGTGGAATCCGTTTGCGAATTCATTGGCGATCAAAAAGCTCCAGCGGAACCCTACACCCTGCCGGAAGCCCTTGGCTTGGAATCCGGTCCAAGCGGTGCGGGCATGGATCCTTCCGACCGCGATGAGTACTTTGAAGAGGCGGCACGTGTGGTGGTGATTCACCAACAAGGTTCAGCATCGCTGCTGCAGCGCAAATTAAAGTTGGGCTACAACCGCGCGGGACGTTTGGTGGATCAGTTGGAGGCTGCTGGCATCATCGGGCCGTTTGAAGGCTCCAAAGCCCGGCAAGTATTAATTTCCGACGAATACCATTTGGAACAACATTTGAATGCACTGAAAGGAAAATAATTGAACATGCAAACGAAACAACTTATTTGGACTGCTGCGGCCGCTTTGCTGCTGGGTAATTCGGCCTTCGCTCAAGCGCACGCAGAAGCGTTGAGCCTTTTGAAAGAGGTTCGCGTCAAAACCGAAGCCTATGCAGACCAAACCATAGCGTTCACTAATTCCTTGGACGCTCCGGGCCGCAACGGCGGTGCGCGCGTCAAGCGCACCAGCAAAGGAACAGTGACCGTAGTCGGCACCAACTACCGCTTGGATTGGAACGGCCAAACCATTTTTGTCAACAACGCAAAGGCGTACATCGTTTCGCCGGATGACGAGGAAGTTACGGTTCGTCCTTTGGGCAAAGACGGCAGTGCCTTCTCCCCTTCTTCACTTTTGGCCAAATACGAAACCGGATCCAATTTTGCTTGGGCCGGAACCGCCACGGTAAAAGGTAAAACAATCAAATACGTGCGTATGAAGCCCAAGGCCTCCGAAGAAGTTCGCGAGATTGTCATTGGGATTGATATGAGTACCAAGCGGCTTTATTCGTACCAAGAATTTGGACTCAACGACGTGATCACCACCATCACCGTAGACACCTATAGCGTGAACGGAGGGGTTTCCAAAGCAAAGGTCCTTTTCAACCGCGCGAACTATCCGGGGTACACCGTGGTGGAGCCCAAGTCCAAATAAAGCAGCGTGCGTCGGCTCGACCGGTACCTCATCGGTTCTTTCCTCCGTTTGTTCGTTCGAACGGTGGCACTTTCTGTATTCATTTTGATGATGCAGATGGTTTGGAAGTACCTAGAGGAACTGACCGGACGAGGCATTGAATTGAGCGTATTGCTCCAGTTGTTGGTTTATTGGAGTGCAGCGGTTTTGCCCATGGCTGTTCCGGTAGCCGTGCTTCTGGCCGGCATCATGGTGTACGGAGACCTGGCGGAGTCCAACGAATTCGCTGCCTTGCGGGCATCTGGAATTGGTTTTTGGCGTCTTTCACGCCCACTCCTGGCGGTGGTAGGTTTGGTGGGGGTTGGCATGTTCTTCGTGAACAACAACATCATTCCGGTGGCCAATTTCAAAGGCGAAAACCTGTTGATCAACATAGCCCAACAGAAACCTACGTTCAATTTGCAGCCCGGTTATTTTTACCACGGCCTGGAGGGGTACACGGTCAAGGTGGATCGCAAAAGCGATCAGGAAGTATGGGGAATCATGGTGTACGACCACACGGACCGCACCCAGGGAAATGCCCGACTTCTATCTGCGCCCCACGGAACGCTGCGCCCCATTGCTGGAGGAAAATGGTTGGAATTGACCCTTGAAAACGGGTCTATTTACGAGGAGTTGAAAGCACGTACCCCAGAGGAACGAGCGGGAAGACCCTTTTTGCGTGCTGAATTTGACACGCTCTTCATGCGGTTCAACATGGCCAATTTCCAAGGAAAAGACCTTTATGCGGTTCAGCGTTCCAATCAATTCAACATGCTGACGGTGCGCCAATTGGAGTCGTCCTTGGATTCGTTGGAGCGGGTATTGGGACGGCGCAAGGTGGAAATGGGACGCGAGTGGACTCTTCGTTATTCGGGATTGGATTCCACTCGCTCTTGGGTGCCTAGAGCAACGCTTTCGTGGTCTTTTGATGAACTGGACGCCGCGGACCAAGCCAGAATTGTTGGCAATGCGCGGTTTATGGGCGAAGCGCAAAAAGAACGACTGACCCAGAGCCGCATGGAAATGAACTACCGATCCGAAGTAGCGGTGCGTCATGAATTGGAGTGGCACAAGAAGTTTGCCATCAGCGTTGCTTGCGTTTTGTTGTTTTTCATTGGCGCACCCTTGGGCGCAGTCATTCGAAAAGGCGGATTTGGATTGCCTTTTGTTTTGAGCGTGCTTCTGTTTTTACTGCATTATGTTTTGGGGATGGTTTCTGAAAAAATGGGGCGCGGATCTGTGCTCACCCCGGCAGAAGCTATTTGGTTGCCCAACTTGGTTTTGTTGCCGTTGGCTGTGTGGATGGTCCATTTGGCGGCGTCGGATCGAACTTGGAATTTTCAAAAACGTGGAAGTACTGCACCTGTGCAATAAAGTTCCGCACCCCGGCCGGGACGGAAGTTCCTTGGCCATGGGGGCGTTGGTTCGGGTGCTCTTGGAGACGGGAGCGCACGTTACGACGTTGGCTTTTAACACCAGGAAACATTGGGTGAATGCTCCTTCCTACCCCAACGAATGGGGCCCCAACGTTCGGCTCTTTGCGGTGGATGCGCATACGTCGCCTACGGCGTTGGGGGCTGTTTGGGCCTGGCTTCGCGGGGTTCCATACACCGTCAGCAGGTTTCGAACTTCTGCCTACGCAAGCGAGTTGAATCGGTTGTTGCGGTCACAAAAATGGGACGTTGTGGTGGCGGACGGATTGACCCAAACGGTTTACGAACCCGAATTACGTGCCTGGGGCGGTCCGGTGGTGTACCGAGCGCACAACGTTGAATTTCGCATTTGGGAACACGTAGCCCGGGGCGAACGAAATGCGCTCAAAAGGAGGTACCTCCGCACGGAAGTGAATAGGTTGCGGAAAATGGAACATCAGATTTGGAAGGAATGGCCGGAAAAATGGGCCATAACTCCTGAAGATGCCTTGGAAATGGGCGGATATTCCGTGCCGTGTTCGGTGGGCCATTGGCCAGACGATACGGAAGTACCTCCGGCCGCTTTGTTCCACATGGGTGCCTTGGATTGGTTGCCCAATGTTGAGGGATTGCGCTGGTTTGTGGAACATGTTTGGCCGTTGGTGCGGCATGAACTTCCGTCGGCCACCTTTGCCGTTTTAGGACGGGGCGTGCGCCTTCAAGAATTTCATCGCCCCAATCAAGGTCTGTACGCAAAGGAGGCAAACGGTAGTTTTGCCGAGGTTACGGCTGGTTTGGGAATATCCGTGGTACCCTTGTTGAGTGGAAGCGGAATGCGAATTAAAGCTTTAGATGCGATGACTAATTGTAAATCAATTGTCTCTACGTCATTAGGTGTAGACGGTATTGGATTCATCGACGGAACCCACGGTTGGGTGGCGGACGATGCCGAATCCTTTGCTGTGGCAGTTGTTTCCGCACTTTCGGATGCGCCCGAGCGCATGCGGCGTGCCCAAGAGGCACGGGCATGGGCAGAAGCTAACTTCTCGGACCAAGCGGTGGCTGCCAAATTGGGCAGTCGATTGCGGGATGCCAAACCTTTGCGGTCGTGCTGATTGTTGGGTTGTTGCTCTTGGCGGTACCGTACGTCGTGTTTCCCGCAGTGCTGGGCCTATTGGCGCGGATTCTTCCCTTTCGGAACGTCGGATCCAATGAACTTTTGACCGACGACGAATGTCCTGAAGTGGACGTTGTGGTTGCAGCATACAACGAAGAAAAAGTCATTGGCCGACTGCTCCAATCTTTGGTAGAATCCAACTATCCGGCGGGGAAATTGCGCATTTGGGTTGGGTCTGATTTGTCGACGGACGGCACCGACCGGACGGTTTTGGATTGGATTTCCAAATACCCGCTCATCTCGCTGGTGCGGATGGAGGCTCGAACGGGCAAATCGGGCATCATCAATCACTTGGTGGGCTTGGGGAAGGCCGAGGTGGTGGTGGGCACGGATGCCAACATCGTTTTTACGCCAAATGCGGTGCGCCGATTGGTGAGTACACTTCGGCAACGCAGGGCTGGTGTGGTAGGTGGTCGGCTGGTCTATCAAGCAGCGGGAGACCGTTTGGAAGTTGAACCGGGATCCATAGCTTCGGAAGAGCGCCACTACACCCAATTTGAGTCCAAACTCAAACAATGGGAGAGCGATCTTTTTGGCTGCACCCTAGGGGTAGAAGGCGGTTGCTATGCTGTGGTGCGAAGCGTTTGGCAGCCCATCCCGCCAGCTACCTTCATGGAGGATTTTTTCGTTTCCCTACAGGTTTTGCGGACCGGCCGTCCCGTTCTTTGGGAAGGACGAGCCGTGGCGTACGAAGATGTTTCTGTAGACCGGCACGAGGAGTTTGCGCGCAAGGTGCGCATCTCGTTGGGCAACTACCAAAATTTAGCTCGTTTTTGGCCTTTACTCTTCACCAAACCCTTTCCGTTGGGCCTGCTCTTTTTGGGCCACAAGGTGCTTCGGTGGCTTTTTCCGCTGGTGGCTTTGGGTGTTTTGGCTTTGGCCGGGTGGAAGCTGTTTCACGGAACGGCGGAAGTCCTGGAGTTCGCAACCCTATCCGCATGGGCATTGGCTCTGGGGTCCTGGATCAGTCTTTCCCTGTGGCCCAAAAGCCAACACAATCCACTGCAACCGCTTGGGTATTTTACCGCATTGAATGCTGCCTTGTTATTGGGACTTGCGCGGTACCTTCGCGGCGTAAAATCCAGTGTTTGGAAACCCACCGAACGCACGATCTAATTCTCGCCATGGCTGCTGATTCTCCTGCTCAAGACCCCATTCAATTGGATTCCATCGACGACGCCATCCGCGCATTGGCCGCGGGTAAATTGGTGTTGGTGGTGGACGATGCCGACCGCGAAAACGAAGGCGATTTGGTGGGCGCTGCCTCGTTGATTACGCCGGAAAGCATCAACTTCATGGCCAAACACGGCCGCGGACTGATCTGCACGCCCCTCCCCGACTCCTACTGCGAACGGTTGGACTTGCATCCTATGGTGCAACGCAACACGGATCCGCACCACACGGCCTTTACCGTGAGCATTGACCTCCGGGGCCACGGCGTGACCACCGGTATTTCGGCGTCGGACCGGGCGGAAACCATCCGTGCATTGGTGGACCCTTCCTTTGGTCCGGACGATTTCAACCGACCTGGCCACGTTTTTCCTTTGCGAGCGAAACCCGGTGGTGTACTGCAACGAACCGGCCATACGGAGGCCGCCGTTGATTTGGCGCGTTTGGCGGGATTGCCGCCGGTGGGCGTCATCGTGGAGGTCATGAACGAAGACGGAACCATGGCGCGGTTACCGCAACTGGTAGAAATGGCGCGTGAATGGAACCTGCCGCTGGTGTCCATTGCGGATTTAGTGGCCTACCGCATGGCCAAAGAATCTTTGGTTCGCGAAACCTACCGCACCTCGGTGACCACCCCGACGGGCACGTTTGAAGCCATTGTTTTCCAACAACAAGACGGTTTGGAACACTTGGCATTTACCCACGGCCAGTGGGACGCTGAGGACGAAGTTTTGGTGCGCATGCAAACGGGTGGCGCTTTGGCCGACGCCGTCGATTGGATTCAGCACCGTCCGGAAGAGAAGTTGCACCAAGCCTTTGCGGCGATTGCGAAAGCTGGCGCTGGTGCGGTGGTGTGCATGAATACTCCCGGCAGCAGCTCCTCCATGGTGGAAAAACTGAAAAACCTTCAAAACATACGGCCTTCGTTTGGCGGCGACCCGCGTGATTATGGCATGGGGGCGCAAATACTGCGCGCGCTGGGCGTCCGTCGAGTCAACTTACTGACCTCTCAACCCATGAAACGGGTAGGGATTGAAGGGTACGGCCTGACCATTGCCCGCAACACCCTTTTTACTTCACCTTCTTCCGACGTCTGAACAGCGCATTCCATGTATTGGCTTGGGTTCCAAATTCCAACCCAATACCTTGGGTGTAGGGACTGAGTCGGTCCAAAGCCGGATTGTTGTTGTTGCTTCGGTTGAAAGCGCGTGCTTTCCAGCGTCCGTCTTCGGTTATTTTGTAGTTGACCTGAACGTCGCCCACCAGACCCGAAGTGGTGCTGCTCGCGTCTTGCCGCCCCAAAGGCACGTCCAACGTGGTTTGAACCGAAACACGATCGTTGAGAAAAGCTTTGGAGAGGGCCACCTCCAATTGATCGCGGGCATCGGACCGGTTGGAGCCCGAATACGCCAAATCAATGTCCACAAAATCGCCCAGCCCCTGGGCCAAAAAGTTGGAAAACTGACTGGCCAGCATTTGGGTGGTGTTGGCGTTGACGGATTGAACGCTCTGGCTCAGTAATCCTTCGTTGGATTGCCAAAAAGCATTGGTAAGTAACAAGCTGAATGCTTGAATGTTGCGTTTGTCGCCATCCGCTAGTCTGTTGCGCAATTCCTCTTGCCAAGCCGGATTGGCGTTGGGGAGAGCAAAATCAAAGCCCAATTGCGGCTGCATCAAATCCTCAGTTAGGTTTAAACCCAATTGGACGGGAACGCGTTGCCCTCCGTAATCCGGTTGATTCACCATACCTGTCAATGCAGTGCGTGTGGTGTAAACCGCCCGTAGGTTCACACGTCCTCCGTAAGGATCACCCGTCCACGCCAGCGTTCCGCCGGGCGCAACGTCAAACGATTTGTTGATGAGGTTCTGGAGGGTAAACAAATAACTTCCACCGGTCAATTCTACCGATCCGTTCAAACGCAGCGCACCGGTTGGGGGATAGTCCACCTTCATCCACCCCACTCCATTGCCGCGAATGATGTCTCCCACGGTTTCGTCCAAAAGCAATTCCATGGTCATCATGGGCGTTACTTGCAGGGCCAGGGAAACATCCAGACCGCGCGCCACGGTGGTCCGAATGCGCTCCGGAGCTTCTTGAATGGGCCGTACAAACGAAATGGAGGAATTGGCTTCGTACTCAGTGGGTGTTGAAAGTGGCAATTTAAACACACTGGGTTTGGCCGCCTCCGCACGCACGTCCAAACGCAAAGCATCCAAAGGCCCAAGCACCTTCACGGTTCCTTTGGCGTACACCTTGCCGAAGAAAAGATCCGACGTCGGGAGGTCCAAGGCCAGTAAATCAACCAACTCCAAGGTGAGGTCCAGGCGCGGATCCTTGAATTTATTAGGTCGGAAGGTGGCAGACAAAGACCCTTGGGTTCGTTCCTTGGTGTCACGAATAACCACGGGATGCAGGGTCCATTGGTTCTCACCCAACGTCAGCCGGGGCACCCCGTCCACGCCGTAGTCTGTGCCCAAAAGGGGTACGGAGGCCGCAAAGGATGGGAGTTCTAATTCGCCGGTTAACAGGTATTTAGTTTCGCTCCATTGAAACTTTACTTCACCTCGAACCGTGCCTCGAAATCGGTCCAAAGTACCGGCCAAATAAGGTTGCAGCGCCATCAAACGGAGTCGGTCCACGTGCACGGTGGCTTGGACCGGCCATTGTTCTGCCTGGGGATCGTAGCTGGCCCGGACGGAAACCGTTTTGCGCTCGCCCCGATCCAGAGACAACCCAATGGTAGAAATTTTGGTGGTCTTGCTGTAGTCGGCAGATCCGGTCAACGTGCCCATCCATTCGCGGTTCCACACCAGGGAATCGATGCCTAAGGAACCTTGGATACCAGGAGTTCCCAAGGGCGATTGCACGGATACTTGAGCAGACACACGTCCGGAAAGTTGGGTGTTGGTGCTGTCCAGCCACGGTTTTGCGAGCGAAAGCGGCAAGCCTTCCATTCCCATCATAAAATAAGCATCCGGTGCCGCAGACAATGCCCCGCCAAACCACACCATACCTTGGTCGCCAGACCAGCGCACGGGATCCGATTCCCATCCTCGGGGTCCGGTGGACCAGATTGCGCCGGCGTTGGATTGAAGCACATCGCCCGGAATCCTCAAGGAACCATCGCCCCAGTGACCCAACCAACTGCCTTTGTCTTGAAATTCAGCTGTACTGCTTCCAGAAAAGGCCAATCCAGATGCAGTGGGGCCTTTCAAGGACCACTCCAAAGTGCCGGTTCCGTTGGAGGCAACCCAATTCACCACTGAGGAAGACGCGTATCCGGAAAGTGAATCAACTTCTACTCGGACCAGGGCACTTCTGCGCGACGTCGATCCCGAGATTCGAACTCCGTACACCTTGAATCCCTGCGATTGCGCACGGGGAGCAACTACTTCCCAAAAGCTTTCGCCGTTGGGGCCCAGCGTCCACTGCGCAAGCGTACCGCTGGCGCAACGGGCACTCGTGTCCACCAAGTCCAACCAAGAATCCGTATTTTTCAGAAGGATCCGCAGGTTCCCGGAGGCTCCTGTTGCATTTACTGATTTGGACGTTTGTGCCGCCAATCGTTCTTCCCAAGGTCCGGCCCACCAACCCAAAACCTCCATTGGACTCCCGACAGCTGTTGCATCCAGATCCAAGGCGTCGCCGCGCACCGTCAACGATGCCCGATCCTCATTCCACGAACCGATTGCGGTCAAAGCACCCAGCGGATGTCCGCCTTGCGCATTTCGCCAATTGGCACCCATTTGTTTGAATTCCAGTTCTTTATTCGCATTTTCTGCTGCAAACGAATAACTCCACTTACCGGAAACGCGCCCTTCGGGCGCGGACACGAGCCCCGCAGAACGCAAATCCAACTGCACCGAAGTGAATTCCCCGCGGTGTTCCCAATGCGCGGAGTCCGGAAAACTAAATTCGTGTGCACCGTGGGCTTGTACGGCCGAATTGTTCCAATTCCATCCGGCAGAAAGCAAATGCGGTTCCAAATCAAACCGCGCGCGAAGACCGTCGGCCCGATATCCACCCAAACGGGCTACCTCAACCGTTACGGCTCCGCTGGCGCTCCACGTCTCCGGATTGTAGCCCACCCCTTCTAGTGAACCCTGCGCCAATACAGGCCCCACCTCCAGAGAATCCGGAAACAAAACCGAACCTTCTGGAACGGATACGGCCCATTCTGCGCGGTACGGAAGTTCTTCTTTTTTCGTCACGGAGCCGGTCCAATTCGCGTTCAACCGAGCGAATTCACCGCTCTGCAACCGCACCTCAGACTGAACCCATCCAGATCGTTTGGTGACGCCGGCCTTGGTGCTTACCACGCCCACCCAGTTCGATTGGATTTGTTCCCGGACCGAAGCAAAAAACGATTGGGGCCAAGCGTTCAATAGTGTACCGGTGTTGAACTGCAGTTCCGTATTCTTGGTTCGCAGCAATTCCGTCTGGTAATTTCCAGATCCTGAAGTTTTTAACGTCAAACCTGGAGCCGTTGCACGTACGTCCTTCCACTCCAATAGAGCGCCTCGTTTGGCCAGAACGCCGGAGGTTTCCACCACACCGGTGTTGGGCAAAGTATCCGTTTGCATTCCCAGCCAACGGAGCCACCGAAGCAGGGAGGCTAACTCGCCACGAACCTTCCATTCGCCATCCAAGGTGTCCATTCCTTTTCCCGAAAACGCTCCCCTTGCAGTGAGTCCGGTTGCCTGGAGGTCCAGCGATTGAGCCAACCATGCACCATTGGGACGGGAAGTGATCCGTGCCGCCAACCGGAGGGCAACGGTTCGGTCCTGGCTGGATGCCGACAATTCTTTTAGGTCCGCGCGAAGTACTCCTTCCGGATCCCCACCCAGTTGATGCACCAGCAATCGATTCAAACGAAGGTCTTGCGCCCCCCACCATTGGTGCTGGTCCCGCAGTAGAATTCGAACATTCCGCAGCTCCAATTTGCTGATTTTCCAAGGTGTGGGTTGGGGAGCAGACGGTCCTTCCAGCAGCGGAGCCAGGGCGCTGAGCAAGGTAAAGGTTGAGTCTTTTCGGGGTCGTTCCAACAGCACCGTCCCTCTCTTGATTTGCATCGAAGCCGCAGAAAAACCAAGACCCGGGGCAAACCAAGGCCCGCGCAAGTTGACCTCCGCCAGGTGCACCAAGGGGCGATCGGAAGAATCGCGAAGTACTGCGTGGTGCACGGACAAACCCAAAGGCCACTGCCACTGAACCGATTGAGCCACCACATTCAATCCAGATTGTTCGCGAACCACCTTCCACAATCGATTGGCCAGCGCAGTTTGCACGGGAGGAAGGAGCAAAACACCCAAAAATAGAAGGAAAATCCCGCCCAATCCCAACAGCCATCGGCGCAGGCGTCGTTTGACGGGAACGTTGGTTTTTGGGGCGGATTTCACGGTTTAAAATTACGCCTAGATTCCCGGTTCACGTGGTGCCGCTGCGTACCTTTGCGACATGGCAAACACCGTGCCGCTGCTCTTGGCTCTAGAAACGAGCTGCGACGATACCGGCGCCGCGGTATTGCGCGGTTTGACGGTGTTGAGCAACCGCGTAGCCGGGCAGTTGCAGCATGCTGAATTTGGCGGTGTTGTCCCGGAATTGGCCTCCCGCGCCCACCAAACTTCGCTGTGGCCGGTGGTCCAGGCTGCGTTGGACGAAGCTGGAGTTCGGATGCAAGACTTGGATGCCGTAGTTTGCACGCAGGGGCCGGGATTGCTGGGTTCCTTACTCGTTGGGCATTCGTTTGCTAAATCCGTTGCCCTTGCTTTAGCAATCCCCTTGTACCACGCACACCACATGCGCGCCCACGTTTTGGCCCATTTCCTCAACCCCTCCAACGAGAATTCTGGACCTTCCTTCCCCTTTTTGTGCGCCACGGTCAGCGGCGGCCACACCCAACTACTTCTCGTGAACGGCCCATTGGAACTGGTGGTGCTGGGAGAAACACTGGACGACGCCGTGGGCGAGGCTTACGATAAAGCTGCTAAAATGCTGGGGTTGGGCTATCCGGGCGGACCGGAAATTGATCGACTGGCGTCCCAAGCCGGACCCGAGCGAATTGCGTTTGGCAAGCCGTCGGTTGGCGACCTGAACTACAGCTTTAGCGGGTTGAAAACCAGCTTCTTGAACACACTCACCAAGTTGTTTGGAGCACCCAATAAGGTTCCGGAAAAACGTTTGCCGGAAGTTTGCGCCTCCATTCAAGATGCTTTACTGGACCATTTATTGGACAAACTGGTACGTGCTGTAGAACAGACGGGGCTTCATTCTGTAGCAGTAGCCGGCGGTGTTTCCGCCAATTCCGGCTTGCGTCGACGCTTAACGGAATTGGGCAGCGAAAACGGTTGGAGCATCTACTTACCTCCCCTGGCGTTCACCACAGACAACGCCGCCATGGTAGGTGCCGACGGCTATTTTCAACGTTTGGCGGGCATTGAACCCGTCCTCCACGCGGCTGCGCAAGCACGCATACCCCTACAAACGGAATCCGCTGAATGAGCACGGTTGCACCTCCTGCCCCAACCAAAATTGGCCGTACCGACGTGGTCTCCATTCCCACGTTGGGCATGGACCGAATTTCGTGCCGAATCGATTCCGGTGCTGCATTGTGTGCGCTCCACATGCTCACGTGCTGCGAAGACAACGGTGTGCTGTTGGTGCAGTTTGACGCCGTAGAAACAGGCTCCCTACGCCCCACACCTTGGGTTGAATCCTTTAAACACTACAAGACCGTCCGCGTTAAAAACTCCTTTGGCGACGTCCAAGATCGTTTTGCGGTTTGGTTGGAAATTGAATTATTTGGTCAGCCCTACGGTGTTTGGGTGGGATTAACTTCGCGCGCTTCGCAACGACATCCCTTGCTCTTGGGCAGAAATCTTTTGCGTCAAGGTTTCACCATCGATGTTCGTTACCGCAACCTTTCTTGGAAAAAACTAAACGCTTCCCGCACTTTCCCATGAACTTATTGATTCTCTCCGCCAACCGGAACCTGTACTCTACCAAACGCTTGGTGGAAGCGGCTGAAGCGCGCGGTCACACCGCCAAAGTGATGAACGTCAGCCGGTGCTATGCCGTCATGGAATCCGGCGCTCTGGACATCTACTACGGAGACCACCCCATCGAAGGCGTGGACGCGGTGATTCCCAGAATTGGAGCCTCGCTGACTGGATACGGCAGCGCCATGTTGCGCCAATTTGAGATGAAAAACGTTTTTTCAACCCTCAATTCTTTGGCCTTGGTGCGGTCGCGGGATAAATTGCGTGCCATGCAAATCCTGGCAAGCCAAGGAGTATCCATCCCAAGAACGGCTTTTGCTAAGCACCCAACCGATATCGACAATTTGATTAAATCAGTAGGCGGAAGTCCACTGATTGTTAAGCTTTTGGAGGGTAGTCAAGGCTTGGGCGTGGTACTGGCGGAAACCAAAAAAGCGGCCAAGAGCGTCATCGAAGCTTTTTACGGATTGGACGCTAACATCCTGGTGCAGGAGTTCATTGCCGAAGCCAACGGTGCGGACCTCCGCACGTTGGTGATTGACGGGAAGGTGGTTGCTGCGTACATGCGCCAAGGCCAAGAGGGCGAGTTTCGCTCCAACCTCCACCGAGGCGGACAGGGCATTCCCGTTCGGCTTTCGCGCGCTGAAAAAGAGATGGCCGTGGCCGCTACCAAGGCCCTCGGGCTCAAAATTGCTGGCGTAGACATGCTGCGCAGTAAGCGCGGCCCCTTGGTTTTGGAGGTCAACAGCTCTCCGGGCTTAGAAGGGGTTGAGAAAACCACCGGCTTGGACGTGGCGGGCGCCATCATCGACTACGTTGAGAAGCACGCCGGCGGTGGAAAACGTCGGAAAAAAGACCAAATCGGCGTCTGATGCAGTTGTTTTGGGGAACTTGGTCCGACGACGGACGCGCAATCCTGACGGAGGAAGAGTCCAACCACGCCGCACGGGTACTGCGCAAAGTTCCCGGCGACGAGTTGTGGGTGGGCAATGGGGCCGGCGCTGCGGCGCTCGTGCGCCTGGTTCATGTTTCCCAAAAGGCCGTCTGGGGAACGGTGCTGGAAATCAATCCTCATTTTGGAACCGTTCCGGGAAACCTGCACCTCGTGCTCTGCCCCACCAAGAATTTAGACCGAACGGAATGGGCCATTGAAAAGGCCGTAGAATTGGGTGTGTCGCAGGTGCATTTGACCTTATCCCAGCGGTCCGAACGCAAACACGTCCCTACGGAACGACTTCAGAAAATTGCCGATTCCGCCGCCAAACAGAGCCTGAAGGGAATGCGCCCGGTGGTGCATCCGTTGCTTGCGTGGAACAAACTGGTGGCGGATTCGCGTTGGACGGACTGCACCAAAGGCATTTTTCATTGCGCGGAAGGTGCCAAGATTTCGGCGCTGAATTGGACCCTACAAACACCTTACCGGGCGGTAGTGGCCATCGGTCCGGAAGGCGATTTCACGCCCGAAGAAGTTGTGCTCGCGGAGCGTTCCGGCTGGACCCCACTCAGTTTGGGAGCAGCCCGATTGCGCACGGAAACAGCTGCCGTTGCGGCCGCAGCGCTTTTACTGCAGCGCTGGGAAACACTGCTCGTCGTCGACGGGAATGCGCTTTAGGAAGGCAGTGGCTTCGGCCATGTCCGGCGCTTGAATTCGGTCCTCGTTCAAAAACGGTACGGCCGTTCGGAAGGCCTCCAACAAGGATTGAAGCAGCTCGCTGGTGGGCGTACCCCTCAGTTCCAAGGCTTGGCAGGCCGCCAACCACTCCATTCCCAATACATCCCAAACGTTGTTCAAAACCTGAACGGCTTGAACGGCGGCATTGGCACCCATGCTTACGTGGTCTTCTTGGCTCGCACTGGACTCAATGGAATCCACCGATGCTGGGGTGCACAGTTGCTTGTTGTGGCTCACCACGGCTGCTGCTGCGTACTGAACAATCATCAACCCCGAATGCAGGCCGGGATTGGGCGTGAGGAACGCCGGCAAACCGCGTTTGCCGTTGACCATTTGGTACAGGCGTCGTTCCGATATGCTGCCGTATTCCGCCAAGGCTAGGGCTGCGAAATCCATGGCCAAAGCCAGGGGTTGCCCGTGAAAATTTCCAGCCGAAATAACCTCTTCGTCATCTGCAAAGACCATGGGGTTGTCCGTGGCGCTTTGCAATTCGTAGGCTACCGTCCGCGCCAAATGGCCCAAAGCATCCCACGACGCTCCGTGTACCTGAGGTACGCACCGGAACGAATAAGGATCTTGCACGTGGTTTTTTGGGCGGGATGGACCCGGACTACCGGCCAACCATTCCCGGACCCGGTCGGCCACCACGGCTTGCCCGGGTTGCGGCCGGGCTTGGTGCACCCGCGGATCAAATGGCTCGATTCTGCCGTCGAACGCATCCAGCGAAAGCGCGGCACAAACGTCTGCCCAGTACCCCAACGTGTATCCTTGAACCACCAACCACAAAGCATGGGCCAGCATGAACTGCGTTCCGTTGATCAACGCCAAACCTTCTTTTGGGCCCAGCACCAAAGGCTTCCAGCCCAAAGCGGACAGGGCGTCGGCCGCCGGCATCCGCTTCCCGCGGTACACCACCTCTCCCTCTCCAACCAGCGGCAAGCACAGGTGGGACAAGGGCGCCAAATCTCCAGACGCCCCCAACGAACCCCGTTCGTACACCACGGGGAGGCAGTCTGCTTCGTACAAAGCCAAAAGGCGCTCCACGGTGGTCCGGGCTACCCCAGAATGTCCGTAACTCAAAGACAACGCCTTGGTCAAGAGCATCAAACGAACCAACGGCGCTTCCACCGGTTGACCCGTTCCACACGCGTGGCTGCGAATCAAATTCAACTGCAATTGAGCCAGGTCCGACGGTCCAATAGACACGTTGTAGAGGGCGCCAAAACCGGTATTGATGCCGTAGTATGCGCGATCCGGGGATTGTGCTAATTTTTGAACAAATGAACAAGACTGTTCTACACGTTTCCAAACGTCTTCCGAAAACGATACCGAATGAGGCCCCTCGGCCAAATTCTTCCAAGCAGACCAAGATAGGTTTGCGTCCAATAAATGCGTTTTCATGGGGATGGGGGTTCCAAATGCGTTGTGCAACAAAAGTACCGCACCCGTTGTTAAACTTCCATGACAAAAACGCTTTTGATTGTAGGCCACTCCAGTGGAATCGGCCGGGCCGCTGCCGAACGCGCACTGAATGCTGGTTGGAATGTAATTGGCTGGTCCCGAAGACCTTCCTACCTGTCTGGCTCCGGCTTGACCGAGTTTTCCGTAGATGTTTTGCAAGACGGTTCGGAATTCCCGGAACTCCCGTCTGCTTTGGACGGAGTGCTGTATGCGCCCGGTAGCATCAACCTCAAGCCGTTCCGAGGTCTGAAAATCAGCGATTTTCAAAGTGATTTTGAGCTTTCTGCCTTGGGTGCTGTGCGGGTGCTGCAAGCATCCGAAAAAGCCCTCAAAGCAGCACCGGGTTCCGCGGTGGTTTTGTTTTCCACCGTCGCGGTGCAAACCGGCATGCCCTTTCACGCTTCCGTGGCCATGGCCAAAGGAGCAGTAGAAGGTCTGACGCGTTCCTTGGCTGCGGAATGGGCGCCGACTGTTCGCGTAAACGCGTTGGCACCTTCGCTGACCGACACTCCTTTAGCCGCACGCCTACTGGGATCGGACGAACGCCGGCAAGCTGGAGCGGATCGCCATCCGCTGAAGTCTTTGGGACGCCCGGAAGATTTGGCTTCAACTGCTCTGTTCCTACTCAGCGGCGAAGCCCGCTGGATCACGGGGCAGGTTTGGGGAGTGGACGGCGGAATGGGCGCTTTACGCACGCAAGGTTAACGGTCGCCACATGAGCGTTTCCCGTTTTTCGCCCGGAGAAAGCACGTGGTCCAACCTTCCCGAACGCTGGCGGGCGCAACTGATCAACAGCGCTTCAGGTTTTAAACCTTTAGTACTGATAGCTACGCGTAACAGTAACAATATTCATAATTTAGCGGTCTTTTCGCAACTCATACACCTGGGCGCCAATCCGCCCCTGTTGGGGGTTTTATTTCGTCCGGATTCAGTCCCGCGGCACACCTTGGAAAATTTACAAACCCAAGGGTTGGCCACGGTGAATGCAGTCCGTTATGCGGATCGACGTGCCGCCCACCAAACCTCCGCGCGCTATTCGGCTGATGTCAGTGAATTTGATGCGGTGGGTTTGATGCGGGAATTCCGGCAGGAATGGCCCATTCCCTTTGTGCTCGGAAGTCCGGTTCAATGGGCCGTCCGGCTGCAAACCTTGTTGCCCATTGCCGCTAACGGCACACAATTGGCCGTGTTGGAGGTGTTGCACTTATATATAGCAGAAGGAGGTGTCCTTGAGGATGGCTACGTGGATTTAGCCGCCTTGGACGTGGCCACCGTCAACGGATTGGATGCGTACCATCGCGCGGATTCCCTAGACCGACTGCCCTACGCAAAACCCTGAACTTCATGCGCGGCGTCTCCAAATCCAATCTTCCCACCAAGGTGTGCCTCGTTTGCCACAAACCCTTTGCTTGGCGCAAAAAATGGGAACGGGATTGGGAGCATGTTCGCTACTGTTCCGAGCGTTGCCGTCGGACAAAATCCACCGAATGAACCCAACCACCTCCCGCATCCGATTGGTCTTGGCGGACCAGCTGAACCCGTGTCATCCCTGGTTTTCGGGCGCGCCACAATCGGATACCGTTTATTTTTTGGCCGAAATGCGCCAAGAAACCGACTACGTTCGCCACCACCTCCAAAAAGTGGTGGCCTTTTTTGCCGCTTTGGAGCACTTTGCGAATTGGCTGAGAAACAACGGCCACCGCGTGGAGTACCGAACCCTGGACCACCCCGAGGCTACACTTTCGTTGCCGGAAATGCTTCGATCCGTGGCGCATGCCCACGGTGCCGAGCACATCGAATATCTAGAACCCGACGAATACCGCGTGGACCAACAACTCCGTAGCGCTTTTGGACCACCGTCGGACACCACCCGTCATTTTTTCTACGACCGGGGGGCCTTGGAACGTCATTTCGCCGGCAAGAAACAGTACCTGATGGAGTCCTTTTACCGAAAAGCCCGGGTAGACCACGGGGTTTTGATGGACCCCTCCGGCAAGCCGTTGGGCGGAAAATGGAACTACGACGCGGACAACCGAAAAAGACTCCCCGCGGATCACCTGCCCCCTCCGTCTTGCTCCACCATCACAGATGCAACGCTTTGGGTGGAACGCATCCGTCGACATAACGTAGCCACCGTGGGTGAAATTGATGCACAAAATTTTCCCTGGCCCACCACCCCAGAGGCCGCCCAAGACACTTTGGACTATTTTGTGGAGCACCTGCTGCCCCATTTTGGGTCCTACCAAGACCACCTGGGCCCCCAGGATGCCTTCTACTACCACAGTCGGTTGAGCTTTTCCCTTAACTGCAAACACCTGCATCCGGCCGACGTGGTGCGGGCCGTTGAAGCGGCGCACCGCGCCCAACCGGAGCGGATTGGATTGGCCCAAGCAGAGGGATTCATCCGCCAAATCCTGGGTTGGCGAGAATACGTCCGCGGAATCTATTGGGCCCGCATGCCGGAGTACAAAACGCTCAACGCGCTCAACCACACCGCTCCTCTGCCCGCTTGGTTCTGGACCGGAGAAACCCGCATGGCCTGCGCCCGACACGCCGTACAACAAACCCTGCAGCACGCCTACGCCCACCACATCCAGCGTCTGATGGTACTGGGTAATTTGGCCCTAATGCTCGGCACCCATCCGGACGAGGTGGACGCCTGGTACCTAGGTGTTTTTGTGGACGCGTTGGAATGGGTTGAATTGCCCAATGCCCGCGGCATGAGTCAGTTTGCCGACGGCGGAATCGTGGGGACCAAACCGTACGTTTCCACCGGTCAGTACCTGAAAAAACAAGGCCACTACTGCGGAACCTGTTGGTACTCCGTCGATCAAAAAACAGGACCAAAGGCTTGCCCCTTAAACGCTTTGTACTGGGACTTTCACGCTCGACATAGGGCACAGCTGGAGCCTTTGCCGCGCATTGGATACGCGTACCCCACCTGGGACAAAATGGACCCCAACCACCGCATAGCCCTGCTGGAACAAGCTGCCGTTTGGCACGCACAACGAGACACCCTCTGAATCATGCCCACTCCTCCTGCCTACTGCTACTGGATCCGAAACGACCTTCGCCTGCACGACAACCGCACGTGGGAAGCCCTCTGCGCGCACCGCGCGGCCCACGCTCCTGACGCTCCGGTATTCGCCGTTCTGTCCGGCCCAAGCGGCTGGGACGAGGCATCTCCATGGGGGTGGCCGCGATTCTCCGAAGCGCGCAAGAAATTTTGGAAATCGTCGGCAGCGGGCTTTGCCCGCCAATGGAACAGCGCGCAGCTGGGGGAACTTTTGGAATGTTGGGGGAAAGCACCGTACGAATGGACGGAGGTGCCTGAGTTGCCCCAAGGCTCCTGCTTATTTGCCACCTGCGGCCACGGATTCAACGAGTCTGCCGCGGAGGCGCAAACCAAACAATGGTCCCAGCAAAACGGACTGGAGGTACATTGGGTAGAAAACCACGACGTTTGGGATCCGTCGGGCTGGAATTTTAGGCTGAAAGACCTGCCCCCAACCTTCACCGGTTTTCGTAAAAAACTGGAAAAGGGCACGCCGCTGATCTTGCCCCCATTGGCTCAACCCCTTGCGCACGCTGCAGCACCCACATTGCTTCCGGATCACCATCCTCACACCAGCTTTCCGTTTGCTGGAGACGAAACCAGTGCCCTCGCCCACGTGCGTCGCTTCATCTGGGAATCGGACGGGCTAGCGCGTTACAAGGAAACACGGAACGGCCTACTCGGTGTCCCGTATTCCGGGAAAATCAGTCCGTGGCTGGCCACCGGAGCCCTCTCCGTACGCTGGGTTTGGGCAGAAGTCGTTCGGTTTGAACGCGAACGCGGCAGAACCGACGGCAGCGAATGGTTCCTCCTGGAATTGCTCTGGCGCTCCTATTTTCTTTGGGCCGCACGGGCCGACGGCCCCAAACTTTTCGGTCCACAACCTACCCATTTCCAACCTGAGAAATCCTCCGCCTTCCAAAAGTGGTCCCGCGGTGAAACGCCTGATTCCTTCGTCAACGCCGGCATGCACGAACTAGTAGCCACAGGCTACCTGAGCAATCGACTGCGGCAAAACGTAGCTTCTTTTTTCATCCACAACCTAGGCCTTCCCTGGGCCGTGGGCGCGTCCTTTATGGAACACCACCTCTTGGACTACGAAACGGCCTCCAACTGGGGCAACTGGGCCTACATTGCTGGAGTAGGCCGCAACCCCGGTAACCGCCAACCGTTCAACACCGTACGTCAAGCGGATTTTTACGATCCCGATGGAACCTACCGCCGTACGTGGAATTAAGGTTAATTAAAAAGTTTGTTTAAAGCTTGGTAATCTGTTTTAATACAACTTATTACTTCACCGTTTAAAGTGTTTTTTACAAACACCTCATCGCCTTCCATTCTCTGAACAACCCAGGTGATTCCGCGCTGTTCTGCCCAAGCATACTGTTTCTTGGTGGCCGCCGCTTCTGGATAGAATTCCGCCGAAATTCCAGCCGCGCGCCACGCGCGAACCGCCGCATACAAAGCGTCTGCAACCGCTGCGTTCTCCGGATGAAGCGCCAAGAGCTGAGGTGCACTTTGCAGGGTGGATGGAAAAGCATTCAACTCCTCCAAACAAAGAACGATTCGGTCCAAACCGAAGGAAATACCGATTCCGGAAACCCCTTTAACGCCAAAAATAGAAGTCAAATCGTCGTACCGACCGCCACCGCCTACGCTGCCCAATGCCACCCCCAAGGCGCGAACCTCAAAGATGGCGCCGGTGTAGTAGTTCAGTCCCCGGGCCAAGGTCAAATCCAGCACCACCTCATCCGGACGGGACACCCGGTCCAACACAAAACGAATTTCGGTCAAACCTTGAAGACCTTCCGGATCATCGCCTACCAAATGCTCCAAATACTGAAGACTTTCCGGGGTAGAACGTTGTACGGAAAGCCAATCTTCCAATGCTCCTAGATGCGATTCGTCTGCTCCTTTTTCGCGCAATTCCTTCAGTACGCCTTCCACCCCGATTTTATCGAGTTTATCTACGGCCACCGTAAAATCCACCAAAGCATCTCCAAATCCAAAACGTCGGGCTAAGGCTCCCAAGAGCGCACGGTGGTTCAAGCGAATTTCCACCGGCAAATCCAAGCGGTCAAACGCGTAGGAATACAAGTCTACGAGTTCAATCTCCTGATACAGACTGCGCGATCCCACAACGTCTGCATCGCATTGATAAAATTCGCGAAAACGTCCTTTTTGCGGACGATCTGCACGCCAAACCGGTTGAATTTGGTACCGCTTAAACGGAAGTGCCAATTTTCCGTGGTTCTGCGCCACGTAACGAGCAAAGGGAACCGTCAAATCGTAACGAAGCGCTTTGTCCGCAATTTGCGAAGCTTTTGGCGCCTCGCCTTCCGCAACCGATTCCAGAAAATTTCCGGACTTCAGAATTTTAAAGATTAATCGATCTCCTTCTTCCCCGTACTTGCCCATCAACGTGTCCAAATTTTCGAACGACGGGGTTTCCAACGGCCCAAAACCGTGCAGCTCAAATGCTTGGCGCAAAAGATCCACCACATACCGGCGCTTGGCCAAGTCTGCAGCGTTAAAATCTCGGGTGCCTTTGGGCGTTGACGGAGCGGATGCCATGTGTGTTGGGACGTTTGGGTTTATTGATCTTTCGTCAACTTCTTGTACTTGAACTTCTTGGGTTCCACATTGCCCATTCGCTTCTTGCGGTTCTCTTCGTAGTCCGAGAAACCACCCTCAAAATAGTACACCTGTGAATCTCCTTCAAAGGCCAAAATGTGCGTACACACGCGGTCCAAGAACCAACGATCGTGCGAGATGATCACGCCGCAACCTGCGAAATTGTCTAGACCTTCCTCTAAAGCGCGCAACGTGTTGATGTCCAAGTCGTTGGTAGGCTCGTCCAGCAACAAGACGTTTCCACCTTCCTTGAGGGCCATGGCCAAGTGCAAACGGTTGCGCTCTCCACCGGAAAGAATGCCTACTTTCTTGTTTTGGTCCGCTCCCGCAAAGTTGAAACGGCTGAGGTAGGCCCGTGCGTTCACGATTTGACCGCCCATTTCAAATTGTTCCTGACCGTCCGCTACAATTTCAAAAATGGTCTTTTCCGGACTGATTTTTTCGTGCGTCTGGTCCACGTAACTGATTTTCACCGATTCACCCACCGTGAACGAGCCCGCATCCGGTGCGAACTGGTTCATGATCATCCGGAAAATGGTGGTCTTACCGGCACCGTTGGGGCCAATGATTCCCACGATTCCCGCGGGCGGCAAGGTGAAATTCAAATCTTCGTACAGCACTTTGTCGCCAAAGGTTTTGGCCACATGCTCCGCGTTGATGACGTGGCTGCCCAGGCGCGGACCGTTGGGGATGAAGATCTCCAAATTGGTTTCTTTTTCCTTTTGCTCCGCGCTCATCAACTTGTCGTAGTTCGCCAAACGCGCTTTGGACTTGGCTTGACGTCCCTTGGGATTCATGCGCACCCATTCCAATTCGCGTTCCAACGTCTTCCGACGCTTGCTCACTTGCTTTTCTTCTTGCTCCATGCGCTTGGTCTTCTGGTCCAACCAGCTGGAGTAGTTTCCTTTCCATGGAATGCCTTCGCCGCGGTCCAATTCTAAAATCCAACCGGCCACGTTGTCCAAGAAATAGCGATCGTGGGTTACGGCGATGACCGTACCGCGGTACTGCTGCAAATGGTGCTCCAACCAAAGGATGGACTCTGCGTCCAAGTGGTTCGTGGGTTCGTCCAACAACAAGACGTCTGGATTGCGCAGCAACAAACGGCACAACGCCACCCGTCTGCGTTCACCGCCGGACAGTACCGCAATGGAGGCATCGCGATCCGGACATTGCAGAGCGTCCATGGCCCGGTCCAAAACCTGGTCGATTTCCCAAGCGTTGGAAGCATCAATTTTGTCCTGCAATTCGGCCTGACGGTTCATCAATTTTTCCATCTTTTCCGGATTTTCGTAAACTTCCGGAAGACCAAACTGATCGTTGATGCTGTTGTATTCGTTCAAGATGTCCATGACCTCTTGAACACCTTCTTGAATGATTTCAATAACGGTTTTGGACTCGTCGAGCTGCGGCTCCTGTTCCAAATAGCCCACGGAGTACCCGTGCGCCCAAACCACGTCGCCTTGGAAGCTCTTTTCAATCCCGCCAATGATTTTCAGCAAGGTGGATTTACCCGATCCGTTTAAACCAATGATGCCGATTTTGGCTCCGTAGTAAAAACCCAGGTAGATGTCCTTGAGGATTGCTTTGTTGTTGTGTGGCAGGATTTTTGAAACCCCGCTCATGGAAAAAATCACTTTGTTTTCTTCGGCCATGGCTCTATATTCTTTCAGCTTGCAAATATCGCGTTTCTTTGCGGAAGCTATGGCACACCGCTTCCGGAACTTTGCCTTTTGGGCCGTCTTTTTCCTGCTCTTGGGCCGTGCGGAGTTAACGGCGCAAACCAACGTGGTGCACGGTGTCGTTCTGGAGGAAAAAACGAACATGCGCTTGCCTTCAGTGGCCGTGGTCAACGTTCGGAGCGAGCAAGGCGTTCGCACCAACAGATCCGGTCGATTCTCTATAGCAGCGCAACCGGGAGATACCTTGGTATTCTCCCAGCCCCTCTTTTCGTACCTGCGGTACGTCGTTCCCAACCGAGCCCCAGACAGCATCGTGGTGGTGCTCAAGCCGCAAAATTTGTTGTTGAACGAGGCACCGGTCAAAGGCTACCGCATCACGATGAACCAGCCGGTTCCGATGGAGGTCCTTCCACCCGCTCGACCCAGCGGCGAGCTCATCCGAACCCCGCAATCGGTAACGCCCACATTGGCTAATCCGATTGACTTTTTCTACGAGATGTTCGGAAACCGACCGCGCCAGCTCCGCGAGTTGCGAACGTTATTGACCGCGGAATCCTACCGCGAACGCCTGAACCAAAGCCGAAACCGGTCCGCTCTCTTTGAATTAACGGGACTGGAAGGCGAAAAAGTAGAGCAGTTCCTACTCTACTGCCGGCTCAACCGTTCGCAAATCGACGCCTCCACAGACTACCAGTTGCTGGAAAGTCTGTTGGCCTGCTACGCCGAATTTGACGCGGTTGAGGAACAACCGGCAGAATCGTTGGATTAATTACCGGCTGTAATTCGGTGCTTCGCGCGTAATGGTGACGTCGTGCGGATGACTTTCCGCCGCTCCTGCCGTAGTGATGCGCACAAATCGGCCGTTTTTCTGCAAAGTTTCAACGTCTTTAGCTCCGCAGTACCCCATTCCGGCGCGCAAACCGCCAATGAACTGGTACATGACTTCAGCCACTTCGCCCTTGTAGGGAACGCGGCCCACAATTCCTTCCGGAACCAATTTCTTGATGTCGTCTTCCACGTCTTGGAAGTATCGGTCTTTTGAGCCGGCTTGCATGGCTTCAATGGAGCCCATGCCGCGGTAGGACTTGAACCGACGACCGTCCAAAATGATGCTTTCCCCAGGCGCTTCCAAGGTACCTGCGAACAACGATCCCAACATGACGGAGTCCGCCCCAGCCGCAATGGCCTTGACAATATCTCCGGTGTAGCGAATGCCACCGTCGGCAATCACCGGCACACCGCTACCTGCAATCGCTGCAGCTACTTCCATCACAGCAGACAACTGCGGCACGCCCACCCCCGCAATGATTCGGGTGGTGCAAATGGAACCCGGGCCAATGCCCACTTTGACGGCGTCCGCTCCGGCCTCCACTAAGTAACGAGCAGCCTCCGCTGAGGCAATGTTGCCCACCACCACATCCAGTTTGGGAAACTTGGCTTTCACGGCTTTCAAGGCATCCACCACACCCTTGGTGTGGCCGTGCGCCGTATCAATAATGACCGCATCCACATTGGCTTCCACCAAGGCAGTAACCCGGTCCACAACGTCACCCGTTACCCCAACGGCTGCGGCCACGCGCAATCGACCGTAGGCGTCTTTGTTGGCGTTCGGTTTGTTCTTCTTCTTGGAAATGTCTCGGTAGGTAATCAGTCCCACCAGGGTACCGTCGGACTTCACCACCGGCAACTTCTCTACCTTGTTGTTCTGCAGGATGATTTCCGCCTCCTCCAAGGTGGTATTCTCCTTGCCCGTAACCAAATTGGACTTGGTCATGATCTCGCCCACCAATTTGTCGTCGTTCGTTTCAAAACGCAAATCGCGGTTGGTCACAATTCCTTCCAAAATGCCTTTCTCTGTAACCACTGGAATTCCGCCAATGCGGTACTCCGTCATCAATCGTTTGGCTTCGGCTATGGTAGCTCCTGCGCGCAACGTCACCGGATCCAAAATCATTCCACTCTCCGCCCGTTTTACTTTGCGAACTTCCACCGCTTGCTGTTCCGCGGTCATGTTCTTGTGCAAGACGCCAATGCCGCCTTCTTGCGCTATGGCAATGGCCATGGTGGACTCCGTCACGGTGTCCATGGCCGCACTAACGATGGGCGTATTGAGCAGGATATTGCGCGTAAAACGCGAACTGATCCGCACGTCGCGCGGTAAAATTTCGGAATACGCGGGAACCAACAATACGTCGTCGTACGTCAGGTATTCGCCAATAACTTTTTCGGAGGAGAGGGGCATAGCAATTCTTTTGAATTGCATGCAAAGATAACAAAAAAGGGCCGCCCTTTGGGGCGGCCCTTAATTTATTCCAGCAAGCTCTGGTTTAGCGCAACAAGGTCAAACTGCCCTGTACATCTTTCAACTCTTCCTGAACCGACCGGTACTTCAAACGGTACATATAAACGCCCATGGGGGCATCTACACCGTCGATGGTACCGTCCCACCCTTGCTTTTCATCGCGGGAAGAAAATACTTTATTTCCCCAGCGGTCGAAGATTTCCAATGAGTACGATGTAGACTCAGCGTAAACATTCATCGGACGCCATACGCGGTTGGCCGGTTGGCTGGACGCGGGGTTGAATGCATTGGGCACAAACATGCGAGGAAGGTGCTCCGCACACGCAACATTGGAGATACTGCGGAAAGGAAGTCCGTCAAAATCAACAAAACCCAGTGGATTGTTTTGTTCCACAGCCACAACGCGGTAGCAGAAAATGCCCGTTACGTCCGGCCCCAAACTGCGGATGTTGTCGTTGTACACCGTGTCCTTTCCGGCCACTGTTCCTATCAAATTGAACGGACCTGTCTCCGTTTGTGCACGGTACACTTGGTATTCCTTCACCACCCCTCCAAAATCACGATAGCGGTTCCACACCACGCGGTTGACCAAGTTGTCTTGAGCAGTGGCCTTAACCATAATGTTCGTGCCAATGTTGGAGGCCGTGTCGATATTCCCACAGGAGTCGGTAGCTACAAAGCGGTACTCGTAGTGGTGATTGTCTGGATCCGCCGTAAAGTCTGTAAAGCGGATCTCCCATGGACCTACCGAAGGCTTCGGCAACTTGCCCAGTGAGATAAACGGCATGCCCGGCTCGTCGGAACGTTGCACGTCAAAGTTGACCACGTCGGCGTCTTTGTCAATAAACACCACCATGTCTATGGCTTTGTCCGCACGAACTGCCGTGCGCGCCAAATACAACAAACGCGAACGTTGAACCACCAACCCATTGATGCACTTCTGGTTGGACGTGGAACGAAGCGTTCCTGAAGTATCTACCGCCCGAACGTAGTAGCAGTAGCTGTACCCGGAAATGACGTCTCGCGAGGAGTAGGTTACAAACTGTCCCGGTTGGGGGTTGGGATTACCGGGCAAGGTTGCCAAAAGCACCCCGGTTTGGGTGGGTGCTCCTGGAGGGGTGACGTCGGCGAGCACCAAGTATTTGTCTACGCCACCAGGCCAGCCCAAGTAGGCGTTCCAAGACAAACGAAGTATCCCCTCACACGGGTCAATGTTTTCGTTCAATAGCATGTTGTTGTGTTGCGGAACCAGTAAATCACTGCTTTGGTTGCCGCAACTGTCAACTGAAATCACCTTGTACGTGCCAATTTGCGTATTGGGATCCAAACCGGGAATTACGTACGGCATGGGCTGAGCTGCAGGTACAGTAGCCAAAGGGGTCCAGGTAGCGCCATTTCCTCGAAGAACAATGTAATCCACTACATCGCCCGACTTGCTCGGAGTCCAAGACAGGACTGCATTCGTTCCTTGAACACTAACCGAATCCAAAGCCATGGCGTCCGTATTCACTTGGTCCGAAAACTGACCGCTGTCCCGAGTGGAATTGCAGCTGCCCCCTACCCGAATTTCGTAACGCAGCAAATCACCGCACAGATTCACCGTGTCGTTATAATTCAACGCCGTAGTTGTGCCGATTTGTGCCCAGGGTGTTGACGTGCCTCGACGCCAAACTTCATAGGTGGGTGAAGACCCCGAATGTCCAGAATTCCAAGCCAGCTGAGCAACATAGGAATTGGTAGGCGGGAAAGGAGTAACGTCCAATTCTACGAGGGAAATGGTATCCGAAGGAGCTGAACTCAATCCACAACCACCCAATGTACGCATGAAGTAGTACGCTGGTTGACCCGCAACGGGGTTGTTGTGGGTAAAAAGTGCGGTGTTGTAACCCAGAACGGTATCCACGGCAACGAAGGGAATTGCAGGGTTGGTGCCGTAGAAAACAACATACGCATCAAAATTTTGACCCGTATCCACCGGTGTGGACCAATTGATTTGGTTTTTACCGTTAGGCAAACGCGTAACGCAGGAATTGGTTAAATCAGGCGCGTCCGGCATGGAGTTCATGACTTCAACGACAACATTTATCGTTTGCGAGGCAGGAACCGGACAATAGTTGTCCGCCATTCGCAACAGGAAGGGATATACGTTAGACAGTTGGCCACAGGAATTCGCCGTGGTTGCCAAATGGCCACAATCCGTTTGCCATTCAAAAATAACGTTATTAACGGTTGGGATTCCGGTTATTTGAGTCTGTCCTGGACCACCTTGGCCCAAAGCACCAACGATGGTGGCACACGGGGGATTCAAACATCCGGTGGTTGTGCTGTTCAAGGGTGATCCCAATTGTTGTCCCAGCGGCTTGCAATCAATCAATTGCGGCGCAAAGGTGGGGAGTAACTGTGTTTCGGTAGCGACCAGGCCAAACTTCACTTTCTCGCCGGCAAATACACTTACTTTCCAAAAGGCCACTGAGCCGTTGGCCGCGTACACCGGCTTGACGGAGTCAAATCCAGGGTAATTCTGTACAACAACCGAGGGAGGTAAATTAATCGTCCCTGATCCTGTTTGCGGAATAGGCAAACAGCCCGTGCGGATGACAATAGGAATGTCACGATAAACCTCCGCAATCACTTGACCGCAGCGACGTGTTTCGATTTTTACCGAGGATGCATATCCACCACCGATTTGTGGGGATATGGTGATGTTGCCAGTAGCCGTATTGAACTGCATCGCAGGGCTGGAAGGAAATGGGCCCGGACCCGGAGTCAACGTCCACGTGTATCCTCCAGTAGAGGCAATCGGATTACCACTTGAACCCAAAGGAGCTGTTAATGAATACTCCATTTCGTCTAGATCCGCATCGGCCGCGTTGTGGGAGTATGTGTAGGTGTATCCGGAACAGATAACTGAAATTGGTGCCTCAGCAAAACTTGGTGATGAATCGTAGCAGGGGTTCATGTTCAAAGCAGGTGTGCCTGCACCACCGGGGGAAAACGGTTTCATCACTGCGCGCAAGCGAAAGGATTGAATTTGAGAATTCGGCATGTTCAGCAATCCGTCCGGACGGCAGCATTCTTCGTAATAGAAGGTCCAACCTGTGGCAGGCGGTGTGCCGTTCAAGGTAATCGGAGCCGATTGAAAAATATGTTGTTCAATAGATCCGTTAGCAGAAGGCCCAGAACATGGCTGCTGTCCAGAATAACACGAAGGAGAAACGTTCAATCCGGGCGAAACTCGTGTACAAACAATGTTGCCCGCCGGGCTATTGGAGGTCAACGAAAGTGTATTAACGTTAAATGTAATACCTCCACACTCCCGATAGACGGCCAAACGAAAAACTACTTTACCGGCATTGGGCCCTGTGGTCAAACAACTCCAAGTAACTTCCCCGCCGATTAGGTGGGAAGCCTTGGTAGGAAGTGCTGCGAACAGCAGCAACGCCAGAACAAAAAGAACAGACTTTCTCATGGACACAAATGTAACACAGGAGATCAGGCTGTTCAAGCCTTTTTTGTGCGTTTGGACTGCGATTGCGTCAAGGGGTCAACTGGACGCGTAAACGGATTTCAACCCTTCAACAAAGTACGCGAAATCACCAAACGCTGAATCTCAGAGGTACCTTCTCCAATGGTGCATAATTTAGCGTCGCGGTAGAATTTCTCTGCCGGGAAGTCCTTGGTGTATCCGTATCCACCATGGATTTGAATTCCTTCGTTGGCTACCCGAACACATACTTCGGAGGCCATCAATTTGGCCATTGCGGATTCTTTGCTCATCTTGTGACCCGCATCCTTTAAAGCGCCTGCGTGGCGGGTCAACAATTCCGATGCCTCAATTTCGGTGGCCATGTCGGCCAACTTGAAAGCGATGGACTGAAATTCGGAGATTTTCTTACCAAATTGCTCGCGTTCTTTGCTGTAGTGCAACGCTGCATTCATAGCACCTTTGGCAATGCCAATGGAGAGTGCGGCAATTGAAATTCGGCCACCGTCCAGGATTTTCATGGACTGAATGAATCCATCCCCTACTTCTCCCAAGCGATTGGCGTCGGGAATGCGGCACTGGTCAAAAAAGAGACCACCCGTTTCTGAGGCACGCATGCCCAACTTGTTCTCTTTCTTACCCGAACTGAAGCCGGGCGTGCCTTTCTCCACCACAAATGCGGTCATCCCGTGGGAATCACCTTTTTCGCCGGTGCGGACGATGACTACGGCAACATCCCCGGAAATGGCGTGCGTGATGAAGTTTTTGGAGCCGTTGAGAACCCAATAATCGCCGTCCCGAACCGCTGTAGTGTGCATGCCGCCTGCGTCGGAACCGGTCCCCGTTTCCGTTAAACCCCAAGCGCCAATCCATTCACCCGTAGCTAATTTTGGGAGCCAACGCATTTTCTGTTCTTCGGAACCAAAAGCCATAATATGACCGGTGCACAAAGAGTTGTGGGCCGCCACGCTCAATCCGATGGAACCACAAACCTGCGAAATTTCATCGATAACCGAGATGTAGGATTGGTAGTTCAAACCGGAACCGCCATACGCTTCAGGTACCAAAACTCCCAAGAATCCTTGTTGCCCCATGGCGTGAAAAACCTCCTTGGGAAAATATTGAGCCTCGTCCCACTCCATCACATACGGTCGGATGTGCTGTTCGGCAAAAGCACGTGCGGATTCCGCAACCATTTTACGGGTTTCTGCGGCTTCGGGTGTTTCGTGGATCCACTGCATGGGGAGAAGAATTTTTCTAAGGAACGAAAGGACTTAATAAATTGTTTTGACGGATTGCTTGGGAAGTGAAAAATTACCGAGGGAGGGGGTAAACCCGGTTGTCCTCAAGCACATAGACTTCTCCACTTTCCGGGCACGTGGCTTTAGAATCGGCGCCAAAATCCAAACGATGGCCGTAGGCAGACATCCACCCTACTTGACGGGCGGGATTTCCCAATACCAAGGCGTAATCCGGCACGTGCTTGGTAACCACAGCTCCGGCACCAATAAACGCATAGGAGCCGATGTCGTGCCCGCAAACAATGGTGGCGTTGGCCCCAATGCTTGCGCCTTTGCCCACATGCGTTTTCGCGTATTGGTCCCGACGGTTCACCGCGCTGCGCGGGTTGGTTACGTTGGTAAATACACAAGAAGGCCCCAGGAACACGTCGTCGTCGCAAACAACTCCTGTGTAAAGGGATACGTTGTTTTGAACCTTTACGTTGTTTCCCAAGCGCACACCAGGGGAAACCACTACGTTCTGACCAATGTTGCAGTTTTCGCCCAAGACCGCTTGGGGCATGATGTGGGAAAAGTGCCAGACTTTTGTGCCTGCTCCCAACGCCGCTCCGTCGTCTACGACGGCCGTGGGATGAACAAATACCGAATCGAAATCCATGCTCCGAAGATACGGCTCAATTGCCGACCTTTGCGGCATGAAAACACGTCTTGCTGCTCTGGTATTGGTTTTGTTTTGGAGCACCGGTACCGCTTTGGGTTGGGGCCAATTGGGCCATCGGGTTGTGGGTGAAGTTGCGTGGAAACACTTGACGCCCAAAGCCCAGAAACGAGTGGCGTCGGTGTTGGGGGACGAGTCCTTGGCGCTCTCCTCCACGTGGATGGATTTCATCAAGTCCAATCCGGAAAAGAAACACATGGATCCTTGGCACTACTGCACGGTGTGCAACGGGTGCAGCTATGCAGACTCCATGCGCCCCAAAGAAGGCGACATCATTGGCACGCTGGAGCGTTTGCTGGTGGAATTGGAAACCAAGAAATTTACCGACGGCGATGAAAAGCAGGCCCTTCGGATGCTGGTGCATCTGGTGGGTGACTTGCACCAACCGTTGCACGTGGGGCAACCCGGAGATCGAGGAGGTAATGACTTCAAAGTCAAGTGGTTCGGTCAAAGCACCAATCTGCACACGGTTTGGGATACACACCTAATCGACGATTACGGATTGAGTTACACGGAGTTGGCGATGGCTGTGGACCGCTACGGAGCGGATACCGTTCGCCAATGGCAGGCCACCACGGTACGGGATTGGGCGTTGGAATCTCGTGTTTTGCGCGAGACCATTTATCCTGCCGAAGACAAAACCAGTTTGAGTTACCGCTATTCCTACGACTACTTGGACGATGCTCATCTGCGCTTGGCGCAGGCGGGAATTCGTTTAGCGGGATTGCTCAACCGCATCTACGGATAAAGGCTACTTTTCTAAAAAAGTCCTACCTCACGTGCTGAATAAGCGAACCGTTTATGCGCTCCACGCGCTCATCCACCTGGCAAAAGAAGGCCGTGGTGCCCGATTGGGCGCTTCTGCTTTGGCCGAACGGGTGGGTTGCTCGCACAAATTTTTGGAGCGCATTTTAACGGAACTTCGTCAGGCCGGAACCCTTACCTCCACCTCCGGTCGCTCCGGTGGTTATTCTTTGCACCCGGATGCGGCTGGAATCAGCTTGGCCGAGATCGTACGTCCGTTGGAGGGCCCGGTGGCGCTTTTGCCCTGCGCGTCGCATCGTTTTTACGAACCGTGCAGCACCTGTTCTACACCGGGTCAATGCGGGCTCCGTTTGGCGTTGGTGGACGTGCGAAACGCGTCGGTGGATGTTTTGAAGCGTTGGACGCTCGCCGAAGTGGTTGCCGCCGAACGTGACTTGTGGGCCGGAATCCGCTCCATGGAACATCCCAGTCCGTACGAAAACCGACCGTCGGGCGAATCCAATAAATCGTTTTAAAATTCACTAATTAGCTAGAAATGAATCCATTGCTCCCTCCTGTTGCGTCGTCGATATTGGACACCATTGGCCGTACACCCATGGTTCGACTGAATGCCGTTGCGTCGGATCTTCCCGGTACGGTGCTCGCCAAGGTGGAGTACTTCAATCCGGGTCATTCCACCAAAGACCGCATGGCGCTTCAAATGGTGGAAGACGCCGAACGCGCGGGGTTGTTGAAACCCGGCGGCACCATTATTGAGTGCACGTCTGGAAATACCGGTATGGGCTTGGCCTTGGCCGCCTGCGTTAAGGGATACCGCCTCATTTGCACCATGAGCGACAAGCAATCCAAAGAAAAAATGGACGTACTTCGGGCATTGGGTGCAGAAATTCACGTTTGCCCCACCAACGTCGCTCCGGATCACCCGGACTCCTACTACTCCGTGGCGCGCCGGTTGAATGCTGAAATTCCCAACTCGTTCTTCCCCAACCAATACGATAATCTGAGCAACCGCGCGGCGCACTACGCCACCACCGGGCCGGAGATTTGGGAGCAAACGGAGGGGAAAATCACCCACTTTGTGGTGGGCGTAGGCACCGGAGGGACAATCTCTGGCGTGGCCAAGTATTTAAAAGAGAAGAACCCCAACGTTCAGATTTGGGGCATCGACACCTTCGGTTCTGTATTCAAGAAGTACCACGAAACCGGAGTGTTTGACGAGAATGAGATTTACGGATACATCACCGAGGGGATAGGCGAAGATATTTTGCCCAAAAACGTTGACTTCTCGTTGATCGACCGCTTTGAAAAAGTAACGGATAAGGCCGGAGCTTTAGCCGCGCGTGAGTTGGCCCGCAAAGAAGGTCTTCTCTTGGGTTATTCGTGCGGTTCTGCTTTTCAAGGATTGCGTCAGTTGAAGCATTTATTGAACGATGACAGTGTGGTGGTGGTTTTGTTCCACGACCACGGCAGTCGCTACGTTGGAAAAATTTACAACGACGACTGGATGCGCGAACGCGGCTTTTTGAACGACGTGGTTCGGACGGCAGGGGACGCTGTTGCTGCCCACGCCGCACAGCCCGCCGTTCAGATTTTGGCGGAGGAGCCCTTAAGCAATGCCGTAGGAGCTTTGAAAAAATTTGGAATTTCCCAGGCACCGGTGCGCGACGCCAACGGACGCGTGGGAAGCATCGACGAAAGTGCCCTACTGGGCGCACTCGCTGCGGGAAGATCGCTCGATACTTTGGTGCGGGACATCATGCTTCCTCCTCTCCCGGAGGTAGATGAATCTACTTCACTTGCGGAGGTAGTGCGGTTGACGCACTCCGGGCATTCGGCGGTACTGGTTCGCTTGGCCAACGGTTCCGAGCACGTTTTGTCTCGCCATGCCCTTCTTTTGTCCGCCGCACAAGGATTGTAAAACGATTTGGTTGGTTTTAAGCAAAGTTGTACCTTTGCGCCTTCTTAATAACCGGGTTTCGGACCCTTTTAAAAATTTAACCGCATGGCAACACGCATTCGCCTCCAACGCCACGGCCGCAAAGGTCGTCCCATCTTCACAATTGTTGTAGCAGACAGCCGCTCCAAGCGCGACGGACGTTTCATTGAGCGTTTGGGTCAGTACAACCCCAACACCAACCCCGCTACCATTGATTTGGCGTTTGACCGCGCTTTGGATTGGGTAATGAAAGGTGCTGAAGCATCGGACACCGCACGTGCTATTTTGTCTTACAAGGGTGTTCTGATGAAGAAGCACTTGTTGGGCGGCGTTTCCAAAGGTGCTCTTACTGCTGAGCAGGCAGAGGCTAAGTTCAACGCTTGGTTGGAGTCTAAAGAAGCGCAAATCACCGGCAAAGTTGCCAACTTGGTTGCATCCAAAGAGGACAGCAAGAAGGCCCGCCTGGCTGCTGAAACAGAAGCTAATCTGAAGCGTGCTGCTTCAATCCAAGCCAAAAACACTCCTGCTGTAGAAGTAGCAGAGGAAGTAGTTGCAGAAGACGTTGTTGCAGAGGTTGCTGAAGAATCTGCTCCAGAGGTTGCCGCTGAAGAAGCATCTGCTCCTGAGGCTGCTGCTGAAGAAGCATCTGCCGAGTAATACGCTTTTGAGCGGAAGTTAGTGGACGGTCATTTTCAACTCGGACGCCTAACCCGCAAACACGGTTTTAAGGGAAACGTGGTTCTAAAGTTGGACACGGATCGCCCCGAAGCCTATACCCATTTGGAATCCTTCTGGTTGGAATCAACCTCCGGAAGGATTCCTTTTTTTATTCAGGAGATCAAATCGCTGAAGAGCGACGAATGGGTGCTCACGCTGGAAGGCATTCAGTCGGAGTCCGATGCGGATCAAATACTGGGCTCCTTGGTTTGGTTGCCGGACTCTTTATTGCCCCCCTTGGAACCTCATCAGTTCTACTATCATGAATTAGTTGGCTACCAGGTTGTTAACCCTGGCGTAGACGAGCCGATTCGCGTCAAAGACGTTTTGGATCGACCCGGGCAACCCTTGTTGGAATTGTTGGTAGGAGAAGAAGGTCGTGTGGTCTTCATTCCCTGCGTGGACCCGTTTATTCAGCGTATTGACCGGGATGCCCGTGTCCTGTACTTGACGGCTCCCGACGAACTCTATTTTCTGTAGTGGTGTTTCAATTCCGCGGAATCTCCGTGGAGCATCGAGCGTCTGCCCAAAAAATTGGAACGGATGCTACTTTATTGGCCGGTTATCTCCGGACGCACGGCGATGAGTGGGGATTGAGCACGGAAACGCGCGGCGCTGACTTGGGCGCTGGCTGCGGGGTCATTGGGTTGCTGCTGGCCCACCGTTGGCCCTATTTGCGAGTAGACTTAGTGGAAAAAGATGCGTTGTCAGCGGAAGAATGCCGATTCAATGCAGCAAATACACAGCTGGACGAGCGTGTCTTAGCCGTAAATACCGCACTTCCACAGTGGACCCCAGCCTATCCCCTGGATTGGGCCGTGAGCAATCCGCCCTACTTCAAAGGTCTTCCAGCTGGAAACGAGCGTCGGGATGCAGCTCGTCACCAGTCACACCTTCCTCCGGATGTATTGGCCAGTTGGTTTCGCCGGTGGGTGAAGTCCAACGGGTGGTTGGCATTGATTGTGCCCGAACCGTTGGACTACATTTCCGCATTGGGATCGCCTGTCCGTTGGGTAGCTTTCCGCACGCTGCACGGCGAGGAGCCAAAACGGCACCTACTTTTTTGGGTAAATCAATTGGACGGAATCCATGCCCCGAATCCCTTAACGGAACCGGAACACATTCTGTCTTTGTACGATGAAAACGGACTTGCAAGCGAAACGTATCGATACTATTGCGGAGATCTATTGCTCCGTTTTCCAGAGCGAACTGCATCCAATAGTCCTAAATCAAGCGGGGCTTAATGCCCATCACGCAACTTAGTTGGTCAAGGTGTGCAAAACGTCGTGAAAGACAATTCCGTGTTCACGCAATTCGTCAAGTAGGGGTTCGTACCATTCGGGCGTAATGGGAATGACGGTGCCTCGGTCCTTGATTTGGTCGGTAAGGATGCGTTTAACCGCCATGCCCAAAGGCAAGCCCACCGTGTGGGCCATGGCCGTTTTCTCCGGGCCTTGCCCCTTCACCACCAAACTGGAGGTAAGTTCGTAGGAGGTTCCGTGCAAACGGTACGTCAATTTGTGCCACATGACGAGCATGTCCGTATCCAGCGGGCCCATGGTCCATTTTTTGGACAGAATATGCTCCAATACTTGGGCTGGGGTTCCACGGTCCAAACCAACGGGTACTTCCTCAAACAAGTCCAACCACGTCAATTTTTCCATGAGGTCGTCGTCTTGCGGGATACTTAGATAATGCATGAGTTTAATTTCCAGAGAATTGAACTCATGGTATGCAAGAAATGCATTAACAAATGAACGGTGCGTCATTTGGTCCACACCTTCCATTTCGTAGGAATCATCGGTCATGCCCAATTTGACAAAAACGTCCCACGCGCGGCAAAATCCAGGCCGACGCAGTGTGCCTCGGTAGATGGTGGGAATGGTGTCCAAACCATAAACGCTCCGGTACTGAAGCGAGTCGCGGTTGGCGTATCCTTCAAACCGACCGTATCCAGGAATGTCGATAAACTCCGTTCTGCGGAAGAGTTGATGGTACGGAATGAACTTGTACAATCCTTCTTGTTTGAATTTTACCGCCCCACCGGCCCCTGCTAAAACCACGTTTCTTGGATTCCACGTAAACTTGTACTGCCACGGATTGGAAGGAGACTCCGGCGCTAGCAATCCTCCAGTAAAACTTTCAAAACCCAGTAATTCAGCTCCTTGGGCCCTCACTTCATCCAGCAACTTCATGGCTGACAAGTGGTCTATTCCCGGATCGACTCCGATTTCATTCAAAAAAATCAACCCTTTTTGCTTGGCCGACTCGCTCATTTTTGCAAGAGCCTCGGATTGATAGGAAGCAGTAGCCAAGTGTACGCCCAGCTCCAAGCAATCCACAGCAACCTCCGGATGCATGAAGGCCGGCAACATACTGACGGTGATGAATTTATTCGCAATCAATGCTCTGCGCGCTTCTCGGTCTCCCGCGTTCAGGGCAACGGCCGTTCCCCGTTCGTGTCCGCGCAATTTCTGCTCCGCCCAAGCCAAATTTTGATCGGCAAGGGTCAAATGCCAGTTTTCAGTTTCTGCATGGTGAAGCAGATAATCGATGAGACTTTGGGTAGAGCGGCCTGCTCCAAGTACCAAAATAGTGCGCATGGGATTGTTCTAAATGTGCTACCAAAAGTACACCTCGTCCTCGTACCTTTGCACAACCCTTGTATTTAAAACACCATGCTAAACCTTTCTTCCGCTCACTGGAATTTAAGTCCTGATGAGCTCACGGAAGCCGCATTGGCTTCCGGCCGCGCCACGTTAACAGACAAAGGCGTTTTGTCCATCCGCACCGGAACGTTTACCGGCCGTTCGCCCAAAGATCGCTTCATCGTTCGCGACGAATGGTCTACTGATCGCGTTTGGTGGGGCGACGTGAATCTGGCCTTTGATTTGGGACAATTCCATTCCTTGCGCAGTAAAGTGGAACAGTATCTGGCGGACAAAACGCTTTACGTTCGCGATGTAGAAGCTTGTGCGGATGCACGCTTTGCGCTTAAAGTTCGTACCGTAACCGAATGGGCTGAGTGCAGCTTGTTCGTACACAACATGTTCTTGCGCTTATCCGACGAACAACGTGCCGCCTTCACTCCGGAATGGACCTTGCTCCACGCTCCTGGTTTTCAGGCAGATCCGAGCATTGACGGAACCCGTCAAGGCAATTTTGCCATTTTGTGTTTCAGCGAGAAGACCATCTTGATTGGTGGAACCGGATACACTGGAGAAATCAAAAAGAGTATTTTTTCGGCACTGAACTTTTTATTGCCAACGCACCGCGAAACCCTTCCCATGCACTGCTCCGCGAATGTTGGGCAAGCGGGAGACACAGCTCTTTTCTTTGGTTTGAGTGGCACCGGAAAAACCACCTTGTCTGCAGACCCCAACCGAAAGCTCATTGGCGACGACGAGCACGGATGGGCACCGGACGGGACGGTATTTAATTTTGAAGGCGGCTGCTACGCCAAGGTCATTGATTTGACCGAGGAAAAAGAACCGGATATCTACCGTGCCATTCGCCCGGGTGCTCTGTTGGAGAACATTGTTTTCCACGAAGGCACCACAGTACCGGACTACGCGGATTCAAGCATCACGGAAAACACGCGTGTCTCCTACCCCATCGACCACATCGACTTGATTCAAGTGCCCTCTTTGGGCTCTTCTCCCAAGAATATCTTCTTCCTCACCGCTGATGCCTACGGGGTTCTTCCCGCCATCTCCAAATTGAGTCCAGAACAAGCGGCGTACCATTTCATGTCCGGGTATACGGCAAAAGTAGCAGGAACTGAAGTGGGTGTGACCGAACCCTCTGCAACCTTTTCTGCTTGCTTTGGTGCTGCCTTCATGCCGTTGCACCCAGCGGTTTATGCCGAGATGCTCAGCAATAAGCTTAAAGACAGCGGAATTCACGTTTGGCTGGTCAATACCGGCTGGGTGGGCGGCGCATATGGCGTTGGCGAGCGCATCAAACTGAAGTACACCCGTGCCTTAATTACGGCTGCTCTGGACGGCACGCTGCAAAGCGAAACCTTTGCACGTGACGAACGCTTTGGCATGGACTTCGCCGCTACGTGCGCAGGCGTACCCTCGGAATTCTTGACCCCGCGCGCTTCTTGGTCCGACGGGGCTGCTTACGACGCGCAAGCGGAAATGCTGGCCAATAAATTCCGGACGAATTTCACCAAGTTTTCAGACCAAACACCGGAGGCCATTCGCAACGCAGGACCACGAGGTTAATGCTTAAGTTAATCTAACGGAAATGGGGGGTGTCTCGTTGGAGACACCTCTTTTTTTTGAGGCCGTCGTTCTCTCTTATAATTTTTCGTTCGCCAAATTTGCCAACTCGGACCGTTCTCCCTTCTCCAGCATTATGTGTGCGTAGAGATTGGCGCCTTTCAATCGGTCCACGATGTAGGACAATCCATTGGATTGCTCGTCCAAGTAGGGGGTATCAATTTGTTGCACATCACCGGTAAAAATGAACTTGGCATTTTCACCAGCCCGCGTAATGATTGTTTTGACTTCGTGCGGCGTTAAGTTCTGAGCTTCGTCCACAATGAAAATGATGTTGGAGAGGGATCGACCGCGAATAAACGCAAGCGGCGCCACCACGATCTTCTCGTTCTCTACCATTTCATCGATTTGCTTGAAATTTCGATCGCGTTCGCCAAATTGATTCTTGATGAATTTCAGGTTGTCCCACAAGGGCTGCATGTACGGATTCACTTTTGCTTCGGCATCCCCTGGAAGAAATCCAATGTCTTTGTTGCTCAACGGAACAATGGGTCGGGCCAAGAAAATTTGCTTGTACTCACGCCGTTGTTCCAGGGCAGCGGCCAAGGCCAACAGTGTTTTTCCCGTGCCGGCCACACCCGTGATGGTCATCAATTTTATTTCCGGATGCAAAAGAGCATGCAAGGCAAAGGTTTGCTCGGAATTTCGAGGTTTAATTCCGTAAACGGTGTTCTTTTCCACCAACTCCAACGTTTGTGTGGGTCCGTGGAAAAAACCCAAACAACTGGATTTTCCCGTTTTCATGATGTAAAACTGATTGGGCTCCAAGGTTATTTTTGCAGTAACCTTACCCCCTTCCACCACAACTCGGCGCGTAGCGTAGAGTTGAGTTAGAAGTTTTTGCGGCACCCCCGTCAAGATTTCCCGCCCCCGGTGCAGTCCTTGTACGTTTTGGATTTTTCCAGTGAGAAAATCCTCCGCCGCAACATTCAATGACTTGGCCTTCAAGCGCAAATTGATGTCCTTCGTAACCAGGATAACTTTACGGGTTGGTTCTTCCAGTTGCAAGTGCAGTGCAGCATTGAGGATCTTGTGGTCGTTTTTGCCGGAACCAAAAAGCCTTGTGGCGTCTAGCTCCTCAGGTACCTTGGGCGCCATAACTACCTTGAACTTGCCCTTTCCGGGCCCGTTCAAATTGATCCAATTGTTGATGGTGCGGTTCCCTGCCTTCTTGTCCAAGAATCGAATGAATTCACGCGCTTCAAAATTCTTGGTGTCGTTGCCCTTCTTAAATTCATCCAACTCTTCCAAAACCGCAAGGGGAATGGCCACATCGTGCTCGTCAAACTCCATGATGGAGTTGTGATCAAATAAAATAACGGATGTATCCAAGACAAAAATCTTCTTGGGTTTTTTGGAGGAACTTCGTGTAGATGCGCTGGACGTAGCTGCCATGTTTGCTCTATCTTTAGTGGTGAAAAGTTATACTTCTTTCGAAAGAAAAGCACTTTTCAGGTTTGTTTATTTTATTCACAAAAAGACTACGATTCAAACGAAATGAACGAAGAATTGCTCCGAAATAGGCTTCATTTCATTGGTTTTCAAGATGAAGCGTTGTTGAAAACCTTGCTGGAGGAAGGTAAATTAAAGGACGTAAAAGCAGGGACCTACATAGCGGACCCAGGAACACCCGTAGACTTCGTTCCCTTGGTGCTCTCCGGCACGCTGCGCGTGGCACGCGTAGACGCCGTAAACGACAAAGAGCTCTTCCTCTATTTTTTGCGCGAAGGAAGCACGTGTGCTAGCACCATCAGCTGTTGCATGTCCTCCACGGTAGCCCACGTAGAAGTGGTTGCTGAAGAGGACAGCGTATTATTCATCCTCCCGCTTCAACGCGCAGCGCAGTGGTTCGACGATTTTCCCGAATGGCGTCGATTTGTACTTCAGTCTTATCAACAGCGTTTTGAAGAAGCATTGAATGCCTTGGATTCCGTAGCGTTCCGGCAATTGGACGAACGGTTGATGGCGTATTTACACGAGCGCCGGAGTGCTTTAAACCAAAACTCCGTACTTCCTTTGAGCCATGGAGACATTGCTACGGCCCTACACTCTTCGCGCGAAGTCATTTCTCGACTCCTCAAAAAATTGGAAATCGACGGCCGAGTGGCTCTGGGCCGCAACCGCATTGAACTTTTGGACTGATACCGTCTAACTTTTCTGAACTTTCCAGCGTACGCCTCAGTTCGCGCGTCCGTGCTTTGCCTGTTGTACCTTTGACGCATGATTCAACGCATTTTACGCATCGGCATTGCCGTCTTGTTTTTCGGACTCGGCATTTGGCAGTTTATTGAAGGAGAAATAGGCAACGGTATTTTCTGGGTATTGCTCACTGCATTCCCGATATTTTTGTACTTCCGTCACGAGCGCATTCTTATGGCTTTGTGGTATTTGCGAAAGCAAGACATGGCATCTGCGGGCAAACACCTCGCGGCCATTCGCACTCCGGAAACAACATTGATTAAAGGCCAGCTGGCGTACTACTACTTTCTGCAAGGGGTACTCGTTTCCCAAACCAACCTGAATAAGGCGGAGCAGTGGATGCGCAAGGCGCTCCAGACCGGCCTTCGGCAGAAAGAAGATCAAGCAATGGCCAAATTGCAATTGGCAGGCATGGCGCTGTCCAAACGACGCAAAATAGAAGCACAGACGCTTTTGACCGAAGCCAAAAAATTGGATTCTCGTGGATTGATGACGGATCAAATCAAAATGCTACAGCAGCAACTGAAACGCATTTAACGAACCTGCTTAACCGGTACTAAAAAGCCCCGAACGACGCAGTCGTTCGGGGCTTTTTCTTTGACCCAAATTGCTTGGGGGCTCTTACTTCTTTTCCTTGGATTGGAACTGAGCCGATAGTTCTTTACTCACCGCAGAACGCTCCACACGTAGCTTGGTATTTTCCGATTCAATCAACACCGTGGTATCGTTGATCTCCAAAACCTTTCCGTGGATGCCACCAATGGTCACCACCTTCATGCCTTTTTCCAATGCGGAACGGAAGGCCGTTTCTTCTTTCTGACGCTTCATTTGCGGACGAAGCATGAAAAAGTACATGACCGCAACAATGGCGATGATGGGTAAAAAACTCATGATGCCGCTGGCATCTGCTTGCAATAGAGACAAGTAAGTCATTTATTTCTTGGGGTTTACGTTGGCTGTTATTTTCAATACATGAACATTGGGAACCGTGTTCGCGGTCAAAGTAACGGTCTTTTCTTGCTTGCCTCCACGCTTATTGGAATCAAAAGAAACGTTGATTACGCCTTCAGCTCCCGGTGCTATCGGAGTTCGGGGATAGTCTGGAACCGTGCAACCGCAAGAACCCTGTGCCGCACTGATCACCAAAGGAACGTCGCCCGTATTGGTGAATTTAAAGTCGTGGGTAACCACTTCACCTTCTTGAATCAGACCGAAGTCAAACTCCTCTTCAGAAAACTCAAATACGGGTAATTTTCCGCTGTCAACAGCATCAACGCCCAAAGACTCATTGGCGTCTGCAGACTGAATCTCATCCGAAGGACTGGTGCAGGAAACCAGCAATCCCAAAACGGCAAATAAAAGAAAATAAGTTCTTGTTTTCATGGTTTCAAAGGTAACGAAGCGACGCAGATTCTCGAAGCCCAATACAGGTTGAATTTTGGTGCTTGGGAAACGGATTACAACAGTCCCCTGCCGATTTTCTGGACCTTACCCTCGGCTTTCAGGTCAGTGAAAATACTGTCGATCAAACCGTTGACAAATGCGGCGGACTTCGGAGTGGAGTACGATTTGGCCACGTCCAAAGCCTCGTTGATGGTTACGCGGGGCGGGACTTCCGGAAAGCCAACCAGTTCGGACAAAGCCATTTCCACCAACAAACGATCCACCAAAGCCATGCGGTCAATGTCCCAATGGGTGGACTTCTCGATTAAGCGCTTTTCCCAGTCCGAACGATCAGCCAAAACCTTGATAATCAATTCTTTTCCAAAACGTGCATCATCTTCGTCCTTGTACAATTCCACCAAAAGGGGTTTGTTCTGACGCAGGTTTTTCATGGTTTTAACCACCATCATTTGTGCAGCCTCCAAATCGTCTGCCCAGTGCATTTCCATGCCTTCGTACACCGCGTGAAGATCTTCGTTGTTGGCAACGTACTGGCCGTAAAACTGCTTCAACCAACCTTCTCCAAGCGGTTGATTTTCATCAAAATGCGTTTTAGCTAATTCCGATTGCCAATAATCAAAAAGCAACTTGCGGACCACGTCCGAGGCGTCTCCAAAATGAACGCGATGAATCTCCAAAGCAGACACCAAATCGTCGTCGTCGGCCAAGCGACGCAAAAAGGGATGCGAAACCGCCGTATCCAAGGTCTTGATGAGCGTCGGAGAAGGAAATTGTTTTTTCTCTTCAATGGCCTTGCGTTCCTCCAAGAAGTAAACAAGTTGGCGCAAAATCTGAAGATCCAGTAAATACAAACGGTAAATGTTGGCCAAGCTCTTTTCCAATTCGCTCAAGGCCTTAGCTCCTGACGTTCCTTCGTTTTGAATAAAGGCGTACAAACTTTGGAGGACTTTGATCCGAATATGGCGGCGCGTCAACATATAGAACGATTTTGAAGGTGCAAAGGTAGCTCATTTCCCACGAAGCAAGGGTACTTTTGTGCAACTATGGACGCGGTTATGGGGACGACGAATGTTTTTTTATTGGGTTGCATTGCGCTGTCCCTGGTGCTTTTCGCCTGGGGAAACCGCTTTTGGCGGTTCAAAGAACAGCCGGCCCCCACCCTCTTGTTTATTGGAACACGCTCATTAATCGGAAGTTTATGGGCTGCAGTGGGTTGGTGGATGTGGAGTGGCGATTTGCCTTCCTGGACTTGGAACGGCGCCACTTGGCAAGCCGTTGGATTGGGTGGATTGGGCTTTTTGGGGCTGTGGGCCTTTGTGCGGAGCTTGAATTCAGACCATTCCGCATCCGCTTTGGTGGGTCAATCCCTCAATGTTGTGGTGGGTTTTGCGGTTGGAACGGCTTTGAGCGGCACCTGGCCCAGCGGATACCAGGTACTTGCAGCTACCTTGCTGCTCTCCATTCAATTGCTTTTGTTGTTCCGACGCGGTGGTATTCGCGGCTGGATACCCGCCGCAGCAGGCTTGGCGTACGGCTTGTACTATCCGTTGTCCGTGCCTGCCCTCCGGGAATTGGGGTCTCTACCGTTTTTCCTGATTGCGGAATGCACGCAAGGTTTGTTGGCTTTGGCCTTGGGTACCGTTGGGGGCGAATGGAAACGATTTAACCGTCCATTGCTCCGACAAGCAGGCATCCAAGCGGCCTTTTCAACAGGCGGTCAACTCGCCTATTTTGGGGCTTTGGGGGCGGCCGCCCTGCCGCAAGTGGTGCTGCTCAGTGGGTTGGGATTTTCCGTCAATTACTTAGCGCTTCACGGCCCAAAATCGAAAGAAGACTGGGCGTATTTAGCCTATTTTGCCGCCGCCGGACTCACCGGCGCCTGGCTGACGCTGATGAGTTAAAGGTGGTCCCAAGTAGCTTCCACGCTCCATTGACGCGGCTCGTGCGTCCAAGGGTCGTCAAACCCCAAGAAACCCGCATGCAGCCCGATGCAGGAGCCGTGTTGCCAGGGCTGCGCTCCATACGCAACATCCCCACGCACCGGGTACCCGTGGGCACTCAATTGAGCACGAATTTGGTGGTATCTGCCCGTCAACAGTTCAACCGCTACCCGGTCTGGATTGGCCGTTGATTGGGCTCGAAGACCCATTTTCAAGGCCCCCGGCTGTTCGTTTTCCACAACATCCATTCGGAATGCAGCAGGGTTTTTCACGCCCAAATCCCACCATTCCACGGCACCTTCCTCCCAGTGGCGCTCCAACCAGGCGGTGTATAATTTTCGAACCCGACGGTGCTCAAAAAGTTGCATTAATGGAGCGACTGCTGATTTTTGGTAGGCAAACAACACCAAGCCCGAAGTTGGACGGTCCAAACGATGAATGGGCCAAACGGTCCTACCCAACTGATCGGAGACCACCTCCTGCAAATTCGGGTGCCCCAATCGATCGGGCTCCACCATCAAGCCCGCGGGCTTGAACCAAACGCCTAAACGTTTGTCTTCTTCAACCGGGTACGGTGCCATTCTACTGCGGAGGTATACAAAAGCATCATGAGCATGCCGTAAAAAGCGTCTTCTGCGGGGATGGTGCCCAGTCGTATGCCCATGTTTTCTTCGTTGTTGTACCAAACCACGGGCTCGTCCAAGCCCGTGCCCGTCAAGACGCCGTTAACCAGGAAAAACGGCACCAAACTGATGGCCCAACCCCGAAAAAACGGGCCCAACCAAGATACCCGATAGCGCAAAACCAAGGCCAAAGCCAAGGCCGCCAATGCGAAGGTGAGTGCCGGATAGGCACGTTCGGCAAAGGCTGCTGCACCGAGCGCCGTCGCCACCAAAAGAATCCAAGCGGTAACCCGGGGCCATTTTTGGCCGCACTCCGTCCAGGGGAAAAACAGATTCAGCACTTCGTAGATGAACATACACGCAAAAGGCACCACCACAAAAAACAGCCACTCTTCAATAGGCAGTCCCAAGGGTTTCCAACCCACCACGTACCGTTGGGAAAATCCCCAATGGCCTTGCGCGGTGAAGAAAACGTCCCACGGTATGAAAACCACCAGAACCGCGAATGTGCCCACCAACAAGGAACGCCAGTACTGGATGTACCGGATGCGGGATTCAAACGAGCGCGAAAGCGGACCAAAAAAAGTGAAGGCGATCAGGCCTAAATACAGGTATTTCTCCATGCTAAGCCTGTTGCTGGGCGCGTTGCTGTTCCTTTTTCAGGGCGGCCGCTTCTTCCCGAATCAACTGCCGTGGAACCCACAACATGCCAAAATGGGCAGAATCCTCCTTAGTCAGAACCTTGTGGTGCATTTTGTGCAGCCGACGAACGGCCCGAAAATAGGGGGTGTCGATGTTTCGGATCCATCGAAAACGCTGATGAATGAACAATTCGTGCACAAAAAAATAAGCCAAGCCGTAGGCAGCAATTCCGAATCCGAAGCCCACGGATATCCAAATGTTGTTCATCATGCCCAACATGATGCACAACCAACTGGGAACGGCGAAAATTAGGAAAAAGGCATCGTTTTTTTCAAAAAAACCCGGTTCCTTGGTGTGGTGGTCTGCGTGCAAAAACCACAACCAACCGTGCATGAGGTATTTGTGTGCTGCCCATGCAGCACCTTCCATCAAAACAAACGCGGCAACACCGGCCAAAAGGGGTCCCCAATTTTCCATATTTTTCTAACCGCTTCCGTGCGGGAATGTTTGCCGACGGTCCTAATTAATGGACCGTCGGGACGTTTTTCAGTACTTCAACCAAATAGGCAAAACTCTTGGCCACGGAGGCAATGTTCACGCGTTCGTCCGGGCTGTGTGCCCCGGTGATGGTGGGGCCAAAACTGATCATCTCCATGCCCGGGCAGCGCTCGCCAATAATTCCACATTCCAGGCCGGCGTGGCAGGCGTTGACGTGGGGCTCTTCTCCAAAGAGCGACACATAGGTATCGCGCATCAACGAGGCCAAAGCTCCTCCCGGTGCGGGATCCCATCCGGGATAGGAACCGGCAAACTGGGTATCCAAACCCGCCAAGGCAAATTGCCCACGCAACGCCTGAGCGGTAGCCATTTTCTCAGAATCCACGCTGGAACGAGTTAAGCACTGAACCGATACCGATCCATTGCCCACTTCCAGTTTGCTGACGTTGTTGCTGGTTTGGACCAAGCCCGATATGGACGGACTCATGCGAACGATTCCGTTGGGTGCTGCTGCTACAGCGCGGATTAATTTGCCTTGCAGCACGGGGTCCAGGCTCCATTCGGGCGTCTCGACTTCCTTCCATTCAAGAGTCAATCCACTATCTGTCAGTAAGTATTCTGACGTCAATTGGTCTTTTAATTTAGCTAAGCAATCCAGCGCCTTTTGCAGGTGACTGGAGGCGACGGCCACCACCATTTTAGCCTCGCGGGGAATTGCGTTTCGGAGGCTGCCTCCCTCCCACTGGGCAACCAGGACGCACGCGGCTTCTTCCAAGGCAACCAAAAGTCGGGCCGAAAGGACATTGGCATTGCCGCGCCCCAGGTGGATGTCCATGCCGGAATGCCCGCCGGTCAGACCGCGCAAGCGCAGTTCTAAGCCGGTGTACCCGGAAGGAATGCGGGACGGGGTATAGGTCCCTTCCGCCGTTACGTCGATACCGCCCGCGCAACCCACGGTCAGTTCGCGATCGTCTTCGGTGTCAATGTTCAAGAGAAATTTTCCTTGTACCCAGCCGGTTTCCAAGCCCAAAGCTCCAGTCATGCCGGTTTCTTCGTCCACCGTAATCAACAGTTCCAAGGCCGGATGTACCGCGCTGGAGTCCGCCAAAAGAGCTAGGCCCATGGCCAGTCCCATGCCGTTGTCCGCACCCAAGGTAGTTCCCCGTGCACGCACCCAACCGTTGTCCACATACATGTCAATGCCTTGGCGCTCAAAATCGTGGCCGGTGCCCTCGTTTTGTTGGCAAACCATGTCCATGTGGGCTTGCAGCACCACCGGTACGCTGTTTTCAAGTCCGTGCGAAGCGGGTTTGTACGCCAACAGGTTGCCCACGGCATCCTCGCGGTAGGCGATGCCGCGCACCTCCAACCAATTCTTCAAGTACGCCCGGATCTGCTCTTCTTTCTTGGACGGTCTTGGGATGGCGTTCAAGCCCGCAAACTCGGACCACACTCCTGCCGGCTCCAAGTGAGCTCCTCCGTCGATCAAATTTCTGTTGTCCATGTTCAGTTCCAATGAAAGGTTGTAATCTGCTTCAAGTCAGGATGTAAGCTCTTCGCAACTGGACAGGCCAAAGCCGCACGTTCCAAAACCTCGCGATCCGCCTCAGACACGCTTTGGTAGATGTGGAAGCCCACCTGGATTTCCGCTACCCGACGCGGGCCTTCCGCAGACATCACCTTGGTGACTTCTAAAGACGGATTTCCAATGTCGATGCTGCGCGCTTGGGCCGCTTGGGCAAAGATGGTGAGCATGCAGGCGCCCAAGGAAGTGGCCAGCAAGTCCGTAGGAGAAAAGGCTTCGCCCAGACCTTGATTGTCCAAGGGCGGATCCGTTTCAACGGTTTTTCCGGAACGAACGTGCATGCATTCGGTTCGGTAGGACCCGGTGTACTTGACGATGGCGGTTGACATACTGCTGAATTTCAAGGTTAAGGTCGTGCCCAGCGCACGCCGTAATTGGCAAAACCGGACGTCGCTTCCGGCTGGTACCAACGAAAGGCTTTGAACGGGGTTTCCAACGGTACCGGACGATTCCAATCTCCCGATTGAACTTGTGCGGAAACCCATTGGGCCATAGCCATACCGTGGTAGCTCCACCGACCCGGTTCCGCATTCCAATACTGAGAATACGCTCCTGCCCATTGCTGTAAATCCCGGTTGGCGTAATCCCAAGTCTCGATTTCAGACCACACCACATCTTTCTGAACAAAGGTTCTTGGCTCCAACGAGGGAGATTCTGCGGCAGACCCCACCAGCACCAAACGACTGCCCGCGGGGTGGGTCGCTACGGTCTTCAAAAGCGTTGCGGTGGTGCCCGCAGGAAGGACGCGGCAAGGAACTTTAGGTAAGTTAAATACCGACGAAACATCCGAGCTCGCTTGATTTTTTCGTGCAGCAAAACCCGCTTGAAACTGGGACTCCTTCCAAACAGGCTTTCCTGCGGTGGGGCTGGATTCGAAATAAGGAAGGATCTGGTAATTGGCACACAGGTCCACCAACCCGTAACCCATTCCGTAGGCTTCGTCCTGATCCCGCGGGGTGGCCGCCCAAAGGTTGGCCTTGGCCTCCACGGAGGTGCTTCGGGAAACCGGATTGACCACAATGCCTTTCCACGTTTGGGCCAATTGCTCGGAGGCGATGGATTGCATGGGCCCCACCACCATTCTGATGCCGGTGCGATTCAGTTCCGCAGCCAAGGCCGGATACCCCGGTACGGTTTGGCCGTTGATGCGGAAAACGGACTTGGAAAACTCGTCGATCCAGACCACCTCCAAATGCAAGGAATCCGCCATCAACCGAAATCCGGCGGCAAACTCCCACGCCATGGCGGTTGCCTTGTCCAAGGCCTTGCCGGAAGCTCCCAAGGTATCCAAGGTGCCGGATTGCAGGGGAAGCCACACGGCCACAACGGGCGCCTGAGCGTGTGCCGAAGCAGGGCCAAACAGCGATAAAACAACCAAATAAATCACACCCAATGCCCTTTTGAGGCGCTGTTGGTGTAGCTTTTGGGGTGTTTTGGGGTTTACTCCCATTCGATGGTTGCAGGTGGCTTGGAGGAAATATCGTAGACCACGCGGTTCACGCCGCGCACTTTGTTGATGATGGAATTGGAGATGTCCGCCAAAAAGGTGTAGGGCAAATGCACCCAATCCGCCGTCATGCCGTCCGTTGACTCCACGGCGCGCAGGGCCACTACTTGCTCGTAGGTGCGCTCGTCGCCCATGACGCCCACACTCTTGACCGGAAGTAAGATCGCTCCAGCTTGCCATACTTTATCGTACAACCCGGCGTCGCGCAATCCTTGAATGTACAAGGCGTCCACCTCCTGGAGGATGCGAACGCGCTCGCGGGTGATGGGTCCTAAAATGCGGATGGCCAAACCGGGGCCCGGGAAGGGATGGCGTCCCAGCAGGGCCGCATCTATGCCCAGGGCAGCCCCCACGCGGCGAACCTCGTCTTTGAAGAGCATCCGCAACGGTTCTACCACCTTCAACTTCATGAAATCGGGCAAACCGCCCACATTGTGGTGGCTTTTGATGGTGGCCGACGGTCCTTTCACACTGACGGATTCAATCACGTCCGGATAAATGGTGCCTTGGCCCAACCATTGAACACCAGGAATTGCCATGGACTCGCGGTCAAAGACTTCAATGAACACCCGGCCGATGGTCTTGCGCTTGGTTTCTGGGTCTTCTACTCCCTCCAAAGGATTGAGGAAATCGTCCGTGGCGTCTACCCCTTTTACCTGCAGGCCCATGCCTTCGTATTGCTTCAATACCGAAGCGTATTCGTCTTTTCGGAGGAGGCCGTTGTTGACAAAAATGCAGTGCAAACGATCTCCAATGGCTTTGCTCAGGAGCACAGCAGCAACGGTGGAATCCACCCCTCCGCTCAAGCCTAAAACAACGCGGTCCTCGCCTACCTGCTCGCGCAAGGACGCCACGGTGGCTTCCACAAAAGAATCCGGCGTCCAATCTCCAGAAAATCCGCAAGCCCCCAGAACAAAATTCTTCAGCAATTGGAAACCGTCGGTGGAGTGATAAACTTCCGGGTGAAACTGAATGCCCCAAGTGGACTCGTTATCAAAACGATAGGCCGCCACGGCAACATCTGCCGTGGACGCCTCAATGTGGGCGTTTTCCGGAAGGCGAATAATGGTGTCACCGTGGCTCATCCACACCTGCGAAGGTGCGGAAATACCTTGAAAAAGTTGGGCATCTGGTGCAATGGTCTGCACCATGGCCCGACCGTACTCGCGGTGGGTACTGCGCGCCACTTCTCCTCCGGACGTTTGGGCCAACAATTGGGCCCCATAGCAAACGCCTAAGAGCGGGAAATGACCCCGAATGTTGTCCAAATTGGGATGGGGTGCGTTGGGTTCCAAAGTGGAATGCGGGGAACCGGAAAGGATAACTCCTTTGATTCCAGCGTGCAATTCTGGAATGGAATGATAGGGATGAATCTCGCAGTACACGTTCATTTCGCGTACCCGACGGGCGATCAACTGGGTAAACTGCGAACCGAAGTCCAGTATGAGCAGGGTTTCTTGCATGGGGTCAAAGGTACGAAAGCCAAAGGAGGCGAATGCCCAGCAGGGTCAATCCCAAGGCAACAAAAATTTGGAGCGGCCGCAAAGTGAGTTTGGGCAAAAAGCGTCGGCCCAAAAGACTTCCCAGCAACGCCCCGGCGGCACCAAAAGCCACCACCGGCCACCAATTTGCGTGCAACGCATCTCCACGCCACAAATACATGGGGATTCGGGTCAGGTCCACGGCCAAGGCTACGGCCGTTCCAGTAGCCACAACTTGCTGGGCAGACCAGCCCGTTCGGCTCAAAAAGAACGAGCGCAGTGCGCCTTGGTGACCGCTGAAACCTCCGGCAAAACCGGAAAGGACGCCGCCCATCACCCACGCGCGGGGCCTATTGGCCCAGGATTGTTCCGTTCCCTTGGTGGGCAGGAATTCAAAAAGTGCAAAAACCAACAAGGTCCAGCCAATGGAGCGTTGCGCAACTGGCCCATTCAAGGACTCCAAGGCCCAAGCGCCTGCCGCCGCGGCGACTGCTGAAAACACACCGAAAATCAGTGCCGTGCGAACGTCCAGCCACTTAAACGTGAGCCCCCCCTTAAGGAGGTTGTTGGTCAGGTGCACCAGAGCCACTGCCAGAACTGCTTCTTGGGGACGATCCGGATGGAGTACCAAAAAAGCAGGCAACAAAAGTGTGCCCAAGCCAAAACCACTGAAAAAGGTTAGGGTGCTGGCCAAAAGTGCCAAGAGAAAGATTCCAACTAAATCCATCAGTCGGGCTTAAAGACCAGGTGTTCGGAAGTCCAGGGATTCAACGATTCCACCAGATGCGGTGCAAAGTTGCGGCCCGCTTGAACCTCTGCCCAAAAAGCCGTCCAACGTCGTTCTTGGGGAATGCCAGAAGGCAGCACCTCTGCCAAAACCAACTCCAGCCGGTCTTGGGCTTTGGAACTGTTTTCCCGGGCCCACCGACGCGCGTGTTCTTCCCATTTGCGCTGTTCCCGATCCATTTTTGCGCGCCAAGCAGCCACCAGCACTTCCATTTGGGTATTCATCGCACGCGACTGCTCCTCCAGGATCCGAAATCCATCCGCCAAAGCGGACTGCCACTCACTCCATGGGCTTTGGACAGCCGATTCTGCAGCCACTTGTAAGGACCGACGTTCGTTGGGCGTTTGGGCCAATAAGGTTTTCCAATCCAGGCCGGACCGCTTCCAGGCGTGTGCACCTTTGGCGCTGAGCCAGGTGGCTCCGGAACGTTGTTTGAATACTGGTAAAGGAAGGCCCAAGGTTTCAAAAACCGTCGGTAATTGGTTCCAATACACCGCTTCCCCCGGCCCACCTACGTAGGCCACGTTGGGCAAGATCCATTCTTGGTAGATGGGGCGCAACAAGGCATTGGGGCTCAAACGCTCGGGTGCGGTTTCTGCTAAATGGATGTATTCCTGTGAATCTACCAAATACCGACGCTCTCCGGTGGGACCAAAGGCAAAGGCATTAAACGTTTGCGGTGCGATGGCTCGATCCAGCGGGTACGGAAATCGTTCTTTGCTCTGATTCCAAGCATTTAGAACCAGGCTTTCCCGCGCTTCGCGCACCAAAACGGGTTGAAAAAGCTGCTTTAAAGCGGAATCGTTCGGATCCAAAACCACCAATTCCTGGGAGTCGAAATACGAAAAAACCAAGGCGCGAACGGCCTCAGCCAGCGTATTGGACGAGCGGTAGATGTGCAGCCAGCGATCGCAAATTTCTTTTTCGTGCCAGCCCTTGGCCGCAAAGGAAAGCGCTTCCAGGGCCGGAAGAGCCAAGGAAGCCGGCAAGGGACCCACGGCGTGTTGGGCGGGTTGGACGGTGTGGGAAAAACGCTGTCCTCCGTGCCACAGGTGATTGATTTCTTGGGCGTCGTGGTCTTCTGAGGCCAACCAAAAAACGGGAACGACGGGTACCTTCAAGCGATCCTCCAGTGCTCGCGCCAAGGCTACCGTGTCCGCAATTTTCAGTACGGTGTACAACGGCCCCAAGCCCAACCCCAACTGCTGTCCCGTGGTAACGGTTAGGGCCTCCGGTTGTGCCAATTTAGCTACCGCTGCTGATTTGGACTGACCTTGCCGGCGCAAAACGTCCACCAAGATTGATCGGAATTGTTTGGGAAAGTTCCGGCCGCGCTGGACGTCGGATGCCCCGTACGCCTCTATTCCGTGCGGACGAGGCCACGGAACGGGCACTGCCAGGGGATGACGCTCCACCATCACCTTTTCTTTCCGGTTTTACCGGTGTAAAAACGCTTTCGTGGCTGCAAGGCGCCCTCCGCAAATGCGCGGCGAAGAATGGCCTCCACCAGTTTATCGTCTTCGTTGGCTGCCGGATCGTACTTCTCGCGGATGGAAATATCGTACCAGGCACCGGTTGCCGCCCACGTCCAAGCCGTTAAGGTGTTCCGGTACTCCCGAATGAGGTGGAACACGGTCATGCCCGTTTCCCGCTGAATCAGCTTGGCCAAAACCTGACCTTCGGACCGGGTTAGTTTCCGCAACTCCGGCTCAAACCGCTTTTCCAAGTAATCTTGGTAATCCTTGATGGCTTTGTTGCGCTGGCGATTGTTTTTCAAGCCGTCCAGCTTGAGGTTCAGCGAATCCAACTTGTTTCCGGCGGTCACCGCGTACGGATACACCTTGATGACCTTGCGCTTGAGTTGGTAGTATTTTTTACGGGCCTCTGCGCTGGTGAATACGGGCTTATCCCCCACCATCACTTCGTCCAGAACGGCCCAGGGCACCGTGTCACCGTTGACAACAGTGGCTTTCATGGTGCGACCAAAGCGAACCACCGTAAATACCGTATCCGGATGGGTTTGCCCCCACAAAGACGCAGTAGGTAGTACACCTGCCAAACCCACAAAAACCAGCAAACGGATACCTACAAAACGCATGTTTAAACTCATTGATTGCTCATTAACCCTACCCACTTTCGCCTTTATCAAGGCATTCCACGTTGCAACAACCAGGGGGAAGTTCCCGAAGTCTCTACGGATTTCTGGGTGCGGTTCGCCGCACTGCCCCCTTGCCAGGTTCCTTCTGCCAAAGCTTGTGCCACCAACCCGGCGGCCGTGCGCACTTCTGCATCAGCCGGTGCGGCCAAATCGCGTGCGGGGTCAAAATGGTTGGGGACAAAGTGGGTGTCGAACGTGCCGCTCGTGAAATCCGGGTGTTTCAGCACAAAACGGGCAAACGGCAGCGTTGTTTCGCAGCCCACTACCACGTATTCATCGATGGCGCGGATGGCGCGGGCCAAGGCCAATTCACGGGTTGCAGCGTGCACCACCAATTTGGCAATCATCGGATCGTAGTAAATGGGAACCGTCGACCCCTCTTCCATTCCGTCGTCCACTCGAATTCCAGGACCTTGGGGACGTTTGTACACGTTTAAAGTACCGATGTCCGGGACAAAGTTCTGGCGAGCGTCTTCGGCATATACTCGGATTTCCACCGCATGGCCGTGAATGCGCAAATCTTCTTGCTGGAAGGAAATCGGCAAGCCTTCCGCAATGCGCAATTGTTCGCGCACCAAATCCACACCGGTGATCATTTCCGTTACGGGGTGCTCCACCTGCAAGCGTGTGTTCATTTCCAAAAAATAGAAGGCGCCGCTGGCGTCAAAGATGAACTCCACGGTTCCTGCGCCCACGTACGAACAAGCTTGTGCCACCCGAACCGCCGCAGCGCCCATTTGCTCGCGCTGTTCCGCAGTCAAAACCACGGAAGGGGCCTCTTCAATAACTTTTTGGTGCCGACGCTGGATGCTGCATTCGCGTTCAAACAAATGCACGGTATTCCCGTGCCGATCCGCGAGCACCTGCACTTCAATATGGCGCGGGCTGGAAACATACTTTTCCATAAAAACCGAACCGTTTCCAAAAGCAGACGTGGCTTCATTGACCGCCAAGGTCATCTGCTCCTCAAAATCTTCCAGGCGATGCACTACGCGCATGCCCTTGCCGCCGCCGCCAGCGGCTGCCTTAATCAAGATGGGAAAACCAATGGATTGGGCCAATCGCTTGGCTTCTTGCACGTCGTCAATGGGGGTGTCGGTGCCGGGAACCAAGGGCACTCCAAACGGTTTAACTGCTTGTTTGGCGCTCAACTTATCCCCCATCACTTGGATTGCGTGGGCGTCGGGGCCTACGAACAAAATTCCGTGTTCGGCACACAGTCGGGCAAACTCCGCGTTCTCGCTGAGGAATCCGTAACCCGGGTGAATGGCATCTGCTCCGGACTCCTTCGCCACCCGCAGGATTTCGTCCATGCGCAGGTACGATTGTGCACTAGGTGCTGGACCCACCCGATACGCTGAATCCGCAAACCGAACGTGGGGAGCGGTGGCGTCTGCATCCGAGTAAACAGCAACGGTTTGGATCCCCATTTCGCGAGCGGTTCGCATCACACGAAGCGCGATTTCCCCCCGATTGGCCACCAACAACGTCTTTATTGTGCGCATGTTCTCTATTTTCCTGCAAAGTACGGAAGGAATCCTAACTTTGACGGCATGGAATTGTACTTAGACTCCGCCGACGTGCGGGAAATTGATGCCGCCTTTCAGTGGGGCATTTTGAAAGGATTGACCACCACGCCAACGTTTATGCATCGGGAAGGAATTACCGACGTAGACGCAGCCATCCTGGCCTTGGCGCCAAAGGTTCCCGTCCTGCAAATCGAAGCCTTGGGCCAAACGGCCGAAAGCATTGTAGCGGAGGCCTACCGCCAAGAAGCTTTGGGGTTGGATCGCAGCACCACGGTCTACAAAATTCCCGTTTCCTTGGAAGGTGTGAAAGCCTGCAAGCAACTGACGAACGAAGGTTTTCTGGTGAACGTACACTTGGTATACACGGTACAACAGGCGTACATGGCGCTAAACGCAGGAGCCACCTACGTTTGCCCACTGGTGGGCCGTTTGCAGGACCAAGGAACGGATGCGTTGTCTTTGGTTGCGGACTGCGTTGAAGTGGTGGAACGGTACGGGTACGACAGCAAAATCATGTTCTCCTCCGTTCGGTATCCCGAACACGTACGAAACGCTCTTCAAGTGGGCGCGCACGCGGTGACGGTTCCCTATAAAATTTTGACGCAACTCACGCAGAACCACTTTACGGAATTGGGCACCAAGCAGTTTGAGGAGCACACCCGTTTGGTTTCGGTTCGCGTCTCAGAGGTCATGCAAACCCCGCCTCCCACCGTTCGCGCTGCAGGCAAAGTTTCCGACGCTTTGCTTCCCATGAACCTCAGCGGTTTGGGTGCGGTTGTTTTAATGAACGAAGACGGCAGCCCCACCGGCATGTTTACCGACGGTGATTTGCGCCGACTGATGGAACGGAGCGGTGCAGAGGGCCTGAATGCTTCCCTGTCCAACTGGGCCCAAAGCACACCGCATTCCATCCAGGCCTCTGCCCTGCTTCGGGATGCCGCCGATCTCTTCAAATCTGCTCAAGTAGATCAATTGGTGGTGCTGGACCAAGGTCAGGCCGTCGGCCTGGTGGACGTTCAACACGTCCTGGGTTAATTCCACGTTTTGGATTAATTCCAAAACGCTCAAAAACAGATTTTTAGCAGGGCTTAGTTTGGGTTTTTCTTCAATAAAAAAAGCCGCCCAAGGGGCGGCTTTTTTGTGGAACCTACTTCGCGCTTACTTGGCCACACTCACCGCACGCATCTCGCGAATGACCGTTACACGAACCTGGCCCGGATAGGTCATTTCGTTCTGAATCTTCTGGGAAATGTCAAAGGCAATCGAGGACGCTTCCGCATCGCTGACGCGATCAGACTCAACCATGACCCGCAGTTCGCGGCCCGCGTGAATGGCAAACGCTTTGCTGACGCCCTTGAAGCCCATGGCCGCTTCCTCCAAATCCTTGAGGCGCTGCATGTAGGATTCGGCTTGCATCCGGCGAGCCCCTGGGCGGGCGCCGCTGATGGCGTCGCACACCTGAACAATGGGGGAAATCAACGAAGTCATTTCGATTTCATCGTGGTGCGCACCGATGGCATTGCAAACGTCTGGCTTCTCGCCGTACTTCTCCGCCATTTGCATGCCCAAAAGTGCGTGCGGCACATCGGTTTCCTCAAAAGGAACCTTGCCGATGTCGTGCAGCAGACCGGCACGCTTGGCCACTTTGGGATTCAGGCCCAACTCGCTCGCCATTACTGCCGATAGCTTAGCTACTTCGCGTGAGTGTTGCAGTAGATTCTGACCGTACGAACTGCGGTACTTCATGCGGCCCACCATGCGGATGAGCTCCGGATGCAGTCCGTGAATGCCCAATTCAATGGTGGTGCGCTTGCCCAACTCCACAATCTCGTCCTCAATCTGCTTGCGGGTCTTTTCCACCACTTCTTCAATGCGCGCGGGATGAATCCGGCCGTCCTGTACCAAACGGTGCAAAGACAATCGGGCAATTTCCCGGCGAACGGAATCAAAGCACGAGAGAATGATGGCTTCGGGGGTGTCGTCCACAATAATTTGAACGCCCGTGGCTTCCTCCAGTGCGCGAATGTTTCGTCCTTCGCGACCAATGATGCGTCCTTTGACGTCGTCGTTGTCGATGTGGAACACACTCACCGCGTTCTCCGAGGCTTGTTCGGTAGCGATGCGCTGAATGGTTTGAATAACCACCTTGCGTGCTTCGTTGTTGGCCGTCAACTTGGCTTCTTCCAAGGTGTTCTGAACAAACGATGCCGCTTCCGTGCGTGCTTCTGCGCGCATAGCTTCCATCATTTGGGTTTTGGCGTCTTCCGCCGTCATTCCCGAAAGCGACTCCAGCTTTTCAACTTGTTGGCGGTGCATTTTTTCCAAATCTTCCGCGCGCTTTTCGTTGGCTTCCAAACGTCGCTGAAGGGTTTCCTCCAAACGCTTGACTTCCTTTTCCGCCCGGCGAACTTCCTCCTGTTGGCGGTTAAAATCATTTTGGGAATCGCGCAAACGGCTCGACGCCTCGTTGATTTTCACTTCGCGCTGACGAACCTCCTTTTCGTGGTTCTCCTTGAGTTCCAAAAAGCGCTCTTTTGCTTGAAGCATTTTGTCCCGCTTGATGGCTTCGGCCTCTTGCGTGGCCTTTTCCAAAATGCCTTCGCCTTTGCGTTGAGCCATTTTTTGTGCGGCAACGAAGCCACCGGCTCCGCCCAACACCAATCCTACTAAAATATACAATGCAACCATGAGAAGGCAGTCAATTGAGGTTAAAAAAACCGCACCGGCGAGTTGTCTAAACCGCGGAGAGACAAGCGGGGAGGCGTCTCTGCCGATTCAAGCTTCCTGAAGTGTTCAGGCATGCTTTAGGCGGCCGACAGACACCTCCTTTAGACGTGACTGTTCGGTTTAGCAATGCAACCGGTGCGGAAACGTTTTGGCTCAGCGCAAAGCTTCTGCCAATCGACTGCTCAGGATTTCCAGTGTATTTGCGGCGTCGGATTCCGAATCTTGTTCGCCTGCACGCAACGCCAAAACCTGGTTGGTCATTTGCAATGCACACATGGCCAAAGCATCTTGCTTGTCCTGAACCGCATATTTTTCTTCAAACCGCGTTACTGCGTCTTGAATGAGTGCCACCGCCTTGCGTACCCGCTCCTCTTCATTGCGTGCAATGGTCAACGGATAAACGCGTTGGGCGATGTTCACTTTTATTTTTAACTGGTCTTCCACGAGATGCAAACGATTAAGCATTCAGCCGTGCCAAGCACGTGTTGATTTCCCGCACCCATTCGTTGATTTTAGCCTTGAGCACAGCGCGCTCTTCCGGAGCACCGTTGATACCTTGGGCCAAACGCAACCGTTCGTTCTCTGCTTCTAAGGCAAGTACATCCGCCGTCATCTGCGCCAAGCGCGATTCGGTCTCCGCTACCAAAGAAGCCAAGCGTTCAGACTCCACTACCGCAAACTGATAGCGCTCCAGAAGCGTATCCATTTGCTTCAGAACAGATTGCGAAAGTGAGTCGGATTGAGCCATGTTTCGAGTTCGAATTTCACAAAGATAGCAAATCTTGTGCGTACCTTACGCCTTGTGAATGCTCGCTTTTGGCTCTTTTTAAATCTTGTCGGATTTACCGGCTCCGTCTTCAGCCAAAGGGTTGAAAATCTGCCCATTGCTTACCCTCCCTTGGACCCACCGCTCTATGTCTCGGGGACGTTTGGCGAATTGAGAAACAATCATTTTCACGCCGGGGTAGACTTGCGCACGAACGAAGAGATTGGCAAACCGGTTTATGCGGTGAACGACGGCGTTGTAAGCAGGGTCAAAGTTTCGCCCGTGGGTTATGGCTTGGCGGTTTATTTGGATCATCCCAGTGGTTTCACTTCGGTCTATGGGCACTTGGATCGGTACGACGGTCCCTTGCGTTTGTGGGTTGAGGAAGCGCAAAAAAAATGCGGATTTTGGGAATTGGACACCCTCCTTCCTCCGGGATTGCTTTCGGTTCGCGGGGGAGATCGCATCGCAACCAGTGGAAATTCAGGAGGTTCTGCAGGACCACACGTTCATTTTGAATGGCGCGAAACGCTTTCCGAACATCCCGTCAATCCTTTATTTTATGGATTAAAGGTGATCGACGAACTACCGCCGGAAATAAGAGCAGTCTATTTTCAAGATGCTGGCGGAATGCGCAAGACCAGCATCGTGCGCGATTCTTTGGGTCGTCGGCTTAAGGACACGGTGTTTTTTCAATCGCCTTTAGGCGTGGTTTTGGATGCCGAAGACGTCATGCAACCCAACGGCCCCAGAAATGGCGTTTATGCCGTTCAGCAAGGTTGCCAACCCGGTTATGAGTTTGGCTACACCTTTGATTCTTTTGATTTTTCCGATGGACGTGCGGTCAATGCCACCCTAGACCCCACCCTGTTCGCGCAAACCGGAAAACGGATGTACCGCGTGTACCGGCAACCGTTCCACCCCGGTCCTACCTTCCAACCCAACTCACCCGCATGGAGTAATTCCGAAGTTCCACCTAACGTGTTGGGCGGTCGGATTGTGGCAGAACCTGGTGCCGTAGTTCGTGCTGTATGGCGTGTTTGGGATGCAAGCGGCAAGAAAGATTCCGTTTGGGGCTACCTGAAATGTGTGGAATCAAAGCCGTTTTCTGCTGCATTAGTACCTTCAAAAGATTCGCTTTACAGCAACGGATGGGCTCTGGTGTCGTCCGACCGATCGTTTTACCGAAAGACCGCAGTGCAATGGAGCGGTGGAACTGCAGAAGCTGCGGCAAAGGCCTCTTGGTCCGGTCCGGCGCACGCCCCCCTTAAATTGTACCCTCCGTTATCCGATATCAGTACTTGTAAATCATCAACTTTTTTTGTTTGGACCGCTTCCTCCGGTAAAGTAGCTTGGCTATCCCCCCCCACGGCAGGTAACCCATTGGAAATCAAAGAACCGGGCACCGGACGTTGGCAACAGGACCTCAATCCTCCCCATTTCAAAAAACCGCAATGGCCCACCACTTTGACGGGAGGTAAAGTGCTTCGGTTTACGGGAGGTGATGCGGAGAGCGGCATGGCGCACTACGGAGGTTATTTGGAAGACGGAACCTATGTTTTGGTGGCCTACGACGCCAAATACAAGTCCTTTTCCATCCAATTACCCGCCAACTTAACCGCGGGAAAGCATACGTTGGAAGTGGTTCTCAAGGACCGAGCGGGAAATGTGGCTCGATTTTTTCATGGTTTTTACCACCCGTCGTCCAGCTCGGGAAAAACGTAAATTTGCCCCGTCGTGCATCCAAAAACAGTCCTGTTTCTCGCCTTAGCATTCCTCCTACTTCCGTCTTTGCAGATGAAGGGGCAATCGGTTGTACAGGTAAGTGGTGTCGTATTTAGTAAGGAATTGGAGCCGCAACGGGTTCCCAATGCTTTGGTGTCGGTAGTCGGAAGAAAACGGAGTACCCTTTCTGCTGCAGATGGTTTTTTCAGCTTGGCTCTTCAACCCGGCGACACCCTTCGGATTACTCGGTTGGGATTTAAGCCCGAACGATTATGGATTTCGGACACCTTGAAAGGATCCTCTTATTTGGTTCAGGTGGCCATGAACTGGGACACCACCCACTTGGACGAAGTGACTTTGTACCCTTGGCCGCGGCCGGAAAATTTGCAGCGAGAATTGCTGGCCATGGACGTCAAAACAACAGAGCAAGATTTGGCCTTGCGCAATTTGGCCCTGCAGCAATTAAAGGATCAGGCGGCCGCCATGGGGGCTGATGCGGATGAATTTGCTGGCATCCTCATGAGGGCACAGGCCGCGCAAGCCGCGGACCAAGGTCGCTACTACGGGGCGAACGGAGCCTCAGCCGTGTTGGGCCGACTGTCCAATCCCTTCGCCTGGGCGCAGCTTTTTGAATCCATCAAGCGCGGGGACTTTAAACGAAAATGAAGGTTTTTTTGGTGCTCTTGATGGCCGGCTCGTGGTCGGCTGCCGCACTCCCTACTTCGTGGGAACTTCCTGCGGATACCGGTAAGGTTCGCCTGAGGTCCGTGGACGTGGTGGGGCAAAAAGGAGGTCCAACTCAGCAGCCCTCCGCCGTAATCCTGCAAGGAAAAACCCTTCGATCTTTTGGCTCGGTGACGGGTTCTGTGGAGTCCCTTATCAAAACACTTCCCGGAGTTGTGGGCCAGGACGAATTGAGTTCCCAGTACAATGTTCGTGGGGGCAACTACGATGAGAACTTGCTGTACATCAATGGCTTTGAGGTTTTTCGCCCCATACTGGCACGCAGCGGACAGCAAGAAGGACTTTCCGCAGTACACCCGGATTTAGTGGGATCGTTGCAGTTTCAAGCCGGCGGTTTTGGCGCAACCTACGGTGATAAGTTGGCGTCGGTCCTGGACGTAACGTATTCTTCCTCCCTACCCGCTGCCAAATTAGACTTGGGTTTACTGGGACAGAGTGCAGTGGTATCACGTCGGGACAAACGGGGTGGCTACCAAGCCTTGGCAGTGCGGAACCGCACGAACACGCCGTGGTTGGGCGGACTGGACACCCGCGGTGATTTTCGTTCGCGCATGAACGACGTGCAATGGGTAGGTGCCGTTCGGCTGACCGACGAACAAAGCATTGATTGGATTGCCTTGGCCGGGAGCAACGATTACCGGGTGGTTCCGCAGAGTCGCGAAACGGAATTTGGAACGGTCAGCGAGGTCCTGCGGCTCAACGTCTATTTTGAAGGACAAGAGCGGTACACCTACCAAACAGGGTTTGGCGGCATCCGCTGGCGCAAAACCAACGAACGTCGCCAATGGGAACTGCGGTATTCCCGCTACCGGGCGGACGAACAAGAACGGGCGGACGTGGTTTCTGCCTACCGGTTGGGCGAGTTGAACGCCAATTTGGGCTCTGATCAATTTGGGGAAATCAGCTACTGGCGCGGCACGGGCGGCTACCAACGCTACGCGCGAAACCGGCTGTTCTCCGATATTCAAACCCTGCGCGGTCAATGGAATTACAAGACCGACGGCCGGGGCCAATGGACCGTTGGGGTTGAAGGTCAGTACCAACGCTACTGGGATGCTTTGTACGAATGGGAGAATTTGGACAGCGCCGGGTACAGCTTGCCCCACCGTCCCACCGGTGTCTTTGTGGGCCCCACGGACACGGTATACGTACCGTCGAGTCAACTGGAGGTCTATTCATTCATTCAAGACCGGGCCTACACGCCCAACATAAAGTCCTCTGCTTATGCGGAATGGGCGCATGCTTGGGACGGTAAACGGGGGCGATGGTCTGCGCGCGGAGGGGTTCGGGCACAAGCCCATACCCGAAACGGCGAAGTGCGCATCAGCCCTCGCGCAGCCGTTTCGTGGGATCCAGCTGCCTGGCCTTCGTGGTCTTTCCGGGCTGCTGGTGGATGGTACCACCAACCGGTGGGCTTGCGCGAAATGCGCTCCTGGGCGCAAGCGGAGTTGCTCACCCAGCGCGAAAGCCAACAAGCGGTGCACGCCATTTTAGCGGGCCAAAAAACCTTGTGGTGGAGCGGAAGACCGTTTTTGTGGGTCACGGAGCTCTACGCCAAATCGCTGCAACGATTGATTCCCTACGACCAGGACGGCCTGCGTTTGCGCTACGCACCGGAATCCTATTCCCGCGGTGCGATGGCCGGGTGGGACAACCGCCTCCACGGTGAATTCATTCCCGGGACGGAGTCTTGGCTGTCGCTCTCTTTTTTCCGCGCTTTGGAAGATCTGGAGGGAGACGACGCCGGTTGGATTCGACGCCCTACGGATCAACGGTATTCTTTTGGACTTCAGCTGGAAGACAAGCTACCCAAGGATCCGTCCGTCCGCGTTCAGGCCACATTTACGCTGGTGGGGGGCTTTCCTTTTGGTGCGCCGGGGGGAGACAAGGCAACCCAAGTCTTCCAAACTCCACCGTACCGACGCATGGATTTGGCCTTTTTCAAGGTGTTCAAGGATCCGGCGTCCGGCATCCCAGGAAAATCCTGGAACCGTGCCTTTGAGAAACTATCGGTAGGCATTGACGTGTTCAATTTGTTGGAGATCCGCAACACCGCTTCTTATTTTTGGGTCATGGACATCTCCACGGCCCGTTACTACGCGGTTCCCAACTACCTCACCAATCGTTTGTTCAATTTGAAGGCCATTGCCAGTTTCTAACCCCCCCTGCTAATCGTTCCCTCCCATGCGTATTGCCGGCACCGTACCCCATCCCCTATTCACCATCACGGGGTACAGCATGGACCGTTGGTGGTGGTTGGAAATTGAAGGAGGTGCTATGCGCCAATCCTATCGATTTCAAAAGGAACGATTTCCCTCCTGGGAATCGGTTTTGGCGGTGGTCACCGACGAATGGTTGGAATCGGTCAAGGAGAGCTTCAACCGCATGTACGCGGATTGGTCGGCGCAATTGGACCGACAATCCTGAAATTTAGTACGTTGCTCTTAGGAGCGCGCCCTTTCAAACCGAACTAAAGCACGTTCAATTCGGCTCAAAGCCTCTTCCATCTGGGCTTCCGTGATGATCAAAGGCGGGGCAAAACGGATGATGTTGCCGTGGGTGGGTTTGGCCAACAGTCCTTCGCTCGCCATGAGGAGGCACAGGTCCCAGGCGGCCGTTCCCGTTTCAGCGTCGTTCAATTGAACGGCATTCAACAGTCCCTTTCCGCGCACAAGGTTCAAGATTGGGAATTGCGGTAGGAGTCTATCTATTCCTGCGCGAAATTGCTTTCCACGCTCCCGCGCATTGGCGAGCAGACCCTCGTCCGAAACCACGTCCAACGCGGCTTGCGCCACGCGGCTGGCCAACGGATTGCCCCCAAACGTAGAGCCGTGCTGTCCCGGGTGAATAGTCAACATGACCTCGTCGTCCGCAAGAACGGCCGATACCGGGTACACGCCGCCGCTGAGCGCCTTGCCTAAAATCAATACGTCCGGACGCACGTAGCTGGTCTGGCGTTCGCAGGCCGTGGTACAGGTGCACGCGCCGCACGACGCCAACCAAGCCCCCGTACGACCGATTCCCGTTTGTACTTCGTCGGCCAGCATCAATACCCCCGCGGCCGTGCAGGCCGCGCGAGCACCGGCCCAGTAGTTCGTGTCTGGAACTAAAACTCCGGCTTCACCCTGGATGGGTTCCGCCAAAAACGCGGCCACGTGTGGGTCTTTCAGGGCCACCTCAAGGGCCGTTAAATCGTTGTACGGAATCCGCACAAACCCTTCAGCGTAAGGGCCAAAGCCCCCGTAGGAATCTGGATCTGAAGAAAAAGAGACGATGGTGGTGGTTCGTCCGTGAAAATTTTGGTCCACCACCACAATTTTGGCCGAATTGGCGGGAATGCCCTTCACGTCGTAGGCCCAACGTCGGGCGAGTTTGATGGCGGTTTCTACGGCTTCTGCCCCAGAATTCATGGGGAGAACTTTATTGTAACCAAAAAGTTCCGTGATTTTTTGTTCGTAGGCCCCCAACTGGTCGTTGTAAAACGCTCGCGAGGTCAAGGCTAAGGTTTCCGCTTGTTCCGCAAGTGCTTGAACGATTTTGGGGTGTCCGTGCCCCTGATTCACCGCTGAATAAGCGCTGAGGAAATCAAAATACTCCTTGCCGTCCACGTCCCAAACCAACGTTCCGCGACCGCGCGACAAAACAACGGGCAACGGGTGGTAGTTGTGCGCACCATACTGTGCTTCGCGAGCCATGTGGGCCTCAGCCGCTGGGGATGCTGGGGTTGTGGTGGAAGTTTTCATTTACCAAAGATAAGGCCGATGGGCTTGCCTATCTTTGCGCCGTGAAGTGGGAAAATATTCGAATTGAGCGCGCGGGATCGCGCGGTGTGTGCGTGGCGCATACGCCAGAAGGCAAAACCCTTTTGGTTACCGGAGCCGCTCCCGGCGATGTAGGAACGGTGGTGGGGTACCGCAAGAAAAAAGGACATGTGGAAGGCCGGCTGGAGTCCATTTCCGTCCCTTCTCCAGACCGCGTAGAGCCCGTTTGTTCCCACTTTGGTTTTTGCGGGGGATGCAAATGGCAGCACGTGGCGTATCCCGCTCAAGTTGCGTTCAAAGGACGCGAAGTTCAAGACCACCTGGAGCGTATTGGCAAAGTGACCACCGCTCATTTTGAGGAACCGGTGGCGGCTCCCTCCCCCTACAGCTACCGAAACAAAACGGAGTATTCATTTTCTGCCTTGCGTTGGTTGTCGCCCTCCGAAATGGCTTCCGGCGAAGTATTTACGGACCGGACCGGTCTGGGCTTCCACGCCCCCGGCTTGTGGGACAAGGTATTGGACGTAAACGTTTGTCATTTGGTCCCCGATACCGGAAATCGAATTCGCCTTTGGATTCGAGAAACAGCCAGGTCCTTGGGCATCCCGTTCTACCACATCCGCGAACAACACGGGTGTTTGCGGACGCTCACCCTGCGCAGCAATCGGGCCAACGAATGGATGGTGATCCTTCAGTACGCGGAACCGCACCCGCGATTGGACGAACTGGCGACCGGTCTGCGAGCCGCGTTTCCAGAGGTGGTCAGCCTTTATTTAGGCTTAAACACTAAAGGAAACGACAGCATTTACGACGTCCCCTTGGAATTGGTGTACGGGAGCCCCTTTCTATTGGAAAGCATGGCTTCTGTGGTGCCCAACCGTCCCCCATTGCGGTTCCAAATTGGCCCCAAGTCTTTTTACCAAACCAATCCGGAGCAAGCAGAAGTTTTGTACCGCAAAACCCTGGAAATGGCTCAATTGGAAGCCGGTGAGCGCGTATACGACTTGTACACCGGAACGGGTACTATTGCCCTCTTTTTGGCCCAAACGGCCGAATACGTTGCCGGGATTGAGAGCGTGCCGGAAGCCATTGAGGCGGCCCAAGAAAATGCTCTTTTCAACGGTTTTTCGAATGCTCATTTTGAGGTAGGCGACATGCGTCGGGTCTTCAATCCGGAATTCATTGCGCGCCACGGAGCGCCAACCACCGTAGTCACGGATCCCCCGCGCGACGGAATGCACCCCAAAGTAGTGGAGCAATTAATTGAATTGAAGGCACCTAAACTGGTCTATGTCAGCTGCAACAGCGCCACGCAAGCTCGGGATTTAGAACTGCTGCAGAGCGTCTACCGCGTGGACACCGTGCAACCAGTGGATTTATTTCCGCAAACGCACCACATGGAAAGCATTGCCCGCTTGACCCTCCGCTAAATCCTCCGTATCTTTCCACCATGCCCACTGCACAACACATTCTGGACGCGGATGCGGTCAACCGCAAACTGGACCGCATGGCCTGGGAAATCACGGAGCGCCACTGGGGTGAGACGGATTTAGTGGTGGTTGGCTTGGCTCAATCCGGATTCAAATTGGCGGAGCACCTGGCAAATCGAGTGCGCTTGCGCAGTTCGATGTCTGTTGAACTGGTGGAGCTTTCCGTCAACAAACGCAACCCACACGAGGGCCCAACCGTTTGCAGTCTTCCTGTAGAAGAATTGAGCAACCGATGCGTGGTGCTCGTGGACGACGTTTTAAACTCCGGAGCTACATTGATTTACGGGGTTAAGCACCTGTTGCAGGCACCGCTCAAGCGCTTGACCACTGCGGTTTTGGTGGACCGAAACCACAAGTCCTTTCCCATCAAGGCGGACATCAAGGGATTGTCCCTGAGTACCAGCTTAAAGGACCACGTAGACGTTCATTTCAACGGCACGGGAGCCATTACGGTTTCACTCCGGGACTGATCCCAAAAGCTTTCTCGCAGGCCAAGCGTACGCGTTCTGCAGACTCCGCTTCGCTTTCGTGCGGATCCATGAGAACCCTTAACGACGCTTGTCCGTAGAAGTGATTGCGTTCGAGCAAATGCGCCCCAACATAAGCGGGCAAATAATCGTCGGCCACTCCGTCCAAAAGCGGCCTGGAGGACCGCAGCAAGCGCAAGCGATCCACCAAGACCGACACCGGCCACTGCAGGTAAACGATTAGGGCGTGTTGCCGCATGAAATCCATGTTTCCGGCGTAACAGGGCGTCCCACCCCCACTTGCGAGCACAAAGGATTCGGTCCAATTCAATTCCCGCAAGACGGCTGCTTCCGCTTTTCGAAAGGCAACCTCGCCTTTGTTTCGTAACCAATCAGCAGGCGATAAACCCGTATTTTGTTCAATGAGATGATCCAAGTCCAACGAGGGAATGGACCAGAATTTGGCTAAACGTCTGGCTGTAGTAGATTTACCCGCAGCCATGTAGCCCACCAAAACAACGGGTCGAACCAGTCCTTCCATAAAAACAAAGGTAATCGCCCGAATGTATTGGTTTTTTTGAAAAGCATGTGTATATTTGCACCCGCTTTGAGAGAAGCATTGACTTGGTAGCTCAGCTGGTAGAGCAATACACTTTTAATGTATGGGCCCTGGGTTCGAATCCCAGCCAAGTCACAAAGGCCCTGGTGGTGAAATTGGTAGACATGCCATCTTGAGGGGGTGGTGACCTACGGTCGTGCTGGTTCGAGTCCAGTCCAGGGCACCAAATCGATTTAAGTCCGCACGGTGCGGACTTTTTTTTTGCCCGACCGCAGTAAATCTTGCGCTACTTTGCAAGCTTCCAGGGAGACCAACACACACCCTACGCGCATGGCTAAAAGCACTACACCTCAACCCTTTTCCTTGTTTCCAAAAAGCATTAAATGCGGACTAAAGTTGCTGCACTTTTTTTCTGAGCGTGCCGCATTCGGGGTGTTGTACCGATTGTTTTTCCTACCTAGACCGCATCAAACGCCGGAACGCGAAAAAATCTACCTGGAGCAATGGACCTGGATTCAGGAAACCACTCCGTGGGGTGTTTTGCCGGTGGCCGTGGCGGCTGCGGCTGTAATCTGCCCATTCCAAGGTCGGGTTTTGGTGCTGCACGGCTGGAGCGGTCGTCCTACGCAAATGGGTGGGGTTGTTGCGGCACTTCAGTCTGCTGGCTTTGAATGCTGGGTGCCTGTGGCACCGGGCCACGTTGCGGGTCAAACTGGATTCAGTTCGTTGCGCGATTTCGCCCAGTTCGCCTCCTGGATGCAAGAAAACCACGGTCCTTTTTTCGCTGGGGTAGGGCACAGTTTGGGTGGCGGAGCACTGCTTATGTCTACGGAACACGGTAGCACGTGGCAACGTTTGGTAACCATCAGTGCTTTTGGCAAAACCGAGCGCGTATTTCATGAATTTGTACAGCAGTCTGGATTGCCCCAACGGTATGTAGATAGACTGTTTGCGCGCGTAACCCGCGAACTGGGTTCAGACCCGCATTTTTACTCTCCCCATTTGGCAAAGCATACGGGCGCGCTGCTGATCCTGCACTCCCCGGACGACGTGGAAGTGCCGTTTAACGATGCTGAGTGCCTTCGCGACCATTTTCCGCAAAGTACCCTGATTGCCACGTCCCCACTAGGACACCGAAAGATTTTGTGGCGTGCGGAAACATGGGAGGCCGTTGTGGGTTATTTACTTCAATGAAGCATCTACTCTTTGGAATACTCTTGGTGGCCGTTACCACCACCGGATGCCGTGTGTCCAACAAGTCCAAAACCGATTCCGATATGGAAAAATACCCCATTGAACGCAGCGAAGCCGAATGGCGCTCGCAATTGAGCCCCGAACAGTACCGAATTCTTCGGGAGAAAGGAACCGAATATCCAGGAACTGGTGAGTACAACTTGCACTTTAAAGAAGGTACTTATTCGTGTGCCGGCTGTGGCGCGGCGCTCTTTTCCAGCGAGAATAAGTTTGACGCTCATTGCGGCTGGCCATCTTTTGATGCCGCTTTGGACGGTGGGCGTGTGCGGGAACAGCGCGATGTTTCCCACGGAATGATTCGGACCGAAATTCTTTGCGCCCAATGCGGCGGACATTTGGGCCATGTTTTTCCCGACGGCCCAACGGAAACGGGATTGCGCTACTGCGTCAACAGCCTGAGTCTGGAGTTCAAACCGGTAAACGACTCTACCGAAGCCCCCTAATGCTTTTGACTTACGAAAACCGTAAAGCGGTACCTAGAAATAAAAAAAGCCTGCAAATGCAGGCTTTTTTTTGTGGGTGAACAGGGATTCGAACCCCGGACCCTCTGCTTGTAAGGCAGATGCTCTGAACCAGCTGAGCTATTCACCCTTTAAGTTGTTCCCGTTTGGGAGTGCAAATATACGAAGGAAATTGAACGTGCAAAATCCAAACGATAATTTCTCAAAAAAAAAAGCCGCCGCCTGGTGGGGCGACGGCTCCATCAACTTCAAACGACGATTACTTCGCAGATGGAGTT